>CALDPX010000058.1 GCA_937911745.1 uncultured Alistipes sp. | reverse complement strand
CACAAAAGTGCCGTTACGGCACCTCGCCTTCTTGTTTGGCACAAAATTTCCTCCGTTAAAATCGTTTTTATCGAGAGAGTAAAAGAGAGTAAACTGCGGAGCCGCTTTCTCGTATGCCTTGCAACAATCGCGTTCTCTGCGTTTTTGCTGCGAGAGTATGTTGCGGAGCCGGCTCCCTTTTTTGGCATCCCCTCTCCGTTCTAAGAGTTTTTTATTGGGTAGAAATTCAAGCACAACAAATGCTGTAACGATATCATCCAAAACTCCTCAGTTACGCTCCATTCGCGAGGAGGTATAGGTCGCTTTTGGAGGAAGTAGCGACACTTTTCCCAAATGCGACCACAAGCTTAACGGCAGCAATTCAGGCACGGGGTTTGCACTTTGTGAGGACAAAAAGCGTCTTATGGAAAACACAACACACAACGGCAAAGGGGGAAAGCATACAGCGACAGATAATTGTTCTACGCAGCAATTATTCACACCGCTTGGTGCGGCAGATAAGGCTACGCTCTTTTTGCGCCTGTTTATCGGTGCCGTTCTCTTTACCGAAGCCATAACCAAGTCACAAAATTATATGTTGTTAGAGGGAGAGTATCCCACAATACTGGGGTTAAATGGTGCGGATGTGGTGAGTCTTGTGGGAGTATTGGAGGTTGTTGCGGGAGTGATGATTACGGTGGGGCTGCTAACTCGACTGACGGCAGGAGTTATGGCTGTGGCTATGTTGGGTGCTGCATTCCTCTTTTTCCCCCATCAGACCTTTTCACAAGGGGAATTGAAAGTTGTCTATGCGGGAATCTATATAACACTTCTTATTAGCGGTGGAGGACGTTATTCGTTTGATTCCATACTCTTTTCGTTACGAAAAGGTAGGCACAAATAAGACCCTTTTGGTTGGCAACAGAGAGCTAATAATAACCTCACATTAGGGTTTGCCAAGCAAGCACCTTTGCCTAATGAGTGGGCAGCATAATACTTAATCCCTACTTATATCCCTCCTTTGCCAAAGGAGGAATGTAATGGGGCTATGCGGGTCCAAATCTGCAAACATAAAACGAGGGTGACTAAACACAATTAGCCACCCTCGTTGGAGTTTAGTAGTAGGGCTTATTTAGCAGCCTCAACAGATGCTTTACGGAATTCTTTCATGAGTTTCGAGAGTTCCAAAGCGGCTTTGCGTGCACGAGAGCCTGCTGCTTTGTTACCTTTCTCTACTTGGAGTTTTGCGTTCTCTTGGAACAACTCAATCTGAGCATTGATTTTCTCTACTAACTGTTGCATAATTGTAAGTTTTATTTAAGTTTATAATGGTCTTAATCTTAACCTTTTACGCAAAGGTAAAAAAAGTTTTTAATTAATCACACTATTTGTCCGAGTTTTTTCTATTTTTACCCTTTTTGAGCGATTTTATCACCCTCTTAAATACCGACTCTTTTTTGCCATCGTCCGAGCCATAGCCATAACCATAGCCATAACCGTAACCATAGCCATAGCCGTAGTTTGTGCTCTTCTTCTCACCACCATAATAGAGTTTACCGGCGCCAACCTGCGAAACAAGCACTCCAAGATTGTTGAGTGACTTGCGAGCAGAGATAGCCTTGACGGTATCAAGACTTACCTTTTCGGTGTGTCCCATACGCATGCAGTAGAGTGTGATGTCTGCCAAGCGGTTGATGATTTGGGTGTCGGTAACAAGAGCAACAGGTGCTGTGTCGACGATGATGTAGTCGTACATCTTCTTCAACTCCTCGAACATAGCATCAATCTCGGGACGCATCAGAATTTCGGCAGGGTTGGGAGGAATGGTGCCCACGAAGAGGGCATCCACACCGTGTACGCAATTCTTAACAACAAGATTGTCGAGGTTGGTCTCATATCCCATTAGGTAAGAAACGATGCCCTTGCTTTGGTGTTTCGCACCCAAGCGTTGCTCCATAGAGCCTTTGCGCATATCCATATCGACAATGATAACCTTCTTTCCTGTAATCACAAACGACAGAGCAATGTTGAGCGATACGGTGGTCTTACCCTCCGAAGGAACGGTTGATGTGGTCATAATCACCTTGCCGCCCTTGGGCATCATAAAGTCGATATTGGTACGTACCATACGGAAAGCCTCGGCAATGGAGTCGCGGCTGTTGGGTGTGACCATAATGTCGCTGGTGTGGCGTGTGTCTTTCGAAGGAATGGCACCAACAATTGGAACATCTCTACCAATGGCAGCCTCAACCTCCTCTATCGAGTAGACCTTGGTCCTTAGAGACTCGGCAACGAAGATAATCACAACAGGAATCGCAAAACCCAAAATGAGAGCCAAAAGCATAATCATCATCGTGCGGGGCGATATGGGCTGTGTGGCTGGTAGTGCGGGATCTATGACGCGCGATACGGGAGCCGTGGTCGCCAATTTAAGGCTGGTCTCTTCGCGTTTGTTGAGCAGGTATTCATAGATTTTAACCTTGATTTGTTGGTTGCGCAAGATGGATTGTGCACCCTTCTCGACCGAAGGAAGATTGCTCACCTTGTTCTCGTTCTCTGCAATCTGCTTATTTACCGAGCGCAAGCGCACCTCCAACGAACTCTGCAAGTTCTTGATAGAGGTGGGAAGCAGACTTTGGATGGAGATTGCACGTTCGCGAGTTGCACTAACCGAAGGGTTGCTTAGATTAGAATCTCCACCTATCATCTTATATTGCAGCACAACATCGTTGTACTCTCCAATCATCGAATTGAGCGAGGTATCCGAGATGCCCAAATTGGGAACCAACTCAACCATTCCACCAACAGCCTTCACCGAGGCAAGTACATCGTGGAGAATGCTGATTTGGGTTTCAATCTCCACGGCCTCATTCTCCAAACGAGAGGCGGTTTGCACATAAAGACTCGCCTCCGACTCGGGGCTGATACTCTTGGCATTCTTGCGGTAGTTTGCCACATCGCTATCCACCTCTTCAAGGTCGCCGCCTACGATAGCCAATCGCTCGTCTACGAACTGCATGGTGGCACGGGCAACAGCCCTCTCGCCCTCCTTGGCATCTTCGTTGTAGACGTAGATCAGTTCGTTCACAATGTCTGCCGACTTTTGGGGAACGGCACTTTTAATGCCAACCGAAATAAGACTCGTGGTTTTGCTCGAAGGAGCCACCGAAAGGTTGGAGGCAAGAGCGCGAGCGTAAGCCCTTACGGATGTAGCACCCACCCAGAACTTGTTATTCTTGTCGATTATCTCGTCGTAGTTGTCAGCATAGCGCGCGTTCTTTACAATGCGGAAGATACCCATCTCGCCATAGATTGGTTCGTCGTACTTGGAGGAGAATTTCTGCTCCTTTTTCTCTCCGTTGGGGAGATTGTACTTAATCAATCCGTTCGCACCATCATGCGTGAGGTTCAATTCAATCGTAAAACCTCTTACGAGCGAGTCGAGAACAACGTGAGCAGGCATTGCGGGTGCATAGACCTCTATCTTGCGGAGTTTGGCGGGTTTTTTATAGACCACATTGAGGTCGAGATTGTCCACCACCTTCTCCATAAGCGAGAGCGAACGAAGAATGGCTGCTTCGTTATCCACCACAGAGGTTTGACGCATCATTCGGAAGTTGGTCATTGAGGTGACATCCGACTTAACACTCCTCGATGCATTTTCGTCAATGTAGATGAGTGCCGAGGAAGAGTAGATTTTGGGTGAGACTTTGCAGTAGAGCATTCCCAATCCCAAACATATTACAATCGAAATGAGAAACCAAAACCAGTTGCCCGTAAAGAATTTCCAAATGCTACTCAAAGAGATATCCATCCCCTCGTTCTCGTCATTCTGCTGGACGAGATTGTTATTTTGCATATTATAGTTGTTGTTTTCCATTGTCGTAGCCCAAATTTTAATACCTTGATGCGACCGCAATATAGTAGATCATTGACGTGATAGCTGTACCGAGCGACGCAAGCGAAGTGATGATGGGGAAGTAGGTTGTGAAGGTCGAAACCGACTTGGCCTTTGCGCCCACAGCCTCAACATATACAACATCGTTCTGTTTCAAGTAGAAGTAAGGGGATTTGAAAATGTCCTTCGATTTGAGGTTCATAATCTCAACGTGCCTGCCACCATCCTCCTCGCGGATAACCATCACCTTCTCGCGATTGCCATAGACGCTCAAATCGCCCGCAAAGCCGAGAGCCTCCAAGAGTGTAAGCCTATCACCAGGGAAGTTGTAGGTGCCGGGGCGTGCCACCTCGCCAATGACGGTGACGTAGAAATTCACAAGCGTAACGGTCACTACGGGGTTGGGCATAACGTCTATGAGCATGCCTCTGATTTTGTCCGAAATCTCGGTGCGAGTAAGACCGGCAACGTGAATCGCGCCAAGTACGGGGAACTGAATGTTGCCCTCTCCATTGACCGTATAGCCCTCATAAGTTACGTTAGATATGACTTTGTTGGAGGAGTTGGCTGCCGAAACGCTGCTTGCAATTTGCGAACGAGAAGAGAAGAGGTTGTAGGGGATAGCCAACTCGGGAGTTGAAGATGATACCGAGATGGTAAGCACATCGCCGGGCTGAATAGTATTGAGTTGTCCCGAAGTGCTTTCGAGAGTGCCACTCTCGACTATCTCCTGAAAATAGGCGAGGTCTTTGTGGCTGCCGCACGAGGCAAAAGCCAACACCGCAAAGGCGCACATGATGATTTTTTTGACCATATTTTCGATTCTTAGTTTAAGTTTAATCACAGTTAAGCGGGCAAATATACCAATTATAATCGAGAATCGGGAATCGGGAATCGAGAATTTTGCAAAAACATGGTCATATGTCTAATTAAAAAGAGAGAATCAAGCACTCTAATGCTCGATTCTCTCTTCCAATGCCTTTGCCAATTGGTCGGGACAGGAGGTGCCTTTCCCCTTGCAATCAATGCCCCGCAGAAGGGCTGCAACCTCGCTTGCGGGACGTCCCTGGACAAGGCGACATACCCCTTGTGTATTGCCGGCACAACCGCCCCAAATCGTTACATTTTCAATCACATTCTCGTCGCTTAGAGTAATGTCGAATTGACGCGAGCATACGCCCTTGGGAAAATAGGTAAAATCCTTACTCATAAGTATTTAGAAGTTGCGATAGATACCGATGTTTACAAGTCCTTTTGCACCCCAGCCAGCCTCCAAAAAGCCACCCAAATCACCTCCGTAGGAGAAGCACAACGGATAGGCGTTGCCCATGGGAGCAATGCCAAATTGGTTGTTGGAGGAGTTGTCTGTTATTTGGTTGCCGACGAGCATCATCGCACCCACTCCCCACGAGCCATACATCGAGAATTTACCCGATGAGAAGTAGCGAGTTTGAGCACTAAAACAGAGCGTGGGGTAGATGGCCACAATGCTCTTGTTGAGCACGCCAGTATCGTCGAAAGTCGATTTTGCGCTTGCGTAGCCCACCGTTAGCGAACCACCCAGCGAGAGCCAATCGTTTATACCATAGTGCACTTCCACGTTGGGATTAAGGAGTGGAACAAACGAGTGAGAAGTGGTCCCTTCGGTAGTGTCGATGGAACCCAGACCTACCATCAGGGCTCCCACAAAATCGGGTATGGAGTACCAACCAATTCCTCCTTTGACGCTCCATTCACCGCGTGCCTGCGCCACAACCGGGCATGAGAGTCCGAGCATCACACTTGCCATCATTAAAGTAATAAAAAAACGTTTCATAGCTCACTTGTTTAATTGGGTTAGAAACTTTATTAAAAACACCTCTCTTAGAGGGTGTATCTATTACAAATATACAAAAAAAGTTTATCTTTGCAATGTTGATAGACTTTTTTAGTGAAAATCGCGTTAAAAACAATATGAAATCATGAAACGAACAATGTTTATTCTCTTTACGGCTGCGGCACTTGCGGGCTGCTGTGGCGAAAAAAAGACTCCCGCACTCAACCCCGATAATTTCGACGAGAGTTATGCTCTGAACGACGATTTCTATGAGCATTTTACCGCGGGTTGGCAGCGCAATAACCCTCTGACTGCCGAGTATTCGCGCTTTGGTGCTTTTGACTTGTTGCGTCAGAGCAACGAGTTGAGGGTGAAGGAACTCTTCGATGAGATTGAGAAAAGCGATGCTAAGCCAGGTAGTGTGGAACAGAAACTTGGAGACCTCTACCGACTCGGTTTGGATAGTGTAAGGCTCAATGCAGAGGGTGCCGAGCCTTTGAAAGAGGCATTGGCAAGGATTGAGGCTGTTGAGGAGCGTGGTGAGTTGAGCGCGCAGATTGGTTATATGCACCGCACAAGTGCCAACGTATTCTTTGCTTCGGGCGTAGGTGCCGACGAGAAGAATACCTCCACCAATGTGCTCTATGTCGGTCAGTCGGGACTCGGTATTGGCAACCGAGACTACTACTTTGACGATAGCAGTGCCCCCATTCGAGAGGCTTATGCCACCTACATCAAGAGAGTGATGGAGTTGGCTGGTTACTCGGCAGAGGAGTGCCAGAGGATAGCAGCTTCCGTAGAGAAGATTGAGCGTTCGCTGGCTGAGGCTCACTTTACGAATGTGGAGAGGCGCAATCCCCAGAAGAACTACAACAAACTCACTTCGAAGACCCTTCGCCGCGAGTTTAAGAGCATTGATTGGGATGCCTATGCCGAGGCTATGGGCTTCAAGATGCCCGAGGAACTTGTGGTAAGCCAGCGTCCTGCACTCAAAAGAGCCAACCAAATAATCGGCAAAGAGGATTTGAGAACGATTAAAGACTATATGCTCTTCCACGAGGTGCGCAGTGCTGCATCCTACCTCTCGGATGAGTTCGCGGCGGTCAACTTTGACTTCTATGGTCGCACCCTCTCGGGTAGTGAGCAACAGCGTCCCCGCTGGAAACGCTCGCTCTCGGTGGCAGACGGTAACCTCTCGGAGGCAGTGGGTAAGAAGTATGTGGATAAGTTCTTCCCCGTAGAGTACAAGGAGCGAATGCTCTCGATGGTTGCCAACCTCCAAACGGCTCTTGGCAAACATATTGATGCACTGGATTGGATGAGTGATGTGACGAAGGCCAAGGCACACGAGAAACTCGCCTCCTTTACTGTGAAAATCGGCTACCCCGATACATGGGAGAGTTACGAAACACTTACAATCGACCCCTCAAAGAGTTATCTCGAAAACATCCGTTCGCTGAGCGCTTGGCACACTGCCGACAATCTTAACGACCTCGGACAACCCGTAGATAAATCCCAATGGCTTATAAGCCCACAAACGGTCAATGCATACTACAATCCCACAACCAACGAGATTTGCTTCCCCGCAGCCATTCTGCAACCTCCATTCTTCAATCCCGAGGCTGACGATGCTGTAAACTATGGCGCAATTGGCGTGGTTATTGGTCACGAGATGACACACGGTTTCGATGACCAGGGACGTCAGTACGACAAGGATGGCAATCTTAATAATTGGTGGACCAAAGAGGATGCCGAGGCGTTCGATAAGAGGGCGCAGGTGTTGGTGGCTCAGTTCGATGCCATTGAGGTAAACAAAGAGGGACTGCACGCCAATGGTCAGTTCACTCTTGGAGAGAACATTGCCGACCAGGGAGGACTGAGGGTTGCAATGACCGCACTGAGGGATTCGTGGGGCGAGCAGAAACCCGAGCCTATTGATGGCTTTACCGCCGAGCAGCGTTTCTACATCGCCTACGCCACTCTGTGGGCGCAGAACATCCGCGAGCAGGAGATTATCCGCCTCACCAAGACCGACCCCCACTCGCTCGGCAAGTGGAGGGTAAACGGCACCCTGCCCAACATTGACGATTGGTACGAGGCGTTCGGCATCACCGATGGTGCAATGTACCGCTCGCCCGAAGAGAGAGTTATCATTTGGTAATTCAAAATTCAAAATTCAAAATTGAGAATTGAACAGTTGTTGCGATTTTTTGGAAGTTTGTGCTTCGCAGTTTAGCGAGCACAGCGTAGGTCTTATTGAGCGTGCGCTCGGTATGGCTACGGAGGCACTCGAAGGGAGGGTGCGCTACAATGGCGCACCTCTGGTCGAACACTCCATAGCCACTGCGCGTATTGTGGCGTGCGAGATAGGCTTGGGCAGAAACTCTGTGGTGGCTGCCCTGCTGCACGATGCCGCCCGTATGGGGTTGGTGTCGCTGGCAGAGATCAACACTCTCTTTGGAGAGGCTCCTGTGGGTATCATACTCGGTATGAACGACATTTCGAGCATCCGCACCAAGACCGACAAGGACCAAATAGACGATTTTCGCGACCTTATAATCTCCTATTCGGCAGACCCGAGGGTTATACTGCTCAAATTGGCAGACCGCTTGGAGGTTATGCGTAACATCGACATCTTCCCCACCGAAAAGCAGATGCGCAAGTCGTGGGAGAGTATGAACCTCTATGCGCAGATAGCACACAAACTCGGTCTTTACAACATCAAGAGCGAACTCGAAGAGATATCCTTCGCACACATCGAGCCAAAGGCGTACGTCGAGATAAAGCAGAAACTTGCCGAGAGTGCCGAGCGCAGGGAGGCTCTGATTGCCGACACGCTGGCTCCCATCGAGAAGAAGATGAAGGAGAATGGCATACGCTACCATCTGAAAAGCCGCACCAAGAGTGTCTACTCCATCTGGCGCAAGATGCAGAAACAGAAGGTGACTTTCGAGGAGGTCTTTGACATCTTCGCCATCCGTATAATAATAGAGTGCGAGAGGGAGCAAGAAAAGATGCTCTGTTGGAACGTCTTTTCGATTGTTACTGACTTCTATACCCCCAATCCTGAGCGAATGAGGGACTGGATATCCATCCCCAAGAGTAATGGCTATGAGTCACTCCACACCACTGTGTCGGCATTTGGCGAGTGGGTGGAGATACAGATTCGCACCGAGCGTATGGACGAGGTTGCCGAGAGGGGTATTGCTGCCCATTGGCGATATAAAGGCGTGGGCGGAGGCTCCATATCGCACGAAGAGTGGCTTGCCCGATTGCGTGAGATTATGGAGGAGAGTGACGACAAGTCGGGACTCTGCAACCGCTTGGACGCCTACGCAACCAATCGCGAGGTCTTTGTCTTTACACCCAAGGGCGATATCCGCAAACTCCCCGAGGGCGCAACCGTCTTGGATTTCGCTTTCGACATCCACACCTCGGTGGGTGCAGGGTGTGTGGGCGCAAAAATTGGCGATAGGAATGTATCTATCAAGGAGCCTCTGAAAAATGGCGACATCGTTACAATCCTCACCTCCAAGAACCAAAAGCCCAAGTCGGATTGGCTCAATGTGGTCGTTACGAGCAAAGCCCGTAGCCGCATCAAGGCATACCTCAGAGAGGAGGAGAGTAAACTTGCACGTTTGGGACGTGAGGAGTTGGAGCGCAAACTCAAAAACTGGAAACTTACCATCTCCATAGACGATGCTGTGGCTGTGCTGTGCAAGCACTACAAGGTGCGCACAGGTATGGAGTTCTACGGACGCATTGTGGACGAGAAGGTCGATATGGGAGATGTGAAGGAGGTTCTCATGCGCCACATTGAGGGCGAGGAAAATCCCCAACCTACACTCCCTCCCAAACCTATTGTACTACCCAAGCAGACACCTTCGGAAGCCTCCGAGGAGTTGGTGTTGGGCGATGAAGTTCACGGCTTGGAGTGGCATACGGCACGCTGTTGCAACCCCATCTTTGGCGATGAGGTTTTTGGCTTTACGACCATCACTAAGGGTGTGACAATACACCGCACCGACTGCCCCAATGCTCGCCGACTCCACGAACAGTATCCCTACCGTATCATCGCCGCACGATGGAAGGGCGAACAGAGCAAAGGACGCTTTATAGCCTCCATAAGGGTGGTGGCTGACGACAAGGGAGGCATCCTCAACCAGATAACAGAGGCTGTGGGAATGCTTGGTATTAGCATACGCTCCATAGCCCTCTCCCCAATGAGGGACAACCTCTTAGGTGGCACCATAAACGTGGAGGTGCCCTCTTCGAGCGTTGCCGATATGGTTACCTACGCCATCCAAAGACTCGATGGTGTAAAACGAGCATACAGAGTGAATAAGTAATTGAGAATTGAAAATTGAGGCAAATGCGATTAAGCGAGGGCAGAGGCTGCTTGCAGACTTTGCCGAGCGGGAGCATTTTAGAGCAGCCGAAGGCTGGTCAATTGAGAATTGAGAGTTGAAAGTTGAAAGTTAATCCGAGCACGAGCATAACGCAGCAGATGCCCACAAGGCGCAGCCGATAACATTAAGACTATGACTAAGACCAAAGACCCACACCCCGGGCGCATAAAAAAAGGCATACAGAATAGGGTGAAGATTCTCTACGGAATTTTCGCTCTGCTGTCGCTTATGGTCATAGGTCAGATTGTCGCCACGCAGTATGGTCCCAACGGCACTCCCCTGCGCAACCTCTCGGAGAGCCGTTGCTATACCACTCGCATCATTGATGGTGCACAGGGCAACATCTACGACCGCAATGGCGAAGTGCTCTCTACGGATACGAGGGGCTATCGCCTAAGGCTCGATTTGCACGCCGAGGCTTTGGAAAATGGTGTTTACGAGAAGAACCTACCTGCACTTTGCGACTCACTCTCGGCGATGTTTGGCAAACCGGCATCGCACTACAAAGAGATGCTTAACAACATACGCCACCGTGCCCTGAACAAGATTGGCTCTTCGTATTACAGCCAACCCTTCATCAGCCAAACTCTCAACCAAATGGAGTATGACAGACTGAGAACATTCCCACTGATGCAACCTCGCTACGGATTGGTTGTGGAGCAGCATCCTCTGCGCCACAAGGTCTATGGCTCGCTTGCAGCATACACCATTTCGAGGGGTATCGAAAAAGCCTACCAGGATGTTATTAGTGCCGAGGATGGTCAGAACCGCTTTGTATGGCTCGACTCACGCCACCGCCATTCCGTTCCCATTGTGGATCGCGAGAATGTACCGGCTATCAATGGCAGCAATATCATAACCACCATCGACATAAACCTGCAAGATGTGGTGGAGAGTGCGCTTAGAAGGAAGTTGGAAGAGAACAATGCCGCAAGTGGCACAGCGGTAGTTGTGGAGTGTTCCACAGGCGAGATTAGGGCTATGGCAAACCTCACGCACTACAAAGATGGCGAGATAAACGACGACTTCAACTACGCCATACAATGGCAGGGAGCACCGGGTTCCACCTTCAAGGGCGTGTCGCTTATGGCACTGATTGACGAGGCAGGAATGAGTATCGACAAACGCATCGACTGCGGCAAGAAACCCTCGAAGGTAATAAACGGACTAACCATCACCGACACCCACGTTGTGGGCGAAAAGACGGGTAAAACCACACTGAAAGGCATCTTCGCCGAATCGTCCAACATTGGCTTTGCGCAAACCGTAACGGAGGAGTATGGCAAAGAGCCCGAGAGATGGGTTGAGTATATCAACTCGTTAGGCATTGACAAAATACGCGACATACAACGCATAAAGGGCTATGGCTTCAAGGGTATAAAACACCCCTCGACCTACAAGCAGCATGGTGGCTGGTCGCACACCACCCTCACACAGACCGCCTACGGCTACGAGATGGATATGACTCCCTTGCAGACACTAATGTTCTACAACGCTGTGGCAAACGACGGCAAACTCATACAGCCTGTGCTCGTAAAACGCATCGAGGAGGATGGCGAGGTGTTGGAGGAGTTCTCTACGGAGGTTGTCAATCCTGCAATCTGCTCGCCCGAATCGCTCGCACTGCTTAGGGAGTGTATGGAGGCTGTGGTGAACGACGAGTTGGGCACAGCACACAAGGGCTTGGGCTCGCTTCCCTTCCGCGTGGCGGGTAAGACGGGAACGGCACAGATTTACCAGAAGGCGGACAACAGAGGACGCACTGCCTACGAAACCAAAGACGGCAGCCGTGAGTACCTCGCAACATTCGTAGGCTACTTCCCTGCCGAAGCGCCCAAATATACCTGCATAGTATCCATCAAAACCCTCCGCAAGAGGGGCGAAGTGAAGTTCTATACGGGTGCAGGTGTGTCGTTGCCCGTTTTCAGAGAGATTGCCGAGTATATCTACGCCCACGACCCCGCGTGGTACAAGGAGGCAACACCCACCACCGATGGCTCTGCAAGAACAAAAGCCGCCACAGCGGTCCCAACCGAGGAGTATGTGATGCCCGATGTGAGGGGTATGGGACTCAGGGACGCCTTGTGGGAGTTGGAACGAAGGGGCTTGCGTGTAACCTTCAAGGGCAAAGGCTCGGTGGTGAGCCAAAGCATCGAGCCCGGCAAGGAGTACACCGAGGGAGAGAGCGTAAGGCTCGAATTGAGAATTGAGAATTGAGAATTGAGAATTGAAAATTATCCCATAAGGCATATAAGCCCTATAAGCCTTATAAGCCATAGGACTATTGACGTTAGACGTTAGACATAACATATGAGATTAGACAAGATATTAGAAGGGATTAAAGTCACGGAGTGCGTAGGCTCGTGGAGCGTGGAGATTGAGGCTATCACTATGGACTCGCGTAAGGCGGGCTGTGGGGTGCTCTTTGTTGCCATTGAGGGTACGGTGGTCGATGGTCACCGCTTCATAGGTGCCGCAACCGAGGGAGGCGCAAGTGCCGTTGTATGCCAAAGGTTGCCCGAGGAGATAAGAGAGGGCGTAAGTTATGTTGTGGTGGAGGACACCAATGAGGCTATGGGCATCATCGCCTCCAACTTCTACTCTCGCCCCAGCGAGCAGCTCAAACTCGTGGGCGTAACGGGTACCAACGGCAAGACTACCACCGCCACCCTACTCTACAATCTCGTGCGCAAGTTGGGCTACGAGGCGGGGCTTATCTCCACGGTGGTCTACAAGATTGGCAGCCGCGAGGAGCCCTCGACACACACCACGCCCGATGCCATAACCCTCAATAGGCTCTTGGCAGAGATGGTGGCAGCAGGGTGCGAGTACTGCTTTATGGAGGTATCATCACACAGCCTTGTGCAGAGGCGCACGGCGGGATTGCACTTTACGGGTGCAATGTTCAGCAACCTCACGCACGACCACCTCGACTATCACAAAACTTTCGCAGAGTATCTTAGGGCTAAGCAGATGCTCTTCGATGGGCTCTCGAAGGAGAGTTGGGCACTGACAAATGCCGATGATAAGAACGGAGCCGTTATGCTCCAAAACTGCAAGGCGCAAAAATACACCTACTCCCTGCGTGGCGTTGGCACAATCAACACCAAGATTATAGAGACCTCTTTGGAGGGTATGCTCTTGGAGATTGACGGCAACCAGATGTGGTCGCACCTGCTGGGCAGGTTCAACGGCTACAACCTTACGGCAGTATATGGTGCCGCACGCCTTTTGGGCTTCGAGAAGGAGGAGGTGCTGGTGGCTCTGAGCAGTTTGCAGAGCGTCTGTGGCAGATTTCAGACCTTCCGCTCGGCAGAGGGTGTTACGGCAGTGGTTGATTACGCCCACACGCCCGATGCGCTCGACAATGTTATCGACACTATCCTCGGCGTAGGCACCGCCCGCAGACTCATCACGGTTTGTGGCTGCGGAGGCGATAGGGACCGCACCAAACGCCCCGAGATGGCAAAAATTGCCGCCGAGAAGTCGCATACGGCAATTTTCACCTCCGACAACCCCCGCACCGAGGACCCTGAGGCAATCCTAAGGGATATGGAGACGGGCGTTACGGGACGCCACAACTACCTCACCATCACCGACCGCGCACAGGCAATTCGCGCAGCACTCCGTATGGCAGAGGCGGGCGATGTGGTGCTCATTGCGGGCAAGGGACACGAGGATTACCAAATAATCGGCACCGAGAAACGCCACTTCTCCGACCAAGAAGAAGTGGAGAGGGAATTCAAAATGCAAAATTCAAAATGCAAAATTGATTAGATAGAACAGAGGGTGCGATTTGTGAGGCAGATGCAAGGCTTGCGAAGGGCGAGAAAGCGGAGTTTACTTAGGCGTAAATGAGCATTTCGAGCCAGAGCGTAACACAGCAGATGCCCACAAGGCGCAGCCGACAAAAAAGATAGGTATGATATATTCATTAGTTAAGTATCTCGAACAACACTTCGACATCCCAGGTTTGGGAATGTTCCAGTATCTATCGTTCCGCTCGGTGGGTGCGATAATTCTTGCGCTGCTGATAGCGATGATTTTTGGCGACAAGCTAATTCGCCTTCTGAGGCGCAAGCAGATTGGTGAGGACATCCGCAATCTCGGCTTGGAGGGACAGATGGAGAAGAAGGGCACACCCACAATGGGCGGTGTCATCATTCTGCTCTCGGTGCTGGTGCCCATACTTCTGTTGGGCGACCTTACGAACATCTACGTTTGGTTGATGATTATCAGCACCATCTGGCTCGGAGCATTGGGCTTTGCAGACGACTACATCAAGGTCTTCCGCAAGAACAAGAACGGTCTGAAAGGTAAGTTCAAAATTGTCGGTCAGGTGGGCTTGGGTGTCATTGTCGGAACGGTTATGTGCCTTTCGGAGCAGGTAGTCATCGTGGACAAGAACACCGCCGAGAAGACTTCGGAGGTTGTGGAGGTTGTGTTGCCCGATGGCAGGGTTGAGAGCCGCGTGGAGGAGTACTACGTTGGCGAGAAGAGCACCAAGACAACCATCCCCTTTGTGAAGGACAACGAGTTCGACTACCACTGGTTCATCCCCTCCGACAGCAAGACGGGCGACACGCTGACGTGGATACTCTACATCTTGGTGGCGATATTTGTTATTACTGCGGTATCGAACGGAGCCAACCTTACGGACGGTCTGGATGGTCTGAATACGGGCGTGAGTGCCATTGTGGCGGTGGTACTCTCCATCTTGGCGTACCTCTCGGGTCACGTCATCTATGCCGACTACCTCAACATTATGTACATCCCAGGCAGTGGCGAACTTGCGGTCTTTGGTGCAGCATTCGTGGGTGCACTGATTGGTTTCTTGTGGTATAACTGCCATCCCGCACAGGTCTTTATGGGCGATACGGGCTCGTTGGCAATTGGCGGTATCGTGGCAGTCTTTGCACTTGCAATTCGCAAGGAGTTGTTGCTGCCCATTTTGTGTGGCATCTACTTGGTGGAGGTCGTGAGCGTGATGATACAAACCCTCTACTTCAAATATACCCGCAAGAAGTATGGCGAAGGCAGAAGGTTCTTCCGTATGGCACCCCTCCATCACCACTACCAAAAGAAGAACCTGCACGAGAATAAAATCGTCATCCGTTTTTGGATTATCCAAATCCTGCTGGCAGCATTTACTCTCGTCACACTGAAAATAAGGTAGAGGGAATTGAGAATTGAGAATTGAGAATTGAGAGTTGAAAATTAAGGTCGTTAAGGTCGTTAAAGTCCTTAAAGTCCTTAAACTCCTTAAACTCCTATAAGGCTTATAAGCCTTAGGACTATTGACGTTAGACAATATAAACAACATTAAGACTCAATATCGCTGAGCAGATGCAAGGCTTGCGAAGTGCGAGAAAGCGGAGTTTGCTCGGCGCAAATGAGCATTTCGAGCACGAGCGTAACGCAGCAGATGCCAGCGAGATTGAGTCGAACAACGATAAAAGTATGAACAGAACAACAAACATTGTAATCCTTGGTGGCGGAGAGAGTGGCTACGGCTCGGCAGTGTTGGCGAAGAGCAAAGGCTTTGGCACTTTCCTCTCGGATAGTGGCACGCTGAGCGAGAAGTATCGCAACCTGCTTGTGGCAGAGGGCGTAGAGTTCGAGGAGGGCGGTCACAGCGAGGAACGTGTGCTCGCAGCCGACCTTGTGGTCAAGAGTCCCGGCATACCCGAGAAAGCACCCATCATCGTAAAGTTGCGCGAGAAGGGTGTGAGGATAGTGAGCGAAATGGAGTTCGCACGTCCTTTCAGCAAGGGTAGGACCATTTGCATCACGGGCTCCAATGGTAAGACCACAACCACCACCCTCACCCACCGCATACTCGCCGAGGCAGGCTTAGAGGTGGCTGTGGGTGGCAACATTGGCGAGAGTTACGCGCTGACGGTGGCAAAGGGCGATAGGGAGTGGTACGTCTTGGAGTTGAGTAGTTTCCAACTCGACGGATGCTACGACTTCCGTGCCGATGTGGGAGTGCTGATGAACATCACGCCCGACCACCTCGACCGCTACAACTACAAGTTCCAGAACTATGTGGACAGCAAGATGCGCATCATACGCAACCAACGCCCCGAGGACCACTTCATCTTCTCGGCAGACGACCAAACAATTGCTGCCGAGGTGGAGAAGTTGCACCCCGCAGCACTGCTGAGTCCCTTTGGAAAGTGCAACATCGCGGAGGGAGTGGCTTGTGTAAGGTTGGGCGGAAAGGAGGTAAGAATTGACCTCGACAGGCTCCACATCAAGGGTTTACACAATGCCTACAACGCTATGGCAGCGACACTTGCGGCTCTGGCTGCGGGTGTTGACGAGGAGAGCATCCTCCGCACGCTCTACGCCTTCGAGGGCGTGGAGCACCGCTTGGAGAGGGTTTGCGAGATTGACGGCGTAGAGTGGATAAACGACTCGAAAGCCACCAATGTCGACTCCGTATGGTACGCATTGGAGAGTATGCGCCGCCCGACTGTGTGGATTGCAGGAGGTACGGACAAAGGCAACGACTACGAGCCGCTGATGGACTTTGTGGGCAAGAAGGTGAAGGCTCTGGTGTGTATGGGCGTCAACAATGCCAAACTGCTCGACAATTTCAAAGGCAAGGTACCTGTCTATGACACCCACTCGTTAGACGAGGCTGTGGAGGTGTGCCGCCAGGTGGCTCAGAGTGGCGATACGGTGTTGCTCTCGCCCGCTTGTGCAAGTTTCGACCTTTTCCGCAACTATGAGGAGCGAGGCAAACTCTTCAAGAACAAAGTTCTTGAAATTCAAAATTCAAAATTCAAGCAAATGCGAGTAAGCGAGAGCGGAGCGGGCTTACACGCTATGCCGAGCGTGAGCATTTTAGAGCAGCCGAAGGCTGATCAATTCAAAATTCAAAATTAGGTCGCTATGGCAGCGTCAAAAGAGAGAACACAAAGCGGTATGACGAGCCGCATCTTTGCGGGCGACAAGGTTATGTGGGTGGTTATAGCCGTCCTGCTAATATACTCGCTCTTCTTAGTCTATTCCAATATGGCATACGACACCTCCAAGAGTGCAGGTCAGGAACTCATCAGACAGTTACTCTTCATTTGCATAGGAATGACAGGGTTCTACGTTGCGCAATCGATGAGTATTAGGGCATACAAGATGTTTGTGGTGCCATTTCTACTTGGCTCTCTCGGACTGACGCTATTCATGATTATCTCGCACGATGGCGGAGGTGCCGCACGCTCACTCAACATCCTTGGCATAGATTTCCAGCCATTCGAGTTCCTGAAATTTGCCATCGTACTGAACCTCGCACGCCAACTCTCCACACGCCAAAAGCAGATGGAGTCGCTCCGCATAATGCCGAGTTTCCGCATTGCCGATTGGAGGGACGACAAGGAGAGTCAGTTGGAGATACTTCGCACACAAACCCTACCCATCTTGGGACCTATTGCTCTGTGTTGCCTCATAACCGTAAAGTTCAGCAACTCCACAACGCTCATCATTGCCGCCTCGTCGTTGGCCATGATGTTCCTCAGCAGGGTGCACAAGAGCGACATAGGCAAGATAATAGTTGTGGGATTACTTGTTGGGGGAGTGGCTCTTGCGATTTACGGTTCTGAGGGTAGCCGAAGTGGTACCGCAGTGAGCCGCGTTTCGTCATGGACTCCCAACGTACTTACCAAATCTGCCCAAGAAGGTAGGGATGGCAAAGAGTACTACGAACGCCACAAGTACCCCGATGGCTCACCCAAAGAACACGACCAAACCCTCTACGCCAAAATGTCTATCGCCACCGGCGGATTAGTTGGCAAGGGTCCCGGTCAGAGCACCAACCGCTACCTCGCCGAGGCAGATAAGGATATGGCCTTTGCCTTTCTCATTGAGGAGTATGGTTTGCTGTTTGGCGGACTTGTGATGCTCTTTTCATTTCTTGTGATGTTCTACCGCTCGATGGTTATCTTCCTAAAATGCGGTACGGCATTTCCGGGGCTTATGGTCTTGGGCATAGGTACGGTGATAGTCTTGCAGGCTTTTCTGCATATGTTGGTCTGCGTGTCGCTCTTCCCACTTACGGGTCAGCAACTACCGATAGTGAGTAAAGGCGGTACCTCTCTGATGCTCACCCTCACAATGCTCGGAATGTTGATGGGCGTGAGTGCAAAAGCGGAGGAGAGTTGACGAATTGAGAGTTGAGAATTGAGAATTGAGAGTTGAGAATTGAGAATTGAGAATTTTCCTATAAGGCTTATATGCCCTATAAGCCTTAGGACGTTAGACGTTAGACGTTAGACAATAAAAACTTTAAGAGTGCATTTCGAGCACGAGCGTAACAAAGCAGATGTCGGCGAGATGCACTCGAACAACGGACACGAACTTTAAGAGTGCATATCGCTGAGCAGATGCAAGGCTTGCGATGGGCGAGAAAGCGGAGTTTGCTCAGCGCAAATGAGCATTTCGAGCACGAGCGTAACGAAGCAGATGCCAGCGAGATGCACTCGAACAACGAGATAACGATGGACAGAACAATAAAAATAGTACTGAGTGGAGGAGGTACAGGAGGACATATATACCCTGCTGTGGCTACTGCCGAGGCGCTCCGAAGGGCGCTGGGAGAGAGTGTAGAGTTGCTCTTTGTAGGCGCTGAGGGTAAGATGGAGATGGAGAAGATTCCCGCCCTGGGTTACAACATTGTGGGATTGCCCATTGTGGGGTTGCAGCGTAGGCTCACGCTCTCCAACTTGCTTGTGCCTTTCAAGGTGCTCAGCAGTATGCGCAAGGCACGCAAGACTCTGCGAGAGTTCGGTGCCGACTTGGCGATAGGATTTGGTGGATACGCAAGTGCCCCCGTGCTGAAAGCGGCACAGAGGATGGGCATACCGACCATTTTGCAGGAGCAGAACTCCTTTGCGGGTGTTACGAACAAACTCCTCGCCCAGAGGGCACGCAAAATTTGCGTAGCATACGAGGGTATGGAGCGTTTCTTCCCTCGGGAGAAGATTGTCCACACGGGTAACCCTCTGAGGGGTAGTTTTGGTGGCGCGGTGGACCACGCAGAGGCTCTCGCCCACTTCGGGCTGAGTGGCACCAAGCCCGTAGTACTTATTGTGGGTGGCTCTCTCGGCTCGCGCACAATGAACGAGATGATGAAAGCACACCTCGACCGCATAGTCCGCGAGGGCAAGGTGGAGGTCATCTGGCAGAACGGCAAGTACTACGACAAGGAGATGGCAGAATTCTGCAAGAATAGGGATATGACGGGCATTTGGCGTGGAGCCTTCATAGACCGTATGGACTACGCCTACGAGGCAGCAACGGTAGTCGTATCGAGGAGCGGTGCCTGCTCGGTGAGCGAACTCTGCTTAGTGGGCAAACCCACCCTCTTTATTCCCTCGCCCAACGTAGCCGAAGACCACCAGACACACAACGCTATGGCTCTTGCCCGCAAGGGAGCAGCAGAGATTGTCAGGGATGTGGAGGCTGTGGAGAAGGCTTTTGAGGTTGTGGAACAGATGGTTGCCAACCCCGAGAGGCTTGCCTCTCTGAGCGAGAATATCCGCGCCCTCGCCATTGCCGACTCTGCCGACAGGGTGGCAAGAATCGCAATGGACGAATTGACGTTAGACAATAAAAACTTTGAGAGTGCATATCGCTGAGGGATTTTTGTGCCAATTGAGCACTAGCAAGTCCGCAGTTTGCTGGGCGCAAATGAGGAACTTGCGAGGCGAAGAGTGGTGCAAAAAGCACCAGCGAGATACACTCGAACAACGAATAGAGGATAGAATGAGCAAAACTTGGAGAATAGTAGGTACGACCATATTCTGGTGCGTGGTGGTGGCATACTTCGTATGCGCCTTGCTACTGAGGGCTCGCAACGAACGTGAACGCAAGGTGGAGAGCATAGAAGTTGTGGTGAAGGATGCCGACCAAAGGGGTTTCATAACACCCGAGAAAGTAATGGACATACTCCAAAACGAGGGCATATCCATCGTAGGCAAGAGCCTCGACAGTCTTGACCTTGCAACCATCAATAAAGCCATTGGTGAGTACTGCTTCACGGCTCGTTCTATCGCCTACGTAGACTACAACGGCACACTAACCATCGAGGTTAGTCAACGCGCTCCTCTGCTGAGGGTTAGTACCGATAGTAGTCATAACTTCTACCTCACAAGAGATGGTTATGTACTACCCGTAGAGCCCCATGCCACCCTCAACATACCAATAGTTACGGGCTCGCTCGAACTCCCCTTTGGCAAGAGTTTCGAGGGCAACATCAACGAGTGGCTCAAAGATGGCGAAAAAAAATATAGAGAAAATTATAATTTTCTCTCCAAACTGATTAATTTTGTGGTTTACCTCGAAGAATCCGAGTGGACAGGCGGAGAATGTGTGCAGATAAACCTTGTAAATCCCCAAAGTGGAAATAGCAAGGCAATCTACAACGAACCGAACATCGAACTTGTACCACGCACGGGCGACTATTTGGTGGAGTTCGGCAAATTGGACGAGGTGGAAGAGAAAATGTACCGCTGGCGTAGGTTTGTCGAGGCAAAAGTGGTGGATATGAAGGGCGGCACTCTCAATGTGGAGTACGAAGGTCAGGCATTGTGGAAAGCCCCCAAACAGACAAAGAAAACAGAGAAAAAATAGGTATAGCAAGGAGAAGTAAGGTTATGGAGCAACACTTGATTTCAGTAGATTTGGGCGGCAGCAAGGTTGTTGTCGCATTGGGCAGACTCTCCCACACAGGCGAGATTGTCGTTGTGGATGCCGTAAGCAAACCTATGGAGGGTTTCACACGCGGTGAGGTTACCAACATCGAGCACGTCACCTCGGCAATCCGCGAGGCGACAGCCGAACTCGAAGCCCGTCAGGGTGTGAAGGTCGACAACGTATGGGTTGGCGTATCGGGCAAACACATCGTTTGTGCCGACAACTCGGGTTTTGTCTATGTTGGAGGCTCGGATGGCGAGATTACCGATAGGGATGTGGAGAAACTGCACGAGAATATGAACAATGTGCAGGCTCCCGAGGGTAAGGTTATCCTCTCGCGCATCCCCCAAAACTACAAGGTTGACGCCAACGAAACCATCGGCTCGCCCGTTGGCAGGTTTGGTCGCCGACTCGAAACCACGTTCAGTTTTGTGCTGGGCGGCAAGGTTGCTTTGGAGCGCATCGGTAAGGCATTCCAGAGGGCTGGTGTTGCAGGCACTCACTATATTGCAGGCGCCATTGCAAGTGCAGAGGTTGTGGCAAGCGAGGAGGAGAAAGAGTCGGGCGTGATTGTTATCGACCTCGGCGCAGGCTCCACCGACTTGTGCGTCATCCAGAACAAGGTTGTGAGGTATGTTGCCTCCATTCCCATAGGTGCGGCGGCTATCAACAACGACATCCGCTCGACGGCTATTCCCGTAGGTATGATTGAGAAACTCAAAACCAAATGCGGATATGCCATCGCAAGCGCCATACCTGCCGACAAACTCAACTCCTCGATACGCATCAACTCACGCTCGCCCCACCAGAAGAACAAAGAGATTACCTACCGCGACCTTACGACCATAATCAACGCAAGGATGCTCGATATCATCGACCTTGTGAATAGCGAGATACGCTCCTCGGGCTACCACAACCGCCTGCCGAGCGGTATCATCCTCACGGGTGGTGGCTCGCGCCTTGCGGGTGTAGATGTGCTCTTCAAGGAGCATACGGGCTATGATGTAAGACTTGGTGCTGCCGAGAGCGACATCTCGGCAGAGAGTATGGAGGGTACTTCGGCTCCCGAACTTGCCACCGCCATAGGTCTGCTCTATATTGGTATTGCCGAGAGCGGCATCGCCCCCAGCGAGTACAAACGCGAAGAGCAGTTCGTTGAACAGAGGGTAGAAGAGGAGGATGTTGTAATCCCCGAGCACAAAGAGATACCCATAAAAGAGGAGGAGAAGCCTCAGAAAAAAGAGAAAACTCCCAAGAAACCCGAGAAAGAGGGTGGCAAGAAGGGTGGTCGCTGGCTGAGGTGGCTCAACGATGTTGTCTTTGGTGGCGATGTTGTGGACGACGAGATGCAGTAGTCCCCCAGCCCACAAGAGAAGATGCCAAGAGTAAACCAAAGAGAGAAAAGAGAGAGAGTATGAACAGCATAGAGAACAACTTTTTCGGCTCCATCACTGCCCCAACCAAGAACCATACCGATATTTTGGTGATGGGTGTTGGCGGTGCGGGCGGCAATGCGGTAAATCATATGTATGACCTCGGAATTAAGGACGTTACGTTTATGATTTGCAACACCGACCGCCAAGCATTGCAGAGTAGCCCCATAGAGAACAAAATACAACTCGGCAGCGGCAGAGGGGCGGGCAACAACCCCGACAAGGGGAAAGCCCTTGCATTGGAGTCGTTGGACGACATTATGATTGAGTTGGAGAACAGCAAGGCTAAGATGATATTCATCACTGCCGGATTGGGCGGTGGTACGGGTACGGGCGCAGCCCCCATCATCGCCAAAGCTGCCAAGTCAAAAGGCTTGCTGACGGTGGCTATTGTCACCCTTCCCTTCCGTGGCGAGGGTCCTAACCGTATGGGACAGGCTCTGAAAGGGTTGGATGACCTGAGGGAGAATACCGACTCGATGGTTGTGATTCACAACGACAACATCTCGAAAATCTACGGCTCACTACCTGTTATGGAGGCTTTCCACAAGGCAGACGATGTGCTGGCAACAGCTGCCAAAGGTATTGCAGAGATGATTACCCGCACAGACTTCATCAACGTCGACTTGGAGGATGTGCGCACAACGATGACGGGTAGCGGCTTGGCAGTTATGGGCTCGGCACGCACCAGCGGCGAGAACAAGATTGACCTTGCGGTAGACAAAGCCCTAAACTCTCCCCTGCTGAACCAGCAGGACATCAGGGGTGCCAAAAAGATACTCTTCAATCTCTCCTACGCGGGCGACTCATCGCTCACTATGGACGAGGCTGTAAGGGTGCAGGATGCCATCCAGTCCAAGGCGAGTATATCGGCAGGTGGTGCCGAGGCAAACATCATCTGGGGTGCAGGTCCCTCCGATGATCTCTTGGACGGCGAGATTGAGCTGACGGTTGTGGCTACGGGCTTTGAGCAGATGGGGCGCAAGGAGTTACACCCCACCGCACCCTCCAACGATGAGGAGAGGCGATCGCTCGCGGCTGCGGCTGCCTCCGAGGAAGAGGAAGAGAGTGCCATAAAGTGGAACATTACGGAAAAGTACAAAGACATAGACAGTATGCTGATGCAACCTGCCTATTTCCGTAGGGGGCTGCAACTTATCGGCAGCACAAAGACCGCTAAGGCTCAGATTGGCGATATGATAGCCGAACAGCCATCCTCGGAGCCCAAAACAACACAACAAGACGAACCCTCACTCTTCTAACGACAGATGGATATTACCCACCCGCTTACAATAGTAACATTCTACCCCTTCGATTGGGGGCTTGTGTGGAACATACTCTTCATTGTGGCACTTTTGTGCTGCTCGGCACTCACTTCGGGCTCCGAAACGGCTCTGTTTTCGCTCTCGCCCACTCAGTTGGACAAGGTGCGCAAACACCCTACGGCTGTCAATCGTGCCATTATGAAGTTGCTCAGCAATCAGGATAGGCTTCTTGCCACTATATTGATTATCAACAACTTGGTAAACATCCTCATCATTTCGCTATGTAATAACCTCATAGGTCGCCTTGTGGAGTTTCACTCCTCGGGTTGGGAGTTTGCCATTAAAACGATTGTGGTAACCTTTGTACTGTTGCTCTTTGGTGAGATTATCCCCAAGGTCTATGCAAGTTACAACCCGAGCGGTTTTTCGCGCCTTGTGGCTCTGCCTCTCAACTTCCTCACTCGCTTTTTGCACCCCCTCTCGCTGGTGCTCGTGAAGTACTCGGATGCTATTCAGAACAGAGGTATCATTCAGCCCGAGAACATCTCTATGGAGGAGTTGGAGAATGCCTTGGAGATTACCGAAAACCCAAGCGAGACCGAGAAGGAGATGCTCAGTGGTATTGTGCAGTTTGCCTCGAAGGAGGTGGAGGAGATTATGCACCCGAGGATGGATATTGTAGCCATTGACGAGGAGGAGAACTTCGACGAGGTGCGCAGGGTTATTAACGAGAGTGGCTTCTCGCGTATCCCCGTTTACAAGGGTAGCATTGACCATATTGTGGGTATGCTATATGTTAAGGATATGCTGCGCTTTGTTGGCAAGGAGTGCAACTTTGAGTGGAACAAGCACCTCCGCCCCGCCTTCTACACCCCCGAGCATAAGAAGATTAACGAACTCTTGGAGGAGTTCCAAACCCAGAAGGTGCATATTGCCATCGTTGTCGATGAGTATGGCTCCACACTCGGTTTGGTGTCGTTGGAGGATATCTTGGAGGAGATTGTGGGCGAGATTTCAGACGAGAGCGATGCCCCCGAGGAGCAACTCTACAAACGAGTTGGCGATGGTGCATACCTCTTTGAGGCTAAGGCGAACATTGCTCTCTTGGAGGAGGTCTTGGAGTTGGAGGAGGGCACCTTTGATGATTGCAGAGGTGAGGCAGAGACCATTGCGGGTATGTTGCTCGAAGCCAAAAAGGACTTCTTGCGCAAAGGCGACCGCTTCACTCTCCACAACATAAAATTCACCGTCACTAAGGCATCAGGACACCACGCCGAAGAGATAAAAGTCGAAAAAAAGTAAACACGGCAACAACCGCTATAACATATGAGATATACGCTTGATGATGTGCCCCTCGTGTTGAGAGTAGAACGAGTAAGCTCGACGGCAGAAGAGTCTCCGTTGCTGAACGATAATGATAGGGAGCACCTTGCGGATCTTGTGGCACCTTCGCGTAGGGAGCAATGGGCTACGGCTCGTATGATATTGCGCCACGAGTTGGGAGATGAGGCCGAGTTACGTTACGCTTCGTCGGGTGCTTTGGTACTCTCCAAGCCCTGCAAAGGAGCCCACTATTTGAGTGTTTCGCATAGCAACGAGTGGGTGGCAGTAATGTTGTGCGGCAAACGCTGCGGAGTGGATGTTGAATCGCTCGGCAGACATTTCTCGAAGGTTGCCTCGCGTTACATAACACCCGAAGAGCGTGAGCAGTTTGAGGAGCAGGTGGGCGAATACTTCGAGGCTTTGGTGTGGAGCGCGAAGGAGGCACTATATAAATATGGTGGCAAGGAGGGATTGGACTTCCTGCAAGATATGATCATTACCGACATTGACACTTCCTCTCAGACTCTTGGAGCCGAACTCTATGGCTTGCCAACACCTCGTGTACGCTACCAATTGCTCGACGACCACATCCTATGCTACCTATACGAATAACCCCATAAATACTCTCTCTTCACTGCTATGAACGTGCGTATCAATGAGGCTTGGAAAGAGCTCCTTCAACCCGAATTCGACAAACCCTATTTTGAGGAACTTGTGAGATTTGTGCGCTCGGAGTATGCGAGCCACACGGTCTACCCTGCCGGTGGAAATATTTTTCGTGCATTGGACAAATGCCCACCCGACGATGTGAAGGTTGTGATTATCGGTCAGGACCCCTACCACGGCGAAGGGCAGGCTAATGGTTTGTGCTTTTCGGTCAATGATGGGGTGCAGTTTCCACCCTCGCTACGCAATATCTTCAAGGAGATAAATGCCGACCTCGGGACTCCCATACCCACAAGTGGCAATCTGGATAGATGGGCAGAGCAGGGCGTGCTGTTGCTCAACGCCACCCTCACCGTAAGGGCTCACTCGGCTGCCTCGCATGCAGGTCACGGCTGGGAGCAGTTTACCGACTCTATTGTGGCGACTCTCTCGGAACTCAAAAGCGGTGTTGTGTATATGCTTTGGGGCAACTATGCGCAAAAGAAGGGAGCCATTGTGGATGGCTCACGCAACCTCGTGCTGCGGGCAGCCCACCCTTCGCCTCTGTCGGCCCATAACGGATTTTTCGGCTGCCGTCACTTCTCTGCTGCCAACAATTATCTCCTCTCGGTGGGCAAAACACCCATTAAGTGGTAGAAGTTGCAGGGGTTTGTAAGAGTATTTTTATTGAGGATTTTGTAAAGATGCGATAGACGCACAGTTCCATAAACCATGGTCGTGGAGCACACCAGAGGGTGTTAGCGACAAAAGGACAGTCTCTTGACTGTCCTTTCGTTGCAGTGCTCCCTCTGGGGCATCGTTTTATAGGCTCTGTGTGCGTGTAAGGGCGATTTTACCTTCTTCTTCACACTTTCTTCAAGCGATTTTCGAACTTAAAATGAGGCTAAAATATTGAGTTTTTCAGTGATGATATTCTTGTATTTACCCTTCATTTCATCTGGTATTAATATCCGTGAGGTTTTTGTCTAAAGTCGAAGGTCTAAAGTCTAACTGACCTAAGTCAAGAAAGGGCAAAAAAGGCAAAAATGAGAGAGATGGAGGAATGGGAGGAATGGGGCACAAAGGTGCAAAACCCCTGGAACCCCTAAACAACAAAATAGTGCATTTTATGGAGGGAATATTTTAACAAATAAGAAGGTGGCTCCGCAGTTTGCTTGGCGCAAATGAGGAACTCGCCTATCGTAGTGCGGTGCAAAATTTACCCACAAGGCACACTCTCCAGCGAGATGTGCTCGCTGTTATTGGGCGATAATAAGCTTAACACCCATCTCCTCCAACCGTGAGGCAATCTTCTGGGGAATACCTTCGTCGGTAATGATAACGTCTATCTCGTCCATATCGCATATTTTGCTGAAACCCCTGCGGCGGAATTTGGAGGAGTCGGCAAGAACGATAACCTTCTGCGCAATCTTCATCATCTCACGATTGAGGTCGGCCTCGCGAAGATCGGTGGTGGTGATACCATAATCGAGGTCTATACCATCCACACCCAAGAAGAGCTTGCTGCAACAGAAGTTGGGCAGAATACTCTCGGCATACTTACCCACTACCGAGTTGCTACTATGGCGCAGAGTGCCGCCCAGCTGTATGATATCTATTGCCTCCTGGCTTGCCAAAATCTCCGACACGACCGTCGAAGCGGAGATGACTGTCAGTTTGTGCGTAGGCTTAATGTTGCGAGCCAGAGCGTGCATGGTCGTACCCGAGGCGATGATGATGGAGTCGTCACGCGAAATCATAGCAGCACCCTCCCTACCGATAATCATCTTTTCCTCGGTGGCGAGTTTCTCTTTTTCGTTTACCGAGCGGTTGTTGATGTAGGGGTTTATGAGGATTGCCTTGCCGTGGCTTCGGTAGAGTTTGCTTTCGTGTTCGAGTTCATTAAGGTCCTTTCGAATCGTAACCGACGACACATCGAGCAGTGCGGAGAGTTCTGCCACACCCACCGATTCGCGTTTCTTCAACTCTGCAATGATAATTTCGTGCCTCTCTTCTCTGGTCATAATGGCAACTTTTTTGTGATATTAGGAGGTAGTTTCCAACGCAAATATAATAACAATTATATATAAATTGCAAAAAATAATCAAAAAAGTTTTGTTTGTAAAGAAAAAGTAATTAATTTTGTTCTGCAATGAAACCACATAAGTTGCGAAATAAAACCTAAACCCAAATGAACAACCTTGGCAATTATGATGTTATAATCATAGGTGGTGGTGCCACAGGAGCAGGTACTGCACGCGATTGCGCACTTCGAGGCTTAAAGGTGCTACTCGTTGAGCGCAAGGACTTTGCGACAGGTGCTACGGGGCGCAATCACGGCTTGTTGCACAGCGGTGCACGCTATGCCGTAACCGACCAAGAGTCCGCCGCGGAGTGTATCTCAGAGAACAAAATTCTGCGCTCTGTTGCCCGCCATTGTGTGGAGGAAACCGATGGTCTTTTCATCACCCTACCCGAGGACGACCTCGATTATCAGAAAAAATTTATCGACTCCTGCTTGAATGCAGGCATTTCAGCCGAGGCAATATCGCCCGAGGAGGCTCGCCGCATGGAGCCTTCGATCAATCCTTCGCTCATCGGAGCCGTAAAGGTGCCCGATGGAGCCATCGACCCCTTCCGTCTTGTATCTGCCAACATTCTCGACGCCCGTCTGCACGGTGCGAAGGTTCTGACCTATCACGAGGTGGTGGATTTCGTAAGGAGTGGCAATAGGATAGAGGGTGTGGTGCTACGCAACGCCTCTACGGGCGAACAGAGTGTGGCATACGCTCCCGTAACTGTTAATGCAGCAGGTATTTGGGGACACCTCATCGCCCAGAAGGCGGGCGTGATGGTAGGTATGCTCCCCGCCAAAGGTTCTCTGTTGGTATTCGGTCACAGAGTGAACAATGTGGTTATCAACCGCTGCCGCAAACCTGCCAATGCGGATATTTTGGTACCCGGCGACACCATTTGTCTTATAGGTACTACATCGGACAAAATTCCATTTGAAGATATAGACAAAAACGAGGTAACAGCCGAGGATGTGGATTTGTTGCTCCGCGAGGGTGCTATGTTGGCACCTGCTCTTGCCCACACCCGCATTCTGAGGGCTTATGCAGGTGTACGCCCTCTGGTTGCAGACGATAGCGACCCAACGGGCAGGAGCGTATCGCGCGGTATTGTCTGCCTCGACCACGCCACCAGGGACGGCTTGGAGGGCTTTGTGACCATCACGGGTGGTAAACTTATGACCTACCGACTGATGGCGGAGTGGGCTACGGATATGGTGTGCCGCAAGTTGGGCAGAACAACCCTCTGCACCACTGCTACCACTCCTCTACCCGGCTCTTCCACCCAACACCTCCCCAACACCTCGCGTGAGCGCAAGCACTTCATCTCGATGACGATGGGCGAGAAGGGTGCCACAGGACGTCACGGCGACCAAAGGAGCAAGATAAACTTCGAGAGCAATGGCGACAAGGCTCTTGTGTGCGAGTGCGAGCAGGTGTCGGTTGGCGAGATAAAGTATGCCATCGAGAGCCTCGGAGCCACCAACCTTGTAGATCTAAGGCGTCGCACCCGTATGGGTATGGGTACTTGTCAGGGGCACCTCTGCGCTGTACGCACAGCGGGCATATTGGCAGATAGCCACAAGGCAACCCACGAAGAGGCACTCTCGGATGTGGCTTCATTTGTGAACGAGAGGTGGCGCGGTGTACGTCCCATCGCTTGGGGCGACTCGCTTGTGGAGGCTCAGTTTACACGCTGGCTCTACGAGGGAGTGTGCGGACTCTCGGAGATTGTAACTAACAAGGAGGAGAAGATATGAGGTTTGATAGTATAATAATAGGTGGCGGATTGTCTGGATTGCTCTCCGGCATAGCCCTTGCTCGTGGCGGCTCGAAGGTGGCTATCATCTCTTCGGGCAAGAGCGCACTTCACTTCTTCTCGGGCTCATTGGAGTTGTGGCGAGAGGGTGCGGAGTCGTTGGAGCAGTTCGCCCGCGAGAACTCCTCGCACCCATATAGCAAGATTATTGAGGCAGGAAGCGTTGAGGGCTACACTGCCATAGTGAAGGATATATTCTCTCGTGCGGGTATCGCCTTGAAGGGCGACGGCTCGCAAAACCACCTGCGCCTTACACCCCTTGGCGCACTCAAACCCGCTTGGCTCACAATGGATGAGTATCTCACATTCGACACCGAGGGCGAGTGTGGCTACCGCAAGGTGGCACTTGTGGGCATTGAGGGATATATGGATTTCTACCCCGAATTTATCGCTGGCGAGTTGGCTAAAAGGGGCTTGGAATGCAGACTCTACAATGTTTCGCTTGCAGCCTTCGACTCTCTGCGCGAGAGTGCTACGGAGATGCGCGCAGTGCAAATTTCGCGCTCGCTGCGTGGCGAGGTGGTGGCAGAGTACGCCAGCAAGATTGCGCAAGTGGTCGGGGATGAGGAGTTGGTGCTCCTGCCTGCCGTTTTTGGCTTGGGCGACAAGGAGGCTCTCGGCACTATTGAGAACGCCACGGGCAAGAGAGTCTTGGTGGCTCCCACCGTGTCGGTTTCGGCTTCGGGTGTGAGGGTGCAGAAGGCTCTTATGGAGGAGTTCCAGAGGCTCGGAGGTACGGTGCTGAACAACGATAGCGTTACGGGGTGCACCATTGAGGAGGGCAAGGTAAGGAGCATCCGCACCGCCAACCTCGAAGGCGAAGAACTTGTGGCAGAGAACTACATTCTCGCTACGGGCAGCCTCTTTGGTAGGGGCTTGGTCGCTACTGCCGAGGGTGTCTATGAGCCTATTGCAGGGCTCGACGTTGTGGCTTCCACCTTGCGTCAAGAGTGGTACTCGAAAGACCTTCTGGATGCACAGCCCTTTGAGCGTTTTGGCGTGGCTACCGACAACTTGCTCCACCCACTGCTGGGCGGCAAGCCCGTAGAGAATCTCTATGCCGTAGGTGCCCTGCTGGCAGGTGCCGATGCTGTGAAGGAGGGTTGCGGTGGTGGCATTGCCGTAATGAGTGCCCTGAGAGTTGTTAAAGAGATAGAAAAGAGAGGCTAAGAGTATGAAGATAGAGCACAACAATATCAGCGAGAACAACTTTGAGCAGTGTACCAAGTGTACTATATGTACGGTCTACTGCCCAATGTTGGAGGTCAACCCTCTCTATCCCGGTCCTAAGCAGGCAGGTCCCGATGGCGAGCGTTACCGACTGAAAAATGCCGCCTACTATGATATGGGGCTCAAATACTGCCTCAACTGCAAACGCTGCGAGGTAGCTTGCCCCTCGGGAGTTAGGATTGGAGATATTATCACTATTGCACGAGCCAAGAACGGCAAGAGCAAACACAAACTGCGTGATGTGGTCTTGGCTAATACCGACTTTGTGGGCGGTATGGCTACGATGGTGGCTCCGATTGTAAATACTACTCTGGGGCTCAAACCCGTTAAGAGAGTTATGGATGCGGTGCTTGCCGTAGATCACCACCGCACAATGCCCAAGTATTCGAGCGAGAAGTTTACCACCTGGTTCCGCAAAAACGCTGCCGAGAGCCAAAAGCAATACCCCAAGCAGGTAACCTACTTCCACGGTTGCTACGCCAACTACAACTACCCACAACTCGGCAAAGACCTTGTGAAGATTCTCAACGCTGTGGGCTATGGCGTAAATCTTATGGAGGGCGAGAGGTGCTGTGGCGTGGCAAAGATGGCAAGTGGATTGATGAAGGATGCCACCCGTGATGCCAAGCGCAACCTTACGGAGATTCGCAAGGCGACTGCTGCCAAGAGGGAGGTTGTGGCAACCTCTTCGAGTTGCACCTTCGCTCTGCGCGATGAGTACGACCACGTTTTGGGCTTGGACAACCACGACGTGAGGGACTCCATATCGCTCGCCACACGTTTCCTCCACCGCCTTGTGGAGCGTGGCGAAGTGAGGCTCGCATTCCGCAAGGATTTCCGCATGAGGGTTGCCTACCACTCGGCGTGCCACATCGAAAGGCTCGGCTGGTCGATATATGCCACCTCGCTGCTCGGGATGATTGAGGGGTTGGACCTTGTGATGCTCCCCTCGCAGTGTTGCGGTATTGCGGGCACCTTCGGCTTCAAGAAGGAGAACTACAAGTACTCACAGGCAATCGGTAAGAGCCTCTTTGAGGCGATAGAGGCTGCGGAAGTGGACTTTGTAACCACCGAGTGCGAGACGTGCAAGTGGCAGATAGAGATGTCCACATCGGCAAAGGTTATGAACCCCATTTCGATTATTGCCGAGGCTTTGGACGTGGAAGAGACACGAAAACTAAATAACAATACAACTAATTAACCAATAACAAACTTATTAACTAATCACAAAACTTTACAATTATGGGATTTTTGACACCTCCCCCCTTTAAGCCCGAACGCACGGGCGCAGAGGCAGACAAAGACTACAAACGTCTGCGCTGGCAGGTATTCATCGGAATCTTCATCGGCTATGCAGGTTTCTACATTGTCCGCAAGAACTTCTCGATGGCAATTCCATTCCTCGGTGAGTTTGGCTTCGAGAAAGGCGAGCTGAGTATCGTACTTTCGATGAACGCCATCGCTTACGCGCTGTCGAAATTCTTGATGGGTAGCGTATCCGACCGCAGTAATGCTCGCCGCTTCTTGCCCCTGGGTCTTATCTTGGCATCTATTGCAATGATGTTTATGATTGTACCCGTTGTGGCATTTGGTCCCGAGCAGAAGGGTTTGGCAATTGCAGTTATGGCAATTTTGAACTTCCTTGTAGGTTGGTTTAACGGTATGGGTTGGCCTCCTTGCGGAAGGGTTATGACCCACTGGTTCTCGCAGAACGAGCGTGGTACGATGATGTCGATTTGGAACTGTGCCCACAATGTGGGTGGCGCGCTGGTTGGTCCTATGGCTGTCTATGGCGCAATGTGGTTTGGCTCGTGGTTCTATGGCGAGCAGACCGAACTTTACTTCCTCATCGGTACTTACGTTTTCCCCGCTGTTGTGGCAATCTTCGTTGCTATTTTGGCATACATCCTCATCCGCGACACCCCACAATCGTGCGGTCTGCCTTCGGTTGAGAAGTGGCGCAACGACTATCCCAAGAATTACAGCGAGAAACACGAAGAGGTGCTCTCGACCAAAGATATTTTCTTCAAACACGTTCTCAACAACAAACTCCTCTGGTACATCGCCATTGCTAACGCATTCGTGTATATGGTACGCTACGGCTGCCTCGACTGGGCTCCTACCTATCTGAAAGAGAGCGCAGGCTACGACATCAAACAGGCTGGCTGGGCATACTTCCTCTATGAGTTTGCGGCAATTCCCGGTACTCTGGTGTGCGGTTGGCTCTCCGACAAGGTCTTCAAGGGTCGCAGGGCTATGCCTACCATCATCTTTATGGCTATCGTGGCAGTATTCATCTACCTCTATTGGCAGTTCTCGGCTAACGTGACCATCGTTACCATTTCGCTCATCGCCATTGGTTTCTTCATCTACGGTCCCGTTATGCTCATTGGTGTACAGGCTCTCGACCTTGCTCCTAAGAACGCCGCAGGTACCGCCGCAGGTCTTACCGGCTTCTTCGGCTACTTCTTTGGTACTGCAATTTTGGCAAACATCGTTATTGGTTACGTTGCCGAGCACGCAGGTTGGGATTGGACCTTCGTATTGCTGATTGCAGCGTGTCTGTTGTCGGTAGTTCTGATGGCTATGACCAACAAAGAGGAGAAGAGACTCCTTGCAAAGAAATAACAAAACACAATTTCTATAAAACTAAAATTTTTAACCACTATTTATTAACCAAATTTCAAGTAAGTGTATGAAAACTACTAAGAAGAATTTGATTAAAACTGCTGCTCTGTCGCTGATGGTGTGTGCTACTCTCACATCTTGCGAGAGTCAGGATGTTACCAACATCGACCGCGATGCAGCTCGTATCGAACTCGGTTATATCTCGGAGGATATGGCAAAAGTTCGTGATTATGTACCCGATATGGCGGTAATCGCTCACCGCGGCTCGGTATACTGGGTTCCCGAAGAGACTGAGGCTGCTTGGCGTTGGGCTCGTGAGATGGGTGCCGACTACTTGGAGGCTGACTTGCAGTGCTCGAAGGATGGTGTTATCTTGGCTAACCACGACGACAACCTCCGCCGTACAACCAACATCGAGAACGTCTTTGGCGAGACCGTTCCCGCAAGCCGTAAGGCATTCTATATGTCGGCTCAGGGTGGTGGTATGACCGAGGCAGAGGCTGAGGCTCAGATGGCAGCTGACCGCGCATCGTTCAACCCCTATTACACCAACCAATACTTCTACCACGAGCTCGCAAAGCTCGACGCCGGTACTTGGTTCAACGAGGAGAGTATGCCCGAGCAGGCTCGTCCCGCATTCTCGACCATTCACCAGTATGTTTCGCCCCTCGAAGACCTTGTTAAATATGCAGAGGGTTACAAACTCGACCGTGATATCTTAGGAGAGCGTAAATTTGAGATTAAAGGTGTTTGGGATCCCGCAAATCCTCACACTTGCCTCACCTATGAGTTTAAGTATGTTAAAGATGATGTAGACGCAGGTCACCGTCCCGGTATCTACTTGGAGTTCAAAGAGTCGTGGCTCAACCCCAGCAACTTCGAGGAGATGGTTTACAACGAACTTAACCGCCTTGGTTGGAACATTATTACCGAGCCCGAGCCCGAGAATACTCCTTTCTGGGTTGATGGCAAAGTGAATGTTGGTAACACCAACGGTAAGGTTATCCTCCAAACATTCTCCTTCGAGAGTCTTCGCCGTACCGCCGAGAAGTACGAGGGCAAGATTCCTATGTGTTTCCTCCTCTGGCACGACCAAATCACTCCCGCACAATATGCAGGTTACATCAACCAGGGCTTGGAGTTCAAGGCTCACATCATCGGTCCCAGCATCGCAGGTGCTCCCAACAACTACTTCGAGATGAACTCGCCCTGGATGCACGATATGATTCGTCGCGCAGGTATGCTCAACCACCCCTATTCGTTTGATACTCTCGAACAGATGAATGTTTACTTCGGCGCTTACCACTATGGCGAGAGCGACTTCGAGGCTCCCTATATGGATGGTGCTTTCACCAACCGTACCGAGATTACCTTGCAGTACTTCATCGACAAAGGCGTACGCGACAAGAATGCAGCTCAGACCGTTCCCAATCCCGTTGAGGTTCTCGAAAGGCTTGGCTACTAATACATTCATACGGTTTATTTGACCAAAAACAGTTCTATTAACTTGTACTTAAACTAATTGAAATTAGAGATATGAAACGATATATTTTGATGTTCCTTGCTGCCGCTGCATCGCTTGGTGTAATGGCTCAGGATTTCGACACTACTCCCAACGTAAATGTTGAGAATAACGATGTTCGCTTCACAATCGGTGCCCGTATGATGTCTGACGTGGCTTACTATCACACCGATTACACCCCTATGCGCTCGGGTGCTGCTATCACCGACGCACGTATCCGCACTTCGATGGAGTTCGACCAGTGGTATTTCTACGCTGACTTCGATTTCTCGAAAGGCTCGTTCAAGCAGAAAAACATCTTCGTACAGTACGCACTCGACGAGAATCAGTTCGTAAAGGCTGGTTACTACAACGATCCTTCGTCGATGGCTAACAACACCTCGATTGGCTCGTACCACTTCATTTCGCGTCCTTCGGCTGCTCGTGCACTTGCTCCCGGTCGTCAGTTGGGCGTAACTTACAAATATGTAAGCGAGAACATTTTTGCTAATCAGGGTATCTTCGCAGAGAACCTCTACAACAACCAGGCAGCAGGCTATCAGGGCTTCACCTTGGGTGGTCGTTGGTTGTATCTGCCCATCAACGAGAAGAACGAGACTTTGCACGTTGGTCTTTCGGCTCGCTATGCTAAAATCAACACCGGTGTGGCTTACAACGGTACCGTTCAGACCAACCTCTCGATTACTACCCCTATCGAGACCTACGTAGACCCCACCACTCAGTTTATGAACGCTCAGGTGCCTTGGGCTTCGGACGAGATTAATGTTGGTGCTGAGTTCCTCTATCGCAACTCGAAACTCTTTGTTCGTGGTGAGTATATCTACAAATACATCGGCAAAGAGCGTGACGACGAGACCCTCTTCAAGGCTCAGCTCGGTACTCTCTGGTCGTGGGCTTCGCTCGAATCGTGGAAGGCTGGCAACCCCTTGGAGGCTACCAAATTCAATGGTGGTTATGTTGAGGCAGGTTACCTCCTCTTCGGCGAGCCTTATAGCTACAACAAGAAAGAGGCTTTGCTCGGTGGTATGAAGGGTAAATCGTTGGAGGTTGTAGCTCGCTACTCCTACACCAATCTGAACGACATCGTAGATGGCGCTTACTACTTCGTAGCACAGGATAAGTATATCGACAACGGTATCCTCTCGGACTACCCCGTTACCTCGACCAGCGTAGGTGGTGGTGCTTTGCACGCTGCAACCATCGGTTTGAACTACTCGTTCAACAACCACGTTCATATGTTGGTTGACTACACTTACAGCCACTTCTCGCGTGATAAGTTCGCTATGGACAAGAATTTCCACGCATTGCAGGGTCGCCTTGTATTCTCGTTCTAAGCGAGTGGGCGAAACCTATTAATGAAAAAGACATTTTTCATAATGTAGCATAATTTGAGTTTGAGTGCCGCCCCCGCCAGCAATGGTGGGGGCGGTTTTTTTGTGTGGTGGGGAGCGGTTTTCTGTGTGGGTGTGTGCGTAACCATTTATTGCCAGCGTCATCAATGCGGATATTCTCTTCGGTAAGCTCCAATACATCGCAATGTGCTAGCCCCGTAAAGCAGCAGAAAACGAATACATCACGCACTTGGTCCATGCGTACAAAGATAGGAATTCTGCCTGCGGCATTGCCTCTGTTCTTTTGTACGTACGTACATGCGTACAGCGATTGTCTGGTTGTTCATATTCACTCGTTTTTTACTGTTTGTGTTGCAAATTTGGGTGCAATGGGCGAGAGGTCATAAAAATAAGTTGGACATTTTTTAGACAAACCTTGAAACTTGAAATACGTTAGACAAACCCAGAAAATTGTTTGACACTTTTGGACTCCAATGCAGTCTTCAAAAATCCTTAACACTCTCTCAATGAGCTACTTGCGATGCAAACATAACATCACTATTTTTAAGTATCAAGTTAATTCGCAACTATTTGTAAACGAAGAATATATGTCTGGAAATAGAGCCAAATGAAGAAGAAAAGTGAAGAAAAAAGAGAGAAAATCGAGTTTCTTCTCTATTTCTTCATCTCATTTGTCTAACGGCTAGACAAAAACGATATGAAGTTGGACAAAAAATGGACAAAAGTTAGACAAAGTAAGACATGCTGTTTCAGCAAGTTGCAGCATAAATTGGGGATAACTTTCTGATATAAAACAAAACGAGGGAAAACTTGCGTTTTCCCTCGTCAGTGCTCCCTCTGGGGCTCGAACCCAGGACCCCAACATTAAGAGTGTCGTGCTCTACCAACTGAGCTAAAGAAGCGTTAAGCGGGGACAAAAGTAATAACTTTATTCTTCAAAACAAAAAAAACAAAGATTTTTTTCAAAAAAAATTACTCTTTATGCCCTATAAGCCCGAACAGAATGCTCCCAAAACACTCCCATACGCACTACTCTCGCACCTTATGCGGCATATTGTCGGGCAGAATAATGGAGTACTCAACCAACCCTGCAACCTCCCCATCCTCGTACCACGGAGTTTGGTAGATGAGTTTGCGCACACCTCGTTTCTCGATAGTGTAGGCGTTGGTGGTACCTGCCGCGAGCATCTGCTGAATTTTTGCCCACGAGGCAGCCTGGTGGCACCCTTGGAGGTTGTGTCCTCGTGCCTCGCCCAAAGCCTCCACAGCTTTGGCATTCTGATATACCACGTTTCCCTCTTTGTCGCAGACCGTCATCGATACCGCCACATTCTCAAAATAGTCTTTCATATATGCAAAATGGTTTCATTAGTGCGCAAATATATCTATTTTGTGGCATAAACGGAAAAAATTCCTACATTTGCATGATGAAAATAGCCATTCGCAAATACTTGTTGTTGATAATCCTATGCTGTACCACCTCGTATGTGGGTATGGCACAAGATATTTTGTGGAATGCCGATTTCGACTTCCGCTTCGACAATCGCGAATATGGCGATCCGAGCAAGATGATTGCCCCATCGGAGACACTCTTCGGTGCCAATATGCGCCCCGAGATCGGATTGGGATGGGGTTATGGTCACTCGTTGATGCTTGGCACGACACTCCCTGCCGACATGGGTAGCGAGAAATTTATGGGCACCCCCGAGCTACTCGCCTACTACGCCTATGATGGCGAGAAGTTTTCTGCCTCGCTGGGACTCTTTCCCCGCAAGAGGTTGAGAGGTCGCTACTCCTATGCCTTTTTCAGTGACTCCTATCGTTTCTATAAACCCACCATCGAGGGTATGCTTATACAATACGGCGACACCGATTGGTTTGTGGAGTTGGGTTGCGACTGGAACGGCTTGCGCTCCAAAACGCGCCGCGAGATGTTCACGATAATCTTTGCCGGCGAGGCTCGCAAGGGGTTTTCGTATGCGGGTTACACCGCAACACTCCACCACCACGCTTCCAGCGACTCGGCTCGCGGAGTGGTAGACAATGGATTGGCAGACATCTACGTCGGCTTGGATTTATCCTCGATTTGGTATGGTGTGGAACTTTCGTTTCAGGCAGGATGGATTCAGTCATACCAAAACGACCGACTCCACATAGGATCTCCCGTCATGCCTGGTGGTTACGAATTGGAAATTAAGATGAAGCGTAACGATTTGGGGTTGATAGACACATTCTATAAAGGCGAAGACTTAATGCCCTATTGGAGTTTGCCCTACGAAGACGGTGCGGGGGGCATCTATGGTGAGAATCTATACTTTGGCGATCCATTCTATCGTGTAGGCGACAAGGGATTCTACAATAGGTTTGAACTCTATTGGGAGCCCGAGCTAAACGAAGGTGTCAATTTGCGGATCTCCTCGGTGCACCATTTCGATGGCAACCACTGGGGTTGGCAGCAAGTAGTATCTCTTGCAGTATACATTGGTAGCGAGATGTTCGCCCCAATTAGGTAGTATTATAGAAGGATTTGAAAATCAAAAAGATAATATACAAAAAAGGCTGATAATGAAAACAAGACAGAGATTTTTTTGGACATTGATGGTGGCTTTTGTTGCCACATCTTGCACGCTTATCCCAGAGGATGACGAGCAGAATCCCATCGGCACAGGAAATGTTGTTATTAACGAGGTGAATACTGACGCCAAGTATATCGAACTCTACAACAAATCCTCCGAGGTGAGTGTAGATATCAGTGGTTGGACTATTCTCAAAAACAACGAGGGTGCCATTGTCGACCAAAGTGGCATGGGTAGTTTTGTTATTGCCGAGGGTACTATGTTGCCTGCTAATGGCTACGCCATCATCAACTGCAAGGGAACAAACAACACCCACACTGCTCTTGACCTTGGCGTGAGTAATTCGGGCATATCTGGCAAGAAATCCCTTCTTTTGGAACTCGTAAATGACGCGGGCGAAAGGATGGACTACTTTGTCAACACCGCCAAAACCTCACCTGCAATAGATGACACTTGGGATGAAGCGGTAGAGCACACTTTCGATGTGGCAAGTCGTATGCCCGATGGAGGTGATTGGCATGTTGTGGAGAGCCCCACCATTGGAGCCTCCAACAACGAAGTCGGCATTGTCGCCAAGTTTGTGAATACAAAGGTGAACTTCACCCCCGAGCCCGAAACCGGTGGTGGCGACAACACGGGCAACGACGACAATACGGGTCCCAACCCCGACCTCCCCGTCTCCTCACTTGCCGAGGCAGTTGAGTATGTATGGAACGAGAACACCTTCCCCGAAATCACCCTTAAAGTGAGTGTGGATGAGTGGAACCGTATGCTCAAAACCTACGACCAGAACAGTGGCACCAAACAGTATTTCAAGGGCGACGTGAAATTCTACAACGGCACCGAGACCTACAACTTCTCGGAGGCTGGATGGAGGCTTAGGGGCAACACTTCGCGCCGCCGCCCCGAGGGAAATGGTGGCGAGATGCACAATGCTTCCAACCCCGATTGGCACCACTTCCATACTCAACTCAACTTCCGCAAATACCACAAAGACTCGGAACATACCATTGGTGGTGTGAGAAAGATGTATCTGAAATGGCACAAAGACGACCCTATGTATGTTAGGGAGATGTATTGCTACGACCTGTTCCGCCGCTATGGTGTTTGGACAGCCATCAACGACATCTATTGCCGCCTATGGATTCAGGTAGGCGACAGGGAGCCTGCCTATTATGGTGTTTATGAGATGTTGGAGACGGTGGATGACGAGTACTTGGAGGTACGCTCGCACCTCTTCGGTGGCGACAAGGGTAACCTTTGGAAGTGTAGCCACACCTCCGATGGTCCCGCAAGGCTCAACTACGATATGGATGCCAGCCAATCCCATCTCTTCGGTCTGGATGTGGATACCGACCAACAGTGGACCTATGAGCTGAAAACCGACAACTTCTCGTTCGACTCTGCAAAGGCTCAACTTGTGGACTTTATGTATAACCTGCAATACAAGAGTGGTGAGGAGCTGAAAACGTGGCTCGAAGAGGTTATCGACATCCCCTTGCTGCTGAAAACCTACGCAGTGAACGTAACGGTAGGTATGTGGGACGACTATTGGAACAACGGCAACAACTACTATATGTACTTTAACGCAGGCGGTACCGAGGGCTACAAGTTCTACTTCATACCCTACGACTACGACAACACGTTGGGTACATCGAGTGATTGTATGCGCCTGAGCGACTCGGGACGCGACACACCGTTCAAGTGGGGCACAAATGCCCAGCACCCCCTCATCCACAAGGTGCTCGAATGTGACCCCATGTATAAAGACCTCTATGTAAGTTACCTCAAAGAACTCATAGACCCCTCAGCAGGCTATTTCGACTACGCTTCGAGTACTGCCCGTATTCGTGCTTGGCATAGCAAAATCGCGCCCTACATCTCCAACGATACTGACGAGGATATGATCATCTTAGACCAGCCCGCTTGGTGGAGTAACCACGGCGAGTATAGACTCTTGGAGGATGGTGACAACAACTTTTTCAAGGTAAAGGCAAAGAGTTACGAAAACCATTTCAAAGAGCATGGGTATTAATGACCCTAAGGCGCAGAGTTTATCTCTGCGCCTTTTGCGTACGCAAACAAAAAAAACAGTATATTTGCCACACATAATTTTCAGATAAAACTTAACAACCAACAAATAATTTACAACAGTACCATTTATTATGAAAAACGTTTGCAAACTGATGTCCCTTGTTGCAGCCCTATTTATGGTGGCTTGTAACACCCCCGAGGAACCCGAAAAACCCACTCCCACCCCCACTCCAAACAATCCCGATGCCGTAACAATGACCGATATCGAGATTACGGATGTGCTCGACATTGCCGCCTATTTCAACGTAACCGTTACCAAAATGGACGACTTTGGTTTTATGGTAATCAAAGCAGAGGAGTACAAAGCAGAGGATATTACCGTTGACTATGTGATTGAGAATAGTGGCGACTTTATGTACGAGGACTATGCAAGGGGTAACTACTCGTGGGAGGAGCCTATGCCCATCCCCTTCGAGGAGGACCTCGAAGACGAAACCGACTACATTGTTGTGGCAGCAGCCAAGAACAGCACTTCGGAGGTGCTCAAAAGCGCAGAGTTTACCACACTGAAGACCGAGATGGAAGTGGAGAAGAGGACTTTCAGTCCCACGAAGATTGTCATTGAAAGCAATGGCACCAACCACGTTATGACTATGAGTTCGGCACTTCACGAACTCCGCGTCACACTCACCGGTCGTGAGGAGTTTGGCGGTCGCTACGACAACAACTATACGTGCAATTGCGAAGACCCCAACTGCACTCCTACCGAGGGTTGTACCTGCGAGGATTGCCAGAGTGTAGAGTGTGTACAGGGTTTCATTGCCGAAGGTGCTTACCTTAAATGGGGCAACTCAGACGGCACCGATTCCGTATACGACACTATCGACACCACCATTGGCAACATCGACTTCTACGAAAATGTCGTAACCGGCAAATGGGAAGTTTATGGTTCGTTCTCCTTTGCCAAGGATGAGATTGGTTTCTCGTGGCTCACTATTGAGATCGAGATTCCCACAGGTATCACCATCACCAACAAGGAGCGTACCGAGCCCTATGAGTTTCTCTTCCCTCTCACCAACGAGAAGGGTGAGATTATTCCCCTTTCGGCACAGGCAGAGAAGAGTGCAGACAATGCCAACGTATGGAATCTCACAGTTGCCAACAACAAAGACAACACCCTTACTTTCACTCTCGACCTTGGCGAGGACTTGGAGTACATTCCTTCGGGCACATACAACTACGGCGAAACGATGACGGCTTGCTCGATGGTTGTGAACAACGTTCTTACTTCGCCTGCAAAGAGCGAGACTTATGCCAGCAAGGTTATCATTGACTATAACGCCGAGACTGAGGAGAGCTACATTAGTGTAGATGTTATGGTTAGGGCAGGGACTGCTGTTGTAAAGGTTAATAATGCAGGTCCCTTCAAACTCTATGAGGAGGTTTCCACCGAAGCTGAGATCTTCACCGAAGGCGAGAGCGTTAATAGTATGGCTGTTTGGGCTACTTGGGACGAGAGCGGTTGCTGGTGGCTCGAATGCTTTGGCTTGAAGTTCAATATGAACCTCTACTTTATGACCGGTACTGATGCATCTGAGCATCTCCCCGCAGGTCGCTACTACTTGCGTAGCACTGCTCCTACCGATGGTTCTCTGTGGGTTGATGCCAGCAGGTCGTACGCACAAGCCATCCGCACCAAAGACCAACTTCCCTTTGTGTGCGACACCGAGGATGCATACATTGACGTAACGGCAGAGTGGGATGCAGAGGCTGAGTATTGGAGGCACACTATGGTTGGTACCCTCAAAACTACCAATGGTGCATACATCATCAACCTCAACTTCGTTAAGGAGAACGCAAGTATCTACTAATAGTTAGGATACTTAATTTATCAGATATAGGGGAAGGACTTTCTTGGAGGTTCTTCCCCTCTTCAATTTTTGGGTTAAGCAAGAAAATTACTATCTTGCGAGTGATATGAGTAAACGTATTGTCATAGCCCCCGATTCGTTCAAGGGGTCGCTTGCTGCCCGCGAGGTTGGTGAGGCTCTACGCGAGGGAATACTTGCCGTAAAGCCCGACTGCGAGGTTGTGGTTGTGCCGCTCGCCGATGGCGGTGAGGGCACTGCCGAGATAATCTCTCGGGCGTGTAATGGTAGGAGCATAGAGGTCGTAGTTTCCAACCCCCTAAGATACCCCATAGCTGCTCGCTACCACATCATCAACAACACTACGGCTGTAATGGACGTTGCCTCGGCTGCGGGACTTACACTCCTCCGCCCCGAGGAGCGCAACCCTCTTGCGACATCTTCGCAGGGAGTGGGCGAGATGATGATTGATGCACTCCACAGGGGATTACGCAATTATATAATAGGTATTGGTGGCAGCGCCACAAACGATTGTGCGGTGGGGCTTCTGGCAGCACTTGGCTACCGTTTTTTGGACTCCGAGGGTAAGGAATTGGAACCCAAGGGGGGCAATCTACACCGCATAGCGAAGATTGATGACCACTTGACGGATAGCCGACTCTCGGAGTGCAAGATAACCCTTGCGGTGGATGTTCGCGCGCCATTTTGCGGAGCACAAGGGGCGGCACACATCTTCGCACCACAAAAAGGTGCTACCCCTGAGATGGTCGACCTTTTGGACAAGGGGATGGCTCACTTTGCCGAGGTTGTGGAACAACACTGCGGCGTAGATGTTACGACTATGGAGGGCGCAGGCGCAGCAGGAGGCATTGCAGGCGTGCTTTGTGCGTTGTTGGGCGCAACAATTCGTTCGGGTGCCGAGGTGGTTATGGAGTGTGTGGATTTTGATGGCGCACTTGCGGGATGCGACCTTGTCATCACGGGCGAAGGACGCATAGACCGCCAAACTCTTATGGGCAAGGTTCCCTTCGAGGTGCTTTTGAGAGCCAAACGATATGGTCTTCCTGCCATTGCCGTAGGTGGCAGCGTGGAGATGTGTGACTTGCTTGCGGAGTGTGGTTTTGCCCACATCATCGCCTCAACACCTCCCAATATGCCTCTTGGCGTGGCAATAACCCCCGCGATAGCCAAAGAGAATCTCCGTATTGCGGGTGCAAAAATTTCCAAAACTATCTAACGGCAGAAAGATTAGAAAGACTCGGGGGGGGTAAACAATAGGGCGACCTCTGCAATTTGCTGACGCAAACTGCGGAGGTCGCCGCTTGTGGTGTGGTGCAAAAGGCACCCGTTATATGTATTTTTGTAAAAACGCAGATGACGCGATGGATGCAAGGCATACGAGAAAGCGGAGTCCGCAGTTTACTCTTCGTAAATGAGGAACTCCGCTTATCGAAGTATAACGCCGCAGACGCGCGTTAGATGCGTTTTTTATACGGTCATGATTTCCTTCTCTTTTGCCGCTACCAACTCTTCGAGTTTCTTGGTATAGCGGTCGATAAGTTTCTGAGCATCAGATTCTCCATCTTTGGCTACATCTTCGGGCATACCGTCTTTCTGAGCCTTCTTGAAGGCATCCACCGCATCACGTCTTGCGTTGCGGAGGCTCACCTTGCCGGTCTCGGCATAGCCGCGCACCTGCTTCACGAGGTCCTTACGACGCTCCTCGGTGAGGGCGGGGATTGTAAGGCGGATATGCTCGCCATTGTTTGAGGGGGTAAGACCGATGTTGCTCACAAGAATAGCCTTTTCGATGGGAGCAATCATATTCCTATCCCAAGGCTGGATGAGGATAGTCTTAGCATCGGGCACGGTAACACTCGACACCTGCTCAATGGGTGTTGCTGCGCCATAGTACTCAACCATAATGCCCTTCAAAACATGCTGGCTGGCTTTACCTGCCCTAACACTCAGCAGAGCCTCTTCGAGGTGAGAAATGGCTTTGGTCATCTTCTCCTCTGCCATTCCAAGAATCAATACACTGTCGTCATTCATAGTTTTATAGTTTAATAGTCCAACATTTCTTTTGTTATTTCAATAACCTTCTCTATGGTCTTGCGCGAACAAGCACTGCTGTGGAGCACCACTACCCCATCTCTGCCAACAATGATGTTGCGAGGTATCTCCTGCTCGGCAAAGAGTTCGTAGACTTTGCGGTCTGGGTCCACAGCCGAGCGAATGTCGTAGCCCTTCTTGCGAAGCCACGCGGTGACTGTTGCGCTGTTCTCTTCTCGGGCAATAGGAAGAAAAACAAAGTCGTCCTGCTCCCCGAGGATTGCAAACTCCTCGCTCTGGTGGAGCCACCGAAATTCCCTGCGGCACGAAGGACACCAACTTGCCCAAAGACATATCCACACAACCTTGCCCTCTAAGTCGGCGGTGCGGAGCGTTGTGCCGTCAGCCATCGCAACCTCAAAATCGGGCAACCTATCGCCCTCATAGAGCCTTGCGTAAGGGTCCTCCTGCCCCCACACAAGAAGCGTGGAGAGCGATAGGGCAAAGAGTGCAAGGAGGCGTTTCATTGCTCAGTGGTGGGGCGATTAGTTGTGTACGAGTGTACCACAATTTTCGCCTTCGAGCACCTTTTGGAGGTTACCCTCGGTGTCCATATCGAAGACGATAATGGGAAGATGGTTCTCCTTGCAGAGTGTGAACGCCGTAAGGTCCATAATTCTAAGACCTCTGCCATACACCTCGTCGAAAGTTATCTCCTCGAACTTGGTCGCTGTGGGGTCCTTCTCGGGGTCGGCAGTGTATACACCGTCCACGCGAGTACCCTTCAAGAGCACCTCTGCCTCAATCTCCACACCTCGGAGAGCCGATGCACTATCGGTGGAGAAGTATGGGTTGGAGGTGCCGCCACCGATGATTACCACATAGCCCGCTTCGAGATATTCGAGCGCCTTGGCTTTGGAGAAGTACTCACCAATAGGCTCCATACGGATTGATGTAAGGACTTTGGTCTTGACACCAATACTCTCCAAGTGGCTCTGTAAGGCGAGCGAGTTTATGATTGTGGCGAGCATACCCATCTGGTCGCCTTTCACACGGTCGAAACCACGTCCCACACCTTGCAAGCCACGGAAGATGTTGCCACCGCCGATGACAATACCAATCTGCACGCCACACTCTGTGGCACGTTTGATTTGCTGCGAATAACTGTCAAGCACCTCAGTCGAGAGTCCTTTGCCACTTTCACCTGCGAGCGATTCGCCGCTGAGTTTAAGGAGTATACGATTGTACTTCATATTTTCGTTTTATTGTTTATCTTAGCGTTTGCACCATATTGGCAACACTTCATCACCAATATCGGACACGAATATACGACTTTTTTTGTACAAAAGCTCACGTCTTCCATAATTTCTTGGTATATTTGCGCTATTGTAGCACAGATAGCAGTGAAAAAACCTGTTTATAAATATCTCAGCAACATCTCTTCGCCAGCAGATGTGAAACAACTCGGGCTCACGGAACTCCCCGCACTTTGTGAGGAGTTGCGCGACTATATCGTACGCTCGTGTGCCGAAAACCCCGGTCACCTCTCTTCGAGCCTTGGTGCGGTGGAACTGGCGGTTGCCATACACTATATCTTTGATTTTCCTAATGATAAGGTAGTATGGGACGTAGGACATCAAGCCTACGCACACAAAATCTTGACCGGCAGACGTGAGGCTTTTGCCTCGCAACGCAAGATGGGCGGTATTGCGGGCTTCCCCCGTATGGAGGAGGGCGACTCGTTTGGTGCAGGACACTCATCGGTGTCGATTTCTGCCGCCTATGGTCTTGCCGAGGCTGCGGCCATGCAGGGGCAAAATCAGAGCGTTGTTGCCGTCATTGGCGACGGTGCGATGACGGGTGGATTGGCATTCGAGGGACTCAACAATGCAGGAGCCTCCAAAGCCAACATCCTCGTTATTCTCAACGACAACCGACAAAGTATCGATACCAACGTAGGAGCACTGCGTAAGCACCTCTTGCGCATAACCTCTTCGAGGAAATATAACGCAATGAAGCGCAAGGTGTGGGGCGGTTTGAGGTTCAGCCCCCGCCTGAGGACACTTTTACAGACCGCCGCACACGCCATAAAGCGAGGCTTGTTGCGCCAGAGCAACCTCTTCGAGAGTATGAACTTCCGCTACTTTGGTCCCACCAATGGGCACGATGTGGTAACGCTTGTACGCACACTCCGCGCTCTCAAAAACATTGACGGACCCAAGTTGCTCCACGCAATGACCATCAAAGGAAAGGGCTACGCCCCTGCCGAAAAGGGCGACCCCGCGGTATGGCACTCACCGGGCAGGTTCAACCCTGCAACGGGCGAGCGTGAACCTTCGGAAGGCGGTGCTGCCAAATACCAATACGTCTTTGGTCGTGCGCTACTCGAACTTGCCAAAGGGGATTCCAGGGTTGTGGGCGTCACGCCTGCAATGGCTACGGGCTCCTCGATGAACATACTGCAAGGCGAGATGCCCGAGAGGGTGTTCGATGTGGGTATTGCCGAGGGACACGCTGTGACCTTCTCGGCAGGCTTGGCGGCAGGAGGTATGATACCCTTCTGCGCCATCTACTCCTCGTTTATGCAGAGGGCTTATGACAATGTAATTCACGATGTTGCGCTCCAAAATCTCCACGTTGTTTTCTGCTTGGATAGGGCAGGATTGGTGGGCGAGGATGGCGCAACGCACCACGGCGAATTCGACATCGCCTATATGCGCCCCATCCCCAACCTGCGCATACTCGCACCCCGCAACGAGCAGGAGCTGAGGGATGCTATGTGGACCGCCTATAAGGGCGAAGGTCCCTACGTTATTCGCTACCCACGCGGCAGGGCTGCGGGTGCCGAGGAGGGTCCTATGAAGATGCTCGAAGAGGGCAAGGCGGAGATTTTGCGCGAGGGCACAGATGTTGCGCTCCTCTCGCTCGGTCATACTGCCCAAGATGCGGCTACGGCGGCTGAGAGGGCTGCCGAAGAGGGTATCTCGGTGTGCCATATAGACCTCCGCTGGGCAAAACCGCTGGATGAGAAGATGCTCCGCTGGGTTGGCGAGAACTTTGGGAGAGTTGTGACGGTGGAGGATGGCGTGCTGAACGGTGGCGTGGGTAGCGCTGTGGCAGATTGGCTGCTCGATAATGGCTTTGCGCCCCGCATCGTGCGTCTCGGCATAGACGATGAGTTTGTGGGGCACGGCACCGTTACCCAACTCAAAAACCTCTGCGGCTACGATGCCGAGGGCATACTCTCGGCTCTTAGGAGTTCGAAGAATTAGAGAGGGTTGTTCTCAAAAAACATCCAAATTTCTTTGTCATTTTTTACAATAAGCCAAAATAATTTATATCTTTGCACCCGCAAGTGACTATGGGGGTCGGTGAGATTGCATGAACCGAACTGAGTGTCACCCAAGAAACATTATTAACTTTAACAAATTATCACTATGCAAACCATTCAGATTAAAGGCGTTAAACGCGAAGTATTTGGCAAAAAAGGCGCAAAAGACATCCGCCGCGAGAACCTTATTCCCTGCGTACTCTACGGTAACGGTGGCGAGACTATCCACTTCTCTGTTGAGGCTTCGGAGGCTAAAAAACTCCTTTACACTCCCAAATCGTACATCGTAGAGCTCAACATCGACGGTAACATCGAGAAAGGTGTTATGCGCGAGACTCAGTTCCACCCCGTAAAGGACTACTGCCAGCACATCGACTTCTTCCGCGTAGTTGCAGGCAAACCCGTATCGATCGAGATTCCCGTTGCTATCGTTGGTAACTCGGAGGGTGTTAAGGCCGGTGGTAAACTCCAAGTTCTTCGCCGCAAACTCACCGTTTCGGGCTTGGAGGAGAACCTTTTGGACGAACTCGTAATCGACATCACTCCCCTTGGTGTTGGTAAGACCATCAACGTAGGTGACCTCCACTACGAGGGTCTGACTATGTTGCAGCCCGCAAGCATGAGCGTTGTAGCCGTACTTGCTACTCGTCAGTCTGGCAAATAAAAAAGACATATAACAGGTGCTCCTTGCACCAGAATTCAAAGAGCGGACTCCTCTTTTACGCTTAGTAAACCGAGGAGTCCGCTCTCTGTTTTGGTGTAGAAATCACCCACAAGGCACAATCGCCCGTTAAGCCTCTACATATTTATATAGCCTATCGCCACGATGTACGGGTTGTGGCAACTTTATGGAGCACTTTTTACCCTGCGAGGCAACCTCTGCGGGGCGCTCATCTACCCATATTTGGTCGGGCTTGAACTCCACAGCACCCGTTGTTTCGCCCGAGATGAGTATCTTCCTTCCGAGTTCGAGGGGCGAAGCCTCAATGAGCACCTCGGCAACCTTTATCTTCTTAAAGACGTTGGTAACCCTACCGACATAGACCTTCTTGACCGTAGCCGAAGAACCATAGTTTTGGCTCAGTTCTACAACGGGCTGGTTGAGGTAGTAACCACCCCAGAAGCCTCGATTGAAGACCGTAGAGAGTTCTTCCTTCCACTTGGCGATGCGTTCGGGGGTAAACGAGCCGTGCTCGATAGCCCTCAGAGCCCTGTCGTAGCACTCCACCACCCTCTTGACATACTCGGCAGGACGAGCCCTACCCTCAATTTTCAGCACCCTCACGCCTGCATCCACAAACTTATCCAAGAAGTCGATGGTGCAGAGGTCTTTGGGCGAGAGCAGATAGGTGCCCTCGGCGTGCAACTCCTCGCCCGTATCCCTATCCACAAGTTTGTAGGCGTGGCGGCATATTTGGCGACAAGCACCCCTATTTGCTGAGCAACCCGTAGCGTGGAGCGAAAGGAAACACTTGCCACTGACACTCATACACAGCGCACCGTGCGCAAACATCTCGATTTTGACCTTCTCGCCATTAGGACCGCAGATATTCTCACTCTCAATCTTGTCGTAGACTCCCCTCACCTGCTCCAACGAGAGTTCGCGTGCCAGCACCACCGTATCTGCCCACTGGGAGTAGAAGCGGACTGTTTCGCTGTTGGATATGGAGAGTTGTGTGGAGATATGCACCTCCAAACCCTTCGAGCGAGCGTAGAGTATAGCCGCCTGGTCGCTCACAATAACAGCATCAACCTTCTCCTCGGCAGCCCTATCGAGCAGTGCGTGGAGGGTTTCGATTTCGCCCTCATAGACCACAGTATTGACCGTAAGGTAGGCTTTTTTGCCGTGCTCGTGCGCAATGGCGACGATTTTCGCAAGGTCATCAAGTGTGAAGTTGGCAGCCGATGCGGAGCGCATATTGAGCTGTCCCACACCAAAATATACCGAATCGGCACCCGCAGCAATAGCCGCATGTAGCGCCTCGTAGCACCCACAAGGTGCCATTATCTCTATATCACTACGTTTCATTTCCGACAAACCCCCTCCATCTTCGAGGACTCACCCTAACTTAGAGGGGGAACAATTTTGAATTTTGAATTTTGAATTTTGAATTCTATTTATTTCTTCCCAGCAGACTCTGCGCCAACATTCTAAGGGGGTCTACCCTTTCGGAGGGTGCTTCAAGACTCGCAAGCGACTCCATAGCCTTCGAGAACTGGGCATTAATCTCCCTCTCGGCAATCTCCCTCACACCCAAGGAGTCGTAGATGGCAATAACCTCCACTATCTTCTTCTCGGGAGCCATTTCGCACTCTTCAAGAAGCACCTGCAACCTCTTGCGTGTGGCGGAATCGGCTTGGTCAAATGCGGTGAGCATCAGAAAACTCTTTTTGCCCTCCAAGATGTCGCCACCGATGGGTTTACCGAGTTGTGCTTCGGTACCGTAGGCATCCAGCAAGTCGTCTTGCAATTGGAAAGCCAAGCCAAGCGAGGTGGCAAACGAAAAGAGGTGCTGACGGCTGAGAGTGTCTGCACCGCCCTGAATGGCACCAATCATCGTAGCACCCGCAAGCAGAGCGGCGGTCTTTTTGTCAATCATCGCCATATACTCCTCCATAGTTACATCATTGCGACTCTCAAATTCCATATCTACCTGCTGCCCCTCGCAGACGGTCATAGCCGTATAGTTGAAACAGCCGAGCACTGCGGGCAGATACTCTACGGGGGTCTGTTGGAGGAGTTTATAGGAGTATATCATCATCGCATCGCCCGAGAGCAGAGCGGCATTCGTACCCCACTTGCCATAGACCGAGGGTTTGCCTCGCCTTACGGTAGCGTTATCCATCACGTCATCGTGGAGCAGAGTGAAGGTGTGGAACACCTCCAAAGCCGCCGCCGCAGGCAGTGCCGAGAGTGCGTTGTCCGAGAAGATGTTGCATGCCAAGACTGTGAGCATCGGGCGCAAACGCTTGCCCCCCGCCGAAAGCGAATAACTGATTGGCTCATAGAGCGAGTGTGGCGAACCGTCAACATTGAGGTTGTCCATGTAGTTTGCCACGCATTTTTGCAATTCAGAGAGTGTGTACATAGCCTTATGTGGTATCAATTTTGTGCAAATATACTCATTTTAGTTGTGTGTTTACAGAAAAAAAAGTATTTTTGAGATTGGAAATAGGACAAACCAAAAAAATTAACTAACAAATACTTGCTAAGACGATGAAAAAACAACTCACCATCGGTATTGATGTAGGCGGCACCAACACCGTACTCGGACTTATCGACCGCGAGGGCAACTGTCTCGCACGCACAGAGTTCCACACCCAGCGTTCAACCAACGAGGATGGTCCCGTATTCTTTGATGAATATATGGATCTGCTCTATGCAGCCATTGATCGACTCGTTGAGGCCGCTCCCGAGGATGGCAAAATAGACGGTATCGGCATTGGTGCTCCCAATGCCAACTTCTACAAAGGGGCTGTTATGAACGCACCAAACCTTACATGGAAAGATCGCAGCAAACCCTCCAAAGAGGTACTTGGTGAGTTTGAGAAACAAAATCGATGTGAGATTGTAAAACTGCTCAAAAAACGTTTCCCCACCATCAAGGCTGTGGCTATGACAAACGACGCCAACGCTGCCGCACTCGGAGAGTTGTACTATGGTGGCGGCAAGACCCTCAAACGCAAAGACCTTGTGGAGATTACTCTTGGCACGGGATTGGGTAGCGGATTTGTAAGCAATGGTGACATCGTCTATGGTCACAACTCCTTTGCCGGCGAACTCGGTCACATCATCGTCGAGCCTGGCGGTCGTAACTGCGGTTGCGGCAACAATGGTTGCTTGGAGACCTACGCTTCTGCAACCGGCATCCGCCGTACTGCCCTCAACCTCATCGACAATACGGGCACTCCCAGTGCGCTCCGCAAAATTGAGCGCGACAAACTCACTGCCAAAGATGTAAGTATTGCAGCCGCCGAGGGCGACCTCTTGGCATTGGAGGTGTGGGACATTACGGCACACTATTTGGCTCTTGGTATTGCTACCGCAGCAGCCGTAACTGCTCCCGAGGCAGTATTCCTCTTTGGTGGTCCCACTAAGGCAGGCAACTTGCTGATGACACCTCTGAAAAAGTACCTCGACCAGTACATGATGCGCAGTATGAAGGATACGAAGGTGATGTTCTCCAAGTTGGGCGACAACGCCGCCATTCTTGGTGCTTCGGCACTCGCACTCAACGCTATTGCTGCACTGAAAAAATAATCGCACACCAGAGAGCAATCCCCCTGCTACGTGTGTGGTAGGGGGATTTTTTAATTTTTGAACTTATAAATCGTGAACAACCAACTTTCGGAATTTGTAGGTGCTAAGGTGGAGTCGCAAAGAGCATATTTTAGTTCGGGCGCGACACTCCCCTATGCATTTCGTATCAGACAACTAAATCGACTTTTGGAGGCTTTGGACGACTGGGAAAGACCTCTGTGTGACGCCTTATGGCAGGACCTGCACAAGTCCTACCAAGAGGCGGTGCTGACCGAACTGAGCATCGTAAAGGGAGAAATTCGCCATCACCTGCGCCACCTAAGGAGTTGGATGCGCTGTCGCAAGGTAGGCTCGCCCATCAAGATGTTCCCTTCCACCACCCGAGTGCTCACCCAGCCTCTCGGCACAGCACTCATCATTGCGCCTTGGAACTATCCAGTACAACTACTTCTCAACCCTCTGGTGGGAGCCATCTCGGCAGGCTGTACAGCAGTACTTAAAACCTCGCCCTACGTTCCTTGCGTTGCACAGGCGTTGACACAGATGATAGGTAGCACCTTCGAGGAGAGGTATGTCACAATTTTCAATGGTCACCGCGATATGAACACCGCTCTCTTGGAGCAGCACTTCGACCTTATTTTTTTCACAGGCTCACCCATGCTCGGTAAAACCGTTATGGAGGCAGCGGCACAGCACCTCACACCCGTAGTCTTGGAGTTGGGAGGCAAAAGCCCCTGCATCGTAACCCCCGAGGCTGATGTGGAGGTCGCCGCCAAACGTATTGCGTGGGGCAAAACCATAAACTCGGGACAGACCTGCATTGCGCCAGATTACTTGCTCATCCACTCCTCGCAGAAGAGTCGCTTCGTGGAGGCTTATGGCAAGGCGTTGGAGCAGTTGCACGGTAGCAACCCGCAGCAAAGCAAACACTACGGCAGAATGGTGAGTGGCAAGGCTTTTGAGCGAGTGAGTGGCTATCTTGCAGATGGCAAGGTTCTCTTTGGCGGCACCATAGACCCCACGGAGAGATACATAGAGCCCACACTCTTGGAGATTACAGACCTCGGTGTAAGTGTTATGCAGGAGGAGATATTCGGTCCCATATTGCCCGTAGTAACCTACGAGCGGGAAGAGCAGGTTGTGGAATTTATCACTTCACGCCCGCACCCTCTGGCACTCTACTACTTCGGCACAAAGAGCAAGGGCGAGGAGTTGTTAGGTCACACACTCTCGGGTGGTGCTTGTATCAACGATACGATTATGCACATTGTGAATGAGAAAGCACCCTTTGGTGGTGTTGGAATGTCGGGCATGGGACGCTACCACGGCAAGGAGAGTTTTCTATCGTTCTCGCACCAGCGCACAGTGGTAACCACCCCACGTCACCTCGACCTTCCACTGCGTTATATGCCCTACAAACTCTTTAAGTACATAAAGGGGATGCTCTAAATGGCAACCTTTGTAAACCAAAAAAATGCGCTCGGCGAAAAAAAATACCCAAAGAGTTTGCGAATAAGGAAATTTGACTTATCTTTGCACCGCTTTTGGACTGAAAGCGCGATGATTCGCTAGCTCAGCTGGTAGAGCACAGCACTTTTAATGCTGGGGTCCTGGGTTCGAGCCCCAGGCGGATCACCGGAACGAAGGGATGACTTTGGTCATCCCTTTTTTCGTTTCGGTGATCAGTATTTACATTCCCCCTAAATCCCCCTTTGACAAAGGGGGACTTGTCGCTTCGCTCCGCCGTGCTCCTTTGGGGCTCGAACCCAGGGAAAGCCCTCCTTTTCAAAGGAGGGTTTGGGAGGATTGTAAACACAACCCCAACGGGGTGCACAAGCACCCCGAGCCCCAGGCGGATCACCGGAACGAAGGGATGACTTTGGTCATCCCTTTTTTCGTTTCGGTGATCAGTATTTACATTCCCCCTAAATCCCCCTTTGACAAAGGGGGACTTGTCGCTTCGCTCCGCCGTGCTCCTTTGGGGCTCGAACCCAGGGAAAGCCCTCCTTTTCAAAGGAATTAGAGGTGTGGTGTGGAAATGAGTAGACACACTCCTCTCCCTTTTTGGGGAGGGTAACAATGAAAGATAACAATAGGAAACGTGGTGTGTAGTACTATGGGGTTCTGCTCGCCTATTTCAGAGCAGGAATTACACCCAACACCTCGGCGAGGAAGCGACCTGTGTGGCTATGAGGGTTGGTGGCGACCTCTTCGGGCGTGCCCTCGGCAACAATGCAGCCGCCCGCCTTACCGCCCTCGGGACCCATATCGATAATCCAGTCGGCACACTTTATAACGTCCAAGTTGTGTTCGATGATGATGACACTATTGCCCCTATCGACAAGTTTGCGGAAGACCGCCAGCAGTTGGCGAATATCCTCGAAGTGGAGTCCTGTGGTGGGCTCATCGAAGATATAAAGAGCGTGTCCCGTATCCCTGCCCGCAAGTTCCGAGGCGAGTTTTATCCTCTGGCTCTCGCCACCCGACAGTGTGGTGCAACTCTGACCGAGTTTCAGATAGCCCAAGCCCACCTCCTGAATAGCCCTCAGTTTGGTGTATATTTTTGGTACAGGCTCGAAGAACTCCACAGCCTGGTTGATGGTCATACTCAGCACCTCATCGATATTCTTGCCCTTATACTTCACTTCGAGTGTCTCTCGGTTGTAGCGGTGACCGCCACAAGCCTTGCAAGTGACATAGACATCGGGCAGGAAGTTCATCTCTATGGTCTGCACACCTGCACCCTTACACTCCTCACATCTGCCGCCCTTCACGTTGAACGAAAATCTGCCTGCGCCATAGCCCCTAACTTGTGCATCGGGGGTTTTCTCGAAGAGTTTGCGGATGTCGGCAAAGACATTGGAGTAGGTTGCAGGGTTACTCCTCGGGGTGCGACCTATGGGGCTTTGGTCCACCACCACGAGTTTATCTATATTCTCCACGCCCTCGATACTATCGAACGGTAGTGCTTGGTCGAAGGAGCGATAGAGGGTGCGACTTAGGTAGGGACGCAGGGTTTCGCCAATGAGTGACGACTTGCCGCTGCCGCTAACACCCGTCACGCACACCATCATCCCCAGAGGAATTCTTGCGTCCACATTTTTCAGGTTATTACCCTTTGCTCCTTTTATTACAATGTGTTTCCCATTGCCTTTGGAGCGCACATCGGGGATTTCTATGGTACGCCTACCCGACAGATAGTCTGCTGTGAGCGAGGAGGAGCGCACAATATCCTCAAAAGTGCCCTCAGCCACCACTTCGCCACCCTTGCGTCCCGCCAGAGGTCCCATATCGACAATCCAATCTGCCGAGCGCATCATCTCCTCATCGTGCTCCACAACAATAACGCTATTACCCTCATCGCGAAGGTTTTTCAGCGAGCCAATGAGTCGGCGATTGTCCCTTTGGTGCAGACCAATGCTCGGCTCATCGAGGATGTAGAGGACATTGACGAGTTTGGAGCCCACCTGCGTTGCGAGCCTTATGCGCTGGCTCTCGCCACCCGACAGCGAGCGCGAGGGGCGCGAAAGGGAGAGGTAGCCCAACCCTACATCGCACAAAAAGCCCAATCTTTCGCCAATCTCTTTGAGTATCTCGCGGGCTATGGTTCGCTCCTTGGAGGTCATCTCTTCGGGTACCGAGGCTATCCAACTGCGAAGTTCCTCAATGCTCATTTCGCTAACCTCGGCAATGTTCTTGCCCCCGATGCGGAAGTAGAGTGCGTCACTTTTGAGCCTCGTTCCGCCACACACACTACACGGCTTATGTTCTATGAATTGTCCGAGCCACTTGGCTCCCGAGCCACGAGTTCCATCCTCGGTATTGCTCTCTATGAAGTGCGAAATACCCTGCCAGGCAATCATCCTCACTCCACTTGTTCCGTAGAGGTTGTGGACGGGTACGGGCTCGGCATCGCCATTGATGATTGCCGAGAGAGCCTCCTCGGAGAGAGTGCCTACGGGGTCATTAATGGTAAAGTCGTAGCGATGTCCAAGTGCCCCCATAACGCTCAAAAACCAACTTGTTCGCAACTTGGCAAGGGGTGCAATACCTCCCTCGGCAATGCTGAGGTTGCCATTTGGCAGGAGTTTTTCCCTATCGAAAACTGCCTCTTCGCCCAAACCTCCACAATGGGGGCAGGCTCCTTGAGGGGAGTTGAACGAGAAGGTGTAGGGCGCAGGCTCATCGAACGAGGCGCCCGTTGTAGGGCACATCAGATGGCGCGAATAGTAACGTGCGGTATCGCTATTGTAGTCATAGACAAGCGAGGTGCCTTTACCCTGTCGCATAGCCTCCCTGAGACTCTTTGCAAGGCGTTCTCTACCGCTCTCGCCCACCAATAGGCGGTCTATGACGAGTTCGATGGTGTGGGTTTTGTAGCGATCGAGTTTCATACCCGAGGTCATCTCCACCACCTTGCCATCTATGCGGGCGTGCAGGTAGCCACGCCTTATGAAGCCCTCGAAGAGTTCGCGGTAGTGTCCCTTGCGCCCCTTCACTACGGGTGCCAAGAGGGCTATCTTGTGCCCTGCAAAGTTCTCCTCGATGAGTGACACGATTTGTTCGTCGGTGTAGTGCACCATCTCCTCTCCCGTATATGGAGAGTAGGCTCGCGAGGCACGAGCATAGAGCAGGCGCAGAAAGTCGTTAATCTCCGTTACGGTACCAACCGTAGAACGAGGATTTTTGTTGGTAGTTTTCTGCTCTATGGCAACTACGGGGCTTAGTCCCTCTATCTTATCCACATCCGGACGCTCCATAGTGCCCACAAATTGGCGAGCATAGGAGGAGAGAGTCTCCATATAGCGTCTTTGTCCCTCGGCATAGATGGTGTCGAAGGCGAGCGAGGATTTGCCACTACCCGACAAGCCCGTCACTACCACCAAACTTCCTCGTGGTATTTCCAGACTCACGTTTTTCAGGTTATTAACCCTCGCACCCGTAATTACTATTTTATCCTGTTCGCTCATTTGATTTCAATTTTGTCGGCATCCTGCCAAGCCCTGAATTTTTCTCTGTATGCGGCTATCTGCTCGGGGGCAATGTCTACCACCTTGCAGCACTCCCCCTCGCCACACGATGCAACACTCTCGCCAAAGTAGTTATAGGCTGCCGAGTGTCCACAGTGGGGAGTCCCTTTGGGGTCGCAACCTATGCGATTGACGCCCACCACCCAGGCCTGATTTTCGATGGCTCGTGCAGGAAGGAGTTTATCCCACGCTCCTATACGACTCGCAGCCCACGCAGCCGAATAGAGTATCACATCGACCTCGCCCGCAAGGTAACTCCACGCCGCAAAGCGTAGGTCGTAGCAAACAAGTGGCAAAATATTCACACCTCGCCACTCGACAATTATGCGTTCTGTACCCGCTGCGAAGTGCTTATCCTCGCCCGCAAAGGTGAAGAGGTGGTGTTTGTCGTAGTGGAAATGGCTGCCATCGGGCAGGCAGACATACATACGATTGTAGTAGGCTCCTCGCTCCTCGACTGCCACCGTTCCTACCACCGCACAATCTTTTTGTGCTGCCACCTTTTGCATCCACCCCAGCGTCTTGCTATTCGTTGCTGGCTCGGCAATAGCCTCGGCATCTATGCGGTAGCCTGTGGCGAACATCTCGGGTAGCAGTGCCAAGTCACACTCCACCCCGCCCAGCAGTCGCTCGGCAGTGGCGAGGTTCTCTTCTCTGTGTTCTGCAAGAGTGTCGAATTGAAGGAGGGCTACTTTCATATTTTTGATAAATTGTTTTGCAAAAATAGCGATTTCTCGCGACAAAGCCCTATTTTTGCGAAAAATTAATAGGTCGTAAAACAACACAAATCAACTTTATATGCTCAGCGCAGGAGAATATCAAACACTCAGAATTAGTCGCATTGCAGAGCCCGGCATCTACCTCTCCGATGAGGAGGGTGGCGAGGTACTGCTCCCCAATCGCTATGTGTCGCTTGCCGACAAAGTGGGCGAGGTGGTGGAGGTGTTTGTCTACCACGACTCCGAGAACCGTCTTATTGCCACACGCGAAAAACCCTTTGCGACCATCGGCGAGGTGGCAGTTTTGGAGGCAGTTGATAGGAATGCACACGGCGTGTTCCTTGCGTGGGGCATCACTGCCAAAGACCTTTTCTTGCCCAATAGGAATGTTCCCTTCGAGGTGCAGATGGGTAGTCGCTATCCCGTCTATCTCTATCGTGACGAACTTACGGGCAGGGTTGTGGCTACGACCAAACTCAACAAATACATCTCCAATGCCGAGATTACGGTGCGTTCTCGCGAGCAGGTCGATATTGTGGTGGTAAGGCGTATGGAGATGGGCTACCGAGTGGTTATCAACAATCGCCACTGGGGAATGATTTACAACGACCAAATCTTCTCTCCCATAAAGGTGGGCGACAAGATGACCGCCTATGTTCATCGCATCAGCGAAGATGGACGAATAGATGTTATGCTCCAACAAGAGGGGCGCCAGGCGAGAGAGGATGCAACCTCCAAACTCCTCTCGCTTTTGGAGAAGAGTGGCGGTAGGTTGCCCCTTACTGACAACTCCTCGCCCGAGGATATTGCAGCCGCTACGGGGCTGAGTAAGAAGAGTTTCAAGAGGGCTGTGGGTGCACTCTACAAGGAGAGGCGCATAACACTCTCGGAGGATGGTATAACGCTTAGCAGGTAATGAAAGGAGTTCCACAAACTGCCGAAAGGGTGTCGCAGCGTGACGCATCGGACAACTATGTCTTCCAACGCTCACTGCTGGCATACCTCTATGCTGCCGAGAGGGTGCAGGGCAAGGTGCTCGAAATAGGTACGGGCAGTGGCTATGGTGTGGAGATTATTGCGCCCCACGCCGAGAGGTTTGTGACCATCGACAAACACGCTCCCGCCGAGGAACTCTTGGAGGGCTACCCCAATGTGGAGTTCCGCCAAATGTGCGTACCCCCTTTGGAGGGCATAGAGAGCGAGAGTATCGATTGTGTTATCTCGTTTCAGGTCATCGAACACATAAAACACGACAAGGAGTTTGTGCGCGAGGTACATAGGGTGCTAAGGAAGGGTGGAGTCTTTATCGTTTCGACTCCCAACCGCCCGATGTCGCTCACGCGCAACCCTTGGCACGTTAGGGAGTACTCGCCCGAGGAGTTCTCCGCCCTGCTTGGCGGGGAGTTTGAAAGCATTGAGGCTCTGGGCGTTGAGGGCAACGAGAAGGTGTGGGAGTACTACGAGAAAAACCGCCAGGGTGTGGAGCGTATCACCCGCTTCGACCCTCTGGATTTCCAACACCGCCTGCCCCGCTGGGTACTGAGGATACCCTACGACCTGCTCAACCGCCTCAACCGCCGACGACTGCTGAAAAAGAATAACGACCTTACGGTGGGCATAACCACCTCCGACTATGCAGTCGTTCCCGTCCACGAGAGGTGCTTCGACCTACTCTACATAGCAAAAAAATAGCAACCCGATTTTGGGTTGCTATTTTTTTCGGAGCATTCGATTTTTATTTTCAGTTGCTGGTCAGCAATCTGTCTAAAATAGTCTACTCCTCCCTTTATGTAAGGTGAGATATTACAACTCGATGGGTTTGTATTTGGGAACGAGCACCTTCATAATAACCCAGCCGATGAGGTAGGCAACAGCACAGAACGAGAACATAATCATATAGCCTGCCTCCTTACCCTCGAAACTAAACAGCACCAAGCCCACCTTGTCGCTATAATCGAACAGTGCACCTGCGCTCTTCTGGATGAGGAACGAGCCGATACCGCCCGCCATACCACCAATACCGGTGATGGTAGCAATCATACTCTTGGGGAACATATCGCCAATGGTCGAGAAGAGGTTGGCACTCCACGCCTGGTGACCTGCGCCTGCAATACCGATAAGCACTACGGGCCACCACATCGAAACGTGAGCCAAAGGCTGTGCTGCCAATGCCACCAAGGGGAAGAATGCGAAGATAAGCATTGCAAGCATACGACCTGCATAGGGGTTCATCTTCTTCTTGTCTACAAAGAGCGTGGGCAGGTAGCCGCCGGCAATAGAAGCCATAACGATGAGGTAGAGCACACCCAAAGCCAGCTGGAATTTAATGTCTGTCGAAGCCAAGTTGTAGGTTGTTTTCAGGTAGGAGGGCATCCAGAAGAGGAAGAACCACCACACACCATCGGTCATAAACTTACCCACAATGAAAGCCCACGTTTGGCGATACTTGAACGACTGCCAGAGCGACACCTTTTTTTCGGGTGCTGCGGGAGCCTCCTCGGCAGGTTTTACCTCCTCGGCAACCTCATCCGAGAGGATATACTCCAACTCTGCCTTGTTTACTGCGGGGTTTTTCTCGGGTTTCTTGTAGATAAACTGCCAGAAGCCCATCCAGATAAAACCAAGCGCACCGATGATGATGAAAGCCATCTCCCAGCCCCATTTTGCTGCCAAAGGAGGAATACAGAAGGGAGCGATAAGGGCACCGATGGTGGAGCCAGCGTTGAAGATACTTGTTGCAAATGCGCGGTCACGTTTGGGGAAGTACTCTGCCGTAGCCTTGATTGCTGCGGGGAAGTTACCAGCCTCACCAAGAGCCAGCACACAGCGAGCAATGATGAAGAAAGTGGAACTAATCAGAGCGATGCGAGCTACCAATTGGGCATCCTCCACCAAGGCGAGGTTCTCCACGCCCACAATGCCGCTCGTAAGGATACCGCACACAGCGTGAATGCAGGCACCAAACGACCAGATACCGATACTCCACATATAGCCCTTCTTCGTATCGAGCCAATCCACAAAGCGACCTGCGAAGAGCATCGCAATGGCATAGAAGAGCGAGAAGATACCTGTAATGTTACCATAGTCCGAGTCGGTCCAATGGAACTCGGGGCGGATGAAGTCCTCGAAGGTAAGCGAGAGCACCTGACGGTCGAGGTAGTTTACTGTTGTTGCGAAGAACAACATTGCGCAAATTACCCAACGATAGTTGGTTTTGCGTCCATTTTGAAGATTTGCCATAGGTTTTGTTTATTAAAGATTTAGATTATTTCTCGTATAGGGAAACTCTTACCTCCAAAGGTTCGGAGTCGGCATCCACCACTTTTGCCATCATTTTGTCGAACTTCTCTTTGCTCGTCACATTCACGAGTGTCGAATGGCTCCACAATGCGCCCCAATAGTAAGTCACTGGCTCGCCCACTGCGGGCTCAACATAAACAGCCAAGTGACCATAGGCACCTGCGGGCTCATCGTCACCCCTCCTCCAATAGCGATTTTGGGCATATTGCCAGCCGTTGGGGAAATACATTGCCTGGTACAACTCGCCACCATCGGGAGCCTCAACGGGCTCGGCATAGGTCACATAGTGCTTCTCATCGTTGATGAGTGTGCGGGGCTTCTCCTCGTGGAGGACAATACCCGCCATAACGTCCAAATCCTCGTCACTCTCCTCGCCGTTATAGACTACGGTGGTTTTGTTGAGGAACGAGCCTTTGTCGAGCGATATGGTACGCACCTCGGTGAGTACCCTACCCTCCACCTCCACGGGGTTGTAGGTAAGGCGTGCCGTAAACCTCAGGGGACCATTGTCCAAAATCTCGCACTCTGCCCAGCAATAGGGGTAGTAGATTTTCTCCGTACCTTGCCAGAGTTTATACTCTCCCAGCAGAGCCGTTGCGCCACCTCCGAGGGTAGGACCAACCTTGTAGGCATCGAAGCCGTTGCCGTGGTCGTTGTGGTACGACACCGAAGCCGCCAGAGAGTCGGCAGCAGCCACATCACCACTCTCCCTCAACGAGGCAATGCGTGCCTTAGTCTCGGGGTTGAGTTCTTTGGCATATCGCTCCTCCACAACGGGGAGGTCCGTATTATTCTTCACCCACACATCATAGCCAAAAGCCCTCTCGCCGCTCTTTTGCAACGCAGGACCATAGGCACGATAGGCAATAAGGTCGCTCTCCCAAGCCACATCATCCACCCTCTCGGGATAAACCCTACCGCAAGCATAGGTTTGGAATTGGGGGGCTATGCGGCTTGTACCAACGGTGTAGCACACCTTGTCACCCGCCTTCACATCCGCCTGGAAGATGAGTTTGCCATCGTGGGTAATCTGGTAGGGCACCTGTTCTCCCTCCGCATTGCGAATAACCAGATACTCTCCCTCCTCGACGGGAATGGTTGCGGCATCCACCTCCACCATCTCGCCCACGCGGTGGATGAGGGTGTCGTTATAGAGGACAATTTCGCCCATTTGCTGTGTGCAACTTGCCATTGCAAGCACTGCAAGTGTTATAATAAGAAGTCTTTTCATAGCACAAAACTATTTGGGTTGTTTACCAATGTAAGCCAAAATACCTCCATCGACATAGAGGATATGACCATTGATGAAGTTCGAAGCCTCCGATGCGAGGAAGATGGCAGGACCCATCAAATCCTCGGGCGTACCCCAACGAGCAGCAGGGGTCTTGGAGATGATGAACTTGTCGAAAGGATGACGCTCTCCATCGGGCTGCAACTCTCGCAAAGGTGCCGTTTGGGGCGTTGCGATATAGCCGGGACCTATGCCGTTACACTGTATGTTGTATTCGCCATACTCGCTGGCGATGTTGCGTGTGAGCATTTTCAGACCGCCCTTGGCAGCCGCATAAGCCGACACCGTTTCACGTCCCAACTCCGACATCATCGAACAGATGTTGATAATCTTACCTCCACCCTTTGCTATCATCTGAGGGATTACTGCCTTCGACATAATGAAAGCAGCCGTGAGGTCGATATCTATCACTTGGCGAAACTCCTCGGTGGTCATCTCGTGCATAGGTATGCGCTTGATGATACCTGCGTTGTTGACAAGAATATCCACCACGCCCAACTCACGCTCGATGTCTGCCACCATAGCCTTCACACCCTCCTCGTCTGTCACATCGCAGATGTAACCACGAGCCTCAATGCCTTTTGCCTTATACTCTGCCAGAGCCTCGTCCAAGTGGTGCTGTGAGCGGCAGTTGAAAGCGATTTTCGCGCCTGCCGAAGCCAGAGCCTCGGCGATGGCGAAGCCAATACCGTAGGCAGCACCCGTCACGAGTGCGACCTTACCTTCGAGTGAAAAATTAGCCTTCATACCCTCGTGGTTTTATTTAAGGTCGGTGATGAGCGAAAAATCTTGGTCGCCGTAGTCGAGGTTCTCGCCACCCATACCCCAGATGAAGGTATAGTTGTGTGTCGCAGCAGCCGAGTGAATACTCCATTCGGGCGAGAGCACCGCTTGGTCGCCCTTCATCCAGATATGGCGTGTCTCATCCACCTCGCCCATAAAGTGGCAAATGGCGTGCTCTTCGGGAATGTCGAAGTAGAAGTAAGCCTCCATCCTGCGCGAGTGGGTGTGTGCAGGCATTGTATTCCACACGCTACCCGGTGCGAGTTCGGTCATACCCATCTGCAACTGACAGGTGGGCAACACCTGATTAACGAGCATCTTGTTGATATTGCGGTCATTGGAGCCTTCGAGCGAGCCCATATGTGCCACAATGGCGTTCTCTTTGGTTACCTTCTTGTCGGGATAGTTGCGGTGAGCAGTAAGGGAGTTGAAGTAGAATTTTGCAGGCTCCTCGGGGTTGACACTCTCGAAATATACATCTCTATCGCCCGAACCGAGGTAGAGGGCCTCCTTGAAATCCAACTCATAACGCTCCTCGCCTACGCGAACAATGCCTTTGCCCTTGCCCACATTGTAGATACCGAGTTCCCTGCGAGTGAGGAAGTGGGGTGCTTTCAGGGGGTCGATAGCCTCCAAGAGAAGGCTCTCTCCAACGGGCATTGCGCCACCTACAACCATACGGTCATACATCGAATAGACCATATTAACCTCGTTTGCCGCAAAGAGTCTCTCAATCAGAAAATCCCTGCGGAGGCGTTTGGTATCATAGTTTTTTGCATCCTCAGGATGGGCTGCGTATCTAATTTCGTAGTTAGTTTTCATAGTCTTATTTAGGTTTTTTGAGTTATTTCCTTACGCTCTCGACAATAGCCAGCGCCTGGCGGCACTTATCGGTCACTGCCTGCCAATTACCCGCTTTAAGTTCTGCCTTGGGGAAGAGTTTTGAGCCCATACCCACACAGAATACTCCCGCAGTAAACCACGCTTTGAGGTTCTCCTCGGTAGGCTCAACTGCGCCCGTAGCCATAATGTTGCTCCAAGGCAGGGGTGCTTTGATATTCTTCACAAAGTCGGGACCGCCCACGCAACCTGCGGGGAAGATTTTGGTCACATCGCAACCGAGTTCCTGTGCGTGGCTAATCTCTGTCACCGTACCGCAACCGGGCACATAGGGCACCAAGTGGCGATTGCAGAGCCTTGCCACCTCGTCGTTCATACAGGGACCAACGATGAAGTTTGCACCATACTGAATGTAGAGCGCGGCGGTGGGAGCGTCTACAATGGAGCCCACACCGAGAATCATCTCGGGGCACTCTTTGAGGCTGAACTTCATCAGTTCGGCAAACACCTCTGCCGCAAAGTCGCCACGATTGGTAAACTCAAATACCCTCACGCCACCCTCGTAGCACGCCCTGAGGACACTCTTCGACACCTCCACATCGGCATCATAGAATACGGGCACCATTGCCGTCTTCTGCATAGCAGCCATAACTGCCATCTTATTGAACTTTGCCATAGTTATATCTTTGTTTTCGTTGTTTTACCTCTGTACACGACCACTGCCGTCGCCACCGGCAAGAGCCTCCACCTCTTCGGTGCTAACGAGGTTGAAGTCGCCATTGATGGTATGTTTGAGAGCCGAAGCAGCCACCGCAAACTCCAAAGCCTCGCCCTGTGTGGGTTTGGTCAGCAGACCGTGGATGACACCACCACTGAACGAGTCGCCACCACCCACACGGTCAACAATGGGAAGAATGTCGTAGTGTTTGGACACGTAAAACTCCTCGCCATTGTAAATCATAGCCTTCCAACCGTTGTGACTTGCCGAGAATGACTCGCGCAGAGTGGAGATTACATATTTGAAGTCGAACTCCTTTTTCATCTGCTCGAAGATGGCCTTGTAGCCCTCAGCATCGGTTTTGCCACCCTCCACATCGGCATCGGGTTTGAAGCCAAGACAGAGTTCTGCATCCTCCTCGTTGCCGATGCAGACATCCACATACTGCATCAGGGGGCGCATGATGGATTGCGCTTTCTCTTTTGTCCAGAGTTTTTTGCGGAAGTTGAGGTCTACCGAGACGGTCACTCCGTGGCGTTTTGCAGCCTCGCACGCCAGACGTGTCAATTCGGCTGCCGCATCGGAAATTGCGGGGGTAATGCCCGACCAATGGAACCAATCGGCACCCTCCATAATAGCATCGAAGTCGAAATCCTCCACCTTTGCCGTAGCAATGGAGGAACCGGCACGGTCGTAGATAACCTTGCTGGGGCGCATTGCCGAGCCACTCTCCAAGTAGTAGATACCCAATCTGTCGCCACCACGGGCGATATGGTCGGTGTGCACGCCATAACGACGCAGTGCGTTCAGGGCAGCCTGACCAATCTCGTGCTTAGGAAGTTTGGTTACAAAATATGCATCGTGACCATAGTTTGCAAGGCTCACTGCCACATTGGCCTCGCCACCACCATATACCACATCGAAGCAATCTGCCTGCACGAAGCGATTGTTCACTCCTGCGGGCGAGAGGCGCAACATAATCTCGCCAAGGGTAACAATTTTCATAAGTAGTTTTGTTTTAATTATTATTTCTATTTTGGAATTTCGTATACGTATTAACTCACACAAATATAAGAAAAATTTTTGCGCTCCACGCACCCGCACGCGACAAGGGCAACTTTTTTGTCAATTATTCCTATTAAATAAGTGATTTATCCAAATTCTCACACCTCTTTTAATCTTCACTCCCTCCACTCACACCACCTCCGAACCCTCTTAGACCACACTCCATCCTACTTTTTGCGCCATTTGCGTTTTTAGATGACTTGCAATTGGTGTGGATAAAATGTCGGTAAAAAGTGACAAAAAATCCGCATCTCCTACGGAGATAAGTCGTATATTTGCAACAATAGGAAGACTATAACTACAAATCTTCATAAACACAATGACTATGAAAACCTTTTTCCGCACACTTCTGATTGCCTCTTTGGGCTCACTCGTTGTCGGTTGCACCTGCTGTGACTCCTGCGAGAGTATCTATGAAAACCTACCCTTCGAGATGTCGCAGGTAGCACGTCCCGACATCCCCAACCGAACCGTTTCGGTAGAGGAGTTTGGAGGCGTGGGCGACGGCGTAACGCTCAACACCGAGGCTTTTGCCAACGCCTTTGCCTGGCTTACCGCAAAGGGTGGCGGTCGTGTAGAGGTACCCGCCGGTGTATGGTTTACGGGACCCATCGTCTTGGAAAACCACACCGAGTTGCACCTTTCGGAAGATGCGATAATCGTATTCAGTGCCGACAGAGACCTCTATCCCGTCATTGCAACCATCTTCGAGGGACGCGACACCTACCGTTGCCAGCCTCTTATTTCTGCTTTTGGCAAGCACGATGTAGCAATTACGGGTAAGGGCATCATAGACGGCAATGGCGACCCTTGGAGGGCTGTCAAGAAGAGTAAAATCGCCCCTGCCGAGTGGAATAAACTCGTTAAGAGTGGCGGCGTGCTGAGCGACGACAAGCAGACTTGGTATCCCACCGAGAACTTCAAGAAGGGTGCGGGCGATGCCGACCAGAATATCGCTCGTTGGGCTGTTACGAAAGAGGATTTCGAGAGTATCCGCGACTTTTTGCGCCCTGTGATGGTCAACTTCAAGGATTGCGAGCGTGTGTTGCTCGAAGGTCCCGTATTCCAAAACTCGCCCTGCTGGAATATCCACACCGCAATATGCACAGACCTCACAGTGAACGACATTGCCATCCGCTGCCCCTGGTATGCCCAAAATGGCGACGGCATCGACATTGAGTCGTGCAAGAATGTCGTTCTGACCAACAGTTGGATAGACGCAGGCGACGACGCCATATGCATCAAGAGCGGAAAGGATGACGACGGCAGGAGGCGTGGCATACCCTCCGAGAATGTCATTGTGAAGAACTGCATCTGCTACCACGGACACGGCGGTTTTGTTGTCGGCAGCGAGATGTCGGGAGGTGTAAAGAATGTCTATGTGAAGAATTGTCGCTTTGCGGGTACCGATGTAGGCTTGCGTTTCAAGAGTACTCGTGGCAGGGGCGGTGTTGTGGAGAATATCTGGATTGAGGATATTGTAATGAACGACATTGCCACAGAGGCTCTCCTCTTCGACCTCTTCTATGGTGGCAAGTCCGCTACCGAGGCTCTCGAAGATGGCGACTCTAATGCCTCGACCGATATGCCCGCCAAACCTGTGGATGAGACCACGCCACAATTCCGCAACATCTACGTCGACAATGTTGTCTGCCGCGATGCCCGCAGGGCTATGCTCTTCAACGGACTCCCCGAGATGAATGTGGAGAATGTTGTGGTTAAGAACACCTTAATCGAGGCAGAGATTGGTGCCGAGATAAACGAGTCCACCAATGTGGTACTCGAAAATGTCCACATTACCCCCCGCAAAGGTGCAGCACTGAAAATCAACAACGCCAAGCAGGTGAGTGTCAAAAACTTCGCCCATCCCGAGGGTTGCGAGCCCTACGTCATCACCGGTTCGCGCAACAAAGACATTGTTTTTGAGTAATCAGTATTCAGCAATTTTTAGATATGAGAAAATTTGGAAGAATTGCCCTGTTAGTGTGGGCTTTGTGTGCAGTGGTGGGATGTTCCACCGAGGAGCCTCCTGTGGAGCCCGAAGTGATTGCGACTCCCAAGGGGTTTGAAGTGACAAACTACACAACCTCCTCCATAAGCATCAAGTGGCAAAGTGTGGAGGGTGCGGACTCCTACACCTACAAATACAAAGATGCCGAGGGTGTTAACAACATCTCCACTAACACCACCAAAACCTCGGCAACCATCTCGGGACTCTCGAAGGATACGGAGTACTCGCTTGCTGTGAGAGCAAACAAAGGCTCCCTAAAAAGCCCTTGGACCGAATGGCTCACTGTGAGCACACTCCTCTCCGACAACCCCTCCGAAGGAGGTGGCAATGAGGGCGGCAACGAAGGTGGTAACGACGAGGGAGGTAACGAAGGCGGTAATGAGGGTGGCAACGAAGGGGGCAACGAAGGGGGCACCACGACTCCTTCGGCTACGCTTCCCGCGTTCCCAGGTGCTGAGGGTGGCGGTATGTACACCACCGGAGGCAGAGGTGGTGTGGTCTATCACGTCACCAACCTCAACGACAGCGGTGCAGGCTCACTGCGCGAGGCGGTAAGTAGGAGTGGTAAACGTACCATCGTCTTTGACGTGGCAGGCACCATCCACCTCAAAAGCACTCTGCGCATCAAAAATGGCGACCTTACGATTGCAGGTCAGACCGCCCCTGGCGACGGCATCTGCATTGCAGGCAGGACCACACAAATAGATTGCGACAACGTAATCATCCGCTATGTCCGCTTCCGTATGGGCAACGAGGACACCTCGCAGGAGGACGCTATTTGGGGACGCTACCACAAGAATATCATCCTCGACCACTGCACAATGAGTTGGTCGATAGACGAGTGTGCATCCTTCTATGCCAATCAGAACTTCACGATGCAGTGGTGCTTCATCACCGAGGCGCTCAAAAATGCAGGACATTCCAAGGGTGCCCACGGCTATGGCGGCATTTGGGGTGGCAAGAACGCCTCGTTCCACCACAACCTCTTGGCACACAACGACTCCCGCAACGCCCGCATAGACCACCCAGATGTCTATGACCACTACCTCTCCACCCATCGTGGCAATGTGGACTACCGTAACAACGTAATCTACAATTGGGGCGGCAACTCCACCTATGGTGGCGAGGGCGGTTGGTTCAACATTGTGGGCAACTACTACAAACCCGGTCCTGCATCCTCCAAGAAGAACTACTTTGTGGATGCCTACGGCAAGTACGACGGCAAGGATACGGGCTATGCCGAGATGTGGGTAGAGGGCAACTACCACGCGGGCAGTTATGCCTCGGCGATCAATAGCGACAATTGGAGCGGCATCTATCTCCACAACGGCACCGACATCAGCAACGCCTACTCGTGGAAGTTGAGCCAGCCACTTGCAATTCTCAAAGACGACACCCAGCAATGCTACGTCACCACCCACTCGGCAGCCGATGCCTACGAGCAGGTGCTCTTGTGGGGCGGATGTTCGCTTTCGAGGGATGCCATCGACAACCGCATTGCGGGCGAAGTGCGCAATGGTACCCACACATACACAGGCTCCAAAAGCAAACAAAAAGGTATCATCGACTCCCATACCGAGGCTGAGGGTTGGATTGCTCTCTCGGCAACTTCGAGCGAACTTGCGGCAATTGTGGATAGCGATGGCGATGGTATGCCCGACCTGTGGGAGAGTGCCAAAGGGCTCAACCCCAATAGTGCAAGCGACGGCAACACCACAACCATCTCTCCCACCGAGGGCTACACCAACTTGGAGGTCTATCTGGCAGAACTTGTGGAGGATATCACCGCCAAGCAGGTACAAAAAGGAACCTATACAACACTGAACTAAATCTACCAAAAGTATGAAACGACTACTGACCATAATCGCAGCCTCCTTGCTGGCTTTGTCGGCAAGTGCCCAAGTGAAACTCTTTGTGTGTGGCGACTCTACGGCTGCCACCAAGGACATCTCCAAAGGCTCGCCCGAAAGGGGCTGGGGACACGTTCTGCAACCCTTCTTTGATGCATCGGAAGTGGTTGTCGAAAACCACGCCGTCAATGGCAGGAGCACCAAATCGTTCGTCACCTTGGGTCATTGGCAGAAGGTGGAGGAGAGTATGAGGGCTGGCGACTATGTTTTCATCGAGTTTGGACATAACGACACCAAAGAGAGCGACACGACACGCTTTACCACCCCCGAACAGTATGGCAAAAACCTTATGCGCTACATTGAGATAGTTCGTAGCAAGGGTGCAACGCCCGTATTGCTCACTCAGGTGTGCCGCCGCTGGTGGAAGAGTGGTATTCTCGACGACTCACACGGCGAATACCTCAAAGAGTGCCACCGCGTGGCAAAGGAGAGTGGTGTACTCTTCATAGATGCCGAAAAGATAACCCGAGAGTGGCTCACTCCGCTTGGCGACGAGGGCTCCAAAAGGTACTTTATGAATTTGCCGGCAGGCAAATATCCCAGCCACCCCGAGGGCAAAGTAGACAATACGCATTTTACGGTGGAGGGCGCAAGGATTGTGGCAAAGATGATTTGCCAAGAGATTGAGCGAGTTATCCCCGCATTGGGCAAACACATCCGCTATTGGGACTATGTGGTTGCCAAAGACGGCAGTGGCGACTTCTTCACGGTTGGAGAGGCTATTGCCGCACTGCCCAACTTCTACAAGGGCAAGGAAAAACCTCTCAGGGTTCTCATCCGAGAGGGCATCTATGAGGAGAAAGTTGTCATTCCACAAACCAAACAGAGCGTGGAGATTGTTGGCGAGGGTGAGGTTGTGATTACTTGGGGCGATGGAGCCCGCGACCTCGGACCCAATGGTGTGGAGTTGGGCACTTCGGGCACCGCAACCCTCTACAACTGCGGCAGACATATCACAATGGAGAATATCACAATAGAGAACTCGGCTGGCGAGGTTGGTCAGGCTGTGGCACTCCAAACCATTGGCACGGGTACTCAGATATACAAAAATTGCCGCCTTTTGGGCAATCAGGATACCTTATATATCTATGGCGTTGGCAACCGCGATGGCGAAACCATTACGGAGAATATCAACTGCTTCTTTGAGGATTGCTACATAGAGGGTACTACCGACTTCATCTTCGGCTCGGGCAGGGCTGACTTCATCAACTGCACCATCCACTCCAAAAAAGACTCCTACATCACCGCTGCCTCCACCTGCAAAGGTCAGGAGCGCGGTTTTGTGTTCCTCGGATGCACTCTCACGGCTGCCGAAGGTGTTACAAAATGCTACCTCGGACGTCCCTGGCGCATCTATGCACAAACCTACTTCATAGACTGCACTTTGGGTAGCCACATCCGCCCCGAGGGATGGCACAATTGGAACAAACCCGAGGCTGAGAAGAGCGCACGCTATGGCGAGTGGGGCTCTAAGGGCGAGGGTGCAAACACCACCCAAAGAGTCAGGTGGGCTACCAAACTCTCCGAAAAGAGAGCCCGCGAAATGGCTGACCAAACCACCGTACCAACACTCGGTTTCACTGCCGTACACTAATCATTGCACCCAATGAGATACCTCGGCTCCATACTCTTTTGGTTACTCGTCACACTCTCTGCCACCCTTTGCGGGGTTGCGGCAGAGCCTCTGCGTGGCACTTTTACCGAATATGGTGCTGTGGATGGCATGGCCCACAACAACATCCACGACATCTACATTGACTCGCAAGGCTATGTGTGGCTCTGTACGTGGAGTGGCGTTAGCCGCTTTGATGGTTACAACTTCCGCAACTACTGCACCGATCCGAAGAGCACGACCGTAAGACACAATCGTTTCCGCGCCGTGAAGGAGGACGGGGCAGGCAACCTCTGGTTCCGCACCTACGACGACCACATCTATCGCTTCACTCGCCACAACGAGGAATTCGAAGATTTGTGTTGCTACATAGATGCGCTCCATAACAGCAACGTACGCACCGACTGCTTTGTCTGCACCCCCGATAGCCGCAAAGTATGGGTGGAGTTCGAGGGCTATGGCGTTGTATGCTTCCGCTCCGAGGAGAACAACACTCTTACCACCACCGACTACTCGCAGCATCCGCTTCTGGGTGGTGACGTCTCCCACCTATTGGTTGACAAGGGCGATAACCTTTGGTATGCCAGCACAAGCGGACGTGTGGGTATGATTACCCCCGAGGGAGATGTAAGAGAGGTCGTAGAGGAGGATGCGCCTATTGTCGACATAATCCCCTTTGGGCATGGCGTAGCATTCGCCACCGAAAAGAGCATTTGGCTCTCGGAGGGCGACATTGCCACAACCTCATACACCCCTTTTACCGACAATGCAGTGACGACTCTTGCAGCAGACAATCTACAAGAGAACATATATATTGGTACACTATCCAAAGGTGTCTACCACCTCACTCCGTCTAATGGCATGTTGAATCGTTTTGTGCGTGGCGACAAACCCACACGGGTGAGGGATATGGTAGTCGATAGCCACGGCACGGTGTGGATTACCGACACCCGCCACGGCATCACACGCCTATGTCCCATCAAAGGCGACTACAAACACTTCCAACAGAAGCAAAACACCGTACAATTCTACACCGGCAACAACTCGCTTATCGTTGAACGAGATGACATTGTATGGATAAAGATGAACCACGTAGGCTTCGGCTACTATGACCGCGAGAGAGATAGCGTGGAGCCCTTCTACAACTCACCCTCGCGCTCGGATTGCAGGATGTCCAACGGTGTGGCAATCTTCGCCGTCGACCACAACAACGTATTGTGGCTCTCGAACTACTACGAGCGCGGACTTGTAAGAGTGGTATTGCAGAAGCAGGAGCAGAACCTATTGTGGTTGGGCGACAAAGGGTATACATACAACACCTCCTTCCTCGATGAGGCACGAGCCCTTACTCTCGACCACAAGGGCAACATTTGGGTGGGTACCAAGGAGGGACACCTCTACTGCTACGACCACCTGTGGCAACCCATTGTTCATCACACCACCTCCCCTTCGGGAGAACCGTTGGGTGCCATCTACTCTCTTATGGAGGATAGCCACCACAACATTTGGGTGGGTACCAAGGGTAATGGCGTGTGGCGACTTACTTACAACAACAGCAAAAGCGACTACAATTTCAAACACTATACCCATAACAGCCAAAATCCCAACTCGCTCTCCGACAATCAGATATACTGCATAGCAGAGGATTATGGCGGCAGGATTTGGTTTGCAAGTTATGGAGGTGCAATCAATATGCTCCCGAGTTGGAGAGCGGAGAATTTCGTGAACACACACAACAGTTTTCCACACTACCCTTCCGAGTCGGGCGAAAGGGCGCGTTATCTCCACATCGAAAGTCCCGAGAGGATGCTCATAGCCACCTCTGAGGGTCTGCTGGTATGCAATCCATCGGAGAACCCTTCGGAGATGCGTTTTCGTATGGCGCAGAGGGAGATAGGTAACCAGCAATCACTCCAAGCCAACGACATCATCCACATTTTGGAGGATAATGAGGGTAACATTTGGCTCTCGACCTATGGAGGCGGTCTGAGTCGCATAGAGGGCTACGATGAGCAGGGTGTGCCCTATTTCAAAACTTATACCACACAGGACGCCCTTGCGAGTAACATTGTCATGGCAACAACTCAGAGTCACGATGGCACACTATGGCTTGCAACCGAAAAGGGGCTTTCAAAATTCAACCCCGAGAGTGAGGTTTTCTCTCCCCACACACGTTACGACCAAACCAACATGGTGGTTTATAGCGAAGCAGCGGCTCTTACTGACGCCCGAGGCAGGGTGATTGTGGGCTGTGCGGGCAACTCCCTACACATCATCGACCCAAAGGAGGAGATACCTACCGACTACGACTACCAACTACGCCTCACCTCCGTAAGAGTGCAGAATAACGACGAAGCAAGAAGCGAGATATACTACACCTTCAATCCGTCGGTGGAGCGCAACGAACCTATAACCATAAAATACGACTATCATCTCTTCCGTATCGGCTTTGCGGCACTCAACTTCCGCATCCAAGACCGTGTAACCTATATGTATCGCTTGGAGGGCTACGACGATGAATGGCATACGGCAGCGGATTTCAACAACGTCTACTACTCCAAGGTACCCCACGGACACTACATCTTCCGTTTGAAGGCATACATTGGCTCGCCACAGCACGCCAGCCAAGAGATAGTTCTGCCCATACACATCACCACCCCACCCTGGGTTTCGTGGTGGGCTTGGCTGATCTACATCAGCATTGCGCTATGTTTGCTATGGTTGGCGAGTCGTTTTTGGGTGAAAATGGCAAAAATTCGCACCAAGGCTCGCATGGAGCAGGATATGGTGGAGATGAAACTCAAATTCTTCACCAACATCTCGCACGAGTTGCGCACACCACTAACACTTATTCTTGGCGGCATAGAGGAGGTCAAACGACACGAAACGCTATCCGAAAGGGCGGAGGGCAGTCTTGAACTATCTCACAAAAATGCCAAACGAATGCTCACGCTTATCAACCAACTTCTCGACTTCCGCAAGGTTGTCAAGAACAAGATGGACCTGCGTGTACGCAGAGTGGATATTGTTTCGCTCGCCAAGAGTGTGTTGGACAACTTCCGCGACAGCGCTGCCGAGAAACGAATGGAACTCATCTTCTCCTTCTCGCATAGCAGCATAGTGCTTTGGTGCGATCCCGAACGCATCGAAAGCCTACTCTACAACCTACTCTCCAACGCCATGAAATTCACCCACGACAAGGGGCGCATAACCCTCTCGGTGGAGCAACGCGAAGGGGAGCAGAATGTGGCTCTTGTAGTGAGTGATACCGGTATAGGCATACCTCGTGAGCGTTTGGACAGTATCTTCGAGCGGTTCTACTCCTACGCCTCTGCCGTAAGGGGCGAAGTAAAGGGTAGCGGTATCGGTCTGTCGCTCTGCAAAGAGATTGTGGAACTCCACCACGGAACCATAGAGGTTGATAGTAAGGTGGGTGTGGGTACAACCTTCACCACCCGCCTGCGCACCGGTAATCAGCACTTTACGATGCAGGAAATTATTTTCGATGAACGAAACACCTCGTCGGAAGAGTCCGCCACCGAGTCTACAATTTCCACCCCCACAAAGACTCCCGAAGGCGCACGCAAAGTGGTGCTTGCCGAAGACAACAGCGAAATGAGAGGCTTCATCCGCAACAACCTTGCCGACACCTACGAGGTTATAGAGGCAGAGAATGGCGAGGAGGCTCTCACAAAAATTAGAGAGACGCATCCTGACATCATCGTCACCGATCTTATGATGCCCAATATGGACGGTATAGAACTCACCGAGAAGATACGCAACGACTTCGAGATTAGCCATATACCCATCATTATGCTTACTGCCCGCCAAACGCCCGAGGACCGCATTTTGGCGATGAGGTATGGCGCAGACGGATACATCACCAAGCCGTTCAGTATGGAGTTGCTGATGGCGCAGATAGATAACCTCCTCACACAGCGCAAACGCATTTTTGAGAACCTCTCAACACAAAGCGCAAGCAATAGGGCTGTGAAAAAGAGCGCGCCAGCCGATGTGGTGGTTACAAATCGAGACGAAGAGTTCCTCCAAAACCTTATGGAGTGGCTCGAAAAGAATATCGAAAACTCCGAACTAACCATCGACGACCTCGCAAACCACCTCTGCCTGGGACGTACTACGATGTACAACAAGATAAAATCGCTCACAGGTCTGTCGCCCGTAGAACTCATAAACGACTACCGACTGACAAAGAGCGAAATGCTACTCCGAACAATGCAATTCTCTGTGTCGGAGGTGGCATATAAGGTGGGCTTCTCGGACCCCGGCTATTTCAGCCGCCGCTTCAAAGAGCAGTATAAGTCCTCGCCCATAGAATATATGAAGAAATTGAGAATTGAGAATTGAGAATTGAGAATTGAGAGTTGAGAGTTGAGAATTAATAGCTGACAGCTGAATGCTGAGTGCTGAATGCTGAGTGCTGAATGCTAAAAAATATGAAAAGTAAGTTGATTTTGTGTGCCACGATGTTGGCAATGATGGTGGCTTCGTGTACACCCAAAGGGTTACTCGAAAGCAGCGACAAACCTCTCTCGATAAGGATGGCAGAGAGCGAAATGACACGCATACCCGACGCCATTACGATGGACGGAGTGAAGAAGCCCAAGTGGAACTACACCACAGGCTTGGAACTGCTCGCCATAATGGATGCGGGCGAGAGATATGGGCGCGAGGAGTTTACGAATTATGCCCTATCGTGGCTCGAAAGGATGGTGGGCGAGGATGGTCGCTCCATTGTGACCTACAAACTATCCAACTACAACCTCGACCACATCTGCCCCGGCAGACTCCTCTATCGTGCGTGGGATATTACGGGAGAGCAGCGCTATCGCGAGGCTCAACAACTGCTGTGGAGCCAACTCGAAGGTCAGCCCCGCACCCCTGAGGGCGGCTATTGGCACAAGAAAGCCTATCCCAACCAAATGTGGCTCGACGGACTCTATATGGCAGAACCCTTCAAGAGCGAATACCTTGTGCGCTACGGCTCAAACGAGGATGTGGATGCCTCGCACGGCTGGGAGGATATAGTTCGCCAATTCACACTTGTTGCCGAGAAGACCTACGACCCCTCAACGGGACTCTTCCGCCACGCTTGGGACTCCTCGAAGCAGATGTTCTGGTGTAACCCCGAGAACGGACAGAGCCAACACGCTTGGCTGCGTGCTATGGGCTGGTATACGGTAGCTATTGTAGAGGTGCTCGACATTATGCCCTCCGATGTGGTGGGACGCGACCACCTGGTGACCATACTTCAACATATCTTCAAGACCATTCCCCGCTATGCCAACCCCAAGAGCGGAATGTGGTATCAGGTAATGGATTGCCCCACTCGTGAGGGCAACTACGAAGAGTCTACGGGCTCCATAATGCTCGTCTATGCTATGATGAAGGCGTCACGCCTGGGCGTTGTGGATGCCGAGTGTGGCAAGGAGGGCAGAAGGCTCTATGAGCAGTTTGTGGAGCGTTTCATCAGGGAGAACGCCGACGGCACAATCTCCATGACGGATTGCTGCGCTGTGGGTGGCTTGGGTGGCAAGCAAAACCGTATGGGCGACTTTGCCTACTACCTCTCAGAGCCTATCATCGAGAACGATTGCAAGGGTGTTGGTCCATTCATTTGGGCTTCGCTCGAATATGAAGGGGTGCAAAAATGATAAAAATCACCTCATTATGGGACAAAATGCCAATTGCGGGTGTGATAAAAAATCCTCATAAATAGGCAATTTTTACATATATTATATGGGAGAAAATTCTTAAATTTGCATTGAGCAAATTGCCTGGCGACTGACACACGCCCCACAAAGGCTCAAAATAACCTGAAAACTTGGTCACAAACCGATACAAAACACAATTAACAAACAAAATATCAACCTAATTATTCATTAACATTAACCAAAAAAACCATGAGAAACTTTACTAAAAAGTTTGCCCTATTGATTTTGGGGTTGAGTCTGGCTTTCGTGGCAGAGGCTCAAAAGGTTGGCGGTACTGTTAAGGATTCTGCCGGAGATCCCGTTATTGGAGCATCGGTGGTAGTTGATGGCACCACCAATGGTACATCTACGGATGCAAAAGGTGAGTGGAGCCTCGACATTCCTAACGCATCGCAGCAAAGTTTGGTTTTCTCATACCTCGGTATGAAAGACCAAAAGGTAGCCATAGGCAACCGCACCCGCATCGACGTCGTGCTCGAAAGTGACGCCGAGGTGATGGAGGATGTGGTGGTCGTAGGTTACGCTACCGTACAGCGCAAGGACCTTATCGGTTCGGTATCTTCGGTGGGCGCCGAGGACCTCGTTGCACAACCCGTAACCAGCGTTTCGGAGGCGCTCTCGGGTAAGATGGCAGGTGTGCAGGTTACCACCACTGAGGGTGATCCCGACGCCGACATCAAGATTCGTGTGCGTGGTGGTGGTTCTATCACTCAGGACTCCGCCCCTCTCTACATTGTGGATGGTTTCCCCGTTGAGAGCATCAACGACATTCCTTCGAGCGACATCCAAAGCATCGACGTGCTGAAAGACGCCTTCTCGACCGCCATCTACGGTTCGCGAGGTGCAAACGGCGTTATCATCGTTACCACCAAGAGCGGTAAGGAGGGACGTTTGACGGTTAACTACAACGGTTATATGGGTGTTAAGAGCATCGCGAACAAAGACGCTCTGGTCACTCTCGACACCGAGGAGTTTGTTAAGTTGCAGTATGAGTTGGCAATGATTCGTGGCAAGGTGGATTCGGCTTACGAACCCGTCTTTGGTCAGTTCTGCGATATCGACCTCTATGCTGGTCACGCCAAGAACGACTATGTTGCACAAGTGTTTGGCAACCAAGGCACCACCAACAACCACAACATTTCGCTTTCGGGCGGTAGCGACACCTTCAATTGGACAGCAAGTTTTGCTCACATGGGCGACAATGCTATCATGAAAGGTTCGACCTACACTCGCGACAACCTCAACTTGAAGACCAAATTCAAACCCAACAAGAAGGTTTCATTTGATTTCTCGGTACGTTTTTCGGACACTCAGGTACGCGGTAGCGGTGCCAACTCGGTGAACGATAGCGGTTCGACTTCGGGTAACGGTCGTCTGAAACACGCCATCGCCTACACTCCCATTCCATTGGAGAGTTCGGTGGAGAGCAGCGACCTCGAAGAGGACTATGGTGATAATGCACCTCCATTGCAGTCGGTTGCCGACAATGACAGCAAACGTAGCCGTCAGAACTGGAACATCAACGGTGCCGTATCGCTCAAATTGCTCAAAGGTATGACCTTGAAAGTAGACGGCGGTTTGGATTCCTACTCCCAGGTTGACAACAGGTTCTATGGTCTGACCACCTACTATGTAAACAACAACGCCCAAACCAAGGGTATGCCCGCAACGCAGTACAAAGATTATGATCGTACCAAATTGCGCAATACCAATACCTTGCACTACAACATTGGCGAGGCTTTGGATTGGGACACCAACAAATTGGACATCTTGGTAGGTCAGGAGTACCTGCTTACCAAGTCGAACCAACTCACCTCGTGGGTTGAGGCTCTGCCCGTGTTCTTCACTGCCGAGCAGGCGTGGAATTTTATGGCTTCGGGTACTGCCGTTTCGACCAACCAATACTACAATCCCGACGACAAACTCCTCTCGTTCTTTGCTCGTGCGAACTACGATTGGAACAACATCATCTCCGTATCGGCAACAATGCGTGCCGATGGTTCTTCGAAGTTCTTGGGCGCAAATCGTTGGGGTTACTTCCCCTCGGCTGCTGCCGCATTGCGTCTTTCGGAGATTGGTTCGTTGCAGGATGCTGAATGGCTCGACAACCTGAAACTGCGTTACAGCTACGGTACTGCCGGTAACAACAACATTCCCTCGGGACAGACCACTCAGACCTTCAAAGCAAGTTCGAGTAGCGACTGGATTTCGCAGAGTTCGACCTATTGGTCGGCAGGCACCACAATGCCCAACCCTGACCTGAAATGGGAGACCACCATTTCCCACAACCTCGGTTTGGACTTCTCGTTTAACGGAGGTATGGTAAGTGGTTCGATTGAGGCGTATAAGAACAACACAAAAGACCTTTTGATTCTCTTCCCCACCGCTGGTACGGGCTACACCAACCAGTATCGCAACTTGGGTGAGACTCAGAACGAGGGTTTGGAGGCTACCTTGAACCTCACCATCTTCCAGACCAAGAATGCAGGTTTGACCATCTCGGCAAACGCATCATACAACCGCAACAAGGTGGTAAATCTTGGTGGTCTGGATAGCATTGAGTCGCAGAGTATGTGGGCTTCGACCGAGATTGGTACCGACTACCTCGTACAGGAGGGTCAGCCTCTTGGTAATATGTATGGCTACGAGAGCGACGGCTTCTACACCGTTGACGACTTCAACTACAAGGATGGCAAGTGGGAACTCCGCAAAGATGTGGAGGGTTATGTAGACGCTGCCGACATTGTTGGTAAGGACTACTTCCGTCCCGGTGTTCGCAAGTTCAAAGATCAGCCCACCGTTCCCGTATACGACGAGGAGGGTAATCTTGTTGGCTACAAGGGCGATGGTAAACTGACCGTTGCCGATAAGGTAGTCATTGGTAACGCTTTGGCAGATTGGACCGGCGGTTTGACCATTTCGGGTTATGCCTATGGTTTCGACTTCTCGGCAAACTTCAACGCTGTGTTTGGCAACAACATCTACAACGCCAACGCTGTTGAGTTCACCTCGACTCGCAAGTATCAGTATCGCAACCTTCTTTCGTCGATGTCCACCGACCAGCGTTGGACCAACATCGACTGGAACACAGGTGAATTGATTACCGATGCCGAGCAACTTGCTGCTGTCAACGAAGGCAAGACCCAGGGCTCGCCTATCATTGGCAACGCTGTATTCAGCGACGCTGCTGTTGAGGATGGTTCGTTTATTCGTTTGACCAGCGCAACTGTTGGTTACACCTTCCCCGCACGCCTCACCAAACGTATTGGCGTTGACAATTTGCGTTTCTATGTTACAGGCACCAACCTTTGGTTGTGGACCAACTATTCGGGCTACGATCCCGAGGTTGATACCCGCCGTGCTACTCCTCTTACTCCCGGTGTTGACTACTCGGCATATCCTAAGAGCAGGGGCGTTGTATTTGGTGTGAATCTCTCCTTCTAACCCTCTAAAAGATGATTGATATGAAAAAATTTGCATATATACTTTTGATTGCCTTGTCTGCCACTCTTGTTTCGTGTGGTGAGGACTTCCTTGAAAGCGAATCGCCTTCGACATTTGACGAGTCGGTTGTTTTCTCGAACTATACTTTGGCAGAGTATAATGTATTCTCTATTTCGGAGACCTTCGGTCACACCAACAACTACCGTGGTCGCTTCCTTCCTTGGTACGGCTTCAACACCGACGCCGAATGGTATGTTTCGACCACTTCTGATGCGAAGTCGGAGATTGCCACTTATGGCATTACCACCAACAACTCCCAACTCAACCTCGACAACGGTCCATTCAGTGAGATGTATGCCGGTATTGAGAGGGCTAACATTTGCATCAAAGGTCTTCGCGCTTATGGCAATGTGGATAAGAATGCCGATATGGCATACTTGCTCGGTGAGGCTTTGACTCTTCGTGCAATGATTTACTTCGATATGATTAAGGCTTGGGGTGATATACCTGCTCGTTTCGAGCCCATTTCGCCCGAGACTATCTACCTCCCCAAGAGCGACCGTGACGTAATCTACAAGCAGATTCTTGCCGACCTGAAAGAGGCTAAGGATTATCTGCCCTACGCCGCAACCACTGCTCAGACTATGCGTACCGACCGCGTAAGCAAAGAGTTTGCCGTTGGTCTTTATGCTCGTATCGCTTTGGCTGCTGCCGGCTACGCACAGCGTCCCGACGACGGTATGGTTGGCACAGGCAACATCGGTTCGCGCCGTTTGAGCGTTGACCCCGCCCTGAATGCTGAGGCTCTCTATGGTGGCGAGGATGGCGCATTGGCAATGTTGGAGGAGGTTATCAATGGTAGCAACTGCGCTCTCTACGAGGACTACGAGCAGTTGTGGAAAGACTTCAACAATTTCAGCAACGACAACCTTCCCGCAGGCAAAGAGGTACTGTTTGTAATTCCCTTTGGCGACTCGCGTGGTAGGTGGAACTACACATTCGCTGTTCGCACCGACTACAATGGTAGCGGTCGTGGCGGTACGGTAGGTCCTGCACCTTCGCTCTTCTTCGACTACAAGAAGGAGGATAGCCGTAGGAATGTTAGTTGCGTAAACTACAAGTTCGAGAAGGATGGCGTTATTGAGCCCGCAGGTATCGAGAACTGGTACTTCGGCAAATTCCGCTTCCAGTGGCAGACCAACCACCCCTACACCGGTGGCAACGACGACGGTGTTAAACCCGTTGTTATGCGCTGGTCGGATATCTTGTTGATGGCTGCCGAGATGGCAAACGAACTGAACCAACTCGACAAGGCTCAGGGCTACTTCCAGCAGGTACGCGAGAGGGCTACTGACGCTACCGAGGCTGCGGCTTACATTGCCGAGAATGCTGCCAACAAAGCAGATATGCTCGAAGCCATCAAGGAGGAGCGTAAGTTGGAGTTTGTGGGCGAGTTCTTGCGTAAGGGCGACCTTATCCGTTGGAACGAACTTGGTGCAAAGGTTAGGGAGTCTGTTGAGGACTATCGCGACCTTAAAAACACTCGCAACGACTACGCACACCTCAATCCCGAGGGCGACGTATGGTATAGAGTTGTCGAGGGTGGCATTGAGTTCTGTGGTTTCGATGGCGAGAGGGTACAGCCCGAAGGCAAAGAGTGGAAAGAGAAGGGTGAGTATATCACCAAGAAGGTCGACAGCAGCAATAAGGAGATTATGGAGACCAAGGCTGCAAGTGTCATCACCGCAGGTGTTGATCCCGACGACCGCCAATACTGGCCTATCTTCGATGCCAATGCTATCAATGCACAGGGTTGCCTTGTGAATGACTATGGCTACACCACAGCAGGATTAAAATAACCAATAGATTGAAGAAGATATGAAAAGATTATTTAGAAATATAGCACTTATCGCTTCGATGGCGACTATGGTTGGCTGTGCTGCCGACCAGGGCGACATCATCGAGGGCTTTGAGTTGGGTCGCTGCCTTGCTCCCACCAACCTCGAAGCGGAGATTGTTGCCGAACTGGGTAATGCGGCAACACTTACGTGGGATGCTATGGAGGGTACCGAGAAGCACACCGTTGAGGTGTATGAGGCTACCGAGTACGCTACCGACGAGAAGAGCGGCAAGGATGTTGCCGTTTTGCCCGACATGGACGCTGAGGGCGTTGAGCCCGTGAGGGTTGTTGAGGATGTTGTAGGTGGCACCTGCACCGTCAAGGACTTCCCTGTCGATAAGGACTACTTTGTTCGCGTTAAGGGACACGCTGCCGGCTTGGAGGACTCCAAGTGGGCTGTGTTGGAGAAATCTTTCACGACAGCTGCTGTCCGCACTAAGTTCAAAGTTGAGGTTGTAACCCGCACCGAGAATTCTCTTACTGTTTCGTGGAGCGAGGGCTTGGATCCCAACGATTTGACTTCGCTTCGTGCCGAGCCCGTTTCGAAGAAGGGCGCGAAGAGTGTTACTGTTGCTCTCACCCCCGAGATGATTGCTGCACGCACCGTCACTGCCGAGGGCTTGGACGCAAGCGTACACTACAACCTTTCGCTCTACTATGGTAAGGGCTGTAACCGTGGTAACGTAACGGCTTGGACCCGCCCCGTGCTGACCGGCGCAAATAGGCTCGACACTGTTGAGGCTATCGAGGCTGCTATTGCGAGCGCAACGGGCGACATCACCATTGAGGTTCCCTACAATGACGGTGTACCCTACACCTTCACTACCGATCAGAAACCCGCCGTTGGTCTTACTATTATAGGTATTCCCGACGAGAAGGGTAACAAACCCGTATTTGTTAAGTTCAACGCACAGTTGCAGGCTACTTGTACCCTCTTCCACCTCGAAGACCTCTTCCTCGATGGTACCGGTTTGGGTGGCAACAACCTTGCCGACAATAAGGGTGCTGCTTTGACAGCTGCTAAGATTCTCAATTGCGAGATTGCAAACTACCCCAAATGTCTCTACTACGACAACTCGGGTAACACCGCTGTCGCAGATATTCTCTTCGAGGGTAACTACATTCACGACTGCAATGCAGATGGTGCTGGCGGCGGTGACCTTATCGACATTCGTAAGAGTGGTTATAATGACATCACCATCCAGAACAATACCATCCACACAGCCGCTCGTTCATTCTTCCGTATGGACGGTGCTTGTGCCAACATAGTGGTGAAGAACAACACCTTCAATGCTGTGGCTGTTAACGCTGCCGGCAACAACAATGGTCTGTTCTATGTAACCAAAGAACTCCCCACCTCTTCGTTTGAGTTCACTAAGAACGTGGTATTGAACCAGAACTCGGAGGATGCTGCGGCTGCTGCTAAGACCAAATTTGTTAATAAAGGTACGGCTCCCGTATCTTCGGGCAACTACTTCTTCAACCTTTCGGAGAAATTCTTCGACACAGGTGCCAATACGGTAACCATCTTCGGTGGCGACACCTTCACCGAGGAGGCTGCAATGAAGAACAACGTACTCTTGGAGGTTGATCCTTGCCAGAGTTCGGGTGCGGGTAAGTTCTACCTCAATAATACCAGCGACATTGCCGACAAACAGGCCGGTGACCCCCGCTGGTGGCATCTCTCGATTCCCGAGCCTCCCGTAAGGGCTACCGAGTTGGTAGCAGTTACCGAGGACTACACTTGGGACTTCACCAACAAGTCTATCTTCGATGGCGAGACTCTCACCGCTCCCACCATCATCGACAACACTCGCATCTACGCTTCTGCTGAGGCTCCCACCGAGGTAATGCTTGGTCTTGGTCTCTACTTTGAGAAGGCAGGTGTGCTGGGTGGCGATGGTGCTCCCTCACATGGTGCAGTTGGCATCCTTGTGGATGGCGTAGGTGGTGTGGAGGTTATTGCCGAGGGCGCAAATGGTGTTGAGACCATTTCGGTTATCTCGGGCGAGGACCGCTACTCCGTACTTGCCGACGGCGAGACTCACAAGGTACTCTTCGGCGACTTTGTAGGCGAGAACGAGGTTTGGGTTGTTGTTTCGGACGGCGTTACCCTCAAAAGCGTTGCTTGGACCAAAGACCTCACTCCCGAGGCTACTATGGAGGTGCTTGCAACTCCCGGTGTATCGTTCGACAACCGCAATGTAGACGAGGGCAGCGAGATGGCTGTTACCGCTTCGTGGGATGCTGTTGAGAATGCCGACCACTACGAGGTTACTTGGCGTGGTGCAACTGTTGAGCAGACCGAGTGCACCTTCACTATTGATGCTGCCACCGTTGCCGCAATGGGCGTTGGCGAGTACGACCTCACGGTTGTGGCTGTTCCCGTTGCTACTTCGAGCAAATACCTCCGCTCGGAGGCAGGCTCCGCTACCCTCAAAATCAACAAGGTTGTAGTTGGTGGCGAGAAGACACTCTTGTGGAACTTCTCGGATACCATTTGGGAAACCGAGGTATTCGATTGGCTCGCACCTCTGGGTAGCGATGGCTCGAAAGATATGGATGTTACCGTTGATGGTCTGAGGGTTGTTGCAGGTGGCAGCAACATTCGCGGCTACCTCAACGAGGAGGTCGGTAACTACCTCCAGCCCAATGGTGGCGGTTCTACCACCAAGCGTTGCTTCTCCTTCACTGCTCCCGCGAATGGTACACTGAGGGTAAAAGTAGGTTGCACCGGTTCGGAAGACCTTACTCGCTTTGTGAAAGTTCAGGTTGGCGAGGATGGTGCTGTTCAAGAGCAGCCCGGTGGTCACTTGGAGCCCACTTGGGTTGAATTTGACATCGAGGCAAGCAACCAAACCGTTTATATCTATCCTTCGGGTGGTCTGCGCTTCTACGCTATCGAGTACAAAGAGATCTAATATCTCATAACCTTTTTCAACACAAAGGCTGTCACTTAGGGTGGCAGCCTTTGTTTGTTGTGGGTAATCGGCAAAAAATACCACCAATGTGGCAAAAAATCACATTGCAGTACCAATGTTTTTTTGTACTTTTACGATGCCAAGATTTGCAACAACAAATACTAACAAAATAATACCTCGAAAACTATGAAACAGTTCAATGACGAGAACTTCCTCTTACAGACCGAAACGGCGCAGAGGCTCTATCACGAGCACGCAGCAAAGATGCCCATCATCGACTATCACTGCCATCTCATACCCGAGTATGTGGCTAACGACCACGTCTTCGAAAACCTCTCGAAAATATGGCTCGAAGGCGACCACTACAAGTGGCGTGCAATGCGCACAAATGGCGTAGATGAGCGTTACTGCACAGGCAAGGACACCACCGACTGGGAAAAATTCGAGAAGTGGGCAGAGACCGTACCATACACAATGCGCAACCCTCTCTATCACTGGACACATCTCGAACTCAAAACAGCCTTCGGAGTGGACAAACTCCTCAATCCCTCCACAGCGCGCGAAATATACGACCACTGCACCGCAATGCTCCAAACTCCCGAGCGTTCGGCTCGCGGTCTGATGTTGCACTACAATGTGGAGACCGTCTGCACAACAGACGACCCCGTAGACTCGCTCGAACACCACATCAAGTGTGCAAAAGACAACTTCGGTGTGAAGGTGTTGCCCACCTGGCGTCCCGACAAGGCTATGGCTGTGGAAAATCCCGCCAACTTCCGCGCCTACATAGACCGTCTTTCGGAGGTTAGCGGTGTGGATATCAAATCGTTCGACGACGTTATTGAGGCTCTCCAAGTGCGCCATGACTTCTTCGAGAGTGTGGGTTGTCGCCTCTCGGACCACGGCATCGAAGAGTTCTATGCCGAGGATTACACCCACGCCGAGGCAGAGGCTCTCTTCCAGAAGGTATACGGAGGCACCGCCCTCTCGCCCGAAGAGACCAAGAAATACAAAACCGCTATGATGGTGGAGTTTGCCATTATGGACCACAAGAGCGGCTGGACACAGCAATTCCACTATGGCGCAATACGCGACAACAACAGCCGTATGTTCGCACAACTCGGTCCCGACACCGGTTTCGACTCCATCGGCGACTTCACGGTGGCAAAAAATATGTCCAAGTTCCTCAATATGCTCGACAAAGAGGACAAACTCACCAAAACCATCATCTACAACCTCAACCCCCGCGACAACGAACTCATCGCCACAATGCTCGGCAACTTCCAGGACGGCAGGTATGGCGCAGGCAAGATTCAGTTCGGTAGCGGTTGGTGGTTCCTCGATCAGAAAGACGGTATGGAGAAGCAGATGAACGCACTCTCGGTGCTCGGACTGTTGAGCCGCTTTGTGGGTATGCTCACCGACAGCCGCAGTTTCCTCTCCTACCCCCGTCACGAGTACTTCCGCCGCACGCTCTGCAACCTCATTGGCAACGATGTAGAGCAAGGTCTGTTGCCCGCAAGCGAAATAGACTTCCTCGGCAAGATGGTGGAGGACATCAGCTACAACAACGCAAAAAATTACTTCAAATTCTAACCTTATAACTCCTTTACGACTATGGCAATCAAGGCATTAAATAAACAGAACGTGGAGAAACCCGCTCTCCCTATCAAAATTTTGCAGTTTGGCGAAGGTAACTTCCTGCGTGCATTCGTAGACTGGCAAATCGACAAAGCCAACGAAGCAGGCGTTATGAATCACGGCGTGGCTATCGTGCAGCCCATCGACAAAGGTATGGCAGGTATGCTCGAAGCACAGGACTGCCTCTATCACGTCTATTTGGAGGGCGTGAAGGACAAACAGCCCGTCAAGGACATCCGCTTGGTGAAGAGTGTGCAGTGCGCCATCAACCCCTATGAGGACTATGCTGCATACGAAAAAATCTTCCTCTCGCCCGAGTTGGAGGCTACCGTCTCGAACACCACCGAGGCAGGTATCCGCTACGAGGAGGGCGATGACCTGTGGGCACTGCCCCCCAAGAGTTATCCCGCAAAGATGACAGCCCTTTTGTACAAGCGTTTCAAACACTTCGAGGGCGACCCCACCAAAGGTCTGTGCATCATCTGCTGCGAACTCATCGAGAACAACGGCTCCACACTGCGCGAGTATGTTCTGCGCCACGCAGAGTACAACAAGTTGGGCGAGGACTTCATCGCTTGGGTGGAGAACCACTGCCACTTCTGCGACACCCTCGTTGACCGCATCGTTCCAGGCTTCCCCCGCGAGAACATCAATGAGATTAAGGAGGAGATTGGCTTTGACGACAACCTCGTGGTGAAGGCAGAGTTCTACCACCTCTGGGCTATTGGCGGTCCCGGCTACGAGGAGGTACAGCGCAGGCTGCCTCTCGACAAGGCGGGCTTGCACGTTATCTTTATGCCCACCATCAAGCAGTTCCGCGACAAGAAGGTACGCATCCTCAACGGCTCGCACACAGGTATGGTGCCCATCGGCTTGCAACTCGGTTGCGAGACCGTAATGGACGCCTTCAACACCCCCGACTTGGAGAAGTTTATCAACACGATGGTCGAGGAGGAGGTTATCCCTATGATTGAGGAGGACCAGGCAGAACTCAAAGAGTTTGCTGCGGGTATCTTGGAGCGTTTCTACAACCCCTACATCCGCCATATGCTCAAAACCATCTCGCTCAACTCGCTCTCCAAGTGGGAAACACGCAACTTCCCTACCGTATTGGACAATTGGAAGAAGGCAGGCAAGGTGGCAGAGAAAGAGATGTTTACCTTCGCAGCCCTGCTGACGCTTTATAGCGGTCAGGTGGAGTTCACTCCCGACGATACTGCCGAGCACGTTGAGTTCATCCGCAAGGTGTGGGATAACAACAACATTGAGGCTACGGTTCGTGCCATTGTCGAGAACCGCAGCATCTGGACAGTAGATTTCACCGAGGTTACTCCCTTTGTGGAGAAGGCTGCGGGCTACGTTAAGGCTATCCTCTCGGAGGGTATGGCTGCCGCACTGAAAAAAATGTTGTAGTTGTAAGCCACATTCGCCTATGAAACGATACCTTAGAATAAATGAGGCTGACGATGTTGCTATCGCCCTCGATGACCTCGCCTCGGGTGAGCAAATTGAGGTGGGAGGTAAGGTCGTAACCCTCATCGAAGATGTCGCCAAAGGTCACAAAGTAGCCCTACACGCAATCTCCGAGGGCGAAAATGTGATTAAGTATGGCTACCCCATAGGTCACGCCACCTGCCCCATTGCGGAGGGAGAGTGGATTCACTCGCACAACATCAAAACCAATCTTTCGGACGAGATTGAGTATACCTACCTGCCCAAAATCGCACCCAAAGTGTATCCCATCGACCAGAGGATGGTTATGGGCTATGAGAGAAAAAATGGCGATATGGGTATTCGCAATGAGTTGTGGATAATCCCCACTGTGGGCTGCGTAAATGGTCAGGCAGAGGCTATTGCCAAACGTATTCGTAGCGAGGAGGATTGCTCCCATCTCGACGATGTGAGGGTATACACCCACCCCTACGGCTGTTCGCAACTCGGCGACGACCACTGCAACACCCGCAAGGCTTTGGCTGCTATGGTGCACCACCCCAATGCGGGAGCCATTTTGGTGCTCGGTTTGGGATGTGAGAACAATCAGGTTGCGGAGTTCAAGCAGGAGATTGGCTCGTGGGACGAGGAGCGTGTGAGGTTCATCATTGCACAAGAGGTGGAGGACGAGATAGAGGAGGGCGTGAAGGTCTGCCGCGAACTCGTAGCACTCACCCGCAACGATAGGCGCACCCCCCAGCCCCTTGCAAAACTCAAAATTGGTCTGAAATGTGGCGGTAGTGATGGCTTTTCGGGCATCACTGCCAACCCCCTCGTGGGATTATTTAGCGACTGGCTTATCTCGCAAGGCGGTACGACCATCCTCACGGAGGTTCCCGAGATGTTCGGTGCCGAGACAATACTGATGGACAGGGCAGAAAATAGGGCTATTTTCGACCAAACGGTATGCCTCATCAACGACTTCAAGGGCTACTTCAAGAGTTACAACCAGCCTATCTACGAAAATCCCTCGCCCGGCAACAAGAAGGGCGGCATTACTACCCTCGAAGAGAAGTCGCTCGGCTGTGTTCAGAAGGGCGGTGCGGCTACGGTTGTGGATGTACTAAACTATACGGACAAGGTCACCAAGCGTGGTCTTAACCTCTTGCAGGCTCCCGGCAACGACCTTGTGGCATCTTCGGCTCTGGCTCTGAGTGGTTGTCAGATGGTGCTCTTCACTACGGGTAGGGGCACACCCTTTGGTAGTTTTGTTCCCACAATGAAAATTTCGACCAACACACGCCTCTATGAGTTCAAGAATGGCTGGATAGACTTCAATGCCGGCACACTCGTGGAGGACGAGGAGCCCGAAGCACTCCTGAGCCGCTTTGTGGATAAGGTGCTCGCCACAGCCAATGGCGAACTGCTCAAACACGAGCAGACGGGCTTCAAAGAGGTGGCAATTTTCAAAACGGGCGTAACCTTGTAAAATTAAAAATTGAAAGTTGAAAACTAAGTTACTCATAACCAACATCTTGGCTCTGCTTTGTACCATAACGACTATGGCGCAGGGCAGGAGCCTTGTGTGGGTTGCCGACCAAGGCGACGGCACATACCGCAATCCTGTGCTCCACGCCGATTACTCCGATCCAGACGTTATTCGTGTGGGCGAGGATTATTGGATGACCTCTTCGTCTTTCAACTGCCTACCCGCCTTGCAGATACTCCACTCCACCGACTTGGTGAATTGGGAGTTGGCAGGCGCGGTACGTTCCTACCGCCCCAACGGGGTGCAGTCGCATCCCGGCAATGGTGTGTGGGCTCCCTCCATACGCCACCACAACGGCACTTTCTATATCTATTGGGGCGACCCCGATATGGGTATCTATATGGTCTGCACCGATGACCCCCGAGGAGAGTGGAGCGAGCCATATTTGGTGGAGGCGGGAGTGGGTATGATAGACCCTTGTCCTTTGTGGGACGACGATGGCAACGCCTACTTGGTACACGCCTGGGCGGGCTCTCGTGCGGGCTTCAAGAGCATCCTCTCGGCAAGCCGAATGTCGCCCGACGGCAAGAGACTCATAGGCGATGAGGTGCTCATCTATGACGGACACGACGTAAACCCCACCATTGAGGGTCCCAAGTTCTACAAACGTGACGGCTGGTACTACATCTTTGCACCCGCAGGTGGTGTGAAGGAGGGGTGGCAACTCGTACTGCGCTCGCGCGAGCCTTTGGGCAACTACGAGTGGCGCAAGGTGCTCCATCAGGGCGACACCTCAATCCACGGACCCCACCAAGGCGGCTGGGTAACCGATACGGCTGGCGACAGTTGGTTTCTCCACTTCGAGGACCGCTACGCCTACGGACGTGTGGTGCACCTGCAACCTATGACGTGGAGCGAGGATGGTTGGTGCCAAATGGGCGTGGATAGCAATGGTGACGGCATAGGAGAACCTGTGACTCACTATCGTAAACCCCATAGCAACACCCCCTCGGGCATAGTAACACCCACCGAGGGCGACGAGTTCAACAGCCCCACCCTCGGACTGCAATGGCAGTGGTTTGGTAATGCCGAGCGCGACTGGATTATGCTCTCACCCGAGGGCTATGCAAGGCTCTACTGCCAACCCTACGACAACCTGTGGAGCGCACCGAATATCCTCTCGCAAAAAATCACCGCCCCTAAGGAGGCAGTGACCGCCAAGATAGATTTCAGAGGTGGCGTGGCGGGCGATCGTGCAGGTATTGTTGTGCACGGCAGGGATATTGCCACACTCTCATTCTACTACGACGGCACAAATGTCGTGCTCCAACAGACCGAATGTTGCGGCGCAGACAAGGGTGCCCAGGAGATTGTGGTGGAGCAAATGCGTTGGAGTAAGGATGCACAACTCCTTCTAAGAGTGGATATTGGCGAGGATGGCGTGTGCCAATTCTCGTGGGCAGAGATTGGCAACGATTTCACCCCCATAGGCAATCCCTTCAAGGCAAAAGAGGGCAAGTGGATAGGCGCAAAGGTTGGACTCTTTGCCGTAACAAGTGGCAAGACCAACGACGGCGGATGGATGGATGTCGATTGGGTAAGAGTTACAAAATAGCAGTTGGTAGTTATCCTCTCTAAGAGCCTTTGGGGGCTCTTTGACCAAGCCCCTCTGGCAACTCCAAAGGCGAGGTTTGCGGAAATGGTACAACGCAAACCAATTCATATAACTTCTAAAAAACAACCATCAACCACTCTTTTTTTGCACAAAAGTGTACAAGAGTATTGCTAATCCAAATTATTTTTTCTACTTTTGTGATAAGTATAAAATAAAAAAAAGTATAAATAAGGAAAAAATACACATCTACCAAACATTCAAATAACAATTAACCATTATGAAAAAACTTTACTTATGGACCACAATGGTCCTCGCAACAATGGCTCTTGTTGCAACGAGTTGTAAGACTCCCGAAGAGGAGACAAAACCCACTCCCGAGGAGCCTACCGAACTTACGTTTGAGGCAGACATCGACGACGTAACCACAAGTACGGTTACCTACTCTGTTACCCCAAGTGACCAGAGCGCAGACTACATAGTAGTTCTTGCCCCCGAAACCGTCATAGACGCTAATGGCGTGGGCGACAAACTCATAACTACCATTATGGAGAACCTAAGAGCAAACGCATCTTCGAGTGGTCAGACCTTTAATGAGTATATGAGCAAAGTGACAAGCCGTGGCTCTCTTGCACAACAGCAGATGACCGGACTTGTACAAGACACAGACTATGCTCTTATAATTTTTGGCTTGGATGCCGAGGCAAACTATGCAGCCACCACCGAGGCTACAATAGTACCTTTCACCACCGAGGCTATTCCTATGTCGGATTGCACCTTTGAGGTAACTCCCACCGTCAGCGCTAACGAGGCCTCCATTGAGGTTATCCCCTCCGACAAGAACATCAATTGGCATATGTTCATCGTAAATCCCGCAATGTATGAGGCTTACACCGATCCCGAGGGAGACTATAAGATGAGCGAGATGGACTTCTTTGCCGCCTACATGTACGACGAGATTCAGCAGTATCTTGGCGCCGGTTACGACATGCCAACAATCATTGCAGGTATGATGCCCACGGGTGACCAAATAATGAGAGCTCAGAATCTTACAGCCAATACCACCTATGGTTATATGATTGCTGCGGTGGCTATCGATGGCGACAATTTCTATGTTGTAAGCGAACCTCAGTACGACACCTTCACGACCCCAGAGGCTGCTCTTTCGGAGATGACCTTCGATATTGAGGTTGACAACGTTGAGCAACTTCGCGTAGACCTCAAAATCACACCCTCTAACCTCGACGAGAAATTCACCTGGGCTGTTGGTGTTTACGATGGTACCTCGACCGACGAGGAGTTGATGAACGCTTGGATTAACATGAACAAAGCATGGTTAGACATGGGCTTCATGCTCTATAACGGTGTACAAGACTACACTGCTGCCACCGGTGCCTACAAGTATAAAGTAGACCTCCCCGATACCGACTACTACGTTTTGGCAGTGGGCTACAATGGAGGCATTACGACCGCGCCCGCAGTAGCGAAATTCCGCACCTTGCCTGCTGGTGCTCCCGAGGATACGACCTTCGAGGTGTCGGCAGATGTGGTTACAGGCTACGGCTTTACGGTGACAGTTAAACCCTCCGAAGTGACCACCAACTACTTCTTCGGCAGTTGCCCCGCAGGCACTTTCAACCAGGAGCAAACAGTGGCTGAGATTACCGCAATGTTGGAAGAAGCCGTACTGATGAATCAGATGTTCAATCCCAACATCACAATTGCAGATATTCTTTCCAGTTATGCTTGGAAGGGTGAATATCAGATCGATTCTGATGCTTGCGAGCCCAACACTGCCTACGATGTATTCATCTTGGCGATGAACACAGATGGTACGCTTGCCAAGGCACACCTCTTCAACAACTTTGTAACCACCAAGGCTATCGGCTCAGTAAAACCCACTATCGAAGTGAGTTGCTACTCGGGTGACGAAGAGAATGGAGCCGTATTCGGTGACCCCGAAGCAACAAAAGGCAAGGCAATTGTAGTTGTCAAACTCGGCAATCTCGACAATGCAACGGCAGTTTACTACAACTTTGGCTACGATAGCGCACTGATGAATCCCGAATCTCGCCCCGATAACGACATTTATATGAGTAGTTATTGGTATGATTTGAGAGTTTCTCAACCTTATGTATTCTCACCTATGGATTGGGCATACGAAATATACGTTTTGGCTCACGCATTGGATGCAAACGGTCTTCCCGGCGAGATTAGTCGCTTAGCATACACGCCTACTGCCGAAGAGAAAGGTGACATCAACGACCTGATTGAACTCGTTAACACACTGAATTCGGCTGCTCAGGCACCTTGCAAAGTACTCTCACCCATGAAGGAGAATGTTGCTCCCGTAGAGGTGGGTACTGTCTTGAACAAGCAGAACACGACAAGTACTTTCGTGGGTACTAAGAGTGTAGAGCCCACCATCCCCGAGACTATCGCTCGTCCAGAGATGGAGCAACCCAAGTTGAAGATTGGTCTTAGGACTCTCAACCACGTTAGCTATATTCGCACAAAATAAAAAGAGTGGTTAAATAAATTTAGGTGCGAACCCCCACGTCACAGTGCTGTGACGTGGGGGTTTTGTTGGTGAGAATAAGAGAGATGGCAACTACCAACAACAACCGCTACGGATAACGATAGTCTATTCCAAAGAATAATTTTGTTTTTTCTCAAAAATTTCTATTCTCAATTTTCTATTCTCAATTTTCTTTGTATCTTTGCGTGCTATTTCGACCAATAGGTCGGCGCGGATGCCCAGGTGGCGGAATAGGTAGACGCGCACGTTTCAGGTGCGTGTGCCGCAAGGCGTGCAGGTTCGATTCCTGTCCTGGGCACGAGGCAGTTCAGAAATGGACTGCCTTTTTTGTGCTCTTTTCTTTGAAAAAAATATAATCAAAATTATCTTTGCGACGTTGATGCAAGAAACAAATCGGATTATGAGCGAAGTTCAAACAACCACACAAGAGAAAAAACCCGGCATCGTACGCCGACTCTATAATTGGATGCTCTCGTGGGCTGAAAGCCCATGGGGGAGTCTTGCGCTCTTCATCTTCGCAATGTGCGAGAGTATCTTCTTCCCCGTACCTCCCGACGTGTTGCTGATGGCACTCTGCATCGGTATGCCCCGTAAGTCGTTCAAATACGCGCTCCTCTGCACCGCAGGCTCTGTGTTTGGCGCAATTATCGGTTTCGGATTGGGAGCCTTTGCGTGGGAGTTGGTGGATAGTTGGTTCATACCCTCAATTTTCTCCGAGGAGGCGTTTAACAATGTCGCTAACCTCTATGCCGAGTGGAACTTCTGGCTCGTCTTTACGGCAGGCTTCACACCTCTGCCCTACAAACTCATCACCATCTCGGCAGGCGTCTGCCTTGGCATGGGCGACTTCGCCATCTTTATTTTGGCGAGCATCATTTCGCGCGGTATGAGGTTCTTCCTCGTGGCATCGCTCATTTGGAAGTTTGGCGCACCCATCAAGAAATTCATAGACAAGTACTTCAACCTCTGCGCCTTGGCATTTACGGTGCTGCTCATAGGCGGCTTTGTACTCATTAAGTACGTTCTCTAAAACAAAATGGAACTCTATGGCGTCATAGGCAAGCCCCTGGCTCACTCGCTATCGGCAGAATACTTCACTCGCAAATTCGCCTCGGCGGGCGAACTCGATGTGCGCGAATATCGCAAAATGGAGTTAGAAAGCATCGAGGAACTCCCTGCATTGCTCGCCCAAAACCCCAACCTCAGGGGTTTCAATGTCACACACCCCTACAAAGAGCAAATCTTGCCCCATCTGGCACGCCTCTCCGAGGAGGCTCTGCGCATCGGAGCCGTAAACTGCGTAAAGGTGGAGGAGGATGGCTCGTTGGTGGGCTATAATACCGACTATGAGGGCTTTGCGATGGCTCTCGGTGAGGTGCTGGGTGACGAGAGGATGAAGGCTCTGGTGCTCGGTACGGGTGGAGCATCCAAGGCTGTGTGTGTAGCTCTTGCCGACCGAGGTATAGACCACCTTAGGGTGTCGCACAGCGGCAGGGGCGACATCTCGTATGAGGGGCTGACTCCCGAGATTATTGCCGAGCATAAGCTCATCATAAACGCCACACCACTCGGTATGGCTCCCGCAGTGGAGGAGTGTCCTCCGTTGCCATACGAACTTCTAACTCCCGACCATCTGCTCTTCGACCTCATCTACAACCCCGCAACAAGCGAGTTTCTTCGCCAGGGACAAAAGCAGTGCACCCGCATCTGCAATGGGCAGCGGATGTTTGTTTTACAAGCGGAGGCATCTTACAGAATCTGGTCGAGGTTATCTCGTGGGTAACTTTCAGGAGAGTTGATGAAAAAAATCATTAACTTTCAATTTTCAATTCTCAATTCTCAATTTTATTACATATCTTTGCATATAGTATGACCTAAAATGCTTTGATATGGCTCAATTTGTTCATCTTCACGTACATACGCAATATTCCATCCTCGATGGCGCGGCATCTATCCCCTCGATTGTTGCACGCACCAAGGAGTACGGTATGGAGGCGGTGGCGATTACCGACCACGGCAATATGTACGGAGCCAAAGAGTTCTACGATGCGGCAACCAAAGCGGGCATTAAACCCATCATAGGTTGCGAGGCTTACATCGTTGCCGATCGTCATCAAAAGAGCAAAGAGACAGAGCGTAGGTTCCACCTTATACTCCTTGCGAAGAACGCTACGGGCTATCACAATCTCATAAAACTCATCTCCATAGGCTTTACCGAAGGCTCCTATTATGGCAGACCCCGTATTGACCACAAAATTTTGGAAGAACTCAGCGAGGGTATCATCTGCTGCTCGGCGTGTATCGCCGGCGAGGTGCCCAAGGCTCTGTTGTCGGGCAACACCACCGAGGCGGAGAGGATAATAGAGTGGTATAAGGGTATCTTTGGCGAGGACTACTACTTGGAGTTGCAGCGTCACAACCCCAAGGACCCCACACGTCCCCACGATGTCATAGAGGCGCAGGATAGGGTTAATCCTCTGCTTGTGGAGTTGGCGAAGAAGCACGGCGTGAAGTACATCTGTACCAATGATGTGCACTTTACCGATGCGGACGATGCTATGGCGCACGACCACCTCATCTGCCTCAATACGGGCAAAGATCTCGATGACCCCACCCGTATGCGCTATACGGGCGAGGAGTACTTCAAGAGTCCCGAGGAGATGGCAGAACTCTTCGCTGACTATCCCGAGGCTCTTGCCACAACGGTGGAGATTGCCGAGAAGGTGGAGAAATACAACCTCAATCACGACCCTTTGATGCCTAACTTTGAGGTACCCGAGTCGCTTGCGATTGATGAATCAAAACTCAAAGAGAGCATCCTTAAAAAGACCAAAGACGAGGCAGAGAAGGAGGCTATTGCCGCTGCGGACAGCATCTATAAATATGCCGAGGAGCACCCCGAAGTAAGGGAGAGACTTACGGTTGCCAAACAGTTCCAATACCTCACACACCTTGTCTATGAGGGCGCACACCTAAGGTATGGCAAGACGCTCGGCGAGGAGTTGGAGAAACGTATCGCCTACGAGTTGTCTGTAATTGAGAATATGGGCTTCCCCGGCTACTTCCTCATCGTATGGGACTACATCCGTGCTGCCCGCGAGTTGGGTGTATCGGTAGGTCCCGGTCGAGGCTCGGCAGCGGGCTCGGTGGTGGCATACTGTCTGAAAATCACAAATATAGACCCCATAAAGTACGATCTACTGTTTGAGCGTTTCCTCAACCCCGACCGTATATCGCTCCCCGATGTGGACGTGGACTTCGATGAGGACGGCAGGGCAGATGTGCTTAACTATGTGATTGAGAAGTATGGCAGGAAGCGTGTGGCTCAGATTGTTACCTTCGGAACAATGGCTCCCAAGATGGCAATCAAGGATGTTGCGAGGGTGCAGAAGTTGCCCCTGCCCGAGAGCGATAGGCTTACGAAACTCATTCCCGACAAGATTGAGAACGGTAAGAAACAGACTCCCTTCGAGTGGCTCTACGAAACACAGAGTGACTTTGCAGCGGAGAAGAATAGCGACAATCCCCTTATACAGAACACTCTGCGCTATGCCGAAAAGTTGGAGGGCTCGGTGCGTCAGACGGGTGTCCACGCCTGCGGTGTGATTATCGGCAAAGACGACCTCGAAAAGTACGCCCCCATCGCAACGGCTAAGGATGCAGACCTTAACGTGGTGCAGTTCGAGGGTAAGTTTGTGGAGAGCGTGGGACTTATCAAGATGGACTTCTTGGGACTGAAAACCCTCTCCATCATCAAAGATGCTCTGGAAAATGTCAAGCGCACAACGGGCAAGGTTATTGATATAGATGCCATACCGCTGGACGACAAGAAGACCTACGCGCTCTTTTCGCACGGCGACACCACAGGTGTGTTCCAATTTGAGTCGCCCGGTATGAAAAAACACCTTAGGGCTCTCAAACCTACACGTTTCGAGGATCTCATTGCGATGAATGCTCTCTATCGCCCGGGTCCTATGGAGAAGATTCCCAACTTCATTGCCCGCAAGCAGGGTAAGGAGCAGATTACATACGACTTCCCCGAGATGGAGAAGTACCTCTACGACACCTATGGTATTACGGTCTATCAGGAGCAGGTGATGTTGCTCTCGCAACTCTTGGCAGGCTTTACGGGTGGCGAGGCAGATACACTCCGCAAGGCGATGGGTAAGAAACAGCGCGAGGTGCTGGATAAGATGAAACCCAAGTTCATTGATGGTGCGGCAGCGAAGGGACACGATGTCCCCACACTCGAAAAAATTTGGAGCGAGTGGGAGGCTTTTGCATCCTATGCTTTCAACAAGTCGCACGCCACTTGCTACGCCTACGTTGCCTACCAGACCGCCTATCTCAAAGCCCACTATCCCGCAGAGTTTATGGCGGCACTGCTGAGCCGAAACTTAGCGAATATGGATAAGCTGACAAACTTTATGGACGAGGCACGCAAGATGAAAATCAAGGTGCTCGGTCCGGATGTCAATAAGAGTGTTCACACCTTTTCGGCAGACAAGGAGGGTAACATTCGCTTCGGTATGGCAGGTATCAAGGGCGTTGGCGAGGGTGCAGTAAAGGAACTTGTTGCCGAGCGTGAGCGCGGTGGCGATTTCAAGGATATATACGACTTCGTAGAGAGGGTAGACCTCACTACCGTAAACAAAAAAGCCATTGAGAATATGGCACTTGCCGGTGCTTTCGACTCCATATTGGGCTTTCATCGTAGCAAACTCTTCGTGGTACAGAAGGAGTCCGATGTAACCTTCTTGGAGCAGGTTGTGCGCTATGGTCAAAAATTCCAGCAAGACCAAAACAACGCCCAGCAGAGTCTTTTTGGTGGTATGGTAGATGTGACGCTTCAAAAACCCCTACTACCTCCTCTGCCCGAGTGGACCAGACTCGAAACACTCAACCGAGAGAAAGAGATGACAGGTATGTACCTCTCTTCCCACCCTCTGGACGAGTACTCGGTAATCATACGCTACGTTTGCAACACGCCCCTCACGAAGTTCTCCAACATTGCCGACGTTGGGCAGAGGGATTTTGTTGCAGGTGGTATGGTAACCGATGTGCAGAATCTTATGACCTCTACGGGTCGCCCCTTTGGTAAGTTCAAACTCGAAGACTACTCGGGCGAACACGAATTTGCTCTCTTTGGTAAGGACTACGAGCAGTTCCGTCCATTCCTCTTCAAGGGCTACTATCTTATGATTAAGGGCTCGGTGCGCCCCAAACCCTACAATCAGGAGGAGTTGGAGGCAAAGATTAACCAAATTACGCAATTGCAAGATTTGGGCGATGAGGTTATCAAAGAACTGAACCTGAATGTATTTGTAGAAGATTTAACGCCAGAGTTAAGACAGGAACTAACCACTCGTTTCAAAAAGTCGAAAGGCAAGACCAAACTGATACTTAGAGTGTGCGACTCAAAAAGTGGCGTAGCAGTAAACTTCTATCCCAAGAAACTCAAAGTGGGCATTACGCAGGAGATGCTCGACTTCTTTACGGATAATGCCTTGGCATTCAAATTGATAAGTTGACAACGAACAACTAAAAACTTATACACTAACTAATTAAAACACACAAAAAATTATGGCACTTGTAATTAATGACGCCAACTACGCTGAGTTGGCAGCCGACAGCAAACTTTTGGTAATTGATTTTTGGGCAGAGTGGTGCGGTCCTTGCCGTATGATTGGTCCCATCGTAGAGAAACTCGCCGAGGAGTTCGAGGGCAAAGCCAACATTGGCAAATGCAACGTAGACGAGTCGAACGACGTTCCCGTTAAATTCTCGGTTCGCAACATCCCCACCATCGTATTCGTTAAGAATGGCGAACTCGTAGACAAGCAGGTTGGTGCTTGCTCGGAGGGTGATTTGCGTGCTAAAATCGAGAAAAACTTGTAAAAGCGCATCTAAGCGGCGCCTTTGGCGTTGCACTGCGATAAACCACCTTCTCATTTACGAAGAGTAAACTGCGAAGGTGGTTTTCTTGTGCGCCTAAAATGCACTCGCTTATATGCACTTTCACGTCTTGTTTGGCACAATAATCCCTCCGCAAAAATCATTTTTGGGCTCCTAAGAAATCTCGGCACAAAAGCATCACTCTGATGCCTCATTTACGAAGAGCAAACTGCAAAGGTGGTTTTCTTGTGCGCCTAAAATTCGCTCGCTGAGGAACAAAAAAAATAGACCTCTGCGAGTGCAGAGGTCTATTTCGTCGTTGTACTCGGTATGGGATTCGAACCCATGATTTCAAGAATGAGAATCTTGCGTCCTGGACCAGCTAGACGAACCGAGCATTATTCCGTTTTGGTGGTGCAAAGATAGAGCAAAAAATCAAACCTCCAAAACTTTTGCCAAAAAAAATGCAAAAAAGATGATTTTTATCCAAAATAGGCAGCAACTCATCTCCTCTGACATAACACCACCCTCTCACATATACCAATACAAAACATTATTCTCTTATATACCCTCTCAGATTTCGACTCCTGCTCGCCACGACCACAGGGGCGGTCGCTCCTCTGCCAACGACGAGAAGTACGATTTTTTACAGCCCCCTCAGTCGCTTTGAGACTGCTCCCCTAAGTTAAGAGAGTAGCCCCCTCACTTGCCACCCGATTTTCTCCGCCTCGATTTTGAATTTTGCGTTCGGAATTGTATTTTTGTGGTGATGAAGAGATTTTTGTTCATACTACTATGGGTGGGTATGGTCACACTCAACACCTTGTCGCTCTCGGCCCAGAGAGCGGAAGTGGGTACATATGCCCCCCATATTGATGAAGTAGAGTGGATTAGCGACCGACTCGAAGAGAGCGACAAAGCACTGATGGTCGAGTTTTTCCACTCCTCTAATGTGGACTGCCGAGAGCACATCGAAGACCTGAACGCCATGGCGTGCGACTACCGTTACGATATGGATGTGCTGATGCTCACGCGCGAGCCCGCCGAGCAGGTGGCAGGAATGTTGCTACACGAATATCAATACTTCTATGTCGCCATTGACGAGAGCGGCAAGGTATTCCGAGCCTTTGGCGTGTCGCACGTTCCCTATGCCGTCATCATCAACCCCAAAGGTATTATTGTGTGGGCAGGCAATCCCCTCTCACTAACAGATTCGACCATAAAGAAATTACTACACAAATGAGTTCCAACCACATAGACCACTTCGAGTATCATCATCGCGAAGAGATGGGCGATAGCGCACTCAACGTCTCCGATGGCGTAGAGAGTCAGCCCATCGTAAATCCCTATTTCAAGCGCGTGAGGAGGCGTGCGCTCTCCACCGAAGAGTATGTCAAAGGTATCTTGGAGGGCAACATCACCATCCTATCGCAAGCCATAACCCTCATAGAGAGCAACAACCGCGACCACTACGCACAGGCGCAGGAGATTATCGAAAGGTGTCTACCCTACTCGGGCAAATCTATGCGCATCGGTATTACGGGTGTACCGGGTGCGGGCAAATCGACCTTCATTGAGGCTGTGGGCGGTATGGTAACCGACCTCGGACACAAACTTGCCGTTCTTGCCATCGATCCCTCATCGGAGCGCACCGGTGGCTCCATTCTGGGCGACAAAACCCGTATGGAGACCATCTGCAACAACCCCAAAGTCTTCATCCGTCCTTCGCCGAGTGCAGGCTCGTTGGGTGGTGTGGCACGCAAAACACGAGAGTCCATAGTGCTGTGTGAGGCTGCGGGCTTCGATGTGGTATTCATCGAGACTGTGGGTGTTGGTCAGAGCGAAACTGCCGTACACTCTATGGTGGACATCTTTATGCTCTTGCAGATTTCGGGCGCAGGCGATGAGTTGCAGGGCATCAAGAGGGGTATTATGGAGATGGCAGATGTGGTCGCCATAACCAAAGCCGATGGCGACAACCGCCACCGTGCAGAGTTGGCAAGGGCGCAGATTTTCAACGCTCTGAAACTCTTTCCTCCCACCGAGAGCGAGTGGACACCCCAGGTGTTGACCTGTTCGAGCCTTACGGGCAAGGGTATTGGCGATGTGTGGAACACTGTGGAGGACTTCATACGCCACACCAAGCAGAACGGCTTTTTCTGCTCCAACCGCAACCGTCAGGGTAAGTATTGGATGTACGAGAGTATCAACGAGAGCCTCAAAGCGGGCTTCTATGGCAACCCCACGATTGCCGAGCGACTTGCCGAATACGAGCAGGCAGTGCTCTCGGACAAGATAAGTTCGTTTATCGCCGCCAAAGAACTCCTCGACCTCTATAAGAACGAGTAATTAGCGGTGGGTGCGAGGAGTGTCCCATCGCACGCCCCCCCCAAAAAAAATGGCACCCTTTTTGTGTTTGTCAACTTCTGGATTAACACAAAAAGGGTTTTCGTTTTATTTTATGGACAAGAGTTTTATGCAGGCGATGGAGCATCGCCGCACCTATTATCATATAGGGGACGAGTGTAGCGTAGAGCAAGGGCAGATTATTGATATGCTCGATAGGGTACTGCTTACGGTACCCTCGGCTTTCAACGGGCAGAGCACACGACTTGTACTCCTAATGAACAGCCACCACCAAATGCTATGGGAGATTGTCAAACACACCCTCTCGGAGATAGTCCCCGAGGAGGCTATGGTGCGCACACGCAAAAAAATAGACAAGAGTTTCCTGGCAGGTTGTGGCACCATACTATTCTTTGAGGACAGGAGTGTGGTGGAGCGGCAGAAGAGAGAAAATCCCAAGTATGCCGAGTCATTCGAGATATACTCCGCCCAAACCTCCGCAATGCACCAATTTGCCATATGGACACTCTTGGAGGATATGGGCTTCGGAGCCTCGCTGCAACACTACAATCCACTGATTGATAGCCGCGTGGCGGAGCAGTGGAACCTCAACACCGAGTGGCGACTTATGGCACAAATGCCTTTCGGCACACCCCTCTCTGCTCCCACCGAAAAGGAGCAACTTCTACCCTTGCACCACCGCAGACTTGTCTTTACCAACTAATTATTGCAGGTTATATCTGAGGGCTCAGAAGAGCGAGAGTTGGTCCTTGTCGTGGATGAAGGTTAGGCGATGGTGGGGCGAAAGCCCATACTCGGCGATAGCCACACGATGCGCCTTTGTGGGATAGCCCGCATTTTTAGCCCACCCATACATTGGGAACTCCTCGCCAATGCGCTCCATATACTCGTCACGAAAAGTCTTTGCAAGAACCGATGCCGCAGCAATGTTGGCAAAGCGGGCATCGCCTTTGACCTCGCAGCGATAGGGGATGTCGAGCCTCGGACGGAAGCGGTTGCCGTCAATCAAGAGGTGGTCGGGGCGCACCGAAAGCCTTTCGACAGCCCTCTGCATAGCCTCGAAGGAGGCATTGAGTATGTTGATGCGGTCTATCTCCTCGGCACTGACCTCAGCCACAGCCCAAGCCACAGCATTGTCGATGATGTGTTGTCGCACCCGAAAACGTTCACGAGCGGTCATCTGCTTGGAGTCGTTCAGCAGCGGGTGGTGGTAGTCGGGAGGCAGTATTACCGCCGCCGCAAATACAGGACCGGCAAGGCACCCTCTGCCTGCCTCGTCACACCCCGCCTCCAAACACTCTTTCTTATAGGATATTTCGAGCATAGTGGTACAAAAATAATACTTTTAGCCCATTTTCACACCACAAATCCGTATATTTGTGGCGAAATGAGACAACAACAGACCGACATACTCAAACAACCCATTCCCACACTGCTCTTTACCTTTGTGGTACTATTGGCTGCCAAGACTCTCCGAGCCATCCGAGTGCCCCACGAAGCCGAGAGCCTTGTGGGTATGCTCTCCCCTCTGGGCGAGTGGATAGACACCTCGCTTGGATATGTTGGAGGCATTGTCGTAGCCATCCTTTCGGTAGTTGTCGCCTCGGTAATCATCACACGCATCATATCGCGCTACTCGCTCTCGGTCGTAAAATCCTTAGTGCCGATGGTATTGTTTGTGGTGGGCGTGTGCGGTGTGGTCTTCCCCATCGGCTCGCCTTCCCTACTACTCGCCGTACTGATGATTGTCCACGCCACCGACCTTATGATTATGAGTTTCAAGCGCACCGAGCGATTTAGCGAAGTGATGAGGGCTTCGTTCTGGACGGGATTGGCCACACTTATGGTGCCCGATATGGTCTACATACTTGCACTACTCCCCATTCAATGGATTATCTGGCAACGCTCCGCACGCGAGATGGTTGCAGGTACCATTATGGCACTACTCCCCCTACTACCCTCTTCGTTCTGCTATTGGGCAAGTGGCAGAGAACCCTTGTGGCTCTTTGGCGAGTGGTGCAACTCTCTCTCGGTACTCCACGCCCCCAACTTTGCAGGGCTCTATGGTGAGATGGGAGGCTTGGGCTCGGCAACGCTCTTTGGCGCGTTGTTGTTGCTCACGCTGCTGAGTATTGTGGTCTTCGTGTCGGGCTTTACCTCTATGCGACTCAGGGCTCGCAAAGGGCATATCTACTTCACAACGCTCTACTTTGTCGGGCTCTTTATGTTGCTCTTTGGTTCGCACCCCGCTGTGGCTCTACCCGTTATGGGCTTCGCATCCGTACCCCTCATTCACACCTTCTTCGTAAGGCGCAAAGGCACCACAAGTGCCGTTGTATATGTTGTGGTGGTGGCTCTCTCGCTCGCCTCGGCACTCACTCCGCTATTCTAAGCCACTTTTCAAGTATTTTCTTTCAATCGCTCGCGAGCAAAACGAGGTTGTGGTATTTGGTTGAAAAGTAGCCAACTCCGATCTCGCCACCGAAAGTGTGCGCAATATACCTTTGCGTATGCCAACAAAGAGAACTACACCCACCACAACCACACGCTCCATAGAGCGGCTATCAAACAGCTGCACACAAGTGGAGCAATTCATCCGCCTTAATTACCACACCATAGGCTACATCCTACACGGCACACTCTACGTTCACAGCAAACGCCCACACTACATCCAGCAGGGCGAAATCTACCTGCTGAGAGCAGGATGGCATTATGTGGAGTACATATCACCCGACAAACATCCATTCGAAGAGGTGGTCGTCAGATTGTCGCCTCACAATATCGGCACCCTCCTGCACAATCTTTCGCTCTCGTTCTGCATACCCACATATCCCGTAGGCATATCCATAGAGCCGTGTGTACACGCACCCTCCTCCCACGCTCAAAAACTTCTCTACAAAAGTATCGAGAACTATATAGCCCACAACACTTTCGAAAAATGCAGAGCCTTGGAGCGCATAAAGATACAAGAACTTCTCTATCTCATCCTCAGCCAAGAGCCCCCATCGCCCGTAGCAAACAACCTACGGCTCCTCTCTGTCCCCAAGGTGACCGAGTTCGAGAATCTCATACAGTCCCACACCCTCAGCCGATTGACCATAGACCAACTCGCACATAAGTGCGGTATGAGTACCTCAAACTTCAAGACCGTATTCAAGGAAATCTACGGTTCCTCGCCCCATAGTTGGTTCCTCAACCAAAGGTTAGAGACCATCTGTACTCTCCTTAGGCACACCAACGACCCAATCAAAAACATCGCCCAAGAGTGCGGTTTCGCCACCGCCTCGCATATGATTAGGGTATTCCGAAATACCTACGGGCAAACACCCACACAATTCCGACTTGCACACCTCAAAGAAGAGAAACACCCACTGCCACAATCCAAACTTTGGCGCAAACATACACCAAATAAAAGTGGCAACTAAACTCTGCACAAACCTCGCTATTTTGACAAAGTTTTGAGTTTATTATTAAATTATTTTAATATATACCCCCTATTTTGGAAGATTATTTAATTACTTTTAAGTAATTAGGAGCGGAAAAATACGAATTATTAAAAAATAGCAAGATTTGATGAGAAAAATTTTGTATTTTTCATTTATTGGCTTACCTTTGCGACGATGTTTTACGGGACATTCTTCCCGTACCTCATTAACCTAACTAACCTAACCTGATGAAGGGGGTAGACGTGAGTCTTCCCCCTTTCTTTTTTTAGTGCATCTTGTTGGTAATTTTTGCACCAAAGTGCAAGTTTCGGCTGCGTCACATAGCGAACTATGCTCCTTGCCTCACTCTTCTTTGGCACAAAAATTCCTCAACAATCTACACTAAAAAACCTGCTCATAAAGACCTTAAACTCATCAATCTCCTTAAACTCCTATAAGCCTTAGGACTATTGACGTTAGACGTTAGACGTTAGACCAAAAAACTCAGAGAACGGAGGGATTTTTGTGCCAAAAGAAGGAGCGGGCTCCGCAGTTTACTTGGCGTAAATGAGGAGTCCGCTCTCTGAATTTTGGTGCAAAAAGCACCCGTTATATGTGTTTTTTGTAAAAATGCAGATAAGCGAGCGATTTATAGGCGGCGTCAGAGTGACGCTTTTGTGCAGGGATTTCTCTCCAAAGCGGTAAATAATCTATATTGCAGATGGATTTTTGTGCCAAACGAGAGAGCGAGTCCGCAGTTTGCTCTTCGCAAATGAGGAACTCGCTCTTCGAAGCGCGGTGCAAAAAGCACCTGCAAGATAGATTATTTTTAGATGACGCCCTGCTCCAACATAGCCTGAGCCACCTTCATAAAGCCTGCAATGTTAGCACCCTTAACGTAGTCAACGGTACCATCAGCCTTCTCGCCGAAGCGTACGCACTGCTCGTGGATGCTCTGCATAATGAAGTGGAGTTTGTCGTCAACCTCCTGTGCCGACCAGCTGAGGTGAGCAGCGTTCTGAGTCATCTCCAAGCCCGAGGTAGCAACACCACCTGCATTCACAGCCTTACCAGGAGCGAAGAGGATACCGGCGTTCTGGAAAGTAGCGATAGCCTCGGGGGTGCAACCCATGTTCGAAACCTCGCAGCAGCACCATGTACCGTTTGCCAAGAGTTCTTTTGCGTCGTCACCATTAAGCTCGTTCTGGAATGCGCAAGGAAGAGCAATGTCGCACTTCACGCTCCAAGCCTTCTTGCCTGCGGTGAATTTGGTTGCCTCGGGGAATTTGGTTGCCATATCCTCAACTTTGTTGCGGTTCGAAGCACGCATAACGAGCATATAGTCAATCATCTCTTTGGTGATACCTGCGGGAATCTCGCAAACACCGTCGGGACCCGAGATAGCAACTACCTTACCACCGAGTTCGGTTGCTTTGGTTGCTGCACCCCAAGCTACGTTACCGAAGCCCGAGAGAGCGATAGTCTTACCTTTGATATCTTTGCCTGCTTTTGCAAGAACGTGCTCGGTGAAGTAGAGAGCACCGAAACCGGTAGCCTCGGGACGGAGAATCGAGCCACCCCAGTTCTGGCCTTTGCCGGTAAGAACGCCTACGTTGTACTCGCGAGCAAGTTTGGTGTACATACCGAAGAGGTAGCCAATCTCACGACCGCCAACACCTACGTCACCTGCGGGAACGTCAGTGTCGCCACCGATGTTGTGCCAGAGTTCGAGCATGAATGCCTGGCAGAAGCGCATAATCTCAGCGTCCGATTTGCCAACGGGATCGAAGTCCGAGCCACCTTTACCGCCACCCATAGGAAGGGTAGTGAGGGCGTTTTTGAAAGTCTGCTCGAAGCCGAGGAATTTCAGCATCGAGGGGTTAACGGCTTTGTGGAAACGAAGACCACCTTTGTAGGGACCGATAGCTGCATTGAACTGTACGCGATAGCCGAGGTTGGTCTGTACCTCACCTTTGTCGTCAATCCAAGTTACGCGGAATGTGAAGATACGGTCGGGCTCAACCATACGCTCAACGATTTTTGCTTTCTCAAATTCGGGGTGCTGGTTGTATACCTCCTCGATAGATTCGAGCACCTCTTTAACTGCCTGCAAATACTCGTTTTCGCCGGGGTGCTTACGCTCCAACTCAGCCATCAAATTCTGAACATTCATAACTGATAATAGGTTTTAAGTTTGTAATTGTGTTATTAGGTTTTGAAAAACTTTCTTTCTATTGTGCCTTTTGCACCCCCAAAAGTAATGATTTTTCTTCTAAAACGTAATCTTTCGCAGGAAAAAGAGCAGTTATTTTTAGCAAATTACTATCTTTGGAGTGCAAAAGAGGCTTTTAGCAGAATACAAATTCATAAAACTCATACAATTTAACAACACTAAAACTATTTTTCAAGACGATGGAAAACCTTAAAATCACCCCCTTCACCAAGTATCATATCGAGGCTGGTGCTAAGATGGCTCCCTTTGCCGGATTCAATATGCCTATCGAGTTTACAGGTATCAATGCCGAGCACCTTTGGGTTCGCGAGGCTGTGGGCGTTTTCGATGTCAGCCATATGGGCGAGTTGTGGGTTAAAGGTCCCAAAGCAACCGCACTCTTGCAGCGCATCACCACCAACAACGTAGCAGCACTCACCGACGGCAAGGTGCAGTACACCTGCTTCCCCAATGGCAAGGGCGGTATTGTGGACGACTTCCTGCTGTATCGTTTCAGCGAGGAGTGCTACCTGCTGGCTATCAACGCTGCCAATATCGACAAGGACTGGGCTTTTGTTTGCGAGCAGGGTAAGGCTTTCGGTATGGAGGCAGGTAAGGAACTATTCAACGCTTCGGACGAGACCGCACAACTTGCCATTCAGGGTCCTTTGGCTATGAAACTCGTGCAGAAGATGTGCGATGAGCCTGTGGAGGATATGGTTTACTACACCTTCAAGACCCTCAAAGTGGGTGGTTGCGATGCAATACTCTCTACTACGGGCTACACCGGCTCGGGTGGCTGCGAGGTCTATATCAACACCAAGGATGCCGACCAACTTTGGGCGGAGTTGTGGAAAGCCGGCGAGGAGTTCGGATTGAAGAATATCGGTCTGGGCGCACGCGATACCCTCCGCTTGGAGAAAGGTTTCTGCCTCTATGGTCACGAGATTAACGATGAGATTTCGCCTATCGAGGCAGGTCTTGGCTGGATTACCAAGTTTGTAGATGGCAAAGACTTCCTCGACCGCGAATATATGGAGAGCCTCAAAGCGGGCGGTCTGAAACGCAAACTCGTAGGTCTGAAACTCATCGACCGCGGTGTGCCCCGTGCAGGCTACCAAATTGGCGACGAGAACGGCAACCCCATTGGCGAGATGGTTTCGGGTACTATGTCGCCCTGCTTGAAGGTCGGCATCGGTACGGGATATGTACCTAAGGAGTACGCTGTTGTGGGCAACATCCTCACCATTATCGTTCGCGATAGGGCTTTGAAGGCTGAGGTTGTAAAACTCCCCTTCTTGTAGAGTATACACATAATACACCCCCACAGATATAGCAACTTTGGTAGCGTGTTCCACCTGTGGCAAAGTAATGCCGACTCTTCGATTGTGCTGAAAAATGGATGAAACGAGAGAGAACTAGAAACCAAGATTATTGCGGTAGCACTCCGCACAAATAGATTTGTCGGCTTTACCAAGACAAGGGAGCCCGCAAATCCTTGGACTTTGTGTGAATACGGGGACTTTGAATACTACAGTACGGAGCATTGCTGGTCGTGCGATGGCAAGGGCTATACCGAGAAATATGTCGGCAAGCGCGACTGCCGCAAACCCTACAAATAGAACAAACAACCGAGTTGGTTTTCAACTCGGTTGTTTGTATATGGTGGAGGTGGTAGAAAGACAGACCTCTCTCCCACTTCTCGGGCGGTAATTTTAGTCTTACCAAAAAAGGAGTGCCGTGAATAGCGCTCCTTTTTGTAAGCATTATTGCAACGCCTCTATCAACAGTGGACGCAGGGTGGAAGCCCAAATGGAATACCCCTTGCGGTTGACGTGCAAAAGGTCGGACTCGAACATCTCGTCGTTTATGGAGCCGTCGGGGTGGAGAATGGGGGTGTTTACATCCACAAACGTAACGCCCTCGGTGTGGGCGGCATAGTCGCTCATAATGGCATTGAAGAGTCTATGTTGCTCAATTTTTGCTATGCGGTTGTTGTTGAACTTTATCGACAGAATGAAGATTGGGCGTTCGGGGTAGTCCCTCTGCAAACGCTCCACCAGCAGACGGTAGAGGTCGAAGAGTTCGGTGGGGTGCAGGTCGCGCCCGGAGCCTCCGAAAAGTTCCTCACCAACTCCCAACCCTCGGGCTCGGGAATACCAACAAAGCAACTGTTGTTAATCTTCTTGTAGGGCCAGAAGGTGTAACCGATATTCTGCTCCTCCATAAAACAAAATGAGGAAGTTACCTTTTTGTAACTTCCTCATTCTCAGCGGAGAGACAGGGATTCGAACCCTGGATACCCGAAGGTATAACGGTTTTCGAGACCGCCCCGATCGACCACTCCGGCATCTCTCCAAATCGGGTGACAAACGTCCTTTCAGACATTTGAGCGTGCAAAGATACATATAAAATTCAAAATGCAAAATTCAAAATGCATTTTTTTCCAAAATAGACTCTCTCAGCAGCCCATAGTTAGTCCACATCTCCCATACAGGGAATAATACATCAAGGTGTAACAAAAAGGATATACGCGACAAAACATATCACTCCCTTATACACCGGTATCAAAAAAGATACTCGAGAGGAGAGAGGGGGGCATCAAAATGTCACTTTTGAGTTGCGAGTTCCCCAACCAAAAACGTAGAGGACTGAGGAGATTTTGCACCAAACTGAGATAGGCGAATCCGCAGTTTACTTAGTGCAAATGGGGAACTCGCCTATCTCAGTTTGGTGCAAAAAACACCCGTTAGATGTGTTTTTAGAGGTAGTCGTCAAAATACATTGTAACCTTATCCATCAGGTGTACTCGGTCTTTGCCTCGGACATTGTGCTCGTGGCAGGGATAGGGGAAATAATCGACCTGCACGTTATTAACCACACATTCGCGCACAAAACTGAGGCTATGTTGCCACAGCACTACGGGGTCTATACCGCCCTGGCAGATGAGCAGTTTGCCTTTGAGATTTTTCACTTGGTTGATGAGTGAAGTTGCATCATAACCTTCGGGGTTTTGCTCGGGGCGGTCCATATACCTCTCGCCATACATCGCCTCGTACCACTTCCAATCAATGACGGGTCCGCCCGCAACGCCCACCTTGAAGACATCGGGATGGTGTGTCATCAGCGAGATGGTCATAAAGCCGCCATAGCTCCAACCGTGCACGCCAACACGCTCTGCATCTACCCACTCATGCGAGAGCAGCCACTCAACGCCCTTCATCTGGTCCTCCATTTCGCACTTGCCGCACTGGCGGTGGATAGCCTTCTCGTACTCGGCACCATGCCAGAGAGTGCCTCGGTTGTCCATCACAAAGACCACATAGCCCCTCTGTGCCATATACATCTCCCAGCGACGCAGGTTTGCGAGGTAGGAGTTGTTGACCATTTGGCTGTGGGGACCACCATAGACATAGACAATGGCGGGATATTTCTTTGCGGGATCGAAATCCAGAGGATAGATAAGGCGGTACCAATTCTCCCACTTACCGTCTGCGGTGGGTATGGTGCCGAGTTCTATGGGGGTGTAGTTGTAACCCTCGGTGGGATCGGCAGCCGTCAGCAGGTTGCGCAAGACCTTGCCGTCCTTGGTGGAGGCGAGATTTACAACGCGGGGTACATAGAGTGCCGAGTAATTGTCGATGAGGTATTTGCCACAAGGACTAATGGAGCAGTTGTGCCAGCCTGCCTCGTGCGTAAGCCTTACACTCTTACCGCTCTTGGTGCTGACCTTTGCAAGGTGCTGCTCGGCGGTGGAGAACTCGGCGGTGTAGTAGTATACCCACTCGCCACGTCTGTCGAGGTAGGTCACATCAGCATCCACCTTGGTCAGTCGCTCCACAATCCAGCCCCCCTCTTTGCCACGCGAGCAAACATAAAGATTCCAATAGCCGTCACGCACGTTGGTCGAGTAGATGAACCTCTCGCCCTGGGTGTCGAGCCACTGCAAGGGGTAGAGGGGCTCCACATAGCGGGAATCGCTCTCGGTGAGGATGGTTTCGACAAATGCGCCCGTGGCGGAGCAGTAACTGTTAAGGTGCATCTCGTTTTGGTCGCGGTTGAGCACCTGAGTGTAGATAAGTTCGCCATTGGGGCTCCAAGTGATGTTGGTGATGTAGCGTTCCTCGTCAAAGTCGGTAACGGCGAGCCATATGGTCTGCTGGGTGCGACTATCCCACACGCCAACCCTCACACGCTCAGAGTCCATTCCTGCCATAGGATACTTTATCTCCCTGAGGGAGCCGGTGCGGGTAGTGATATCCAAGAGTGGAAAGGTGCCAACCTTGCTCTCGTCTTTCTGGTAGAAAGCCACCGACAAGCCATCGGGCGAGGGGAATATACCCTCCATAATACCAAACTCGTTGCGACTGACAAACGAGCCGCTTACTATATTCTTATCCTCGATATCGGTTATGGTAACCTTCTCGCCTGCAATCTCGGCAAAGAGGTTGTTCTCCTCTGCAAAGTAGCGAGGTTTGACGGACTGCTCTGCTTTGGTGGCAGGAGTTGCGCTCTTGCCATTCGTGGGGTAGAACCAATCTACATTTTCGGGGCTTGTTGCGGTGCCATAGATGGTTTTGCCCTTCGAGTCTGCGCCCCAAAGAGTGACTATATTCTCTGGAATGAGTTCGCGAGAGAGGATTGTTTCTTCCATTGTGAGTAGTCGTTTTTCCTGAGCCTCAGCACCATAGGGGAGAGCCAAGACTGCCAAAAGTGTGCAAAAAAGTGGTCTAAGATTCATAAGTTCTATTATTTAGCAGGCGTAAAGTTATAAAATTTTGTTTTTTAAGCAAAATACTCTATCTTTGGAAATGGTTTTGACTAATTAATTAAGAAGAAATGCAACATAAAGTTTCGCTCGAAGAGGCAAAAAAACTCATTCAGTTCTATCCCAATTGGCCCAAAGAGGGCGTTAATTTCGTAGACCTGCTCCCGCTGCTCAGTGATGCCGACACATTTAGTGTGATTGTTGAGGAGTTGGGCAAGCACGTTACGACCCCCAACGTAGCGGCCCCCGAGGCTCGCGGTTTCCTTTTTGCGGCTCCTCTGCTTGTTACCAACTCCAAGGCTCACAACCTCATCACCTTCCGCAAAAGCGGCAAGTTGCCTGCCAACGAGGGCGACCTGCAAAAGGTGGCCATTGTTAAGGAGTATGGCGAGGACAGCCTCTTCTTCCGCAAGAGCGATGTGCAGAATGCTCAGGTAACCAATGGTGTGGTGGAGATAACCATCCTCGACGATATTTTGGCTACGGGCGGTACGGCACTCAAAATGGCAGAACATTTGGAGGCACTAACAGTAACGAAGGATGGCAAGGAATATCCCGTAAAGGTGAAAGAGTTTATCTTCCTTGCCGACCTCAGTTTCCTCCACGGCAAGGAGTTACTTGAAAAGTTTGCTCCTGTCTATTCGCTCATATCGTTCTAAGACAACCAAGCGTATCGGTCTGAAAGAGGGCAACCATTTCGGACCGTTTTTGGCTACAATAATTTCATATACCAACAAAAAACATCAAAGACTATGCGACTGCTTATTCACGAAAATCAAGAGAAAGGTTCGGTTTGGACTGCTAAGTACATTGCAGACGCAATCAACCGCAAGGCGGCTATTACCAGCGCACCTTTCGTGCTGGGACTGCCTACGGGCTCCACACCACTTGGCACCTACAAGGAACTTATCCGCCTCAACAAGGAGGGTTATGTGAGTTTCAAGAATGTCATAACTTTCAATATGGACGAGTATGTGGGACTCCCCGAGGAACATCCTCAAAGTTACCACTCCTTTATGTGGGATAATTTCTTCTCGCACGTTGATATCAACCCCGACAATGTAAACATCCTCAATGGTAACGCCCCCGACCTGAAAAAAGAGTGTGACGACTACGAAAAACGTATCGAGAGTGCAGGAGGTATTGATCTCTTCCTTGGAGGCGTTGGCGAGGATGGTCACTTGGCATTCAACGAGCCATTCTCCTCAATGAGTTCGCGCACGAGGATTAAAACCCTTACCGAGGACACCATCATGGTCAATTCGCGCTTCTTCGATGGCGATGTAAATCAGGTGCCAAAACTCGCACTCACAGTGGGCGTGGCAACTGTTTTGTCAGCTCACGAGGTTATTGTGCTGGCATTTGGTCCCAAGAAGGCGAGGGCTGTCCGCGAGGGCGTGGAGGGTGCCTACTCGCACCAATGGACCATTACTGGTCTGCAAACCCACCGCCACGGAATCCTCGTTACCGACGAGGCGGCGGCAGGCGAATTGAAGGTTAACACCTACAAGTACTTTAAGGATATCGAAAAGGACAATTTGTAAACAATGCGAGCGGAGAGTTTTGGTACTCTCCGCTCTTTTTAACTTAGAGGAGGGAGGGGAGATTAAGGCGTTTAGGACTTTTGAGGTAGACGGAAAACAATAAAACAGATGCGCGTTATGTGTGTTTTTTCAAAATAAGGCAAATAAGCGATCGAGTTATAGGCGCACAAGAAAACCCCTGCCGAGTTTACTAAGCGTAAATGAGGCATCAGAGTGATGCTTTTGTGCTGGGATTTCTTAGGAATGTAAAAAATGCAAATAACGTGATGGATGCAAGGCATACGAGAAAGCGGCTCCGCAGTTTACTAAACGTAAATGAGGAAGCCGCTTATCGAAGTATAACGCCGCAGACGCGCGTTATTTGCGTTTTTTATCCGAGGTAGGATTTCAGAAGCTTGCTCCGACTACTATGACGCAGACGACGAATAGCCTTCTCCTTAATCTGACGTACACGCTCGCGGGTAAGACCGAACTTCTCGCCAATCTCTTCGAGAGTCATCTCGGAGCAACCGATGCCGAAGAAGTATTTGATGATGTCTTTTTCGCGGTCGGTCAGGGTGTCGAGTGCGCGGTCCACCTCGGTAGCCAGCGACTCGTTGATAAGACCGCGGTCGGCATTGGGCGAGTCGGCATTCACGAGCACATCCAAGAGGTTGTTGTCCTCGCCATCGGCAAAGGGTGCATCAACCGAGACGTGGCGACCCGACACACGAAGGGTGTCCGACACCTTCTCTTTGGGCAGGTTGAGCATATCGGCAAGTTCCTCGGGCGAGGGTGTGCGCTCGTTTTCCTGCTCGAAACGACCGAAAGCCTTGTTGATTTTGTTGAGCGAGCCTACCTGATTGAGAGGCAGACGCACAATACGCGACTGCTCTGCCAGCGCCTGCAAAATCGACTGGCGAATCCACCATACGGCATAGGAGATGAACTTAAAACCACGGGTTTCGTCAAACTTCTCAGCCGCCTTGATAAGACCCAAGTTACCCTCGTTGATAAGGTCGGGGAGCGAAAGTCCCTGATTTTGGTACTGCTTAGCCACCGACACCACAAACCTAAGGTTTGCTTTGGTGAGTTTTTCGAGTGCCTCTTGGTCGCCTTTGCGGATGCGCTGGGCGAGTTCCACCTCCTCCTCGACGGTAATGAGTTCCTCTTTACCAATCTCTTGCAGGTACTTGTCGAGCGATGCGCTCTCGCGGTTGGTGATTGACTTTGTGATTTTTAACTGTCTCATTTCTTACCTTATTATTTATCTTTCTCTTTTTTATCGTTTCAAGACAGCCCCCACATTGCCCAATCCACCTACTACTCCACCAGCGAGTAACTTGCGCCACGACCTGTCGAGGGATAGATGCCATCTATGCTGGTGATTTTTTCAATCTTGCCACCGTCGAGCAACTTCTCCATTGACGCGACATCTGCGACTGCCATTTCGTTGATGTGAGTAATCACAAAACCGGGACGTACACGCGCTTTGGCAAGGAAGCCTCCCTCCTTCACAGCCGTAACCCTCACGCCACCGCCAATACCCAACTGACGAGCCGTCTTGGGTGCTACGTCTGCGAACTCTCCGCCGAGCGAGAGGAGCGTTGCGAGATCCTCTTTACTTACGGGGTCTGTCTTTCCTGCCTTATTACGCAGTGTTACCTCAAAAGGTTTCACTTTGCCATCTCTTTTTACCGAAATTTTTATCTTTTCGCCGGGACGTTTCGATGCCACCACCTCGCTGAGTTTTGCCGAGGAGTCTATCTTCTTGTCATCGATGGAGAGGATAATATCGCCCTTCTGTATTCCTGCCGCCTCGGCTGCTCCATCGGGAGTGACCTCTGCCACCCAAGCACCGCCAACCTCGCTGATGCCCAACTCCTTGCCTCGTGCCTCTATAAAGTCGGCATTAATCTCCTGATACTGAATACCGAGCATTGCACGTTGCACAACGCCATACTCCTTCAAATCGACCACAACTTTTTTCACAATGCTGCTCGGAACGGCAAACGAATAGCCCACATAACTACCCGTCTGCGACTGGATAAGGGTGTTGATACCCACCAATTCGCCAGCCGTATTGACCAATGCGCCACCACTATTGCCGGGGTTTACTGCTGCGTCGGTTTGGATGAAGGACTCCACGCTATATTGCGAAGGTATGGCTCCCAAGTTGCGGGCTTTGGCACTTACGATACCCGCCGTAATGGTCGATTGCAGGTCGAAAGGCGAGCCAATGGCAAGCACCCACTCGCCGAGCCTCAAATCATCGCTCGACCCGAATTTGAGGAAGGGAAAACCTTTGCCATCAATTTTCAGGAGTGCCACATCTGTTGTGGGGTCTGTGCCCACAACTGTTGCCGCAAAGGAGCGACCATCGTAGAGTTTAACCTTTACTTTCGTAGCGTTCTCCACAACGTGGTTGTTGGTCACAACATATCCATCATCGGTTATGAGCACACCGCTACCGCCCATCTTTGCTTCGCGAGTGGAGGGTGCGCCATATCCCTGAGGAATGCCGAAGAATTGGAGGAAGGGGTCAAAGGAGGGTTGCCCTTTGATAGTTGTGAGCACCTCTATATTAACCACCGCCTTCACTGCATTTTCGGCTGCGTAGGTAAGGTCGGGATACTTCTCCTTGGCGTAAGATGTGAAGTGATTGAGCGAGGAAGAGGAGTTCAAATTCTCCTCGAAGTTTACCACCTCTTGGGAGATGGTAACCTGATTGTTCTCTTTCTGGTTGTTAAGTACGGCAGAAGCACTCAGGGCTCCCACCAACGCAGCCCCCACGAGGCTGCCAATAATTGTAATCGCCTGTTTGTTCATAATCTTAAAGTGTGTTTTATGTGTTCTTTGAGGCGAATTTCTACATAGGCAAGGTCTGTTTGATGAATTGTTGTGAGAGAATAACGCCCACACATTTTATATTATTGTGACAAATTTGGGAAAATTTCAATAGTTTCTTATTATCTTTGCCGCCAGAATAAGCCAAAGAACGCAATGTTTGAAAATTTATCCGAGAAATTAGAGAGGTCTTTTAAGATTCTCAAAGGTGAGGGCAAAATCACCGAAATTAACGTGGCAGAGACTCTCAAAGAGATTCGCCGCGCACTGATTGACGCCGATGTAAACTACAAGGTTGCCAAAACTTTTACCGATGAGGTAAAGCAGAAGGCATTGGGTCAGAACGTACTCACAGCCGTTAAGCCCGGTCAGATGATGACCAAAATTGTGCGCGATGAGTTGGCTACTCTTATGGGTGGTACGGCTACGGATATAACCCTTGCCGGACACCCCGCCGTAGTGCTCATTGCGGGTTTGCAGGGTTCGGGTAAGACCACCTTCTCGGGCAAACTTGCCAAGTTGCTCAAAGAGAAACGTAACCGTAGCGTGCTTTTGGTGGCAGGCGATGTCTATCGTCCTGCGGCTATCGACCAGCTGAAAATCTTGGGCGAGCAGGTGGGCGTAGAGGTCTACACCGAGGAGGGTAACAAAAACCCCGTAGAGATTGCCGAGAACGCTATTAAATATGCAAAGAGCAAGAGTATCAACACCGTAATTGTCGATACAGCAGGTCGCTTGGCTGTCGATGAGCAGATGATGCAGGAGATTGAGGCTGTGAAGGCGGCTGTCAAACCCTCCGAGACGCTCTTTGTAGTGGATGCTATGACGGGTCAGGATGCGGTGAATACCGCCCGCGAGTTCGACCAGCGTTTGGACTTCGATGGTGTAGTACTTACCAAACTCGATGGCGACACCCGAGGTGGTGCGGCTATCTCCATCCGCTCGGTTGTCAACAAACCTCTGAAATTCATCTCCAAGGGCGAGAAGATGGATGCTCTGGATGTCTTCCACCCCGAGCGTATGGCAGACCGTATCCTCGGTATGGGCGATGTGGTGTCGCTTGTGGAGAGAGCACAGGAGCAGTTCAGCGAAGAGGAGGAGCGCAAATTAAAGAAGAAGATATACCGCAACGAGTTCAACTTCAACGACTTTATCGAGCAGATTGGTCAGATTAAGAAGATGGGCTCTATGCGCGACCTGATGGGTATGATACCCGGTATGGATAAGGCGCTCAGGGGCGTTGAGATTTCGGATGACGTGTTCAAACAGACCGAGGTTATCATCGGCTCTATGACTCCCGCCGAGAGGGAACATCCCGAGATTATCAATCCCTCGCGTAAGGCTCGTATTGCGGCAGGTAGCGGTACTACGTTGCAGGATGTAAACCGCCTCTTGAAGCAGTTTGAGGATATGCGCAAGGTTATGAGGATGGCTGCCGGTGCGGGCAACAAACGTATGCCTATGCGCGGAATGCCAATGATGCCCAAGCGCAGAAGGTAATAGACCACAAAACGACACTAAACAGCGAGTGACCGAGCGACGTTAGGTCACTCGCTGTTTTTGTGTACGCCATTTATGTGTTTTTTTACTCTTCGTGCAACATTTTCACCCGCTTATGTGTCTATGTACAAAAGATTGTGTAAATTTGTCAAACGCTAATTGAACTCGAATACTATGAAGAGATTTTTATTGCTAATGGTTACGCTGTTTGGGGCAATGAGTTTTGCCTCGGCACAGCATTATGTCCCTCAGGATGTGGTGGATGTTATCTACACCTCAGACGGAATAATTTTGCAGGGTACAATAGTAGACCAGGTGCCCGGTGTGGAGTACACCATCGTAACGCTCAAAGGCAAAAGGTTTACCATTGATGCGCTGAGCGTGGAACGCATAACCAAAGAGAGGATAAATGGCGGCATTGTGACCGAGAACTACAACTACCACTACAACCCCTACATAGTGCACAAACTCGATGAGGATGGCAACCCCATCTTCCCCCTCAGCCCCGCAAGCGCCTTCACGCGCTCACTCTTCGTGCCAGGCTTGGGACAAATCTACAACGGCGAGGAACTCAAAGGAACCCTGCTACTGAGCGGTGCTATTGTGGGTGCTCTGGGTGTTCTTGTGGGCACAAATATGGTCAGTTACGCCTATGTTGATTTGGTGGGCTATTCGAGTGCTGCACTATTTGCGGGCTGCTACCTCTACTCACTCATCGAGGCTCCACTTTTTGCTGCACGCTGGAACAAAAAACACGGCTTCAAACTCAATGGCAGACACCCCGCCTATATCGAGTGCAACCCCGCAGTGGGCATCGTAGGCTATGGTACGGATAGTAGTGCCGCAGTGGGTATGAACATCTCGCTCAACTTCTAAGAAGGTATGAGTTGGTCGCCCCTCTTGGACTGACCGCCAGAGGAGGGGTTAGAAACGGGAGATGGAAAGTTTGAAAGTAATAGTTAAAGATATGAAACAGCCACAATTGCTTACGCCCGAGTGGGAGGATTATGAACTGATTGATTCGGGTGATTTTGAGAAGTTGGAGCGTTTTGGCAGGTGCATAACGCGCCGTCCGGAGCCACAAGCCATCTGGCGCAAGTCACTCGCCGAGCAGGAGTGGTGTCGCGTTGCCACAGCCACCTTCCGTCGCGAAGGCGGTAGCGAGGAGCGTGGCAAGTGGTCGCTTGCACCTCGTCAGCCCGAGCAGTGGCACATATCACAAGCAATTGGTGATAAGCGCATTACGCTCCGTTTGGGGCTCACCTCTTTCAAGCACGTTGGCGTATTCCCCGAGCAAGCCGAAAACTGGAATTTCATCTTCGAAAGCGTGAAGGCACTTGACAAGCAGAGGGCGCAGGAGGGCACACGTCCCAAGGTTCTCAATATGTTTGCCTATACGGGTGGTGCATCTCTGGCGGCAGCGGCAGCAGGTGGCGATGTAACGCACGTCGACAGTGTTAAGCAGTGCATAACGTGGGCAAGGGAGAATATGGAGGCAAGTGGGCTCAGCGGCATACGTTGGGTGGTGGAAGATGCGCTCAAATTTGCCCGCCGAGAGGTTAAGCGTGGGCATCGTTACGATGGCATAATTCTCGACCCGCCCGCCTATGGCAGAGGACCCGAGGGAGAAAAGTGGGTGCTCGAAGAGAACATCGCGGAGATGCTCTCTCTGTGTGGCGAGATGCTCTCCGAGGGCGGTTTCTTGGTGCTCAATCTCTACTCTATGGGGCTCTCGGCAATGCTTGCCAAAAGTGCCGTAAATCAAGTGATACCCAATCCCTCGATGGAGCAGTTTGGCGAACTCTACTTCACAGACCGCGCAGGTAAGTCGCTCCCTCTGGGCGTCTACTATCGTTGCCGCAAATAAGGATGAACAAAGAACTTAGGACATACATTGAGGCAGAGATTTTGCCCCGCTACGAAGGGTACGATGCTGCCCACAGGCGCGACCACATAGAGGGTGTCATTGCCCGCTCATTTGCGCTTGCGGAGCACTACGATGTGGACGAGGATATGGTCTACACCATTGCCGCCTATCACGACTTGGGATTGGTCGATGGCAGGGAGTTGCACCACATCTCTTCGGGGCGTATGCTCGCCGAAGACCGCCGCTTGCGCAGGTGGTTCTCGGAGGAACAAATGGAGGTTATGAGGCAGGCTGTGGAGGACCACCGAGCCTCTGCCGACCACTCGCCACGCACCATCTATGGCGAGATTGTTGCCGAGGCGGACCGACAGATTGTGCCCGAGGTGGTGATGTTGCGAACAGTGCAGTATGGTTTGGCGCACTATCCACACCTTACAAAAGAGGAGCATTGGGAGCGTTTTGTGGCGCACCTTGGGGAGAAATACGACTATGGCGGCTATCTCAAACTCTACATCCCACACTCCGACAACGCTCGGCGACTCGAAGAACTAAGGCAGATAATAGCACAGCCCGAAAGGTTGCGTGAGGAGTTCGAGAGGATTTGGGGAGAATTGAGAATTGAGAATTGAGAATTGAGAATTGAAAGTTGAAGGTTGAAGGTTGAAACAAAGTCGCGGGTTCGGCAAAATTGCCGAGCCCGCGACTTTTAACGATAGACATTAGAGGTTAGATGACATATTAGGCACGATTTTGGCTCTCGGTAGGTGCACAAAATGCACCTTTGCAACTTATGAAAGAGAGTATCGACCGTCCGTCAATCATCATTGCCTGCTCCGAAGAGCCACTCCGCAGGGTGTTGGCATATTCGTTGCGGCGACTCGGCTGTGGAGTGGAGTGTGTGGCATCGCACCAAGCACTACTCTCGCGCACCCAGCGACACCACTACGCCATAATCCTCACCTGCTTTCCCGCTCCCCTACTCTCGGAGAGTCGTATGGTGGGGCGACTCAGGGGCACAACAGCCTCCTCCTCACTCTTTGTACTCACCTCCTCGCGCTCTGCAAACGAGGTTGTGGTGTTGCTCGAAAGGGGCGCAGAGCAGGTATTGCAACTACCCATAAGCACCAACCGTCTAAGGCGCAAAATAGAGCATACGCTCACTAAAAAGTTACAACAATGGGGGTAAATATAGCATTTTCGATGGTGGCTGTGGTGGCAGTTTTGGTTTTGGTAATGGTGACAATATGGCGGCATAGCAAGTTTCTGCCTCACAACTACGCGCTAAGCCTCGTAGAACCACTCTACGACTTCCTGTGTGGGGACTCCACTGCGGACAACCACTATCTCCTCTCACTCACCCCCAATGGGCGCGAAAGGGTTGCTCTGGCAAGAGTTGTGGCATCGCTCTCACAGAGCATTGTGGAGTGCAACCCTCGGCAGGTGCGCCGTTTGTCTAAGGCGTGGGGGCTTGAAGAGGCTTTGGTGTGGCGCATCACTCACTGCTCGGGACACAGACGTTCGGAAAGTATGGAGTGGATGTTATGGCTCCATCCGTCGGTAGATAGCGTCTATAAAGTTGCAAAGTGCAAATTTTCCACCCCCACTGCTTCGCTCCAACAACTACTATTGGTGCTCTACGTCTTGCCCGATAGAGTCATGGAATTGATAGCTCGACACCCCTATACGCTCTCGTGGGAGGATGTGGGGCATGTGGTAGAGGTCTTGAAGATGCACTCTGTGTCGCTCTCACTCCCTAACACCAAGGTGGCAGAATCGCCAAATGTTGAGATGTTACTGCTACGCCTTGCGGCGGTGGAGGGTGTAGGCGATGCCGTAGCGTTGGCTCGGCGACTCTCGGCAAGCAAAGATAGGATACTCCGCGATGCAGCACTGAACATCTTATTGGAGGAGTCGCTCTTCCCCGCAATGACACAAAGCGAGATGGAGTGTTCGTAATTACCAAAAAAAACGTACCTTTGGCAGTCAAAAAATAGTTTTAGAGAAGTGAAAAGAGTAAGAAACATAGTCATAATGCTTGTTGGCGTGCTGCTCTTTGGCGCAGGTACGCTTGCAGCAAAGGATAACAATACAACCACAACAATCAAGGTACAAAATGGCGAGAAGTGGTGGGGCTTGGTCGTGGATCCAAGTGTTGTACATCTCCCATTTGAGGATGCCTTTTCGCTCAATGGTGCCGATTTTTCGCCCGAGCACTACTCTGCAAACATGATGCTCTCCAATCGTGGGCGTTATTTATGGAGCAGTAGTCCCTTTACCGTTAGTTTCGATGGTAAACAGATTGTAGTGACAGTACCCGAAGGCAGCCAAGCGCCCAAGTTGGAGAAGTCGGGGCGCACGCTGCGAGAGGCTTATCTGATGTGTTGCCACAAGAACTTTCCTCCCCAGCACATAGGCTCTGCTGCGGCACTCTTCGAGAGCCCCATCTATGAGTTTGGGGGCAGCAACTCTCTGCTCTACACCTCCCGCGATGTACTCGCCTTTGCCGATATGCTTGTGGCGAGGGGCGCACCCAAAGGCACGATACTACTGCCACAGGGTTGGAGCAGTCCTTCGGGGGCTATGGTATTCGATATGGAGGCATATCCCGATGCCAAAGAGATGATAGAGCATCTCCACTCGGAGGGTATGAAAGTTATGCTCACCGTCACACCCTATGTTATGGCTGCCGGCAGGGGCTATCAGCAGCACCTCTTAGATGGCACTCTGCTGACCGATAGAGAGAATAAGGTTGTAGTCTTTGAGAGTCGTTTGGGCTATACGGCTTGCCGAGCACTCACTCCCGAAGGGGTGGAGAAGACCAATGGCGACCTGAAAGCATTGCAGCGCGACTACGGGGTGGATGGTTTCTACTTCGATTGTTTGGACGCCATGGACCTTCTGGCAGACAATCCGCAAAGGCTCAGGGAGTTTTTGGATGCTTGGCACACCATTAGCAAGGGTATTGATGTGGCTATCTACTCCTCGCCTATGGGACAGCAACTCGGCAGCATCGCCTCTTCGGTTTCGACCACTCGCAACTACACCTGGGAGAGTCTTGAAGAGAGTCTTGAAAGGGCTATTGACGCCTCGGTGCTCGGTTTCTCGCGCACCACACTCGCTGCCGATCTTAACTTTGCCAAGCAAAACCCCGAACTAATACTCCGTACAGCCTCACTTGCGGCACTTATGCCTGTGGCGATAATCCCCTACTCGGTGTGGTCACTCGAAGACATAGCCCCCTTCTGCTCGCTCTTGAAGTGGAGGAGTCAGCAGGGTTCCTACTACCTCTCGCTTGCCGAGCAGGGAGCCTCCTCGGCAGAGCCCATACTGCGACACTTGGAGTATCAGTTCCCACGCACGGGTTTCACCAATGCGCGTGACGAATTTATGATAGGCTCAAAGTGGTTGGTGGCTCCTGCGGTGCACAGTGGAGGCGTAAGGATGGTGCGACTGCCCAAAGGCAAGTGGCGCGATGCGTGGAGCAATAGAGTCATAAAAGGTCCGAGAGTGATAGACGTGGATGTGTCGGACGGCATAACCCCCATATACGAAAAAGTCGAGAACTAACGAGTTCCCGACTTTTTTATTCCAAATACGCAGTACCTTACAAGAGGTATGCGGTGCAAAATCTCCCACAGCACCACACTGCCCACAAAGGTAATCGCAATGGCAAGAGAGTAGATAGACCACAAGGGTAGCGCGGTGGTTTTGAGCCACAAGCACACCGCTGTGCAGACGGTCATATGCACAATGTAGAGTCCGAAACTGCTACGAGTCATATACTCCGCAAACTTAGAGGTGCCATTCGCCCAGCGTTTGAAGCATCCCATCATCGCCAGCGTCATAGCCCAGCAGAAGAGGTTGCACCAAACACCCTGCACCGCCTCGGGCGAAGTGTAGTCCTTGCCGTAGAACTCCGAGCAGAAGCCCACTGCCGCCACCACTGCCGCTATCGTAAGAGGCACTGCACGTTCGGCAAGAAAGTCGTGTACACGCTCCGAGGAGAAGATGTAATAGCCCGCAAGGAACGCCACAAAATAGAATACGGGGCGGTAGAGGTTGAACAGACCTTGTGCTGCGGTAGGATTGTCAATCTGAGTCTGTGAGGCGAGCCACAGCACTCCCAAGAAGCCCACCATAACTACTCCCAAAGCCCACTTAGGGAGTCCCGAGAGCCACATATCGACCTTTTCTGCATCTGCCACCCTACGCACCAAAAGGAGAAGCAGCGAAAAGCCGAAGAGGTCTTGAATAAACCACAGCGGACCCGTACCGCTCGGTACGGCGATAAGGTACTTCACAAAGAGCGGCAACTCGGCAGGTATATGACCGCGCGAGTTGAGCAATCCTAATACCCAGCCAAAGACAAAGAGTCCGAGGGTGGAGGGGACAAGGAGTTTGCGTGTGCGCTCCCTGCGGAACTCCTTTGCGGTGCGCCCACAAAGAGCGTAGCGGCTCGAAGCACCCGCCACAACAAAGAGCAAGGTCATAAACCAAGGGTTGAGCAGTGCGCACACCACATCTTGGGGCTGGTGCTCGGCAAAACCACCTACACCACCGAAAACCCCCACCGAGTTGAAATTGTAAAAAACGTGGTAGAACAGCACCAACAGCACCGTTACCCATCTAAGATTGTCGAGAAAATAGTAGCGACTCTTCATAGAATTGAGAATTGAGAATTGAGAATTGAGGCAAATGCGAGTAAGCGAGGGCAGAGGCTGCTTGCAGACTATGCCGAGCGGGAGCATTTTAGAGCAGCCGAAGGCTGGTCAATTGAGAGTTGAGAGTTGAAAGCGTTAATGTCGTTAATGTCCTTAAACTCCTATAAGCCCTATACGTCTTATAAGCCTTTTATGCCCTACTATGACTATTACTTTATTTGAAGACTTCCTCCACCGCCGAATCAAAAATCTGTGTCTTAACGATGGCAAGTCCTTTTGTGGCATCACCAAGCACCAAAAGCGAGTCACCAGCCTCAATACCAAACACTTCGCGAGCCTCCTTGGGGATTACAATCTGTCCCTTCTCGCCCACCTTCACCACTCCGAAGATGTATTTATCCTTCTCTGTTTGCATAGTATGTTTTGTTTTACAAGTTGGAAAAGTAGGAAATTTCCTACAAAGATACAAATAAAATTGAGAATTGAAAATTGAGAGTTGAAAATTGAGAGTTTCTACTCCTCTTCTAAGTTAGGTGGGAGATATCTACAATAAAAAATGCATAGAACGGAGGGGGTGCCAAAAGAAGGAGCGGGCTCCTCGTTTGCTTAGCGCAAACAAGGAGTCCGCTCTCTGACAGTTGGTGCAAAAAGCACCCGTTATATGCGTTTTTTTACTTTTTGATATTAGGCTCTTCCAAACCAAAATTATGCTTACGGTTCTCGCGTTTGAGCCAGAGGCTGAACAAGAGTGCCAACACGCCAAACGATGAGAAGATAACCATAGGTATGGTGTAGCCGCCGGTCTTGTCGAGTACATTACCAATGAGGATGGGCACTGCAAACAGACCGATATTCTGAATCCAGAAGATGATGCAATATGCCGAGCCGAGGATGCGGTTGTCGATAATCTTGGGCACCGAGGGCCACAAAGCCGCGGGCACCAACGAGAACGACACACCGAGGATAACAACGATAGTTACAGCCAACCACTTGTAGGGGAATGCGGGCAGTAAGAACGCAAACGAAAGGTGGCAAGCAATCATCACAAGCGAGCCCAACATAAGCATCGAGGCTGCCTTACCTTTGTTATCAATAAATGCGCCCAAGAAGGGGGTGAGCACCATTGCGAGGATTGGGAAGCAGCTGAAAAGTTGTGCGCCATTCTCCACGCCAAGAGTGGTATTCAGGAAGTCGGGAGCATAACGCTGGAAGGGGAAGATTGCCGAGTAGTAGAGCACACACAAGAGTGCCACAAGCCAGAACATCTTGCTCGAAAAAATCTTACCAAGGTCTTTGAACTTAAACTCCTCTTCGTTTGCCTCCTCGGAGAGTTCGCCACAAGCCGCCAACTGTTTGTCGAACTTCTTGTCCATCACAACAAATACCGAGTAGAAAATAAGACCTATGAGCAAAAGAATTGCGCCAAAGCCTACGGGTGCCGACACTACCGAGCCGAATTTCTCATACACAAGGGGCGAGAGCCACATAGCAGCAAATACGCCCAGACGTGCGATACTCATCTCCAAACCCATAGCCATAGCCATCTCTTTGCCCTTGAACCATTTAGCAATAGCCTTCGACACAGTTGTACCTGCCATCTCGCAGCCACAGCCGAAAATCATAAAGCCGAGGCACGAGAGTTTGGCAGTGCCGGGGAGCGAGGTCCACCACGAGTTCATCCAAGCCTCCAAGCCACTACCGATGAACAGGTCACTCATTGCGTAGAACTTGATAGCCGCACCAACAACCATCAGCGAAGCCGAGAGTATACCCGTAAAGCGGATGCCCATCTTGTCGAGGATGATGCCCGCAAAGATGAGGAAGAAACAGAACACATTGAGGAAATACTCGCTCGATGCGTAAGTTCCGAAGGTGGTGCTATTCCAGCCCAAGCCCGTTTCGAGTTGGCTCTTCAAGGGCGAGAGCATATCCACGAACATATAGGCAAAGAACATCATCAGCGCGATGAGAATCAGTGCCGCCCAGCGAGCCAGCGCTGAGTCGTTGAGTTTCCTTTGAATTTGTTGTACCATAAGTTTTTTGTTGTTTTTTAAGAATTATTAGTTTGAGTTTTCTCTTTTGTTTTGCGACTTTTTATAAAAAGTCGCCCAAAAATTTTTATGCGATACTTCGTATCGCTAACTACTGACCACTCAATTCTTTTGGTATCGTTTAAGAATACCGTAAGACTCCTTAATACCCAACTCGCCAGCCTTGCTGAGGTCCATCATACCCTTCTGAGTATCCTTCATATAGAGTTGCACAAGTCCTCGGTTGAAGTATGCCTCGGCAAGGTAGGGGGCAAGCGAGAGAGCCTTTGTGTAGTCCTCATAGGCTGCGGGCATATCGCCCGAGAGCGCATAGAGGTTACCCCTATTATAGTATATATATGCCACCTCGGGGGCGAGTTCAGCAGCCCGCGAAAGGTCGGCAATGGCGTCGTTGTAGTTGTAGGTGCGCTTAGATGTGGAGCGTAGAGCCATATCCGAGTCTAAGGATATGCGCTCCGAGAGTCCCACAGACGATATAAAGTCTATCATCTGAGCCCTTGCAACACCCCTATTGAGATAGAGCATAGCATCCTCGGGCGCAAGGCGTATAGCCTCCGAGAGGAGTCCAAGTGCCGAGGTATATTGCCTCATAGCGAGTTGCGATATGGAGTAGCGGAAGAGCGACTCCACACTCTCGTAGGCGTGTGCTTCATACTCGCTGTTGAGTGCCGCCACCTCCTCCTCGGAGAGAGTGGTGGGAGCGGAGGAGAACGATATATTACCCTCGGCAGCCACCGGTGCCTCGTTGATAAGGGGTGTATAGTAGTGGTGTTCAGAGGTTGCTTCGGGGGCTGAGGGTTTCCAGCAGAAGAGGTCCCTCAGTGTGGCATCCGATGCGCTCTCGGAGGCGAGTTTGCGCTCGGCAAGCCTCGACTCGAACGACACAAGTTGGTTAAATCTGCGCGAGGTGTCGGCATAGAGCATCATTCCATCGGGGTCCTCCTCCAAGCGAGCCTCATACTCGGCAATCTTACGCTCGGCAATAGCCCTGTCGCGCGAAGCACCTGCCAAGTCGCGTATCTTATCCTTAACCTCTGCCCTTTGCAGATAGGCACCCGCAAAGTCGGGATAGAGTTCTATGGCTTTCGAGTAGTCGCCCAGCGCCTCCATATCCCTATCCATAGCCATCAGCACTCCCGCACGATTGTAGTAACCCTTGACATTCTCAGGTGCGTGCTCCACCACCTTATTGTAGTAGTCGAGAGCCCTCGGGAAGTCGCGCTCTATGGAGTAGATGATGGCAAGGTTGAAATATGCGCCCGTAACGTAAGGGTCTATCTCCAACACACGCTCAAAATCCTCTGCCGCCTTATCGTACTGCTCCAAGTTGCAGTAGACAATGCCTCGGTTGAAGATGGGTTGCAGGTAGGTGCTGTCGCACTCTATCGCCTTATCGAACATCACAAGAGCCTCCTTGTTCTTTTCCTCCTGCATCAGCAGCAGAGCCTTCTGATTGTAGCCCTCGGTGTAGTCGCGGTTGGTGCGTATTGCCTTATCGAAACTCTCGTGAGCACCGAGCGTATCGCGTGCACCAAGCAGTGCTATACCTCGGTTGATGTGTGTCTGCGCATCCTTGTCCGTAAAGCGCAAAACCATATCGAAATCCACAAGCGATTTCACCCACTGCTTATTCCTCAGGTGCGTCACGCCCCTCGAATAGTACGACCCCACAATGTCGGGACGCAGTTCGATGGCTGTCGAGAGGTCCCTCACGGCATCCTCGTAGTTGCCCATCTCGGCATTGACGATGCCACGATAGTGAAACGCCTCGGTATAGACGGGATTTATCTCGATAGCCCTCGAAAGATCCACCTCGGCACCCACAAGGTCGCCCAAGCCCAACTTGGCATAGCCCCTAAGGTAGTACGCCTCGTAGGACTCCTTATCGGAGCGAATCAGCACATTGAGAATGTCGATAGCATCCTTGTAGTTATCCGAGGCGAGCATATTCCTGCTCGCCCAAGCGATGTAGCGTTTGTTGTACTGCGCGTAGCTCTCACCCACGCACAATGTCAACAAAGCGGCAAGTATAACTACAAGTCTTTTCAATTCTCAATTCTCAATTCTCAATTCGCCAGAGCGTTAATTCGCTCTTTCAGTGCGGCAATCTTTGCCTCCGCATCACGCTGTTTATTCCTTTCATTCTCCACAACGGCTGCGGGCGCGTTAGCCACAAACCTCTCGTTGGAGAGTTTGCCCATAACCGTACGGAGGAAGCCCTCAAAGTACGCAAGTTCCTTGTGCATCTTCTCCAACTCCTCCTCCACGTTGATATTCTCGCTCATAGGAACGAAATACTGAGTGGTCTTGACAATGAAGGCTGCGGCTGTGGGGTTCTTCTCGCCCACCTCCCTAATCTCCGAGAGGTTTGCCATCTTCTCCACAAGGCAGTTGTATGCGGGGTGGTAGTTCTCGTCAGCGATAACCTCCAAAGCCACCTTCTCCTTGTTGGGGATATTCTTCTGTGCGCGGATGTTGCGGATGTTGCTTACGACCTCGCGTGCCAAATCCACCTCGGCGAGCATTTTTTCGTCATAGGCTTTGGGCTCCTCAAAGAGGCTCAGCATAATACTCTCGCCCTCAGTGCGCTCCGCAATGTGCTGCCAGAGTTCCTCGGTAACGAAGGGCATAAAGGGATGGAGCATCTTCATCAGTCGCTCAAAGAAGCCTTTGGTTGCCTCCACGGTTGCTCGGTCGGCAGGCGAGCCGTAGGCGGGTTTTACCATCTCCAAATACCAGCCACTGAAATCGTCCCAGAAGAGGCGATAAGCAGCCATCATAGCATCCGAGATGCGGTAAGCCTCGAAGTGATCGTTAATCTCACGGGTGGTCTTGTTCAGCACCGACTCAAACCACTCGATAGCCTTCCTGCTGTGCTCGGGCTGGGGTGCTGCCTCATCCACACTCCAAGTGCCCAACAGACGATAGGCGTTCCAGATTTTGTTGCAGAAGTTACGTCCCTGCTCACAGAGCGACTCATCGAACATAAGGTCGTTACCTGCCGAGGTGCAGAGCATTAGTGCAACTCTCACACCATCAGCACCATACTGAGCCATCAGATCCAGCGGGTCGGGCGAGTTGCCGAGTTGTTTGGACATCTTTCTGCCGAGTTTGTCGCGCACGATACCTGTGAAGTAGACGTGGTTGAAGGGTTTTTCGCCTCGCCACTCGTAGCCTGCCATAATCATCCTCGCTACCCAGAAGAAGATGATGTCGGGACCGGTAATAAGGTCGTTTGTGGGGTAGTAGTACTTTATCTCCTCATTCTCGGGGTTGCGGATGCCGTCAAAGACACTGATGGGCCAGAGCCACGAACTAAACCAAGTGTCGAGCACATCCTCCTCCTGACGAAGGTCGTCAAGTTGCAAGTTCTCATCGCCCACCTTCTCGCGAGCCAGACGGAGAGCCTCCTGCTCGTTCTCGGCTACCACAAAGCCTCCCTTGGGCAGATACCACGCAGGGATGCGGTGACCCCACCAGAGTTGGCGCGAGATACACCAATCCTTGATGTTCTCCATCCAGTGGCGGTAGGTGTTTTTGTATTTCTCGGGTACGAATTTGATAACATCCTCCATTACGGCACGAGTTGCGGGCTCGGCGAGTTCCTGCATCGAGAGGAACCACTGCATCGAGAGTTTAGGCTCGATAGCCACACCCGTGCGCTCCGAGTAACCTACGTTGTTGGTGTAAGCCTCGGTCTTCTCCAACAAACCTGCTGCCTCCAAGTCGCCCTCGATGACCTTGCGGCACTCGAAGCGGTCCATACCGACATACAAACCCACCTTGTCGTTGATGGTGCCATCGGGATTGAAGATGTCGATGGTTTCAAGACCATATTTTTCGCCAAGCATATAGTCGTTCACATCGTGTGCAGGGGTTACTTTCAGCGCACCCGTACCGAACTCGATATCGACATACTCGTCCCTGATTACGGGCACCGAACGTCCCACCAGAGGAACGATAACCCTTGCATCTGCGGGAAGGTCTTGATAGCGGGGGTCGTTGGGGTTTACGCAGACTGCCGAGTCGCCCAAGATGGTCTCGGGACGTGTGGTAGCCACGATGAGAGCCTTGTCCGAGCCCTCCACCTTGTAGCGCAAGTAGTAGAACTTACCCTGCGACTCCTTGTAGATAACCTCCTCGTCCGAGAGGGCTGTCTGTGCCGAGGGGTCCCAATTGACCATCCTCACACCACGATAAATTTTGCCCTTATTGTAGAGGTCGACAAATACCTTCAAGACACTCTCGCTGCGGGGCTCATCCATAGTGAAGCAGGTGCGGTCCCAATCGCACGAAGCACCGAGTTTGCGGAGTTGTTGGAGGATGATGCCACCGTGTTTCTCTTTCCACTCCCAAGCGTGTTTGAGGAACTCCTCGCGCGTGAGGTCGCTCTTTTCGATACCCTCGGCTTTGAGTTTAGCCACCACCTTAGCCTCCGTAGCGATGGATGCGTGGTCGGTACCGGGCACCCAGCAGGCGTTCTTACCCTGCATACGAGCACGGCGCACCAGCACATCTTGGAGCGTATTGTTGAGCATATGTCCCATATGGAGCATACCTGTCACATTTGGTGGGGGGATGACGATGGTGTAAGGCTCCCTCTGGTCGGGCTCGGAGTGGAACATATTGTGTTTCATCCAGTAGTCATACCACTTCTGTTCAATCTCTTGTGGTGCGTATTTGTCAGCAAGTTTCATAGTTTTATATATTATTTATTCGTTTCTATGCGGAACAACTTACAAATATACACAAAAGAATTGGATTTCCAATTCCTTTGTGTAGGTCTAACATTAAACAATAAACTAAAAATGTTTCGGGCGCACCTTTTTTGGTGCGCCCGAAAACCATTACGGGAGTGCCAATGGAAAAATCCTGAGAAAACCCCAGTCCCACAGAAAACCCCTCCCCTCATTCACGGGTATTGAAAAAGACACCCGTGAATGAGGGGAGGAGGTAGTTATTGGTAGGCACTTTGGAGGGTGGTAAATCCTAAGAGTTCAGGACATTCCACAGTGCATCTTTCAGTTCCACAATGCCCTGCATCGCCACCGAGGAGATGAAATAGGCAGGAATACCCTCGGGAAGTGTGGTACGGAGGTGGTCGATAATCTCCTGGTCGACCATATCGCACTTAGTGATTGCCAATAGTCGCTCCTTATCCAGCAGTTCGGGGTTGTACTCCCTTAGTTCGCCCAACAAAATCTCATATTCGCGGGCAATATCGTCCGAGTCGGCAGGAACCATAAAGAGCAGAACGGAGTTGCGCTCAATGTGGCGCAAAAAGCGCATACCCAAGCCTTTACCCTCGTGTGCGCCCTCGATAATGCCGGGGATATCTGCCATAACAAACGAGTGTGAGTCCCTAACCTCAACAATGCCGAGGTTGGGCTCCAAGGTCGTGAAGGCGTAGTTTGCAATTTTGGGTTTAGCAGCCGAAACAACGCTCAGCAGGGTGGATTTACCCGCATTGGGGAAGCCTACCAAGCCCACATCTGCCAAGACTTTCAGTTCGAGGATGAAGGCACCCTCCTGTCCCTCCTCGCCGGGCTGAGCGTAGCGTGGAGCCTGATTGGTAGCGGTCTTGAAGTGCCAATTGCCCAAGCCACCTCTACCGCCTTTGAGCAGTACGAGTTCCTCGCCGTGGGCCGTAACCTCGCCCACAATCTCGCCCGTCTCGGCATTGCGTGCAACCGTACCGAGGGGCACCTCGATAATCTGGTCGGCAGCCGTCTTGCCCGACATTCGCGAGCCACCACCAGCCTCGCCATTCTGGGCAAAGACGTGGCGGGCATATTTGAGGTGTATGAGGGTCCAATACTGGCTATTGCCACGCAGGATGACACTACCTCCCGCACCGCCATCGCCACCATCGGGACCTCCGTAGGCAACAAATTTCTCCCTGCGGAAGTGTGCACTACCTGCGCCACCAGCACCCGAGCGACAAAATATCTTGACGTAATCTACAAAGTTCGACATACCTATATTTCCTTAATTTTTATGGGCACAAAGATAGTTAATTTTCGCTATGTACCAACACATCCTCGGGCGAGGCAAGCAGCAGTTGGTAGTGGTCGTGGAAATAGTCGAGCACTCCAAAGAGCGAACATTCGCCCTCGGGGATGGAGGTAGAGGCAAAATGGCTCTTACCCGATAGGCGTACTGCAAGTGTATCGCCCTCCACCCTGCAATCTACCAAGTGGCGCGTAGTATCCCTCTTTTCGGGAGCCCACGCTTCGCCCGCCTCAACAAATCGCACCCCTCGGAGTAGCAGGCGTGTGGAGAGGTGTTCTGCCGACAACTCGCCAATACTCAACTCCTTATATGGAAGTGTGTCAACCTTTCCTACTTGGCTATAATGTGCCTTCCAGCGTACAATACCAAGTGGCACTACTTCCTTCATCGAATCTCCCTCGCCAAGTCGTACAGCACCACCATAACTCCCCAACGTCAAACCTCCGCACTCCACCCTAATCACATCGCCCACACGGTGGAGCACATAGAGCGAATCGCTCGACACCATTATCGTTATGCCTCCCGAAGAGTCCTCAATTGTGACCTTATTGCGAAACTCGCCAAAGCGGTCGTTACTAACAACCACACCCTCTATGATGGGATTGTGGGTGAGCAGTAGAGGATAGCCCTCATAGAGAGATGTCAAGTGGCGGATTGTGGTATGTTCGTTGGGGTCACTCTGGTTGGAGGGTACAGAGTAGGGATTGCAACCCACAATCAGGGTTGCAAGCAATAGGCAAAGCACCTGCCAAGCCCTCCACAATTCTCTACAACACAACATCCTCCCCATCGCGTAGTTTCATTACATAACCATTCTTCTCTTTGTAGAGTATTCCTCTTATAGTCATCTCTACCTGCGGTATTGGCTCCAAGGCGAAATCGGCATAGTGGCTCGTGCGCACATCTATACTATTGCCTTCGGCATCGAAGAGAGTGCGGTCTGCATAGCCTGCGTACTCCGCCGAGCCCCAAGTTGTAGGCTCTCCCTCGTAGTGCAAGCCACCTATTTCCACAAGCCTGCCACAGAGCGCCTCTTGCAACTCTCCAAGCCCACACCTTAGAGCCTCGGGGCTCTCACCAGTGGCAGTAACCGTCACACGCGAGAGCACCTCACTACGAGGAGCAATAGGTTCCACAACACCTCCCGACCAATCGTACACTGCCCTACCAATGGCAAGTGCACCATCAATATATTCAACGGCAAGTCCTCCGCAACGTACTGCCACATAACACCCCACAGGGAAGAGTGCGTACAGATCGTAGAGCGCAAGTTTCACCTCGACACCCACCCCCTCGTCCTCCAAAACAATCGAGCGATAGATGTTACCCGAGGAGTCGTTTGCCACAACTCTGCCACCAACAACACTCCCTTCGGGCAGCAAGTCGCCACTGTCGGCAAAAAGGGCAAGTTGTCTCATTTGAATCGATTTTGTATCCCCCTCAAACACCACCAAACACTCCTCATGCCTATCGTAGCCGCAGCCCACAACAGACATCATCACAAGTAGCGGAAGAGTTATATGTATCAGTTTAGAATTCATAGGCAACACTCATCAAAAAATAGCGAGGATAGATATGCTGATAGCGCGGAGCATGCAGAGAGTAGTCAATAACCAAGTCACTCTCCCTAACCCTCAGGCGAGAGGGCTGATAGCCATCGTAGTAGCCATTTGTAAGATTTAGAATGTTGTTAATCGATAGGGAGAATGTAAAATTACCGACATTACGATAGGCAAAAAGGTCGACCATTTGAGCCGAGGCGATTCTTTGTGAGGTTGTGATTGTGGTGCGCACCTCGTCTGAAAGGTTACATTCAAACACATAGTCAGAACAAAGAAACAGTGCAGGTTCCATATTTCTTCGAGCAGCCATTGCCCACTCGGCACCCACAACCCAGCCGTATGGAGCCGAATAGCGCACCACCAAAGCCGCCGAGGAGAGCGGCGAAGAGGTCGCAGCCCTGCCCTTAATTCTCAGCGGTGTAGCAGTAATCAGTGGTTTACCCTCATCGAACGACACCACATCACCCACAGCATCATTAAGATAGCCGGAAGAGAGATGGGCGGTGTGGAAGGTGGCTCGGAAAGAGTTGGAAATGGGTATGTCAAGCGTAAATTCCAAACCATAGGTCAAAGTATTCATATCTCCCGCCAACAATGCCACATAGCACCCTGCTAAGTCGTTCCAAAAATGTTCAACCCTGCTACTACCACCTCTGAGTCGTGCAAAAAGCGTGGAATGGAGTAGGACATCTCCCACCATACCTCTTGCCCACACCTCCGCAGAGCCATCGTGTGTAATACCCGAGTATGGGTTGATGGTCATTGCGCCCTCGACAGCCCCAAACCTATCCTCCCAATATGCGGACTCGCGAGCATAGCGAAGATTACTGCCAACTACCACACCTCCCTCCATTGGATAGCTCCAACGAGCAACCGCATCCAACGACCACCCATTGTCTGCGGCTTTGCGTTCGCTTATCTTTGAGTAATAGCCCACACTCTCGCCTCCCACCTCTGCCGCAAGCGAGATATTACCCCACTCCGTATCTCTTTGATAGGTGTAGTAGACATCCCAAGCGGAACGCCCTACCGAGTAATCGTAGAGCTCAAAACCTTCACCCAGAATCGGCGCCCCTAAAAGGTCCGAAGGAAGATTGTAATTGTTGGTTGCATGGTGTGACAATCTAACACCCAAACGCGAGGAGTTATGCCCCAGCAGTGCCACAGAACAATCCACAATTGCCGAAGCAACATCCTCTCTATCCTCTAAGAGAGCATAGCGAGCACCTGTCACAGAGAGCGTGTTGGCTCCGTAGAGTCCGTGCCAATCTATTTGTGTATATTGCTCATCATTCCTCAGCCACACCTCTCGGGCGAGCAGTTCCACCTTAGGATCGCTCTGAGCGCTCGGCAGGTAGAGATAGTAGTCGGGCTGGGGATTGGGAGCATCCGACCAATCGAGCGTTGTATGGCTCTTACGCCCCACACTAAGCAATGCCGATACGTTTAGATTGGAAAGTAAATATGTGTCGTCTATGTCGAACGAAGCATACATCATCGGCACACACTCCCTTCTCACGCGCGAAGAGCGTACCTTACCCTGCTGATAGCCCCAATAGGAGTTGTAGTGTCTATTGCCCGAGAGTGCAAAAACTTCCTCGGTGTTCCAACTACGCCCCGAGCGCATCACAGGGGCGACCATAAGTGCCATTTGCAGGTGTTTTTCGACTCCATCTCCCCACACACGCTCTGCCGAGAGCCAAATGTTTTCCTCTTCGGTAAAGACACCATCGATGTTGCCGTCACGACCCCATCTGCCTCCCACCAAGAGCGAGTAGTGCCATAGGCTGTCGAGCCTCCCCACCGAAGAGAAATAACTTCCCAAGCGATAGGAACGCGAGGAGAGTTGTAGCCTCAGGCGATGACGTTCCGCAAGAGCACTTGGCGAAGTGCCAAAAACCTCCGAACGCACATCGGCACCCCACTCGGAGTGGGCGTTGCTCCACAGGTCTGTGCGGTGTGCGGGGATACGTCTGAGCAGATTGAGAAGCGTGTAGTTGGGATAGCGTTCCAATGGCGAGAAAACATCTATTGCTCCGAGTCGGGTAGTAAGAGAGTTGCTCTGTTCACCCCTAAACGCATAGGAAACAAACGAAAATCCCCAACGGGCATACTGCTCGAATGGGGAGTTGAGTATTTGTGGCATTGCATAATAGTCATCCTTATTCAGCCACAAATCAGAATCCACCAACGAAGGATTCTCGCGATAGTAACTCTCGCTCAGTTCCTGTGCCACAGACGACATCAGAGGCATTGTTGCCAGCAAAACGAGTATTATAATGCGTTGTAGCATCTGGTGGCGTTGGTTTGGATTAGTTGGTTTTGGATTAGTTGGTTTTGGAGAATGAGCTGACTACTTAATTTTGCAGATGGGGATGGGCTCCATCTTGTGGCGGTTGGCACGGTTGCGACGGGTGTAAATCTCCATAACCTCGCGCTCTCTACCCTCGAAGTCATCGACCATTGCGCCCCTCTCGTACTGCTCCATAGCCCACTCCAATTCGGGATAGGTGGCTCCTATCTGCTCCTCATCGCTCCTATCGTCGCCAAAGAGTCCATCGGTGGGTTTGGCAGAGAGTATGGAGTTGCAAACGCCCAAGTAGGCACCCAGCTCAAAGACCTCTGTCTTTGTCAAATCGCCAATGGGACTGATATCCACACCGCCATCGCCCCACTTAGTGTAGAAACCTATGCCGAAGTCCTCTATCTTGTTGCCCGTACCTGCCACAAGTGCGCCCCTCAGACCTGCATAGAAGTAGAGGGTGGTCATACGCAATCGGGCACGGGTGTTGGCAGTCGTAAGTTCAAAGTTCGAGCCCTCCTTGGGCAGCACTGCAAGCAGGCTTTCGTAGGGTTCGGTAAGTTCTGCCCTTGCGCACTCCACATTGGGGTACTCCGCCACAAGGTTTGCTATATGCTCATCGGCACGGCTCATCTGCGAGGCGGCTTGGTGGATGGGGAGCGTCACGCAAAGCGTAGGAAGTCCCGTGCGGGCACACAGAGCCGACACCACAGCCGAGTCCACACCTCCCGAAATGCCCACAACAAAGCCCTTCGAGCCACACCCCGCAGCGTAGCCACTGAGCCAACTAACGATATATTCCGCAACTGCCTTTGGATTTTTCATTCCTTTTATCCTTTTAAGTTCTTCAAGTACAAATATAAGGAGTTTTTTTGTATGCGGGAAATTTTTGTTACATTTGTGGCAACATACGGAAATATATTATAGCGTTTTTCCTATTGTACTTGATTCAGAAAACTGCCAATTTTCAACGCAACAAGAACAGTAGACACGAAAACGCCTGCGCTTTGCGTGGGTGGTGTTTATATGTTGCGTGGGTATGGCAGTACCTCTGAATCATATAGCCTACCCACGCATTCTTTTGTTATGCATAGGGTGGTTGTTTACAGGACACTTACACTTATTGTATAATTAAAACACAAACATTATGAAAAGATTTTTACTTATTTTCTGTCTCGGGCTAATTCTTGCATTATCAACAAGTGCATCTCCCCAAACCCCTGTTCGTTGCAACAATTGCGGTGGTTCTGGCGGTGTGGTTATGGGTTATAACTATTACGGTCAACCTGTCTTTGGACCCTGCCCCATTTGTGGTGGCACAGGGGTAGTTATGGTATATCCTCAACCAAGCCCTCAAACAACCCCCAAACCGAAACCCAATTCAAACACAAAATTTGGCATGAAAGATATATATAAAAAAGAAACAAAACCATATGTTGATTGTTCTGAATGTAAATGTACCGTGTATAAAGGATACAAAAATGTTCTCAGTACAAAGTACGAAGGTAATTGTGAAAAATGTGGTCATTCACCCGAAGCCCACGGGTTAAACAAATAATAAGAAGGGCTGTCCCCATATTTTTATCTGGCACAACTTATGATTATAGAAAAAAGACCGAGTGGCGAGGAAGCATCAAACCATCATGTCGCTAAACTAACGTGCGGAGCCCCAACTCCTACGGCAGTGTTCGCGAACATACTCCAAGCGTCCAAAACGTACACGAGTATATGCTCGAACGTGGACGGGCTTGTCAACTCCACAATAGAGGTGACCGCCAATAAAAGCTACTTCGTTCATTATTAAATAAGTTATTAGAAAGGTGTGTAGCGAAGTGCCTTTTGACGAAAACCACTAACCACTCGGTTGTATTTATGATTTCAAAAAGAAAAGCATCTACTTGGGGATAGATGCTTTCTTTTTAATGAACGAAGCGTTGCTACATTCTAATAACGCCACAAAGATAATACACATTTGTCGGAAATCCAAATGTTTAGATATTTTTTCTAAAAACTCATCCTGGCGCCGAGGCGGAAGCCTGCACCGAGGGCGCGGTAGGTTGCCCAATGGTAGATGGGCTGTCCCAAGAGGTTATCGCCCCTGAGCCACAGCGAAAGACGTTCACTCCACAGCCACTCTGCCGAGAGTCCCAAATCAACATACGAGGGGAGTTCCAAGATGGTGTCGGCAGCAGCCTCTCTCACCGTAACCTCCATTGCGCTACGCCACTCGCAGCGAGCCACAAGGCTCAACCTCTCCATCGGTTGCCAGCGCACATTGCCCTCCACACGCCACTTGCGGGGCTGGTAGTGGTCGGTGGCATTATCTGCCCTCCCAAGTGCGGTAAAGCCCGCGCGAGCCGTCACATCGAATCTCTCCGAGGGGCGGTAGAGCATCTCGGCGTCTGCATACCACACTCGCTGTCCGCCACTTCGACCATAGGTAAGCAGTGGCGAGCCCTCGACAACAACCTCATAGAGATAGGTCGAAAACCAACGTGAAGAGCCCGAGAGTTTGTAACTCCACTTTTGGGACTCGCCCCTAACACCCACCTCGGCAAGGAATACTTTGCGCGAATCCACAGGGAGCATAGTCATATAGGGGTTGCGCCACAGTCCATCGCGTGTGACTTTGGTCTGCACATCGTTGGCAACCGTAAGGTAGGGGGTAATATATGGCGAGCGGTCGAAACTTGCCGATAGCGAGGCAACAACACCATTCAGCGAGTTCTGGGCACCCTTATATATCATATGGTCGTAGCCCACCATAGCCTCAACGGGTATCCACTTGCCAATCCTGAACCTCCACTCGGGAACGAAGGTTATGGAGGTGTCGTAATAGTCATCTTCGGGAAGCAGACACCTCGACTGCACGCCCGAATAGTGGAGTGTCACACGCTCGGGCAGCCAGCCCCTTATTTTATTCAGTCCGAGAAGACCGAAGTTGAAGTTAAATCTCCACACGTTCTCGCCCGAATTGTTCCACGCATAGAGTCCCATAGCGTTGGCATCGTAGCCAAGTGGGGAACTATTGCCGAAGTCGCCCGTAAGATTTACATTGGCATCCAAGTCGTGCACACCCACGAAAGGTCGCTCGCCGATAACACCCACACCACCATAGCTGTCGCCCAACGTACCACGATAGTTCACACCTGCCGAGAGCGAGGTACGTTTGCCTATGAGGGTGGAGTATTTTACACCCGCCTTGTTGCGCAAAGTTGTTGCCCTTATGCGCTCCTCGCTGAGGTTGGTAACCTTGCCCATCGTACCCTCGTGGTTGAGCCACAGCGAGAGGTGCGAGCGGGAGTTCTGCACGGGGCTCCAATAGAGGTCCGCCTCGCTCTGCAAGGGCACTCCTCCGCCCACATTGAGGTACACCTTGTGGGGCACAGCCCACTCGGCAGTCGAAATGCTTATGGGGCGTAGCGAGGAGGTTGCAAAATTGGTCAAATGCGCCGTAGGACGTATGCGGTACGAAAGTTCGGGGCGCACAATGGCGGTGTCGAGCAGCATTACCTCCTGCTCGATACGCTCGGCACTCCTAACGACCACCTCATACTCCTTCTGCACCTCAATCTGCTTGGTAAAGCCCTCCTCTTGGGCGTAGGCGGCTGTGCCACAGACCCCCAGCGCAAAGGTCAGCATTGCTATGTATCTTCTTACATTCATATTTTTGAGTTTTCGGTTATCAGTTTTTAGTTTTTTACAGACCTCTCCCGCGCTATGCGCACCCTTCCCCAACTTAGGGGTAGGAGATGGTTGTGGGATTCCCATATCTCCCATAAGCCTTATAAGCCTTAGGACTATTGACGTTAGACGTTAGACGTTGGACGTTAGACGTTAGACAATAATTTTCAATTATTGAGGCTCTCTACCCTCTCTATCGCCTCGTTGATGATGCCATCACTCTTGTCGGAGTAGCCGTCCACAACGCTCTGGTAGGTAGCCCTCGCCTGGAACAGGTCGCCACGCGAGGTGTAGACATCGCCCAGCAACAAGAACGCCCTTGCAAGCCAATAGGCGTGTGGGGTATTCTTGTCGGCAAACTCGTAGACAAGACTCTCTGCCTTCTCGAAGGAGCCATACTTAAATGCCGTCTCGATGATGCGGTAGGCACTCTCGGCACCCTCCACATTCGATACATCCTCGCTCAGCGCAGAGTAGATTGCCACCGCAGGATTGCGTTTGCCACTCTTTTCGAGAGCCTTAGCCTTCTCGAAGCGTGCTTTACGGCTCATATCGGTTGTGGTGTCGGGGTGAGCAATGATGTAGTCTGCCATCTCGATAATTGCGGCATTATCTTCGGAGGCAACGGTTGTTGCAAGGCACTTTTCGAGTGCTTCACGCTTGGCTGCTGTGGTGGTTGCCATATCTGCCAGCGAGCGGTAAGCCGCAGCCGCAGCCTTCCAATCGGCACCTGCTGCCGAGAGGTTTGCCAAGCGTTCATAAGCACGCTGGGTGTAGGGGTTGTAGTAGAGCGAAGTGAGTCGCACGAGTCTTTCGCGAGCGGCGAGTGTATCACCCAGCGAGGTGTAACACTCTGCCGAATAGTAGAGTGCAGCAGGCGAGTAGACACCCTCGGGATTCTCACTGTTATATTTGTCGAAAGCCTCCGAAGCCGCTCTCTTATCTCCCGCAATATAGAGCCTTTGGGCTGCCACAAAGCCGAGCGAGTCACGCTGTACATCGCCCAAGTCGCCACTCATACCCACACCATCGGCATAGGCAAAGAAGCCGTCTACATCGTTGCGCTCTATGTAGATATTGCGAATCTCGCCCAAAGCATTATGAGCCGCCATGGAGCCTCTATTGGTAGCAACAATACGTTTGTAGGTTGTCAGTGCTGCCTCATCGTTGTCCGTATTGCGATATGCAAGTCCTAAGTCGGAAAGTGCCGCAATATAGTCGTGCGAGGCGGGATAGCGTTCCACAAAGTCGCCAAGCACCTCCACGGCACGCTCGTAGTTACCCGCACCAAGCAGTGTGTTGCCAAGTTCGTAGTGAGCCCTTGTGACATAGTTGCCTTTGCCGAGCGCAAGGATATCCTCCAAAGCCTCAATCCTTGCCACAACATTACCCGCCATTCCCTCCATAAGTGCCACACGATAGGCACCATAGTAGCGTTCGGGGGTGTCGGTGGCAGCACTCCTGCGGTAGGCATCAGCCGCCACAGAATACTCCCTCTGTGCCGCCTTCGCATCGCCCATGCGGTTATGGGCATCGGCATAAAAACTGTCGCGCCTATCGCTACCCCTGACATCTATGAAGTCGGCAAAATCGTCGTAGGCTGCCGCCCAGCGCGAGGAGTTGAAGTTTGCGTAGCCCATATTATAGAAAGCCATAGCGTATTCGCTCTGGTGCGTCATCTCCATTGCAAGGTATTGGTCATACATAGATGCCGCCTCCTTATAGCGTCCCTGTTGGTAGTCAATCTCACCAAGCAGGTAGAGAGTCAAAGCTGCAATCTCGGAGTCGTACTCCTTGTGGTCGAGAGCGTAGCCCAGATACTCCTCAGCCTCTGCCCAATCGCCACGCGAGTAGCACTCTGCCGAGTAGTAGTATGCAATCTTCTGCATAGCCTCGCTAACCTTACCTCCCGAAGAGGAGAACTCCTTCAAGACGATGTAAGCACCCCTGAGGTCGTTGGCTGCATAGCAAGCCGAAATGAGGTAGCCCTCAATCTCGGTGCGGTGTGCCGAATGGGGATAGCGCACAAGATAGCTGCGGAGCGACTGTATCTCCTCGTTGAACGACGAGCCGCCAAGTTCCACTTGCAACTTGCAGTAGTTATAGTGTGCATCCTCGCTGATGGTATCGCTATCATCACCACCGTATGCCATCGAGAAGCACTGCATTGCGCCCCTCTTATCGCCCCTGCGCAGCAGGCAATCGGCAAGGTGGTAGGCGGCATTGCGTGTGAGTGCATCTTCGCCAGAGCAAGCGCCCCTCAGGTACTTTGCAGCCCTCTCCCACTCGCCCAAGCGGTAGAGTGCATAGCCTGCAATATAGTTCTCCTCGCGCGACAGGCTTGCGCCCTCCTCGTCCCTGAGGGAGGCTATGTGGCGTTCTGCCTCGCTCCACTCCTCGTTGCGGAAGGTGCTCTGGGCTGCAATGCGGCGCACCTCTTTGCGCCTCTCGCCCTCCAAGCCCTCCAACACCCTATCGGCATTGCGGGCAACATAAATGTTGTTGCCAAGGCGGTGTTCGACATTCAGCAGGTAGTACGACACAACGGCTCCATATTGTCCGCTCTCGGCAAGGGTCCCAAAGCGTTCCTTAGCACCCTTATAGTTGCCGTCCGAATACTCAATCATACCGAGCAGATATTGTGCGTGGTGGTAGTGGTCGCCCTCGCGCTCCACCTTCGAGAGCCACTGGTGGGCTGTGGCACTATCGCCCAACAGGTACCAACTGTGTCCGCACTTGAAGCACAATCTGTCCAAATCGTCATCGTTGAGCCTGCCAATATCTACCCTCTCCAAGGCGTCCGAAGCCTCCAAAAAGCGTTTCCACTCGTAGTGTTCTTCGCCCAACAGCAGTAGAGCCTCGTTGGTATAGGGAGAGCGGGGGTGGCGGGTAGCAAACTGCTCCAAAGCCACTGCGCCATCGCCCAACTTAGCCTCGCATAGTGCCGATAGCCACTCCGCCTCGGTGGTTGTTTTGGGGTTTACTTTGCGCAAGGCAGTAGCCTTAGCCACAGCACGCCCCACCTCCGCCTGAGCCTCGCGATAGAAGCCTTTGCCATAGAGGTCGTGCGAACGCGAGAGGTACTCTTCGATGGTGCGCTCCTGAGCCACAGCCTTTGGAGCAGCAAGCATCGCAAGTGCACAAATTGTTATGAATAAACGGTTTCGTTTCATATATTTCTTGGTCTAACGTCTAATGTCTAACGTCAATAGTCCTAAGTCTTTAAGAACTATAATGTTCTAAAAAACAACTTTCAATCCTCAACCCAGCGAGTGCATATCGTGCCGCAGATGCAAGGCTTGCGAAGGGCGAGGAAGCGGAGTTTGCTCTGCGCAAATGAGCATTCCGAGCCCGAGCGTAACGCAGCAGATACGGTGCGAGATGTGCTCGCTTATCGTAGGGCGGCAAGGGAAACCTTCTGCCTTATCACGCCTCTCTGCAAGGTCACAACTCCTGCGGGAGCGCGGAGCAGTGCGCGAAGTGCCACAGCGTCCATATTGCAGAACTCCAAGCCCGGAAAGAGGCTCTCGGTGTGTCTGAGGGGCGAAGCAGTAACAACCACCACCCTATCGCCCTTTGCCACGCAATAAAGACCTATACGGCGCAGTTTTGCGAGTTCCTCGCGCGAGAGTTTATCCACATTCTCCACACACAGCAGGCGGCAGTAGGGCATACGGAGTATCTGGTCAGTAATCTCAAAGTTGCCGCTCATCAGGCGAAAATCCCTAACGGTAACCCTCACCTCATCCCTTGCGGGGCTTTCGCTACGCACAAACTCCCACTCTTGTTCGTTCCACCACTCCTTGTCATCCACAGCAAACCTGCGCTCTTCTCCCGTAGATACATTGCGACACACCACAAAAGTATTCTCTGCCTCGCGTTCGTTTTCAGCAAACATCTCTCGGGTAATATCGACACCCACTCCAAATGGGAAGCGGTCCACAAGGGGAAGGAATGTGAGCGAATAGACCGACAGAGCCACAACGCCACACATCATAACAAGTGCAGTCACAGCACTCCACACTCTACCCTTTCGTCTTTTGCTATCCCTCAGTACAACCACCGAGAGAGCCACCAACACCACATTTTTGGCAAAGGTCTGCCAATTCGTAAGGTGTAGCACATCGCCAAAGCAACCACACTCGGCAACGGGCTCGGCAATGGCTATCCACAGCGTGAAGAGCATAAAAAAGCCGTTGAGTATCAGTGCCACACGAGAGGTTAGTCGAGGTACAGCACCCACCACGAGTGCCACACCCACAAGCATCTCCAAGCCAATGAGTGCAACAGCGAGGGGGGTGGCAGCAGGCTCCGCCCACAGCAGGTGCAGGGCAGAAAAGTATTCGCCAATTTTCAGCACCGTACCGTAGGGGTCCAAGCCCTTGGCTACTGACGAGAAAATCAGCACTCCGCCCACCAAAATGCGGGCTACAATACTCACAAGGTTATGTCTATTACCGCACATCTTCAATTCTCAATTCTCAATTCTCAATTCTAAAAGTGGTTTTACCACTTCGGCTACGCGGCTGAAAATCTCCTCGGGCGATGCCATATTGCCCTTGCTATCGGAGCAGTCCACAACCTTGAAGTCCTCCTCCTTGGCGGCAGCGTCCAAATAGACCTCGCGCACCCTACGTTGCAGGTCGAGCGACTTCTCGTGGATATCTTGCGCCCCACCGAGATACTCCCTATCTGCGCCCTCGCGCTGGGAGGTAAGTTTTGCCTCCGTAAAACCAAAAGGCACATCCAAGAAAAGCGAGAGCGTGGGGCGTGGAATTGCGAACTCCTCGAACTCGGTCTTATATATCCACTCGGCAAGCCTTTGGCGTTCCTTCTCGCTCTCCAACTTGGCGCATTGGTAGCCTATGTTGGAGTAGACATACCTATCTACAATCACGCACTTACCCTCAGCCATCCACTCTCTTATCTGTCTTGCGGCATCTGCCCTATCGCCCGCATAGAGCAGAGCAACAAGGTAGGGGTTGACCTGCTCCACAGAGCCGAACTCGCCCCTGAGGAAGCGTGCAATCATATCGCCATAGATGGGCGCATCGAACCTCGGAAAGTGCAAATACTCGCACTCCCTGCCCGTAGCCTCGACCATCTGGCGCAAAAGTTTTATCTGGGTGGATTTACCGGCTCCATCCAAGCCCTCCAATACTATAAACATAATTCTTCCGAATTGAGAATTGAGAGTTGAGAATTGAGAATTACTAAATATAAATGTTATGCCGCAGGCATTTCTCAATTTTCAATTTATTTCAACATTCTTACTGCCTTACGCACAGCGGCTGTCAGAGCATCTACCTCCTCCATTGTGTTGTAGAGTGCGAAGGAGGCTCTTGCCATACCCTGCACGCCGTAGTGTGCCATAACAGGGTCGGCACAGTGTGCGCCTGTGCGTATTGCCACACCGCTCCTATCCAGCACCGCTCCGAGGTCGAAGTTATGTATGCCCTCGACATTGAAACTCACAATGCTACACTTATCCTCTGCCGAGCCATATATCCTGAGTCCCTCTATCTTGGAGAGTTCATCGGTAGCGTAGTCCAAAAGTGACCTTTCGTGCGCCAGCACTGCCTCCCTATCGAGCGTGCGGAGGAAGCGTATCGCCTCCGCCAAACCTATGGCATCTATGTAGTTTGCCGTACCCGCCTCAAACTTCAACGGGAGGTCGGCATAGGTGGTCTTGTCAAAAGTGACCTTCTTCACCATATCGCCACCGCCCAAAAATGGGGGGATAGCCTCCAACCACTCCCTCTTGCCGTAGAGCACGCCTACGCCATTGGGACCATAGAGTTTGTGGCTCGAAAATGCATAGAAGTCGCAGTCGAGTTCCTTGACATTAACCTCGCTATGCACAAAGCCCTGGCAGCCATCGACCACCACCACCGCACCCACCGAGTGTGCTTTGTCGATAACGGGGCGAAGGTTGGGCATCGTGCCGAGGGTGTTGCTCGCCTGAGTGACAGCCACAACCCTTGTGCGCTCGTCAATGAGCGAGTCCAAGAGTTCGAGCCTCAGGTTGCCCTCGTCATCGAAGGGCAGCACCCTCAGTTGCGCCCTCTTGCGCTCGCACATAAGTTGCCAGGGTACGATGTTGGAGTGGTGTTCCATCTCGCTCACCAGCACATTGTCGCCCTCCGAGAGGTATCTCTCCGAGAAACTGTAAGCCACAGTATTGAGTGCCGCCGTAGCACCCGCCGTAAAGACTACCTCGCCACTATCGCTTGTTCCCAAAGCCTCGGCAACCGTCTTGCGGGCATCCTCATAGAGTTCCGTACATCGTTCCGAAAGGTAGTGGACACCTCGGTGGATGTTGGCATTCTCCTCCCTATACAGACGTGCCACACACTCTATAACCTGACGCGGCTTTTGTGCCGTAGCACCATTGTCCAAGTAAACCAGCGGCTTACCATAGACCTCGCGCGAGAGTATCGGAAACTCTTCTCGTATTTTCTTTACATCAAACATAATTTTTCTTTAAGGACTTTAAGGCAAGTCTTTCAACTCTCAACTTTCAACATTCAATTTCTCCTCGAACTCCATTCTGAGAGCCTTGTCCTCTATCTTATCCAAAATCTCCTGCATAAAGCCACCGAGTTGCAATCTACGGGCATCCATCTCCGACAAGCCCCTCTGGCGCATATAGTAGATCTGTTCCTCGTTCATCTGTCCCACCGTTGCACCGTGTGAGCACTTCACATCATCGGCATAAATCTCCAACTGTGGTTGGGTTTGGATGCGTGCCTCGGGCGAGAGGAGCAGATTGCGGCTCTGCTGGTAAGCCTCGGTCTGCTGTGCATCGGGTGCCACATAGACCAAGCCCTCGAACAAGCCGTAGCCATTGCCCGAAGCAACACCTCTGACTTGTTGGTCGCTATGGCAGCGAGGAGCATTATGGCGCATCTCGGTCTTAACCCTCGCCTTCTTACCCTCGCCCGCAACCATCAGTCCATAGACCTCGGCACTTGCGCCCTCTTCCGAGAGGTTTATATGGTAGTCGTAGGATACATCGCCCCCCGAAGCCGCCACAAAGACCACCTTAGCCTTTGCGCCCTCCGCCAAGTGGAGCGTCACGCTGTGGGAGCCGAGAGAACAGAGCTGGTAGAGTTCCAGGCTCTCGCCCGCAGCCACCATCCACTCGCCACCACACTCTTCTCTTAAAACTATGATTTTCTTCTCTGACATAAGAGCAATTTCAATTTTGAATTTTGAATTTTGAATTTTGAATTTTGAATTACTCTTTGTAGTCTGCGATGAGCCAATCGTAGCCCTCCTTCTCCAATTTCAGGGCGAGTTCCTTGCCACCCGAGTAGATGATGCGTCCCTTATAGAGAACGTGCACATAGTCGGGCACGATATAGTCCAGCAGTCGTTGGTAGTGGGTGATGAGCACCGTTGCATTCTTCTCCGAGCGCAAGCGGTTGACACCCGTAGCCACAATCCTCAGTGCATCTATATCCAAGCCGCTATCCGTCTCGTCCAAAAGCGAGAGTTTGGGTTCTAACATCGCCATCTGGAAAATCTCGTTTTTCTTCTTCTCTCCACCCGAGAAGCCCTCGTTCACAGCCCTATTCATCAGTTTGGCATCGAGTTCCACCACTGCCGCCTTCTCCCTCATATATTTGAGCATCTGACCCGCCGAAAGAGGTTCCAAGCCCTGAGCCTTCCTGCGCTCGGCAACAGCAAGTTTCATAAAGTTAGCCATACTGACACCGGGAATCTCTACGGGGTATTGGAAGCCGAGGAACAAACCCTCACGAGCCCTATCCTCAATGCTCATCGAGAGCAAATCCTTGCCCTCATACTCCACCTCACCCTCGGTGACGGTAAATTTCTCGTTGCCCGCCAGCACCGAGGCAAAAGTACTCTTGCCCGAGCCGTTGGGACCCATTATGGCGTGCACCTCGCCCGCCTTAACCTCGAAGTCGATACCGCGCAAAATCTCTTTGCCGTCAACCTCTGCGTGTAAATTCTTAACTTTAAGCATATATCTTTCCCGAATTGAGAATTGAAAATTGAGAATTGAGAATTATTTTATAACTACTATGCCGCTTTATAAATACTATGCCGCAGGCATACCTCAATTTTCCATTTTCAATTTTCTTGTTTTCAATTTCTTAATTTTCAATTTCTCTTGCGAGTCGCAGCGTGGTGCAAAAAGCACCCACAAGGCACGCTCGCTATCCCACGGAACCTTCGAGTGAAATAGAGAGCAACTTCTGCGCCTCCACCGCAAACTCCATAGGCAACTTAGCCAAAACCTCCTTTGCGTAGCCATTGACAATCAAGCCCACAGCCTCCTCGGTACCAATACCCCTCTGGTTGCAGTAGAAGAGTTGGTCATCGGAGATTTTGCTCGTTGTAGCCTCGTGTTCGACAATGGCAGAGGTGTTCTGGCAGTCGATATAGGGGAAGGTGTGAGCACCACACTTATCGCCTATCAAGAGCGAGTCGCACTGCGAGTAGTTCCTTGCGCCCTCGGCGGCAGGCACCACCTTTACCAAGCCACGGTAACTATTCTCGCTCCTACCTGCCGAGATACCCTTCGACACGATGCGCGAGCGGGTATTCTTGCCGATATGTATCATCTTCGTACCCGTATCTGCCTGCTGGAAGTTGTTGGTCAGTGCCACCGAGTAGAACTCGCCCACCGAGTTATCGCCTTTGAGGATGCACGAGGGGTATTTCCAGGTGATTGCCGAGCCCGTCTCGACCTGAGTCCACGAGAGTCGCGCGTTGTCGCCACGGCAGATGCCTCGTTTGGTCACGAAGTTATAGATACCACCCTTACCCTCAGCATCGCCGGGATACCAATTCTGCACCGTTGAGTACTTAACCTCGGCATCTTTCTCCACAATAATCTCCACAACGGCAGCGTGCAGCTGGTTCTCGTCACGCATAGGAGCCGTACAGCCCTCCAAATAGCTGACATAGGAGCCTTCATCTGCCACAATCAGCGTGCGCTCAAACTGTCCCGTACCCGCAGCATTGATGCGGAAGTAGGTGGAGAGTTCCATAGGACATCTTACACCCTTGGGGATGTAGCAGAACGAGCCGTCCGAGAAGACCGCAGCGTTGAGTGCCGAGTAGAAGTTATCGCCCACAGGCACCACAGTGCCGAGGTACTTACGCACCAATTCGGGGTACTCCTTCAAAGCCTCGCTCATAGAGCAGAAGATGATACCCTTCTCCGCCAGCGTCTCGCGGAAGGTGGTCTTGACGGACACCGAGTCCATAACTGCATCGACAGCCACACCCGCCAGAGCCATCTGCTCTTCGAGTGGAATGCCGAGTTTGTCGAATGTTTCGCGCAATTTGGGGTCTACCTCATCCATCGACTTTTTGTCGGGCTCCTTCTTGGGAGCGGCAAAATAGATGATATCCTGAAAGTCGATGGGAGGAATACGAAGGTGTGCCCACTCGGGCAGTGGCATAGTGAGCCACTTGCGGTAGGCTGCAAGGCGATATTCGAGCATCCACTCGGGCTCGCCTTTCAGGGCAGAAATCTGGCGCACAATATCCTCACTCAGTCCCTTGGGCAGGGTATGAGTCTCAATATCGGTCACAAAGCCATATTCATACTCCTTGGAGGTTACCTCGCTAAGTATTTTATCTTGTTCTGACATAGTTTACGGTTACAATTTCTATTAATTTACAAAAATAAAAAAATAGTCGGATATATCCAACTATTTTTTTGTCCAACGTCAACCGTCTAACGTCTAACGACTTATTAAATTGGAATTCAGACCAGACTGCCGTGGAGGAGGAAGTACAGACCAACCAACAGCACACATAGTGCCAACGCCTTAGAGCGGAGGTTGCGTTCCTTAAAGAAGATGGCGCCCAGCGTGAACGACACAATAACCGAGCCACGCCTAATGAGCGAGATGACAGCCAGCAGTGCGCCCTCTTGTGCCAGAGCGTTGAAATAGCAGAAATCGGCAATGGAAAGAAAAATCGAGATGAGCACAATGCTCCAACGCCACTCGAACTTGCTCTCCTTGCGTTTGGGGCACCAAATAATGAGCGTCAAAACGCCATAGAGCAGTGCGATATAGAGTCCGCACCACGCCTGCACCGAGGCGGGTTGGATGCCACGCATCAGTATCTTGTCGCAGAAAGCACTACCCACGCCCAGCAGCACCGCCATCATAAGGTAGAAAATACCCTTATTATTCGAGAAACGTATGCCCTCCTTATGGCTCGAACGGTTCATCATATAGAACGCCACAAAAGCCACCACAACACCTATCCATTGGTACACATTGAGCCTCTCGCCAAAGATGAGTATCGAGCCCAAAAGCACCAGCACAGGGCGCAGTGCGTAGATGGGCGACACGATAGTCAGCGGCAAGTACTTAACTGCCAGATAGCCAAACAGCCACGTTGCAGCAACAATAACCGCTTTGAGAGCCACCAGCAGGTGTTGTTCCAAACCCATAGGGGTGACGTAGAACATCGTACCCTCGGCAAACCAGCCGAGATGGAACTCCGAAGAGAGTATGACGGGCAGAAAGAAGAGTGCCGAAATGGAGGTGGCAATAGTTAGTACGGGAAGTACCGCATTGCCCTCTACGGAGCGTTTCTTGGCAACGTCATAGAAGCCAAGCAACACCGAAGAAATCACTGCAAACCAAATCCACATAACGATTGTATCTTTGTTTTAGAGCGACAAAGATAGTAATCAAATTCAAAATGCAAAATTCAAAATTGAAGCAAATGCGAGTAAGCGAGGGCAGAGCGGGCTTGCACGCTATGCCGAGCGAGAGCATTTTAGAGCAACCGCAGGTTGGTCAATTCAAAATGGGAAATTAACAGACCTCTCCCCCGCTTCGCGGACCCTCCCTACTCGGCGAGGACGCCGAGCGCAATTACGACCACCCCTCCTAACCTCCCCTCATCGTAGGGGAGGAACTTCTTTAACTTAGGGGAGGGTTACAGGGGTTACAAGGGTTACAAGGGTTGCAGGGGTTGCAGGGGTTGCAAGGGTTGCAAGGAGTATTCCCTGTTATCCTTGTTACCCCTATTACCCCTGTTACCCCTGTTACCCCTGTTACCCCTGAAAACCTTGCATACGAAAAAGCGGCTCCGCAGTTTGCTTAGGCAAATGAGGAAGCCGCTTATCGAAGTATAACGCCGAAATCGCCCACAAGGCGCGTTCGCTAATGGTTGAACATAAAGCCTATGTAACACCTTATGCCCGAAGGGAAATCGAACTCTTTTCGCGAAATGGAGAACATATAGTCGGTCTTAACGGTCAGCGACATACGCTCCGTAAGACCATATTCCACGCCCACAAAAGGCACTACAACACCAACCCCATAGTTGCGATAAGAGATATTTTCCTCGGGAAGGGTGTCCATTTGTGGTTCGGAGGTCAGGGTAAGGTTTTCCACCACTCCGCCGCCAATGGTTGCGCCAACATAGGGAGTAAAGCGTCCCATCTGCCACGCCCAATCGACCAGCAGACCACCCCACCCAATCGAGAGCGAGGAGCCATAGTCGCCATATCCGAGCGAAGAGGTGTAACCCTCGGTACCCACTCTCAGGTGGTCGCCAAAGCGCACTTTCAGCGCACCTCCAATGCCAAGTGGCACACCCGAAAGAGCCTGTTGTGGCTCACCTCCAACGGCAATGTCGCCTCGGGCAACCCAACCTGCGTGGAGCATCATTCCGCCCGAAAAGCCTCGATACGAAAGGTCAAAGCCTCCCCTATCGGAGGCGTGGAGTGTGAGTGCGCAAAGGAGCGCGAGGAGTGTGATGAGAGTCTTTTTCATTCCTATACTATTTATTCCTATTGGTTGACAAATATAAAGCCAAAAAAGCGAGCGTGCAACACCTATATATTGGTAATTGAGAATTATCCCCGCCCTAAATTCTTCCTTTGGGCAAGAAGGAACGCTGTCAGAGAGTCTTTTGAGGCTCAAAGGTAAAAAGGGTGCAACGGTTAGAAAAATGTAAAATAACGGGATGAATGCAAGGCTTGCGAAAAAAATCCTCCCGCAGGTTACCAAGTGGCGGTAGAGGTTAAAAAAGGAGTGATATCGTGGAGGAAATTTCGTGCAAAAAAGGTACGAGTCCGTAGTTTACCGAGAGGCGGTGGAGGTTAAAAAAGGAGCGTATAGAAAAAGAAAAGAAAAACGCAGAGAGTGAGGTGGATTTTGTGCCAAACAAGAAGGCGAGTCCGCAGTTTACCAAGAATTGGTAGAGGTTAAAAAAGGAGTGATATCGTGGAGGAAATTTCGTGCAAAATAAAGGAGCGGCTCCGCAGTTTGCTTAGCGCAAATGAGGAAGCCGCTCTCTGAAATTTTGTGCGAAAGTTACCCGCGAGATTACTTCTTTTTAACCTCTACCTGGTCGTAAGACTCGATTATATCTCCAATCTTAATATCATTGTACGACTCGATGTTAAGACCGCACTCCATATTGAGTGTTACCTCCTTAGCATCGTCCTTGAAGCGTTTGAGAGAGCCAAGGCGACCGGTGTAGATAACAATACCGTCACGGATGACACGGATGGGCGAGGTGCGGGTAATTTTACCCTCGCGGACAATACCACCTGCAATGGTACCCACCTTGCTAATCTTGAAGGTTTCGAGAACCTCGACAGTACCCATAATCTCCTCCTTCATCTCAGGCTCCAACATACCCTCGATAGCGTCTTTGATGTCGTTGATAGCATCGTAGATGATGGAGTATAGGCGAATTTCGATAGCCTCATTCTCGGCAATCTTCCTTGCGCCAGCCGAAGGACGTACCTGGAAGCCCACAATAACGGCGTTGGAGGCAGCAGCGAGGAGCACATCGCCCTCGGTAATCTGACCCACAGCCTTGTGGATGACGTTAACCTGTACGGTCTCGGTGGAGAGTTTCAAGAGCGAGTCGGTCATAGCCTCAATGGAGCCGTCCACATCGCCTTTGACAATGATGTTGAGTTCCTTGAAGTTGCCGATAGCGATACGGCGACCAATCTCGTCAAGGGTGACGTGTTTCTGTGTCTTGATACCCTGAATACGCTGCAACTGTTCACGCTTGGTGGCAATCTCCCTTGCGCTACGGTCATCGTCCATCACGTTGAACTTATCGCCTGCCTGGGGTGCGCCATTCAGACCAAGTACCAATACGGGAGTTGCGGGACCTGCCTCGCTGACCTTCTTGCCGTGCTCGTTGAACATTGCTTTCACACGACCCGTATGGGTACCCGAAAGTATAACATCGCCGGTGCGGAGCGTTCCATTCTCTACAAGCACCGTAGCCACATAGCCACGTCCCTTGTCGAGCGAGGACTCAATGACGGTACCCACAGCCTTCTTGTTGGGGTTAGCCTTCAAGTCCAAAAGTTCAGCCTCCAAGAGCACCTTCTCCAAGAGTTTGTCAAGGTTGATACCCTGCTTTGCGGAGATATCCTGCGACTGGTACTTACCGCCCCAATCCTCCACCAAGTAGTTCATATTGGCGAGTTGCTCCTTGATAGCATCGGGGTTGGCAGCGGGCTTATCTATCTTATTGATAGCAAATACCATAGGAACACCTGCTGCAACAGCGTGGTTGATAGCCTCAACGGTCTGGGGCATAACCTTATCGTCGGCTGCAACAATGATGATAGCCACATCGGTAACCTGAGCACCACGCGCACGCATAGCCGTAAACGCCTCGTGACCGGGGGTGTCGAGGAAGGTGATGGTCTTACCCTCATACTTCACGCTATAAGCACCGATGTGCTGGGTGATACCACCCGCCTCACCAGCGATGACGTTGGTCTTGCGGATATTATCCAGCAGCGAAGTCTTACCGTGGTCAACGTGACCCATTACGGTGACGATAGGTGGACGTGCCACGAGGTCCTCCTCGCTGTCGGCAACATCCTCGATAGCCTCCTGAATCTCCACGCTCACGAACTCCACCTTGAAGCCATACTCCTCGGCAACAATAACGAGTGCCTCGGCATCCAGACGCTGGTTGATGGAGACCATAAGTCCGAGGTTCATACAGGTTGTGATAACATCCGTAACGCCTACGTTCATCATCGTAGCCAAGTCACTAACGGTCACAAACTCGGTGAGTTTAAGCACCTTGCTCTCATTCATCGACTGCTCGAATTCAGCCTCCATACGCTCCGCCACAGCCTGACGTTTCTCCTTGCGGTGAACCGAGCCTTTGCTCTTACCACCCTTAGCCGTAAGCCTTGCCAGCGTATCCTTAATCTGCTTCTGCACCTCCTCATCGCTCACCTCGGGGCGAACAACGGGCTTGGGTGCGTTCTTCTGTTTATTCTTCTTATCCTTCTTAGAGGTGGGTTGTTGGTTGCCATTCTGACCACCACCCTGCTGGGACTTGCCGCCACCGTGCTGGGGTTTATTCACATCCACCTTGTCTTTGATACGTTTGCGTTTCTCGCGGTGCGAAGGCTCGGCACTCTTACGCAAACTATCAACATCTATCTTACCCAGCACCTTGGGACCCGAGAGGTTGTTATTATCCAGACGGAAGACCTCTTTGCTCTCTGCCAGACGCTCGTCATAGGTCTTATGCTGAGCCTCTGCATCCGCAACGGGAGCCTTAGGCTCCGCGGGAGCACTCTTAACCTCCACCTTAGCCACAGGCTGTGCAGGTTTGGGCTGTGCAGCAGGCTTGGGCTCGGCTTTGGGAGTGTGTTGTGGTGCGGGCTTGGATTCCACCTTGGGTTCAACTTTGGGTGCGGAGACAGCCTTAGGTGCAGCGGGTTGCTCGCTCACCTTCTCGGGCTGTGGCTTAGGCTCGGCAGGCTTCGCAGGAGCCTCAGGCTTGGGCGCAGGGGCACTCTTGGGTGTGAGGTCAATCTTACCCAGCACCTTGGGCTGTGGCACCTCGGTGCGGATGAAACTGCCGCTCTTGATGACCACCTCCTGCTCCTCGTGAGCGTGCTCCTTCTTGTCGCCCAGCGACACACTCTCCTGTTTGAGGTTCATACGCTCGCGTACACTATCCCTCTCACCACCAAGATGATTGCCGCCAAACTCCTTCTCCAACAAAGCATAGACATCACTCTCCACCAATGTGTTGGGTGCTACGTCCTTGATACCTTTCTTTTCGAGAAATTCGGTAATGGTGCCCAGACCAACCTTGAACTCTCTTGCAACCTGTACGAGTCTCAGTTTTTTCTCCATTTGCTATATTTTTTTGTTGTTTCTCTTTCTTTTTTCTCCGCTTTTTGTAAAAAGCGGAACCAAAAACTTTTATGCGATACTGCGTATCGCTTTACCTTTGCTACGCCTTATATGCCCTATAAGCCTTAGGACTATTGACGTTAGACGTTAGACGTTAGACCCTATTTCGAGCGCAAGCGTAACGCAGAAATCGCCCCTAAAAACAAAAATTTCAATTTGCTGTATATTGCGGAGCAGATGCAAGGCTTGCGAAAGGCGAGGATGCGGAGTTTGCTTAGCGCAAATGAGCAATCCGAGCCCGAGCATAACGCAGCAGATGCCCGCGAGATGCAGCAAATTATTCGAACTCGGCGCGGAGTATGCGAACAACCTCCTCGATAGTCTCCTCTTCGAGGTCGGTGCGCTTAGCAAGTTCCTCATTCGAGAGTTCCAAGACGCTCTTGGCGGTGTCGCAGCCGATACGTTTGAAGGTATCGATAATCCACTGCTCAATCTCGTCATTGAACTCATCGAGGTCCACATCCTCCTCGTCTGCATCGCGGAATACGTCAATGTCATAGCCCGTAAGCATCGTTGCCAAGCGGATATTCAGACCGCCCTTACCGATAGCAAGCGACACCTCGCTGGGTTTGAGGTAGACCGAAGCGGTCTTCTTAGCCTCATCGAGCGAGATGGAAGTAATCTTTGCGGGGTTGAGAGCCCTCTGAATGAGCAGCGTGGTGTTCGAAGTCCAGTTTACAACATCGATATTCTCGTTCTTCAACTCCTTAACTACGGAGTAGATACGCGAGCCTTTTACGCCCACACAAGCACCTACGGGGTCGATGCGGTCGTCATACGACTCCACAGCCACCTTAGCCCTCTCGCCGGGGATGCGGACAATCTTCTTGATGGTGATAAGACCATCGAAAATCTCGGGTACCTCAGCCTCAAAGAGCCTCTGCAAGAACTCGGGAGCAGTACGCGAGAGGATAATCACAGGGTTGTTGTTGCGCATCTCAACCTTCGACACAATGGCTTTGATGTTGTCGCCCTTGCGGAAGAAGTCGCTGGGAATCTGCTCGCCTTTGGGCAACACGAGTTCGTTACCCTCGTCATCGAGCACCAAAATCTCCTTTTTCCACACCTGATATACCTCGCCCGAGATAATCTCGCCCACCTTCTCGCTATACTTCTCGAAGAGGTTAGCCTTCTCCAAGTCGAGGATGCGCGATGCCAAGTTCTGGCGGAGCGAAAGCACTGCACGGCGACCGAACGATGCCATTTCGAGCTGGTCGGACACCTCCTCGCCTACCTCGTAGGTGGCATCGAGTTTGCGAGCCTCGCTGAGGGCAATCTGCTGATTGGGGTTCTCCACTGCGCCATCCTCAACGATGACACGGTTGCGCCAAATCTCCAAGTCGCCCTTCTCGGGGTTGATGATGACATCAAAGTTCTCGTCTGTCTCGTAGGTCTTTTGGAGATAGTGACGGAATACGTCCTCCAAAACACCAATCATTGTGCTTTTGTCGATGTTTTTCAGCTCCTTAAACTCGGCAAAATTGCTAATCAAATTCTCCATTTGTCGTTATATTTTAGTTTTTTGTTGTTTCTCTTTTGCGACTTTTTATAAAAAGTCGCCCAAAAATTTTTGTGCGATACTGCGTATCGCTTTACCTTTGCTAAGCCCTATATTTGCATTCCCAGCACAAAAGTGCCACTCTGGCACAAAAGTCGCCCAAAAATTTTTAGTGTAACCCTTGTTCTGCTCCAATGGGAGTTATGAGAGTAATGGGAGATATGGGATTGACTTCAATTTACTTAAAATCCAAAAATTCTTTAACCCACTTAATCTCCGAGAAGGCGTGGAAATCCTCCACCTCAACCTCCACCTTGCGTTTCTTGCCCTCGACAAGTTTGCGCTCGGTATAAGAGAGGGTGATACCCTCGGGCGACACCTCTTTGAGTGTTGCGAGCATCTTTGTGCCACTCACAAGCAACACCTCGACACTCTCGCCCACGAGTTTGTAGTATTGGCGGAGCAGTTTGAGCGGCTGACCCACACCTGCCGAGAAGACCGAGAGTTCGTAATCCTCCTGCTCTCTGTCGAAAGCCTCCTCAATTTTGCGGCTCAACTCCACACAAGCGTCCAAATCGACACTGCTATCGGCGTCTATTACTACCTCTATCTCGTTTGCGGGCGAGCACTTCACATCGACCACAAAGCGGTCGGTGCCCTCCAATGCCGCCTCAGCGACCTCGCGTATCTTTACTACATCTATCATACTCAGCAACTTACTTAGTCATATACTACGAAATTCGGGGACTCATCTGGTCCCCGAACATCGTTTCGTTGGTGCAAATATACAACATTTCGCAAAAACCGCAAATTTTTCTCACACAAAATAACAAGAGTTTTAAGGTGTTATGGTGCCTATAAACCACGTTGAAAAGAAAAGTTGAGCGGGCAAGATGTATCATCTCACCCACTCCACCAACATTATCAACCAATCATTCCTAACCTCATTTCTCGGACTTTGGCGGAATCACTCCGTAGCGAGAAAGTCCCCTTGAAAAAAACTATTTATTAACAAGATTTCAATACGCGATTTTGCAAAATGGTACAACTTAATGCCTTCTTTATTAGGTGCATTAAGGATTACACTTTTTTTCGCCAAGACAAACTCATTTTACTGTGAAGTCGTTTGCGGCATACTGCTCGAACCACTCACAGCGGTTGTCGAAGAAAGTTGCCACATATTCATACTCGTCGATCCAGTTACCCAAACATACCAAGCCAACCGAGATGTAACTCTCCAAAATGGGCCATTTGGTAAAGTTGTCGCTCTGGGAGTGGATGATACTCATAGCCTTCTCCCTGAGTGCGGCTTGCATGTCGTCTTTCTTGGGTTTGAAAGCCTCCCACTCCTCTTTTACGAGGTTTTTGAAGTAGGGGTCCTCGAAGAGGCGGGGGAAATAACGCTCCTTCTTCCAGATCTCTATATCAACCCTACTCTCGGCAGGTGGCAACTCCCAACCAGCCCAATCATCACCGCGCGCGGCAAGACCGAGGCTCCACTCTGCATCCCACTCGGGATTCATCTGCACCTTGTCGTTGCGGCTCACCATGGAGTAGTAGATGTTGGGCTCCAAGTTACCCGTCAATTCGTTCACGAGGTACCACTTGGCAAAACTCCTTGCATCGATGTACTTGCGGTAGCCCTTCTCCTCATCCTTGAAGTCGTTGGAGTAAAGTGCCTTCTCGAAGTCGTTCATGTACTGCAAGATGAAGTTGTAGTTGTCATCATTCTTCACTATCTCTCCATCCTCAGCATCGGGATACTTGAATGTATATTTCCAATTCTTCGAGGTTGTCATATAGAGAGGCTCCTGGTAGTAGTAATTGTCGTTCTCGAAGAGGAAACCATCGTCCTCCAAATCCACCCTATCGGAGTCTTTGCGGACATGCTCGGTCAGAACATAAGTACCCAAATAGAGGTCGTTCAGGTACAAATCGACGTGCTGCACGCTAATGGTCCACGGCAGACCAATGGCACCCGAAACGGCACTCATATAAGCGGTGCGCATCAGTGACTTGTCGCAATACTCTGCAAGCAGCACCCAATGTTTGTTCTTGGGCTTACCGAGCACCGAGGTCTTCTCGTCAAACTTAATTTTGTATGGCTTTTTGGGGTAGTTGGTCCACGTTGCATTGCCACGCCCCTTCACGCCTCCGCGAGCCGAGAGATTGCCAAACTCGGGGGTGTTGGAGATGTTGATTGTAGCAGCGACATAGGTCTCTTTGCTCGTTACAGCCTGCTTGCCGTCGGTATGTATATCCACACGGGGCAGACCATTGAGAGTGCGAATCCTCACGGTATACTTGTTGGTCTTGCCTGCGGGGTTGGAGAGCAGATAGACCACCTCGTTGTTGAAGTCCTGAGCAGTAACACCCGAGGTCTGTACCACACCTTCTATGGTCACGCTCTTGAAGTCGCCCTCGAACGAAGGAATGATACCCTCCGAAGAGTCGAGGCGGGGGCATACAACATCTATCACATTCCCCTCCGAGATGGGGCATTCAAAGTCCTCTATCAAACCTTCGTTCACCTCTGCCGAGAGGTAAAAGCGGTCGAACTTGGGGAGGTCACCCTGCACCACCGATGGATTTTCGGGATCTTGGGGATTCTCATTTACGGGGGGCTCGGGTACCTCTTCGCACCCAAACGCAAGTGCCACAACAGCGGCAACAAAAAGTGCTCTAAGTTTCATTATTTACAAAAAATTTGGGGATATTTCTGAATAAAATAGATTGGCGTACAACTCCAAGCGTGGCAATAACTGTTAATAACGAAGAAGTTGTAGGGCGAGAGGGCTTCATTCTCGGGGTCATAGACCTCCCAGAAGGTGTCGGCACCACGCTCTACCATACCGCCCCAATACTCCACAAGACGAGTACGAGCCTCCTCGTGCAGACCGCACTTAACACAAGCCTCAATGAGGTAGTGGTAGGCGTAGGGAGCACCAGGATAAACCACATCGTCCATAGCGAATACGGCATTCAGAGCCCTCTGTCCCTCCTTCTCTGTAAGAATATCGGAGAGGATTGCCCACACTTGCGAGAGGTAGGATATTTGTCCTTCGGGACCGCTCAGCACAACGCCCTGTTTCTTGTCGTAGAGGTGCTTGCGGGCAGCCTTGCGCATTGTAGCGGCCAACTTGCGCCACTCTTTGGCTTCGGCAGCATTGCCGAGCATATCTGCCAACTCGCTGCTATTCTCCAAAGCCCAAATCATCAAGCCCTGAATAGATGCGCTGCGGTCGTAGCCATCCCTCCAATCGAATACCAACCAGATGGGCTCGCCATAGCGTGCAGCATCGAAGATGTAGTCTTCGGTAAGGTAGCCTTTGGCATCGTCAATCTGTCTTTTGGCAACCACCCACAGGTCGCGTGCGGTTTCGTAGTCGTTGGTGGCTTTCAGATACTCCAAGAGAGCCACATTGTAGATAAGGCTGTAATCCAGCGCGTGCGAGCCATATTGGGGGTGTGGCTCGGGACGCTCGAAGACGTTGGCGTGGAGTCTGCCATCCTCGGCTGCAAGCGATGCCAAAAGGTAGAGGCAACGCTTCGTTAGGTCGTGCTGGCGGAAGGAGTATATGTTTGCCAACTGTTCGAGGTAGAGGTCGCCAATCCAGAGCCTCATATCCCTCTTGGGACCATCCTCATAGACGGTCTGCATACACTCGTGGAGGGTTTCGATAGCCACCTCGCTAATAGCCCTAATCTCCTCGGAGGTACCCTCGGGCAGAGGCAGCAGCGTTGCGTGGTCGGCGGATGACTGAGCCGTAAACCACATATCCTCCATACGGAAGTCAAAGTCGGGCGATGCACCCAATAGTTCAATCTTCATATACCTACCCGCAAGGCGGCGAGGAATGGTGATGTCGCAGTCAATCTGCTCGATGGTAAGGGTTTCGTCCTGCACCCACGCACGGCTCAGAGTACCTTTGTAGGGGTCGAGAGGGGTGTTGAGTTCGCTGGGCACCTCGGCAAACGTGAAGCGTATGCGCATAGGTGCGTCTTGTGTGCGATGGGTGGTTTTCAGTCGGAAGGTGTAGTAACCCGTCATATGGCGACCGAAATCGACAATCGACACGGGTTTCTCTTTGAGCGACACTCCATAGAGAGCCTCCATAGGCTCGGTAGGTACCATACGCCAATTCTGGAATGCGGCATCGTCATAGACCGACTCCACAAGTCCTACGGGACGATAGACGGTCTTTGTGAGCGAGGGTTTCGAGGCTTCGGCTTTTGCTGCCCAGCCCTCACGCTGCGAGGCATAGAAGTCACCACCTTGCTGTTGTGCCATTGCACCACCTCCGCATAGTAGGGCTATGGTGGCAAAAAGTATTCTGTATGAAATTTTCATCTCTTCGGCTGTGTTAGGTTTGTGGTCTTGTTGATTGGCTATTGTGCGTTGCTATTTAATGGCGAAGTCACCCTCAGCCAGTTGAGTGCGAAGTTACCCTGTGCACCATTGATGCGAATAGTCTGCTTTCCTGCGGGGAGGACAATTTCAATGCCTGTTGTTGTGTAAGGCATCAGAGCCGTAGTGGCAGGCAAAATGGCAATGACCGAGGTTGTACCTTTGCAATCTATCATCACAACACTTTCGGTATCTGCCGAGTAGCGCAAATCGAGGCGGTATTTGCTGGTGTGGGGCACATCAATACCATACTCCACCCAGTTGCCATTCTTCATATCGTAAATTTCGAAGTTACCATATACATCGCTTGTTTTGCGGGTCTTGACCATTGCGCCCCAACCGTCGGCATTGGCGGATTCCTCCACAATCTGTCCCGAGTAGTGTTCTGCGGGGATATTGACATCCACATCATAGTAGTTGTTCTTGTCGTAGGAGGAGAGCCCAACATAGAGTTTACCCAATTCGGTTATGTTCGACTCCACGCCCATAACGGGAATAGTCACGAGCGGGAAGTGAGGTGCACGGTCGTTGGAGCCGGTGTTGTCCATAAACCAAGCGTAACGCTCCACATTGGGGTCGGCTTCGAGGTAGGTGATGGTCTCGGCGCAGAACTGTATCTGAGCGGCCTCGGTTTGCGCATCGCCACTCTCGAACTCGGTGAGCCAAAGTGGTTTGCGGTACTGAGGATACTCGTTAAAGAAGTTCACAAACTTGCGAATCATAAGCGATTTGACGGCATTGCCGTTGGGCATATAGCAGTGGAGTGCTATGGCATCAATGTCGTTAATATCGACGTTGGGATGTTCAAGGAACTCCTTGTACCACACTACGGGATCGGAATAGCCCGAGAGGGTACCGTAGTTCACTGCGGGACCAACGATTTTGTAGCCATATTTCTTAGCCACAGCCACCACATTGGGCCAATTCTGCGCCGCCTCCGAGGGGGTCATATTGGCTTGGTCTGTAAGGTTGGGCTCGTTGTATGCCAAGAGCCACTTGGAGCCGCCCTCCTGCATAATAGTCCCGAGGTTGGCGTCAGAGAATCCTGCGTTCCAAATCATAGGGATAAACTCCATATCGTTGCGGCGGAGCATCTCCCAGCGGTCCTGACCGAAGGGGGTGTGTGCCCAGTTGTAGCACCAGCTAACACCCTCGCCGAGGAAGTCGGGCATCTCGGGGATGCGGAAGTTGGTACATACACCGCGTTTATAACTTCTTGCCTGCGATACCACATCCTCTTCGGGCGTGAAGGTGTCGAGAGCGGGGAATGTTACCTCCTGATTTTGTACCTGCTCAATTGTGGGCTCCACCTCACACGAGGTTTCACCCCATAGCAGCACTGCCGAGATTGCCAAACACTTGACAACGAGTCTAAGTCCTTGATTTTTCATTGTTTTTGTTGTTTTTGCGCGTTTTACTTATTTTGTTTTGTCTATTTGTGGTAGGAGGGGCTATCAAACCCTCTCCCACCTATTGTATTGCGGAGTAAGGCGTGGTGTCGAAGTGATTGTGCATCACTATTTTCGTTTTTCACCACCCTCACAGACCGCCTATTAGTTGCCTGCCGCCTGATTTACTGTGAGTTCAAGGATAGGATCAGCTGAGGTGAAGTTGCCGCTTGCAATGTCATAGGGTGTACGATCGGCAGTCTTGATAGTACCGATAACTACGAAATCTTCGTTGTCAACCCAGTACAACTTGACAGTTGCAGTACGAGCATCGCCAGCGTTAGCCTCGCACGAGAGATAAACCTCATTTTTGTCGGGTACGGGTGTTGCATAAACCCAATCTACCTCGTTGCCATTCTCATCATATGCTTTGGCAATCCACTGCTGGAAGCAAGCGTTTGTACCGGTTGCATTGTCTTTGCCGCCAATGAAACACGAATACCAACCGAGATTCTTATTCATCTGACCTGCTGCCGTGAATTCGTGGTGGAGTGCGCCTATACCCTTATCAGTGAAGTGATAATAGAGAGTTGTGGGTTCTGAACTCTTACCCTCCTGATTAATGGTAATGGTCAGAATAGGATCAGCCGAAGTAAAGTTGCCACTTGCAATGTCATAGGGTGTACGATCGGCAGTCTTGATAGTACCGATAACTACAAACTCCTCGGTGTCATCCCAGTAGAAGTTTACAGTTGCCGAACGAGCCTCGCCAGTGTTAGCAGCACAAGTAAGATCGATGGTGTTGCTAAAAGGACTTGCAGTAATCCAATCCACAACATTGCCATTTGCATCCACTGCCTGCATTCTCCAATTCTTGAAGGCGGGAAGGTTGCCATCTGCTGTATCTGTACCACCAACGTAGCACGAGTACCAACCCAAACCTTTGGTCTCGCCGGTTGCCATAATATCATAATGGAGAGCCGATACACCCTTGTCGGTAAAGTGGTAATAGAGTGTCGTTGCACCGCTTGGCTCTGGATCGGGCTCTGGATCAGGAGTAGCCGCACCTGCTGCCTGATTAACCTTGATGGTCATAATTGGATCGGTAGTAGTGATGGCTTGGAGTTCCTTCGCGTCATTCTTAACAGTAGCTACAACCTTGTACTCCTCGGTGTCGTCCCAATAGATGTTTACAATAGCAGTACGAGCAGCACCCTCGTTGGTTGTCCACGAGTAGTCCAACTTGTTGTCGTTAGCCCTTGTGGTAAAGGTAATCCAATCCACCTTGTTGCCCTCCTCATCGAGGTACTCCATACGGAGGTCGGTGTAGTAAGGTTTGCTATACTCGGTGTTATCCACGCCATTCAAAGCAACAATGAAGTAATCGGTTGCCGCAGCACCCTCGTTGGCAGCAACATCGTAACTTGTACGCATCGCTTTGTTGGTGAAATGATAAGTAAGCTCGGTTGCACCGCTTGGATCGGGCTCTGGGTCGGGGTCGGGGTTAACCTCAGCTGCACCTGCCTGAGTAACAGTTACTTCAAATACGGGGTCCTCGATAGTGATGGTTTCGCCATCGGCATATACAACCTCGTAAACTTCGGTATCTACATTCGAGTAAATCTTGAACGTACCAACACGCTCTTCGGTAGTGGTGTTCTCCAAAACTTTCAGCGAGATGTTCTGACCGCCATCGTGGGTGTACTCCATCCACTCGGGGCACTCGAAACGCAAGTCGCGATAGGGAGCCTGATTTTGGTAGTCGCTCAAAATGAGTTTGTCGTCGCTATTGCCACCAACACCTACCAAGAACCAAGCGTTGTTCATGAGTGTTTGACCAGCACTCTCCACCGAGACCGCTTTTGCGCAGTAACCACCCGTCTTCTCGCGGAAGAGGTAGTAGAGTTGCAACTTGGGCTCCTCGGGCTCGCCACCACCAATGGGAGTTACATTGGTAGCCTTCGCGAGGTTGAGTTTGATTTCGGTAACAGAGCCCTCAGCCCAAGTGTGGGCAGCATCCGAAACGAACTCATAGACGTTCTTATCGGTAGTAACAACATAGGTTACGCCCTGCGAAGTGGTAGGAACGATGGGCATAAACACGCTCTTAGCCTTGTCGGCAGCGGTGATGCCGTCGAGCGACAGTGCGGTGCCCAAAGTAACGGTAACCTCGTTGGAGGTGTTGCCGCCAACGGTACCCTCGGCACTGGCGAGATTGTAGGTGTAGGAGCCTGCGACGGGAGCCGTAGCCTTCAAAGCAACACTCTCCACCCTCTCGTCACTCTCCTCGGCATAGATGAAGTAGCGCAAGAGGCTACCTACGATGCGGAACTGAGCGGCAACATTGTTAGCCTCGCCCTCGATGCTGATAACATCCGAAGCCAGACGCAAAGCGGTAGTTTTACCTGCCTCGCTCTGAGCAACGTTGGCAGCGAAGTTGTAGGCAAAAGTTGAGTCGGTCGAGTTATTCTCAGCGTAGGGGTAGTAGCAGTAGGCAAAAACACTCTCTGCGTTAACGGTAGCAGTGAAACTTGCTATACCCTCGTTGATGGCGCCACTTGTTGAGCAGGTGTGTTTCCACAGTAGTTCCTCGTTGTAGCACACCGCCATCTTTGTGAGGTCGGCATTCTCCCACGCAAAGCCCTCGCCATCGGCAAACAGCACGCGACTGTCGGGGGTGGTTGCTTCGGTGGTAATTGTCAAATCTTTTGTTGTAGGATGCTCCACGATGGGCTCATCTTGGGGCTCCTCAGCGCAAGCCACTGCCAGAGCGGCTGCGCAAATCATTGCTGCATAGCGGAAAATCTTTTTCATAGTCCTTTTCTCTTTGTGGTTAAAAGATTACTCAAACTCATTGTCGGAGGTGCCGATAACCCAATCCACCTGGTCGGAACCAGCATTGTAGTCCTGGTAGATGGTCTGACTAACGGCTATTCCTTGTTCCAACGCAACAAATTCTACATCAACAGAGGGTGCAACATAGCCCTCTTTTGTGAAGTTATTGGTTTTCATAAGAGTGTGGAATTGATTGTAATGTTTTTGGTTCAATGTCTCTCTTCGGATGGCCCTCTGCACCCTCATTCACTTCGAGGGTGCAGAGAGATCCTTGCGTAAATTATTGCTTATTTCTGGTAGATAAACACAGCGTCGTAGTGGAACTTGTCACCAGCCCTACCACTACCGTGAATGGTGAATTGGTAGCCTTCGGTAGCACCCAGCCAACCTGCGGCGCAGATGGTGGTCATAGGAATCTCTATCTCTGCCCAATCGTTCTCGGTGAAGTCATAGTTGTCCCAGTGGAGGATGTACGAAGATGCTGCATCGGGATCTGCATCGCAAAGGCGGAAGAAACTACCTGCACCCTTGGTACCCTTAACGGCGCAGTGGAGATACCAACCCTCGCCATTAACATCGGTAATCTGTTTCCAAGCAGCTGCCAATTTCTCGATGCTTGCGGTGTCATCAGCACCCTTACCATAGCCGTAGCCACCGCCACTCCAACCTACATTACCAACTTTCAAACCTACATAACCACCCTGGTTGCCGTAGAAGTTGGGACCTGTTGCGCTCTCGTCAGCAATGAGAGAGTCACCTGCGGGCCAAATGTCGAGCCTCGATACGTTACCGTCGGGCATAAGGTTCAGAACAACTTTGTCTTTGATGAAATCGTACGAGGTGGGATCCATCTGCCATACGATATACTTCTGACCTTTGAGCGACTGAGCCACCTCACCTTTTGCCACCTGGTTGATGACGATAGAGATGTCGTTAGCGCCATTTGCGTGGAGTTTCAGAATGTGGGTACGAGCCTCGCCATCGTTGCTTTGGGGAGTAACGATAACTTTGTTGGCACCGCTCTTCTCGGCGGTGTACCAATCGGCAGTCTCGCCAATGGTAAAGCCGTCGGGGGCGTTGGTAGTTACGGTTACGGTCTGGCCCGAAGGCTGATTCCAACCGAAGTCGAGAGTAAGGGGAGAAGCAATCATGGTGTAGTCGTTGCCACCTGTGCTACCACCTCCGCCATTGTTGTTGGGATCCTGTACGGGCTCCTCCTCACACGAAGCCATAGCAAAAACCATTGCTACTGCTGCGAAAATGCTAAGAAATTTTTTCATAGTGTTTTGTGTTTTAATAGGTTAATAATGAAAGTTAATTGTGTCTCTCTTTTTTTTATGGTTAAACTGTGATTAATATCCGTAGTTCTGGTCCAAACCTGCAAGGCGTCGCTCCTCGGCAGGAATGGGGAAAATCTCGTGTATACCCTTGCGGAAGCCGTTCCACACGTCCGAGTAGATAGCCTGAACCTCCTCGCTCTCGCCAAAGGCATTCATAACCTCGGCAGCGATACCCCATCGGTTCAGGTCGAACCAGCGGTGTCCCTCCATTGCGAGTTCCACCCTACGCTCGTGGCGGATAGCCTTGCGGAGATCATCCTTGGTGTCGGTGTAGCCATTGTAGTTGGGAAATGCAGGGAGCACGTCCTCTCTCTCACCACGCGCCCTTGCTCTAACCTCTTCCAAAAGTATCTTGGCAGTTGCGAGGTCGTTCTGCTCCACACAAGCCTCGGCATACATCAGCAGTACGTCCGCATAGCGAATCTCTTTGGTGTTGATTGGATCGCGGGGGTTGTTGTTGGCATCGAGCGAGTAGACTCCGCCATCGGCGCCATCGGTCATCATTGCATATTTGAGGCTTACGGTCCTAACAACGCCCTCGTAGAAATCCACTTGTGGGTTATCGCACTCCTCCTCGGTCAGCACATCAATCGTAAGGTCCCTGCGGGGGTCGCCTGCCTCGTACTCGTTGTAGAGCGATTGTGTGGGGCGATTGTAGCCCCAGCCTGCGTTACCCGAGGTGTATTTGTTCGAGCGGCAACGCTGCTGTCGAGCAGTGAAGGCACCACGAGTACCACCACCGCCATAGTCGCCTGTGGGGTCGTTGGTGTACTGAATCTCAAACACCGACTCAACACCATTCTCACCCGCGAGGGTGAAGTTATCCCAATAGTTGGGGCAGAGCGAGTATTCGCCCGACTTGTAGATTTGTTCGCCCCAATACATAGCCTTCTCGTAGGCATTTTCGAGGTATTCGTGACCCGTAAGGTAGGTTTTCAGCAGTAGAGCCTGCGCCGTACCCTTCGTTACACGTCCCAAATCCTTAGGCTCGTACTCCGACTTATTCCAAAGAAACATCTCGGCATCGGTAAGGTCTTTAACTATATTGGCGTAGATGGTCGATAGTTCCTCGCGTTGAAGAGTGAGTTGGTCGGAGCCCTCGATGATGTGGGTATAGTATGGCACCTTGCCGAAAACCCTCACGAGTCGCAGGTAGTAGAATGCCCTCAGACACTTAGCCTCCGCCACATAGCGGGCTTGCAAGAGCATATCCATATCCTCATCGCAAGGAACCTTGGGAATGTCGATGATAGCGCGATTGCAGCGAGCAATGCCCACATACTGCGAGTGGTAGTATTGGAGCAAGATATCGTTGTCGGCATTCACTCGGAAATTCTCCATGTCCAAGAGGTTGGCATCCTCAGCCTTGAATTGACCGCCCTTAAAGGCGTCGTCCGAACACACATCACCGAAGAACCATTCGCTCATATAGGTGCCGTTGCGGAATTGCCACATCATAGGCACATAGCAGCCCACCGACACAGGGTCGCAGGTCTTACCATTGACATAGTATTCGTCGAGCGTTGTCGTTCCTGCTGGCATCTCCATAAGCCAATCGTTGCACGAGGAAAGCGAGAGTACCGCAAGGAGGACAAACAAAATTGATAGCCTTTTCATATATCTTCTGATTTATTAGTGGGATTACACGTTGTTTTGTCTTGGAGTCGTGGTTGGATTGAGTTAGAACGAGAGGTTTACACCAACCATAAAGGTGCGCGACTGAGGATAGTTGCCGTAGTCCACACCACCGCCTACTTCGGGGTCATAGCCAGAATAGTTGGTGAAGGTCAGCAGGTTCTGAGCCGAAACATAGAGCCTCAGGGAGGCGATTTGCAACTTCTCGGTCAATCTACGAGGTAGCGAATAACCCACTTGGAGGTTTTTGAGTCGTAGATAGGAGCCATCTTCAAGGAAGCGGTCCGACTGGTAGAAGTTTACGGTGTGGTTGGGGTTGGGCAGTGCGCCGTTGGGGGTTTGAGGTGTCCATACATCCCTCATTGCAGTGCTCAACTGAGACTGCAAACCATTACCCTCGATACGCTCACGCAGTGCGTTGTAGATGGTGTTGCCGTAGACGCCCTGGAAGAAGAGTTGCATATCGAAACCAGCCCAATCGAGCGAAAGATTAAGACCGTAGGTAAATTTGGGGAAAGGGTTACCAATGACACACATATCCTCCTCATCATCGAGTTCACCATCGTTGTTGAGGTCTTTGTATCTCACATCACCGACAGCAAAGTTGTGGATGTTGCGGGTGGCGTTGTAGTCAATTTCCTCTTGGGTTTGAGGGTTGGGGATGATGCGGAAAAACTCATTTATCTCCTCCTCGGAGCGGAAAATGCCATCGTATTGGTAGCCCCAGAAAGAGCCTACGGCATAGCCCTGATCGGTGACGGTCTTGTCGCCCCACACCCTATCGGCACCGTTCATATCGACCAAAATGTTCTCCACAAACGACATATTACCACTAATTTGGTAGGAGAAGGGGCGCGAACCGAGCATAAAGTTGTCCTGCCAAGCCACCTGGAATTCCACACCCTTGTTACGCATCGTACCGATATTATCGACTGCCGTATAGAGCACACCTGCATAGTTGGGCCACTTGCGAGCCAGCAACATATCTTTCGTGTCGCGGATAAAAAGGTCAACCGAACCCGTCAGGCGGTCATCGAAAAGACCATAGTCTATACCGAGGTTGTAGTGCTCGGTAATCTCCCAACGACCTGCGAGGTTCTTTTGGCTTGTTACGGCAGCACCCGTCACAAGCTCCTGGAAGTCGCCATTACCGGGACCAAAGGGATAGCCGAGGTTGGCATACATACTCGAATCCATAGTCATTGTGAAGAGGTTGCTATCGACATTGTCGTTGCCGAGTCTACCCCAGCCGAGGCGGACCTTCAAAAGCGAGATATTCTCGTTGTCCTCCAAGAACTCCTCTTCGGAAATTTTCCAAGCACCTGCCACCGAAGGGAAGTGTCCCCAGGGGCTGCCCTGAAACGCACGATTGCCATCCGAACGCCAGTTGAGCGTCACAAGGTAGCGGTCGTCGTAACCATATTGTGCACGACCAATGAACGACATACGACGATACTCGCCATAGTACGAACCACCGTATGTGAAGTCGCTTGTTGCGTATCCGAGCGACCAAAAACGCTCGTCTGTATTGAGCAGATTCCTACCGCCTACGCCTACACTCTCATTAGAAGCCATCTCCAATGTGTGACCCACCATCAGCGAGAAGTTGTGCTTGCCAATCTCACGTGCGTAGGTACCATAGTTATTTACGATAACCTTGCGCGAACGGCTCATACTCTGACCAATAGAGTTTGCATCGTTCTTGTCGGCATTGGAGTAGTGGTACTCGTCGGAGAAGGAGCGATAGCGGTTGTAGTTCATATCGAAACTCACATCCGAGCGTAGTGTGAGGTGCTTGGTAGGGGTTATGTCGGCATACAGCGAGCCTACATACCTCTCCTCGCCACCTCGTGGATGAGAGTGCTCTGCCATCGAGAAGGGATTGACCACATTTTGGAAGTTCGAAGCAGCCGAAATCCTATTCGAGAGGTCGCCTCCGAGATGGTTGCGAGAGCCAGCAGGGTAGTGTGTGGGATCCCAGGGAGCCATTGCAAGGGCTGCCGAGAGAACAGAAGCACCCGGCTGAGAGTTGTTATTGAGTGCCCAACGTGACGAAACGGTCGAGAAGTTGAAGGTCTCGCCAATGCGGAGCCACTTTTTTAGTTGCGAAGAGGAGTTGTATCGCAAATTAATACGGTCGTAGTAAGAGCCAATGATGGTACCATCCTGCGAGAAGTAGTTTGCACTAAAAGTCTGTTTCATCTTCTCGTTGCCCGAATCCACCGACACATAATAGTTCTGAATAGGCGCAGCGCGGAATACGGCATCTTGCCAATCGGTATTGTTGGAGGCATAGTCGAAGTTACCCTCGGCTGTGCCTGCTATTGGATAGTCGTCCAAACCGCCGATGCGCGCGTAATTGAGCCAAGCATTAAGACCACCTGTTTGATATGCTTCCAACTGTTTTTGTCCCAAATCGTTAATTTTGAACATCGTCTCAATCTGTTCATTGGCGCTCATTAGGCTGAGTTTATTCCAACGGCTCTGCACACCCGCATAAGCCTCAAAGGTAATGTTGGTGTGCTGCTTGTTGGAGCCCGATTTGGTGGTCACAAGTATGACACCATTAGCTGCCCTCGAACCATAGATTGCAGCCGAAGAGGCATCTTTGAGCACCTCGGTAGAGGCAATATCGTTGGGCGAAAGGAAGTTGATGTTGTCGACAATCATTCCGTCCACAACATAGAGAGGGGTAACACCTGCATTCACCGAACCTATACCCCTAATACGCACCGACACATCGCTGCCAGGTTGTCCCGTATTGGAGGTAACCGTCACACCCGCAATTTTACCTTGCAGGGCCTCTGCAACATTCGCCACAGGATTCTTTTTCAACTCGTCGCCTTTGAGCGATGCCACAGCACCTGTAAGGTCGCTCTTCTTGACAGCGCCATAACCAATAATGACCACCTCGTCGAAAACATTGGTCTCGGGCGAGAGCACAATCTCCAACGAAGAGCGATTGGCGATAGCAATACTCTGCTCCTCATAGCCGAGATAGGATATGGTAAGCGTGGCGTTGGGTTTTGCCGAGATGGTGAAATTACCGTTGCGATCGGTTGTTTCGCCCTGTTGTGTGCCCTCAACCATAATAGTCGCTCCCACAATCGGCAGATTCTCATCGGAGGATTTAACATTGCCCCTTACGGTGATGTTCTGAGCCGCAAGATTTGCAACGCCCAGCAGGGCAAAAATCAACATAAAAAGGATTCTCTTCATATTGTATTAAGGTTATTTGTTGCTGTAAGTTTCGAGGTTGCAGATTGTCGTCTTTGACCTTGTTGCACAAAATTAGTGGGTATAACTATCTCAGCCCATTTTTTAGTTTCATAAAAAATACAACAATGCCAATAAAAAAATACAACAACAATTTCACAACACACAAAGAACATATCTGATAATAAGACATATAATAAAAAAATTTGCAAAAAATTAATCCTACCAACTAATTATATTATCTTTGCAGTAATCAAACATATCGATATGAAAAGACTGCTAACTATTTTTGCCCTTCTACTATCCCTTTCGGTGGAAATTTCGCTCGCAACGGTGCCGAGAATATCCAATTATTCCAAAGCCACCTACAATGGTGGAGCTCAAAACTACGCCATTGAGCAGACCTCTTCGGGGTGCATCTATTTTGGCAACCACACGGGACTCTTAGAGTTTGACGGCTCCGATTGGAACCAATACTATGTCACAAATGGTACGAACATCCGCTCTTTGCGTTGGGTAGAGGATCAAAAGCGACTCTATGCGGGAGCCTTCAATGAGTTTGGCTACTTTTCGTCGGGAGAGGATGGGCTGATGCGTTTCACCTCCCTTAAAGATGCTTTTGACGAGAGTAGTCGCGAGGCGATGATGTTTGAATTTATAGGTATTGATCATTTGGGCGACTACATATTCTTCCGCACAGATTGGAACATATTTCGCTACAACCAAGCCACCGGAGAGGGCAAAATTTTCGCCATCGACAACAACCGTATCGACTCTTCGGCAGTTCTCTACGACACCTTCTTCTTTGCTACATCTCAAAGCGGTCCCATGGTTATGAGTAGCGACTTATTGATTCCCATAGGCGGGGGTAGTCCGCTCATTAACAACAAGATAATCGGATTTATCGAATGGCGCAACGGCTCCATTATTTTCCTCACAAGCAACAAAGGTCTTTATCTCTACGATGGAAATAGCATACAGCGCATTGTCACCTCTTGCGACAACATTCTAATGAACGACCACGCCACTTGCGCCACCATAGAGAATTCCACGTTGGCAGTTGGTACGGTTAGTTCGGGATTGCTGCTGATAGATCTCGACAAGGGTATCCACTCCAATATCAATGCGACCAACGGCTTGCAGAACAACAGAATTTTATCGCTATTGTTTGACGATGATGCCAACCTTTGGGTGGGACTCGACAATGGTATCGACCACATAAAACTGAGCCTACCCGACCACTCGCTCGTGGCGCGCAGCAGTTATTATGGTACGGGATACGACTCGGCAGTCTATGGCGACCAATTGTACATTGGCACCAATCAGGGATTATACAGCACTGACTTTGACGGGAGTTTGGAGAAGGTTCAACACTTCGAGTCGGTTACAAAATCGGTGGCAAAAGTGTGGAGTCTTTGTGTGTTGGAGGGTGCACTCTTTTGCTGTCACGAGGAGGGACTTTATGTCAATCAATCTGGCAACAGATATGACATTAGAGGTGTTGGCGGCGTATGGAAAGTGGTACCCATAGCCGATAAGAGCGATAGGTTGCTGTGCTGTGGCTACAAGGGGCTCTTTGTCATCCATCGCAAAGCGGGACGCTGGGCACTCTCGCACCAGGTGGAGGGCTTGGAAGAGTCGAGTGCAATGTTTGTCGAGGACAGCGATGGGGCGTGGTGGTACTCCCACTGGCAGCGTGGTCTGTTCCGCCTGACGTTCGACAAAGAGTTTACCTATGTGCAGACCATGACTCACTATGGCAGAGTGCAGGGACTGCCTCAGGACTACAATAATGTACCCTACCTACTCGACGGCGAGGTTGTATTCTCGTCGGGCAGCGGTTTTTTCACACTCGACAGAGAAAGAGATAAGATGGTTCCTCACTCTCAACTGAACGTCTTGTTTGCCAATCGAAAACCCTCCTCCATACGCATCCATCCGCTACGAGACAGAGGCGTATTGTTCGTATCGGAGAATTTCATAGGTATGGGTTATCGCAACAGCCAGAACACCATAACCATCGACTCTACATCGCTCAACCACCTTACCAAGGAGATGATTATAGGCTTCGAGAGTGTGAAGATGCTCGACGATAATACGGTAATAATCAGTAGCGAGCACGGCTTTTCGGTGATAGATATGGAGAGAATGGAGCAAGGTAGCGAGCGTGATAACGACCATGGGGTTTTCATAAAAAGCATCCACACAACCAAACCCTTCAAGCACCTTATCTATGGAGAGAGAGCGGTGGTAGAGAACGCCTCAATGCCCGAAATCGCCGCCCGTAATAACTGCATAAACATTGAGGTTGCTTTGCCCGAATTTCGCGATACCGATGCTGTGGAGTATAGTTTTATGCTCGATGGCTACGACTCCTCATGGTCCAACTTTTCTACCGTCAATTCCAAAGAGTACACAGGTTTGAAAGGGGGTAAATATACACTTATGGTGAGAGCGCGCAATCGCATCAGTGGCAAGGAGTCGTCCACCTCGCTACGCTTCTCTGTTGCTCCACCCTACTGGGCAACACCCATCGCCTATTTCGTATACGCATTGGTGGGTGCGATGTTGGTTTGCGCTCTTATCATGTTGTTCAATCGTCGTTCTAATCGCAAACTGCTCGACATACAGCGCCAAAAGGAGGAGGAGTTGCGCAATCAACAACTCTACAATGAGCAACTGGCCAAGGAACACGAAAAGGAGATCATCCTGCTCCAAAAGCAGGCTCTCGAACACAATCTGCGCACCAAGAGTGACGAACTTGCCTCCTCGACACACAATCTAATACGCAAAAATGAGATTCTGATGAGTGTAGATAATAGCATTGGTAAGGTGGCCGCCACACTACATAGTGGCGACGTGGCAAAAGCCTCCATACAACTAAAACGATTACAGAAGGAGATTCGCGAAAACATTGCCCACGATAGCGATTGGGAGAAATTTGCAAACAACTTCGACACCGTCTATGACGACTACCTCAAACGACTCGGGACCGCTTTCCCCAAACTCAACCTCAATGACCAACGCCTCTGCGCCTATTTGCGTATGGATTTGCAAACCAAGGATATTGCGCCACTAATGAATATCTCGGTGCGTAGCGTGGAGATGGCTCGCTATCGCCTCAGGCGGAAGATGGGATTGAGCCGAGATGTCAATCTTTCCGATTTTTTGCAAAAATTCTAACAAACACATCTTTGCTCTATTGCGGTTTTCGTCATTCATACATATATTTGCAAAGAATTTAACCATAACGATAATTATGCGTCACAATTTTCATATTTTAATCTCTGTTGTTTCGCTACTGATGGTGGCATGTGAAACACCCCAAACCCCCACCACTCCCACCGGACCCGATGAGTTTGTTGAGGCAGAGCCACAAAGAGTGGTATTTACCAATGCTTCGTTTTCCTACATGGGCGATGATGTGGGTGAACAGACCTCAGATGGCTGGCTTGTGAAATTCTACACCGACATGGAGATTGACGACTATGGCAACCCCATAGGACCGGGATGCGTCATGCAACTCTTGCTCAATGTGACCTACAACGAAGAGCAGACTGCCGATGTGACTTACCTTGCAGGAGTGTATGAGTCTCAAAACAACTCGGGTGACTTTTCAAGAAACACCTTTGTGAGTGGCTATATGGACTACATTGACCTCCCCGATGGTAGAATAGAGAGGGCAGACGGCACCTTCTATGCCGACATTGCCGAAGGCGAAACCGCTATGGACTCAGACCTGCTGGACGATGGCATCATCACCATCACCGCCAACACAGACGGAACATTCACCTTTGAGGGTATTTTGGTGGGTAAAAAGTGCCGCAAACGCTACTTCGAGTGGAGTGGCAACGTTGAGCCCACCTCCTATGTGGAGCCTGAAACTCCCAATAGCACACTAACCTCCAACATAAACCTCACCACACTCTCGAAGATGCAGTTGCAGGACAAGGGCGATTGTTTCTATCGTATGGACGAGAGCTACCGCTGTTTGTTGCTCTTTATTGTCGAGGATGGTATAACGTTTAACCAATGGGGCAAACCCGAGGGTGATGGCAAGATGCTTCGTTTGGAACTTCTGGTGCCTTGGGATAGCAGTGTAGAGGATGGTGTACCTGCCGGCAGGTATCCCTTCGTGCAGCGCAACCCCGACACCTCCATCGATAAGGACAAAATTGTACCTTTCAGGGCTATCGCAGGACTCCCCGACTGCTTTACGGCACCATATTGGTCGGGTAGTTGGTATGTGGAGTATGCCAATAGTCTTTGGGGAGCAACTTTTGGTAGGATAGACGATGGCGAAGTTGTTGTGGAACGTGGCGAGGACGGTAGCCACCACCTCTCGTGTACCCTCTACGACTGCTCCTCGGAGCCCGTAACCATCACTGCCGATGTGCGTATTGCAAACGACAATCTGTTGATATATTAATAGACAAAACAACGATATGAAAACCCATCTGAAACTTTTGACACTTTTTTGTGTCAGCCTCTTCGCATGCTTAGTAACCTCGTGCGAGAAGCCCGAAAAACCTGAGCCTGCTTTCACGCTCAAAGACTACGCAGTCAGCGAGCGTCCTGCACTCATAGAGACAAATAGTTTCGCCATTGCCGACCAGGAGTATGCTTTTGGCAGCGTAGCAGCCATGATGTCGGGCGAGAATTTACTTGTTGTGGCAACGCCACAAAAGGGATTTACGGATGCTGAGGCGATTTTTGCCGAGTGCGACGACTATTTTTTTGGTGCAGTTAGCCCCTTATTGGTGGGCAAATCGTTCGATGTTACCACCGAACAAAGACTCTTTACCATCGCTTCCACTCTTGTGAATGTCCCAATTGAGGGCATCACTCCCGATTACCCCATGGAGGCCACAAGTGGCAGAATGACCATCTCATATGCAGATGGTAAGGCAAGTCTTGTTGGTTGGATGATACTTGCCGATGACACGGAGTTGGCAGTAAAGTTAGAATGCGATGCAGAACTCAACTTGCTTACCGATATCATATATCGTGGCAACGAAATGAAACCTTTGCGTTCGAGTTTCTATCAGACGGGGGAAGAGAACACCACCCTTTGGTTCAGCCCCGCAGGTTTGGAGCACGCAGGAGAGTTGGAGATTGCCAGCTGGTATATTTCGCTCACACTCTCTAATTCCCTCTTGGGCAAGGAGGTAGATATCACTTCTCTGCCAAGTGGCAGCACCTTTGCTTTTGAGATGGTCGACAATGTCAATCCCGACAACTCTCTGAGCATCTCATCCGAACAAATGCAGGGCGCAACGGGCTACTTCTGCGTTCATTGCACTCAGCAGGGTGTTTATAATGTGAAGATGGATATTGCTATTGCAGGCATGGAGTATGGTGTGGAGCGTAATGGTGAGTATATGGACTACGATTACAGACCCGAAGTTGTTACCAACATTCTAACCTACGGCAAGGGTAACAAAAAGCAAGAGATTGCACTTGTGGGCGCGGCGGTTGATTGCACTACTGATGTGTGGGTTGTGACGCTTACGGCTGCTGACGAGAGTGTCTTTACTGCCAACGTTCCCGAAAACTTCTTTACGGGCGAGGCTAAGGGTTTCTCGCAGAGTCCTAACCTCACAGTGACCTACAAGGAGCGTACTTATAGCAAGGCAAATGGCGATAGCGGTACCATTTGGGCATCGCTGACAATCCTCGACTCGCCCAAAGAGGCGCCAAGACTGAACTTTGAGTTTACGGGCTACGACGACCTCTCGTGCGTCTACTCGGGAGATTGTACCATAACGGAATAATAATACCCTTACGACTATGAAGAAGATAAATACACTATGGCACTTGGCACTGACAACGACTTTGCTCTTCTGCTTGGTGGGATGCGAGATTGATAACGAGGGTGTTGGCGAAAACAACAATGTCACCAACACACCCCAATATGGTTACTACTATTTTGGCGACCAAGAGATACCCGTTGCAAGTTGTGTAACAGCCGAGGGACCTCAATTTCTGCTTAAAATATCTCCCTTGGAAGAGGTGCTTACAGCCACAACTTATGCAGTTATTGGAGTACACACCGAACTGCTCGGGAAAGAGGTGGATGTGGAACTTAGATTTCACAACGACGACTATATTTTTATCTACGAAGACCCCGTATGCTACTACTCCCACTATCGTCCCTTGAAGTCGGGTACAATTATGCTCAAACGCAACGGCACGGAGAGTGTGGATGTGGAGGTTGATGTGTTGCTCTTTGACGGCACTCCCTTCCAATACTCGGCAACCGGTCTGCGAGCCACCAGCAACTAATCATCCACCCAAGACCACCATGAGGTAAACATTGTTTACACTCTTCGCTACGCTGCGTGTGGCGTGTGTTGGCTAAAAGAAAGCAAAAACGGAGCGGGCTTCCACCGTGGAAGCCCGCTCCGTTTTTTTGCGGAAAGTGTTAAAATGTGCTACTCTTAGAGGTTGAACGCCTCTTTGAGTTCATTCATCTGCTCATCAGTCATACCCTCGGGCTCAAAACCCATATTGCGAGATGCTATGTAGATTTGAGCCGATTTATTGAGCACATCCACCTGGTCGAATGCCTCCATAATGTCGGAACCCACAGCACACACACCGTGTTTCTCCCAAGCCACCACATCGTACTCGCTCATAAGAGCCACCGTAGCATCTGCCAACTCCACCGAGGAGGGCATCTTGTAGGGAACAATGCCGAGTCCTTTGGGGCAGAAAGCCCTCGTTTCGGGAATCATACTCCACAACAGTCGTGTGAGAACATCCTTTTCGAGATACTCCCTCTTGTGGGTCATAGCCACAAGTTCTATGGGATGGGTATGTAGAGCCGCTTTGTAGCCCTTGCCCTCGGCAATCATACGATTGTGGAGTGCAAGGTGAGAGGCGAGTTCGGAGGTGGGTTTGACAAGCGCATCAGCAATGATTACATAGTGGGCACAGTCGCCCAAAATGCGAATTACCGAGCCATTCTCCATCGGGCGGCGTGCCAGATCCCGCATACGGCGATTGGTGCCCTTGCAGAAGAAATACTGACCTTTTAGGTGGGGCAGCACGGAGCCGATGGGTAGAGCTGGTGACAGAGGTGGCATTGAGGCTATCTCCTTGTCGACAAATTCGGTGATGTTTATTGTGATGTTACCACCATTACGTTCTGCCCATCCCTTATCCCAGAGGTAGCCTGCCACCTCTGCCACCTCTTCAATTTTTGCCGCCAAATTGGGGCGGAAATCGAGTATTGACTTCATACCTTAAAACAAATTTGGGAATACGAGCGAGAAAACAAGCAGTGCCAAACCCGACACCAACACAGCAACCGTCTTGCCTCCAATACCCTTCCACTCTTTGAGGATTATACCCCAAAGGTTCGAGAAGAGCACATTCAGAGCCATCAGTATGCACCACGCGAAGGTCACAAGTACCGAGCCTTCCTCAAAAAGACTCGTACCCATACCCAATCCAAAGAACTGCGAGTACCACAACAGACCTGCCAGCGCACAGAAGAGCAGGTTATTTACAAACACACCCTTTTTACCATAGTCCGAGAATGTGCGATTACGGGCATTCTTGAAGAGGCAGTAGGCGGCATTGGTAACAAAACCGCCGAGCGTAACCATAAGCGTTGCGGGAAGAGTCTTAAAGAGCGCATTACCGCCCTCCACCGTCAGCGAGGCGCCTGCCGAGAGTCCGAGGTTGAAGCAAGCCGACATAACACCTGCCAAAAGAGCAATCAAAAGACCTTTGGTGAGCGCAAAGTCCTTGATGGCTGCCTTCTGCTCCTCGGGGCTCATCTGTTTCGAGCGCAACGAGCCTGCATAGCCGATGACCGAGATGCCTGCGATGGTGAGCATAACACCCAACAGCAACACCAAGCCCTCGCCCTCGAAGAGGTTTTCGCCACCAAAAATCGCTGGTAGTAGCGTTCCGAAAGCCGCGCACGTTCCGAGCGAGATGGACTGTCCCAAAGCGACGCCCAAATAGCGCATCGACAAGCCGAAAGTCAGACCGCCAACACCCCAAAGAATTCCGTAGCCAAACGCTCCGAATGCCGCCGCATTGTCCGAGGTAAGTATTGCCCACAGCGAGCCACCCTCGGGCACCGCCAAAAGTGCTCCCAAGAGGGGGAAGAGAATCCACGCAAAGATGCCTTGGGTGAGCCAATAACTCTCCCAACTCCACTCCTTAACCTTATTGATAGGCACATAGGAGCTCGATTGGCAAAAACTGCCAATGGCGATAATAAGAAGTCCTAAAACCGTATTCATACGCAAAAAACTTTGTGTTGTATCTAAACTCTCTTCGAGGTAACCTCTGCCTCGTATTTCTCAATTTCTGCAATGTATTCCTCGCCAACAGGCACGCCGTTGCGCAAACAGAACATATCCCACACTGCACCCCAAGGCAACGATTTGCCCTCTTCGAGCAGTGCCAAACGCTCGAAGCCTTCGCCCTTTGCCTCGTGGCGGCGCAGAGTTTCGATAGGCTCCAAGAGAGCCTGCAAGAGGCATTTCTGAGTGGCGCGAGTGCCGATGACATATGCGCCAATGCGATTGATGGAGGCATCGAAGTAGTCCAAGCCGATATGTACCCTATCGAGTGCATCGCAGCGCACAATCTCTTTGCACAAGTCCATAGTCTCATCGTTCATAATGGTAACGTGGTCGGAGTCCCAACGTACAGGGCGCGAAACGTGCAGCATAACCTCGGGCGTGAAGAGCAACAGCGAGGAGAGTTTGTCGGCAATACTCTCGGTGGGGTGGAAGTGCCCCGTATCGAGCGTCACAATTTTGCCGCGTGAGGTGGCGTAGCCAATATAGAAGTCGTTGCTGCCTACGGTATAACTCTCCAAGCCTATACCAAACACCTTCGACTCCACACAATCCTTCATATACTCATACTTGGTAGCAAATACCTCATCGAGCGACTCTTTCAGCAGTCGGCGATACTCCAAGCGGTTTACTGTGATATCCTTCGAGCCATCGTGCACCCATACATTCAGGATGCAGGGGTCGCCCTGAGCCTCGCCCATTGCGTTTGCAATCTCGCGGCAACGCTTGGTGTGCTCAATCCAGAAGCGGCGAATCTCAGGATCGGGATTGGAGAGCGAAAGGTCGCCCGAGAGAGGATGCGAGAAGGAGGTTGAGTTGAAGTCGAGTTTAAGACCGTTTCTTTTTGCCCACTCAATCCAGCCCGCAAAGTGTTTCACCTCCACCTTGTCGCGGTCTACCACTTCGCCACCAAACTCGCCATAAATCTCGTGGAGATTTACTCGGTGCGAGCCACCAATGAGGCTGAGTGCTTTGAGGATGTCGGAGCGTAGTTCCTCAATGTTGCGAGCCTTGCCGGGGTAGTTGCCCGTAGCCTGAATACCTCCCGTCAATTCTCCTCCTTGATTCTCAAAACCGGTAACATCGTCTGCCTGCCAGCAGTGCATCGAAATCTGGATATTTTGGAGTTTGGCAAGAGCCTTCTCGGTATCAATGCCAATGGCAGCATAGCGTGCTTTGGCAATCTCGTAAGCCTGTTCAATGAGTTTTTTGTCCATAGTAGTGTGTGATTTTTATTTAAGATTTGTAATTGTCAGGAATTTCTGATAGGCAGCCTCCCATAGTGCGCCATCTTGGGGCTGGTAGGTTGCTGTTTCTGTGGAACGGGCAATCATCTCGCGCATCTGGGCAAGCGAACCCACCTGCCCTGCCGCTTTGGCTTGAAGCATAATGTTGCCTATGGCGGTTGCCTCCGAGGGTCCGGAAATGACCTCCAAGCCTATTGAGGAGGCGGTGTATTGGTTCAGTAGCGGATTTTTGGAGCCTCCGCCGATGATGTGAAGCCTCTCAATAGGGAATTCGGCAACCTCCCTAAACATCCCCAGCACAAAGCGATATTTCAGCGCAAGCGACTCGAAGGCACACGCCAAGTAGTCGCCATCGCACTCGGCAGCGGGCTGTCCCGTCCGAGCAAGGTACTCGTCAATGGCAGTGGTCATACTGCGGGGCGAGGAGAAGAGTGCATCATCGGGATCTATCATTCGCACGAAATGGTCTGCCTCCTCTGCCAAGCGCACCATCTCGGGATAGGAGTAGCCACGTCCCTTCTTGCGCCACTCCGCCAAGCACTGCTCCACAATCCACATACCTGTGATGTTTTTCAGCAGTCGGGTTGTACCCTCAACACCTCCTTCGTTGGTAAGATTGAGCCTCTCGGTCTGGGGAGTTATCACGGGCTCTGCAACCTCCACCCCCATCAGCGACCAAGTTCCCGAAGAGAGATAGGCAAAATTAGGGTTGCGGGCGGGCACTGCTGCCACTGCCGAGGCTGTATCGTGTCCTGCCACTGCCACAACGGGCACCTCTCCCAAACCCACACTCTCGGCAATCTCTCGGCGCAGAGTGCCTATGGTGTAACCCGGCATAACAATGGGCGGGAAAACACCCTCCTTAATATCGAGCACCGAGAGAATTTTGCCATCCAACTCTTTGGTGCGGGGGTTGAGCATTGCCGACGTGGAGGCAATGGTGTATTCGGTTACCATCCTGCCCGTCAGCATCCACGAGAGCGCATCGGGCATAAAGAGCAAATGCGCTGCTGCCGCGAGTTGCGAGGAACCATTCTCTCGTAGGGTATGGAGTTGGAAAACCGAGTTGAAATTCATAACCTGAATGCCTGTGAGTTCATAGAGCCTCTCTCGTGGCATAGCCTTTTGGAAAAATCTCTCGGGCGCCCCCTCGGTGTGAGGATCGCGGTAGGAATATGGTGCCCCGAGCACCGAGCCATCTTCGCCCACAAAGACGAAATCCACACCCCAAGTGTCGATGCCTATCGACTCAATCTCTATGCCCTTCGAGGCAGCCGCCCTAAGTCCCTCCAAGAGGTGCTCATAGAGCGAAAAAATGTTCCAATAGAGGTGTCCACCGATGGGTAATGTGGCATTGGGGAAACGTGTAAGTTCCTCCATAGTGAGTACCCCATCGTCCACAGAGCCGAGGATGGTGCGACCGCTTGTTGCACCCAAATCAAAAGCGATGTAATGTTTCATAGAGTTATCCGACACGCCTAATGAGCGTGTTTTACACAAAAGTACTACCACTCCGTCAAAACAAACTTGCATTTTTGATTTTAATAATTCAGATTTCGACCGCCATTAAAATTTTGTAACTTCAATAAAAACACTATCTTTGCAAAAGATAAAGGGATGTGTTATTTATTTTTTGACACAATGATACAGACAGACAAACATCACCACTCAAAATACCTCACCAGTAGTGAGCAAGATGCCTCTTGGGGCATTACCATCAATACTGTCGGCTATCAGCGAGTGGAAGCAGGCGAGCACTATCCTCCTCCCGACCACCCATCGCGCTACCTCTTCTCTTCTGCCAAAGGCAGGGTACTTGAAGAGTACCAATTGTTGTACATCATCAGCGGCAGGGGAACATTTACCTCCTCGTCGGTCGAGACCACCAGAATAACGCAAGGAACGATGTTTCTACTCTTTCCCCACGAATGGCACAACTACTCACCCGACACCGATAGTGGATGGGAGGAGTATTGGATAGGTTTCGAAGGGGGCGATATGGAGAAGTATATCCAAAGCGGGTTCTTCGACACCACAACACCAATTTTCAACACAGGTGTTCGCAGTAGTGTGGTGGAGCTCTACCGCGAAGCCATTCGTGTGGCGCAAGAGCAGCAACCGGGATACCAACAACACTTAGGCGGCATAGTGCACCATCTGCTCGGCGAAGCCTACTCCAACCACAAGAGGTCGGGGTTTGAGGATTTGACGATTGTAGACAAAATTAATCGTGCCAAAATCATCATAATGGAGCGTTTTGCCACCGACATTTCTCCGCGCGATGTCGCTGCTGAGGTAGGAATGAGTTATTCGTGGTTTCGCCGTCTATTTCACCAATATACGGGGCTGGCACCCATCAAATTCATTCAGGAGATTAGGATGAGAGAGGCGATGAATATGCTAACGCATACAGACAAACGGGTTAAAGAGATTGCCTTTTGTACGGGCTATGGCAATGTGGAGCACTTCTGCACGGCCTTCAAAGCCAAAACGGGCTATACTCCCGAGGGATATCGCCACTTCACTCAGGGACGCGACCTCTAAACCTCGTCACAAATCGCAAAACAACAAACAAACATACATACAAACACTAAACAATATGAAGAAGAACATTTTGTGTACGGTTTACTCATTGGTTCTGATGAGCCTTGTGGGTATTGCGGGCGTTAGTTGCTCCTGCGCCAACAAAGAACCCCAACTGAGCGACAGAAATATCGAGCAGGTTATTGATGCCCTTACGCTCGATGAGAAAGTGCGCCTTTTGGTGGGTACCTCCACGAGCGCACCCAATCCTCCCTACCCTGCCCCAGGCACAGAGATAGAGCACCCCGAGCCCCTCTCGGAAATTGTCACTGCCCACACAAAAGGACGTGTACAGGGTGCCGCAGGCGAGAGTTTTCCTGTTGAACGCTTGGGAATTACCTCGCTGGTCTATGCCGATGGACCTGCCGGATTACGTATCGACCCACAAAGAGCCGACGAGCCCAACAAAAAATTCTACGCCACTGCATTCCCCATCGCCACACTACTTGCTGCCTCTTGGGACGAGGCTCTTGTGGAGCGTGTTGGTGCGGCTATGGGTGAGGAGATTAGAGAGTATGGTGTAGATATACTGCTTGCCCCCGGTATGAACATCCAGCGCAACCCATTGTGCGGACGTGCCTTTGAGTACTACTCCGAAGACCCTCTGCTGACGGGCAAGACTGCTGCCGCGATGGTGCGTGGCGTGCAGTCCGAGGGCGTGGGCACCTCCATCAAGCACTTTGCCGCCAACAATCAAGAGACCTATCGCAACGGCATAGACGTAATAGTTAGCGAGAGGGCTCTAAGGGAGATTTATCTGCGTGGCTTTGAGATTGCCGTAAGAGAGTCGAAACCTTGGACTGTTATGTCCTCCTACAACAAAATAAACGGCACTTACACCTCCGAATCGGAGTGGCTATTGCGCACAGTGCTGAGAGATGAGTGGGGTTTTGATGGTTTTGTTATGACAGATTGGTGGGGCGCAGGCGAGCCTTCGAAGATGATGAGTGCGGGGTGCAACCTGCTAATGCCCGGCACACCCCACCAGATTGCCACCATAAAGAAGGCTGTGGAGAGTGGCAAACTCCCAGAAGAGGTGCTCGACCAGAATGTGCGCGACATCCTGAACGTAACACTCCGTACCCCTGCACACGCCCAATATAACTACTCCAACACCCCAGATCTTGCATCGCACGATGCTCTCACTCGCCAAGCAGCAACCGAAGGTATGGTACTGCTCAAAAACGACAACCACACACTGCCATTCAATGGCGAAATTAAGAGTATTGCCACCTTTGGCAATGCCACCTACAACACTCAGGCTGGTGGCTCGGGTAGCGGATATGTCCATCGCAGCCACACAAAGACCATCTACAACGCCCTTTGCGAGGCGGGATACAAAACCGACTCCAAATTAGCAGAGCGATACACCCGCTATATTACCGAGCAAAAGAGTAAACTCCCCGCCGAGAATTTCTGGTACATACCCTTCGTGACCGAAATGGAGGTTTCAACGCTCGATATTCGCCGTGCAGCAGAGCAGAGCGATTTGGCACTCATAACCCTTGGTCGCATGTCGGGCGAGGGCGATGACCGCCACCCCGGCAAGGGCGATTACCTGCTTACAGACGTAGAGCAAAGCCTTGTGGAGAGGGTTTGCAATGAGTTCCACAGGCGAGGCAAGAGGGTTGTAGTTGTAACCAATACGGGAGGAGCCATAGACCTCTCTTCATGGCACACACTACCCGATGCGATACTCATCGGATGGCTTGCAGGACAGCAGGTGGGAGGCTCGGTAGTAGATATACTCTCGGGCTCAGTAAATCCCTCGGGACGACTCCCAATGACCTTTGCCGCCTCCTACGAGCAGTTGCCTACGGATAATAATTTCGGCGTTTCGGCAGGCGAGCGTTCGGCAGTGCGCTACCAAGAGGAGTTGATGGTAGGCTATCGCCACTTTGTGACCTACCCAGACAACAAACCCCTCTATCCCTTTGGCTACGGACTCTCCTACACCACTTTTGCATACTCCGACCTTGCAATAGACAAAGCATCCCGAAAGGGCAACCTTACCCTCTCGCTCACGGTGACCAATAGTGGCTCGGTGGCAGGTCGTGAGGTAGTGCAAATTTACGTTAGCAAGCCCGATGCGGACTCCTCGCGCCCCGCACGCGAACTCTGCGCCTACGCCAAAACCAACCTTCTTGCCCCAGGTGAGAGACAAAGGATGACCATTGAGATTACGGCAGACAACCTCGCACAATTCGACACCAATGGCTCATGTATGAAGGTCGCTGCGGGCGACTACACTCTCCACATCTCGAAAGATTCTCTAACCCCTCTGCACACCCTATTGCACTCGGTAGGCAAAGATATAGTGACACAACGCACCAACCACCCATAAACAAAGGTGATGCATAAACACAAGTTGCGGAATTTCCATTAGTTGAAATTCCGCAACTTCGTCTATTACATATCAATAATCACTATTTCGAGCTACCAAACAACGAGCCCAAACGCTTGCCAAGGACGGCTATGGCATCCCTAAAACGGCTCTCGCCTGTCAGGGTGGTGGCGTTTTCGAGGTAACTCCAAAATTCCACCCCACAGACAAATCCCGTAAACAGGTTTGCTAATTTCAGGTTTACAAACGACAGCAACAGCGAATCGAGCATCCAAGCAAGCATTATACCCGCCATAACAAACGAGAGTTTCTTCACCGTGCGCCACGCCTTGCAACTCTCGAAGTGCCACTCCGAGCCACCGGCACGCACTTTATGTCGGTCGGCGAGTATACCTGTAACAAAATCGATGGTGATGAATGCCAATGCTATCACAAGCAGAGGCTCCACCGGAGCAAAAAACGACAATACTCCGGCAATAAGTCCTGAAATGTACTTCATACGAATTGAGAATTGAGAATTGAGAATTAAGAATTGAGAGTTGAGAGTTGAGAGTTTTTCCTATAAGCCCTATAAGCCTTAGGACTATTGACGTTAGACCAAAATCCTCGCGAGTGGGTTTTGTGGAGGGATTTTTGTGCCACGCAAGAGAGCAAGTCCGCAGTTTACTCTGCGTAAATGAGGAACTTGCGAGTTGCAGCGTGGTGCAAAAAGCACCCACAAGGCACGCTCGCTACATTACCACTCCGCCAACAATGCGATGCAAACGCTGAGCGGGATTGTATAAAGGGTAGAGTTCGGGGTGGGAGGCGAGATGGGAGGTGGCGAGAGCAAGAAGCCTATCGGCATCGGCACGCATACGGGCAACAGCTCTGTGGAGCGCAGTATCATCGACCGCCTCGAAACTCTCGCCCGAGAGCCTTACCACTCCCGCACTACCCACTTGAAGTGCGAGTGTGGGCATTAGGCGCGAGGCAACATAGAGCGCAAGAGGTTGTTTGAGATACTCCTCGGCAAAGGTCTGAGCCGTAGCATCGCTGCCCTCCGCCACACTCTTATAGAACTCCATACCGAGAGCGGGGAGCAGAAATCTCTCTTGTGCCAAGAGAATTGCGTAGGGTGGCACTGCTCCCTCGCTGAGGGTATGGGTGGTGCCGAACGAGATCGAAAGCACCTCGGAGGGTGTCACAATTGTCTTCATAGTTCTAAGCCTTGTTTGAGTTGTCATACTTTGTGATTTGTGCCAAAAAGACCTGCTGGGCAGGGTCCTCCGGGTCGTAGTCCAAGCCGTCTGCCATACGAGCCTCCCAGACGCGCATATAGTCGGGTTTGGAGCGCGATGGCGGGCGGTTTACAATGTCGAGCGACGAGCCATCCTCGCCCAAAATATCGCCGATTAACAGTCTTATAGGATCGAGAAGTTCCTCCTGCTCGCCAAGAATGACGGTGTTAAGAGCCACCTCCCATTCGTGCAGGATGCGCTCCGAGGAGAAGCCCGTAGCGTAGTCCAAACCGCTGATGCTGCGGAACCACGAGTGGGCAACGACAATGTCGCTGATGGCTTGTTCGTGGAGCGTGGACCAATCGCCCTCATTGGAGGATGCAATGGGGATAAAGCGAGAGGAGTCGCCCTCGCCACAATCCTTCACCATAAACATCACCTGGCCGGGTTTGCCCGCAAACTTCCGCTCAGCACTCCTCACAAACTCTTCGGCATCCTTCTCGTTATCCACACCGCCATCAAGCAGCATCACGCCCGAGAGTTGGAAGGAGTTGTCCAATCGCGAGATATTCCAATTGTCGGTCTTGTAGGCGATGGTCGACACACCCAAGCCTGCAATATAGGTTGGCACGCCATAGTGGGCAAACATTGGTTCGTAGTCCTTGTAGTGGATTACAGAGTGGAGGTTGCCATCTGCGCCCTGCTCGAAAAGGGGGTAGAGTGGTAGCGACACACTATCGGAGGCGGTGTAGTGGCTCCAATCGTGGTGGAGAATGACGTGCTTGCCGTCTTTGGCAAGTCGGCAGCGCGAGGCATCTTGGTGGAAGAGCGCAAGGAAGGAGTGCTGCGAGTCGGTGACCACCTCCACAAAGGCGTTACCAAAGAGAGCCTTGTCGAGTGCCAGGTAGTTGAGCACTTGACGCAACGATTCACCCGAAGAGTTGGCACGCGAGATGAAGGCTCGGGTACGCACAGACTCGTCTGCCACAATAAAACCCTTGCCCGAGATGTAGTCTGCCTTGTCGTTGATGATGCGGCGATGGATGGTCGCTCGACGAGCCAAGAGCGAGAGTGCATTGGGGAAGAGATTGTCGCTACCCCACCTCCAAAACTCCCCACCACTCACCTGTGACGAGGGGCCTATGGTAATTGCCATATCCAAAGGCGAAGAGGCTGCTCGGGGGGTGAAAATTTTGGGTGTAAATAATTTTTTAGTCTGTTCCATAGTGGGTTTTGTTGAGTTATTATCGAAAAAAACGCGGAGGGGAGGTACCCCTCCGCCACATTTAGTAGTCTATCTACTCCTCGAAATAGCATGCAAGGGAGCCATCACAACAGGCAAGGGTGATGGTTGTGGAGGTCCTTTGCTTCGGGTTGTCACCACCATCGAGATGAGCCTCTACAAGTCTCAGTGGAGAGTCGGCAGCCGTTTGAGGCGAATAGCCCACCAGCAATCCTTTACCCTCTTGTGGTTTCACAATAGCCACAATCCCATCCACCGAGAGCCTACATAGTGCCTCTACCGACTCTTGCTCAAAACCCCGCATCGCAAATCTCAACGTATGGGTAACCACGCCGTCTGCTGCCACACGCTCCTCATACGAGGCAGTACCTTCGGCAAAGTTCACCTCTATGGGAACGCCCTGATTCTGCATTTCGAGAGTCGTAAAAAGCCTTTCCGAGGGGTAGTACTCAATACTCTTCAACTCACAGGCGGGCAGCAAGCGAATGGACTCCACACCTCCGAGGTGTTTTGCGCAAGTTTTAGAGCCCAACTCCATACTACTTCAATGCTTTGATTACAAACTTACCACCGAACTTGCTCTGGGCTACGATGTCGTAAACGGACACATCCACACCGCTATTTTCGAAACAGATGGTACCATTCTCCTCACCCATGGAATCCATATCAATACACATGTCTCCTTTTTGGTCATAGAGGTTGATATAGAAGTTTTCTGCCCAGCACTTGCCCTCTTGGTAGCCTGCAACATCTGCATTCACCACATACACACCATCCTCTGACTTTGCCACAATATTGCTAAGGTTGAGCCCAAAGGCAACGGTCACCAACTCGGGGAAGAGGAAGTCGCAACCAGCCATGAAGATAGCCCTCTGGCGGTTCTCCATAACGTCGGGGTTGTACCACATACGCACCTCGGTGCCGGGGAAGTCGTTGGTGTTGACAGCCAAGGCGAGATTACGACGGTCTGTGAGGAAGGCAAACGAGGTGGGCATATCGCCCTCAACATCGGCAGCATAACCACTCAGACGCAAGTCCACAACGGGGATACCGCGATAGTAGAGGCACTCCCTGCCGCTCTGTTTTGCCAAATAGGCAGCCTCAATAGCCACATTGTCCAACTCCTCCTCGTAGGCGTTGTAGACATCGGTGCTCACAAAGAACGCCAACTGTCCCTCCGAGCGCAAAGCACGCAACTGGTCGGTGGAGTTGTCCCAGAGTTGTTTGAGCAACTCCTCAGCCCAACCCTCTTTGTGGTTGGGGATGTAGCCCAAGCGTACCATTTCGTTTTCGCCATCGGCGGTGTCGTCTTCCTCCATAAAGCGTTTGAGGAAACCATCGAAGGTGGCAAGTGTACCCGAGGAGCGGTCGCTGTTGCCATACCACATTGTCGAGCGAATGCTCTCGGCAATCGAGGCACGGAAGAGTCTTGTCTCTGCCTCTTCGAGTTCGGTGCCCGAGAGGTCCTCGAAGTTTACATCCGAACGTGCGGCAATGAGTTCAAAGACTGTCGAGAAGTAGTCCTCGGCAGAGTATGCCATTTCGGCTTTTACCTTGTTGAGATGGATTGTCTTCTGCAACTTGGTCGCGGGCTCACCGCCACTCCAACCACTTGACGTATATTTGCGCAGGATGTCGCCATTGCGTTTCCAGAAGTGGAGGGTGGTGGGTACGGGGGTGTTGTACATTACCTTAATGCCGAGGTCCTGGGCGTTGTCGCCGGTGAGCATAGGGCGGAAAAAGATGGTGTCGAGGTTTTGTCCTTCATAGGACTTAATCTGTTCAATCTTGCTCATAGAAATAGAATTGTTTTTTTAGGTTGTTGAAAAATGGGTTGATGGTTACTATTTGCCACTGCGGGCGAGAGCCGCACGCATACCCTCCACATCTGAGAGGTAGGCACTCTGATTGGGGGTGAGGGCAGAGGTGCCATTGGGGGCGGGATCTTCACACTCTTTTGTGGTGGTTTTACGGGCAGTATGAAGCCTAGATGGAGGTGTGGGAGGAGCCCCGACCTCGCACTTGTCGGCAAGCGAGGGTTGTACCCTATCGAAAGACGTACCGCCTATTGACGAGGAGGTATTCTTAGGGATGCCCAAACCTGCGAGAACCCTATTCCAAGCCGCCGCCAAACGCTCAGAGAGTGGTTTGGATGGCAGAGGGGTGAGTCCCAGAGCCTCCACCTGCGAGAGTGCATCATCGGTAATGGGCGAGGAGGCTATAATGCGGTCGGCAAGACCTGCCGCAAGGCATTCTTCGGGCGAGAGCCACACACCTTTCCCACTGTTTCGATTCATCAGTTGCCTGAACTCCTCTGCCGCACGTCCCGACGAGAGGGCATATATCTCTGCTAATCGTTCATCGCTCTTCTCCAAGAGTTCTTTGGTGGCTGTAAGCGAGTATCTGTTACCCTCCACCGCGCTCTCGCAGCAGTGAATTAAATAGAGGGAATTTGCCGAAATCTCTCTGCAACCCTCCGAGGCTGCTTGGGCTATGATGGTTGCTGCCGAGGCGACATAGCCATAACAACGTGTGATGACCTCCACACCGAGCGAACGCGCTTCATCATAGATAAGCAAGGCATCGGCAAGACACCCTCCTGTGGAGCGTATGTTGAGCACCAAGCGTTCAATGCTTCCTTTGGCTTGGAGATTGCCAAGCACCTCCACAAATCTCTCGTAGGTCGCCACTCTATTGCCACGCTCTTCCTCGCCAAACTGTTCGCTCTCGGGAGTGCCCAATACCCCATCTATGTCGATTGTGACGATTCCTGCCGGAGATGATAATTTTCTCTTTGTTTCTTCCATAGGTTAATCTTTAACTTTGTAATACATGTAGGTGCGGATCGTCGCTTCGGAGCATCGCATCTTTTCGGCGACGGTTTTGATGGCAGACTTTCTTTTTACCCCCGCATCCGTCAACTCTTTGACCATCTTTTTCGCCAAAAAGGCTCTACACTTGCGTTTGGATAGGAGCCCCAACGAGAGGATTTTTTTGATGGTTCTAAGCGAAGAGAATCCCTTACAGCGGTCCACCAGCAGTTCGAATACATTCGCCATATTCATGTCTTCAATCTCTTTCATAGTTTGTTGTCTTTTTGTCTAATAGTTTTGTTTCATACCGTCACAAAGACCATCCTTACCGAAATGTCGTTGGGATTGTAGTCACTCACCTTCTCCAAATGGCACAGCACCCTTTCACCCTCTACTCGGAGCATATATAGCGAGCGGAAATCACTCCCCTTTCCATTGGGTTTCACAAGTGTTTCCATCTCTTCGGGGCTAAGTATTACTTTGAGAATTATGCGTCGTGAATGGTTGAGAGTATCAATTGCTCCATCCCACCATGAGTGCAATCCTTCCACCCCTCCCCTATTCTCGAAGAGCAACGAGCGGGGAGTACCTCCAAGTGAGCCATCGTCATAGAATGTCAGTAGCGGATACATCGTGTCGTTCTTCTTGGGATAGTGCCACCTCTCACCCTCTGCGAGGGTACGAGCGCCTCGAAACGACACTATCTTTGTCGGAAAGTTGAGGTTTTGGACACACTGCCGCTTGGACTCCTTACCACTCGTGGTGAGGATGAGCGATGCCGAGGGTGCGGCCGCAACCCCTCCTTGCTGAGAAAGAGATGCCACAAAGAGAGGGCTTTCGAGGTTATTGATACCCTCTTCTGCAAAGAGATTGCGGATGTTTGCACTCCACTCACCATACACCTCTCCACTCTCTTTGCAATACTCCTCAACAGCCTTGTCACCCGAGCGATAGGCAAGTCGGAAAGTACGCTTGACTCCTTCACCAAGTTCCTCCACTACTATCGGCTCCGAGAGGTCTATTCGCTCAGTAAAATCCACAATCTCGCCTGCAAAAAACTCCTTTCGGGGCTCAATGCGTACTCTTTTGAGCGTGGTGTCGGTCTGTACACACAAATCGAAGAGTTCCTGCAAGGCAACCAGCAAATCCATACCCGTAAAAGACAAATCGGCAACATCGCTCCAAGTGAGCGTTCCCTCTATGGGTGGATGGGGGTAGAAGATAGGCTGGATGCTGCATCCCGCAAGCACCGTAACCTCCATACCCTCTTCGCCGCCATCAAAATAGAACTCATCGAAATAGACTGGATTGTCGGGCGAGCACGCCACGGGATAGGTACGCAAACTTACCTCCAACACTTTGCTACCCCTTTCGCCCACACATCCGTCGTAGATGGCCCAATCCGACAGGGGACTGAACTTATCTCCCTCATACTCCATTACCACACGCACATTGCGTAATGGGTTGGAATAGGAGTGCTGAAAGAGTGTGGTGCGTTGGTCTGTTGTAAGCAATTCGCGAGTCTGCAAATCGCCATCGGCGGGGTTGTCCAAGTCGACATTCTCTCCCACCACCTCATCTGCCAAAAGATGATATATCGCCCCTTCAACCTTGTCGAAAATGATGAAATTGTAGAGTCGGTCGGCACCCAAAGCCTCCTGCGAGTAGTCGTAGAAGTCGTTGCGAAGAGGTATGGGTTCTCTGTCGTTCATGCCAAATCTCACATTGCTTAGCCCTATCAACTCTTGGCGGTTTTTGATACGATATTCGGTTTGCCAGCGCAGAAAATAGTCAAAAGCTACCATCATAGAAGTTGTGGGAGTGAAACATATACGACCCGTGGACTCCTCCATTCCCAAACATCCCGCATTGTAGGCACCCCCTTTATTGCCATCGGGTAGATCTACAATATTTCCTACGGAGTTGTAGTATTTCAGCGGACTGGCGAAGACCCTGCCAAAGTAGTGCGCCTTAACAGTTGGCGAGTCCTCGGTACGCACCGCTTTGAAGTCCATCTCGGATTTCCAATGGTCCGAATTCCTTTCACTCCACCTGCCACTCATATAGAGCGAGTTGAACAAATCGGAGTTCATAAAATTAGACTCAATAGCATAGCCTGCCTGGGCAAACATCGCTCTTAGGAGTGAGCCAATATGGATGAAAGGATGGTAGTTTTCGGGAAGTACCCTACCTCGATATTTTTCGGTTTTGCTACCCGCACCTCGCCCGACGGGCAGATAGCGAACCATTGCGCCCGAGTCGGTCCAACTATCGCGAATGGTAGAGGCGGTTACCTCTTCGCTCCAATCGCTCTGTAATGCACCAATAGACACTTCGAGAGCCTTGTGCCACTCGGCTTTGTCGTTTACAATCACAAAGCGATAGTATCCCTCCGCACCAGCAGAGTAGGCTGTAAGGTGGGGTCTACCCTCAAAAACAATACAGCCATCCACCTCCAACCTTGCCTGATGCTCTTGCTGATTGAACATCGCCTTTGAGCAGGGATGTCCGCAATCGCCCATCAACACTCGGTTGTGGTGCGTGGCAGGTATAGTAATGCTTTTGGAGCAGACAACCTGCTCGTCCGTCGCCAGCGACGAGGGTGTGGCAATCGATATGGAGAGATCTATTGAGGGGTCCATATCTGCCAAGATGTTGTCGATGTAGAGTTTTGTCATAGGTGTGTTGCGTTTAGGTGGTTACACTGAAAAGCATTGGCTCTTTGCGGGACGTATGGTAAGAGTCATTCGTCTTACCCCATCGCCCTCCAAAAGGAGTTTATGGGAGAGTATGACTTGTGGCTCGAAACCCTCATCGGAGCAAATCCACAATCGAGGCGAGGTGAGTATCTCGCTGAGCGCACGAGCCTCCACAGAGGATAGAACCTCGCTGAGCAACACGCTCTCAATCCACGACTCCACACTCATCATTTGGCGTCCCAACAAGGTATCGCACTCCTTGGAAGAGCGATGAATGGTTTTGTTTGCAAGGCGGAAGGTGTGGTAACTTATACCTCCCTCGGTATTGAGCCACGCGACGCGCACATCGGAGCGACACGCGCTACGCCAACGATAGTGGAGCATTGCACACTCCACTCCATTAATGTCAAATCGGAGGTCACATTCCGACACATTCTCGGGGTTTCGGAGCCGGGAGAGAAGATTGTCTGCCGCCACCTCAAATAGCACAACTCCTTTCGTGGGGGCGGTATAACTCCCAATGGTGGTCATCATAGCACCATCCACCCACAGTGATGCCGAAAGTGTAACGCCCGACGCCACACAGAAAGCCACCTCGTCACACTCACCAGAGGCGATAGTGCGCCACTGCTCCACACCACCCATAACGGTATTGGCAGAATGGTTGTAGTGCGAGGAGGTAAAGAGAATTTGAGGCGTAACCTTTTCGCCGTCGGAGTACTCCACCGAGAGAAGAGCATCTCTGCCTTCGGGGCGCACAAAGCCGCATTCACTCACTTTGGCAAGAGGTTCAGGCGAAAGCAATCGACACAAGAGCGTATTGGGTGACGACTCAAAACTCTCTCTGCCAACATATCGCCTTAAAGCCACAATATCACCCTTAGCATCATAAAATACCACATCGGTTGGATTGGCAGGATCCACCTCGGCAAACGAAAAATGATTGTCGGCATAAGCCGAGGCGAAATCATTGGGGTAATTTTTCAATTCCATAGTTCACTTTTTTAACTTAATAATCACACTCCATACTCTCGATGTCGGCACTAAGCGATACGGCGACCTCGCCAGCAACCGACAACACCTCACCCACAGGAGCAATCTCCAATATGGAGACCGAAAAGATGTGTGGCTCGGAGGAGAGTAGCTTACAAAACTGTTCGGCGTGGGTGGCAAGAGAGGATATTGACACGGCTCGGCCTTGGTCGCTCAATACATTTTTACTCAAAAACTTAACACCCAACCGACATGTCGTTGGCACTCCTTTGCCACTGCCTGAGGATATTACCATGGGAGGAGTAATCATTGCGATTGGAAAACCCACCTCACAAAGCGTTCTATGCAAACTATCGGGTAGCGAGGGATGATAACCAAGCGAAGTGGCAACTGCAAATGCCGAATCTAAAACGGAGCGGTAATTCATGATGTAAAGGAGATTAAAGAGTTACTTTGTTGGTTCAATTTTTGAACAAAAGTAACACTCCACAGCCCGCTTGTCAATATCAAATCATCCTTTTGATGTGCAAATTTTCCACGTCATCGCCCCAAAAATCGCCAATTCAACAAGATAACAGTGATGAATTTTTGAACTTTTCGAACTTTTTAGAACTCCTCTCGCTCGGGAGGAGAAACAGACAAAGAAATGACGCAAGATTTTCTTCTCGCAACTTTTGTAGTATCTTTGTGGGGCTAAAAACTGTAAAACCTTTTGGAAAATATGGAACAACCGAAGACTGCCGAAGATTTTCGCCGCGAGCGAACAACCAACATTGCGCGACTGATGCTCTATTGGGTATGCGCCATAGGGACATTGTGGGCAAAGCCCGCAGTGGCTCTCTTTTTGGGTATTGCCATTGCGCTAACCATAGGTGCGCCCTACCCCAAGAGCAACAAAAAGGTGTCGAAATACCTCTTGCAGGCGTCTGTTGTAGGGTTGGGCTTTGGTATGAACCTCCATAGCGCACTCGCCTCCGGCAAGGAGGGTATGCTCTTTACCATCGTGTCGGTTGTGGGTGTGATGATTGTGGGCGTAGTACTCGGCAAACTGCTCAGAGTCAACCCCAAGAACGCCTACCTCATCTCTTCGGGTACGGCAATATGTGGCGGCAGTGCCATTGCTGCTGTTGCGCCCATCATTGACGCCGATGATAACGACACCTCGCTTGCGCTGGCAACAATCTTCATCCTCAACGCCATAGCACTCTTCATCTTCCCACCCATTGGCGAGGCTTTGGGGCTCTCGCAGCAACAGTTTGGCACTTGGGCAGCCATAGCCATCCACGACACCTCCTCGGTAGTGGGTGCAGGTGCAGCCTATGGCGAGGAGGCTTTGCAGGTGGCTACGACCATCAAACTCACACGCGCACTGTGGATATTCCCCCTTGCGCTGGTGTCGGTGCTTATCTTCCGTTCCAAGGGAAAGAGGGTGGCAGTGCCTTGGTTCATCCTCTTCTTCATCCTCGCAATGGTGGCTAATACATATATTAATATACCCTCTGAGGTTTCGGGCGCAATTGTCGCCATAGCAAGGAGGGCACTGAGCCTTACGCTCTTTTTGATTGGTTGCGGACTCTCGATCTCGGCAATCCGTAAGGTAGGCGCAAAACCCCTCATTTTGGGCGTTGTGCTGTGGGCTCTTATCTCGGTAGTTACTCTCTTGGTAGTCGTGTAGCCAAGCGGTGGATGCGGATAAAAAACAAGGAAGACAGGACAAAGTGTCCTGCCTTCCTTATTTTTGGGCGTATGTAATGTGGCATTATTTCACCACCACATCCTCGTGACTGTTGAGCACAAGTTGGAAGGTGCTGTCATAGACGGTAAAGATTGCGGTGATGTCGCAAATTGCGCCATCGACGGGAATCTCCTCCAACGCAAACCTCGAATAGCCGCTGGTGCGGACAATGAAAGGATTGTTGTTCAACACGAAGGCTGCCGATCCGTAGAAGAAGAGATTGTCGTAACTATAAGCCCATGTTACAGGCAGACCGTAATCGCGGAAATCTTTGTTGTAATCATCCGCGTCGTCAATATCCACCTTATTTCCGTTCTCGTCTGTCTTCATAGCCTCATCGCCCGAATCCATAAACGAAGGATAGGTGTTGTCATAACCACCAACTTTGATTGTACCCCAAGTACTCTCCACTCCCTCGAAGCGGCAGAGCCTACCGAGATAAGTCTTATAGTTGCTCATAATTTGGGCAACATTAGAGGAATTTACAACCAGCACTTCTGCGCCAACCATCTCGCCGGGGAGAAGTTTCTCATCTATGATGGTCTGGATGTCGATGAAACCATTTGAGTATGCAGCATCGGAAGAGGGACCTCCCAAGCCAAGCATATTGCGGTAGTTGCCCAAGATGAGTCCATCGCACTTAATGTAGAGTTTCTGACCGGGTTTATAGACGGTATACATAGAGCCCTTACCCACCTTAACCTCCATACCGCCAGCCTCGGTACTGCTTGCATCCTGAACGTAGAGTGATTTATATGTATTACCCAACTCATCGGAACTTACAACAACCGTTTCGAGAGCCACCTTGTCGTTAATTGTAACGCCCTTGATGGTTCTACCGGGGTCGGGTAGTTCGTTGTAGAAGTACTCCTGTTTGAACTCGTTGATGGTCATAAACGTATATCCCTCTGCCTCAATAGCGGCGCGGGTTGCGGGCTCCTTTTTGGGGACATTGTCCCACTCTTTCTCGCAGGCAGTGAATGCTGCGAGAGCCATTACCATAGATAAAATATACTTTTTCATATCTCTCTTTCTCTTTTAGGTTGGTTTAGAAACGGAAGTAGATGTTAAGATAGTAGTTCGTACCGTAGAGGTAGAAGTATTTGGAGTCGAAACGCGAGTAGCGAGTACCGGTTGTGGTCTCGTACTCATCATCCGAGAAGAGTCGCATCTGCTCAAAACCACCGGTTTTGCAGATGTTGTTCGTAAGGTTCTTAATCTCCAAACTGAAACCTATCTGGTTCGAGCCAACATACCATGTCTTACCAATGGAGGCATTGAAGATAAGCGCAGGCGAGAATTTTTCCTGTGCGGTAAGCATCCTAAGCGAACTCTCCTCGCCCGAATAGGCTGCAATCTCAATCAGGTCGTCAACCGTTCTGTCGAAGGTGCCGTCAATGAGGCTGCTATCCACACGTCCGCTCATAGCACCGAGGGTGCGGTAGAGGGGGTTCATCGAGAGGTACATATTATCGAAGTACTCTGCATCCACCGAGAGGTAGATGTTGTTGCCTGTGCGGTAGTTAAGACCGAGGCTCAGAGCCGTCTGAGGAGTACTCTCCACCTTCATACCCCTCCAATATACCCTTGCATTCTCCACGAGGATTGCTGCGGTGTTATCGCGAGTCTGAGTGAAGTATGGGTTGGAGGTATAGGTGTAGTCACCGATGCTGGCAGCACCTTGCAGGCTCAAATCTGCCGCAAGAGGAATCTTGAAGCCCAGCTCTACGCCATAGTAGCGGCTGTCGATACCGCTGAGCGACATATTCGAGAAGGCTGCCCACACGTCATCGTAGAAACTGATGAGTTTCGACTGGTCCTTGATGGTGGTGTAGTAAACCGAAGCACGCAACGACAACCAAGGAGCCTTGAAGGTGTATGCTGCGTCAAAACTGAGCACCTTCTCGGTGGTAAGATGAGGTGCAACGGTGTTGCGGGTGCGGGGCGACACAAATGCGTCCTGGAAGTAGGGAGCATTTTGTTGTGCCACAGCCGAGAGTTGGATGCTATTCGAACCCGTAGGCTCATAAGTAAAGTTACCTTTCAGGTTGTAGCCGAAGAATTCGAGGTGCTCGCTGTCGCCATAGGAGTCATCGGCAAACAAGCCTTTCTGATAGAGACCCTCACGCCAGAAAGTAGTGTAGGATGCCTCGCCCGCCAAAGCCAACTTGTAGTGACCAACGGCAAGATTGTATGCACCCCAAAGTTTACCTACGGTAGAGTGTGCGTAGTAGTCGTAGCCATACTTCTCGCCCTCGCGAACGATGTAGTTCTCGCCACCACGGCTAATATCGTTGAGAGTCTTACTGCGGTCGGCGGCACCGTGCACATCCCTCTCTGCGAAGTTATCCACGTTTACCCAATAGTCGCCACCCAGCAGGTCTTTGATAGAGGTGTAGTACTCGGTGCGGTTGCGGCGGAAGTCCACACCACCCACAACATTCATATATTTGTTAAAGGTGTGCTCTGCCTGCAATTTCAAGCGCAAATCCCTCTGGTCGGTGTGACGCTCCGAGATGATGTAGCGCGAGCGATTGAGATTGGCAACGCTCTGCTCCACCTCCGTACCTGCATAGTTCAGTGTAGGACGGTCGCCATTGGCAGCATTGGAGTTGTAGTTCACGTTGTAGAGTTTGTCGAAGTCGATATATTTCAACTTTGCCCAATCCTTCTTCCAAGCCTCGGCAAGCAGGTCGTGGTGTGCGATGTCACCCTTAGCGTACCAATAACTTGGCAGATTGCGGTAGTAGTCGGGACGGGGGTCGGCAGCCGAGTTCCAGTCGAGAGCCGAATAACCGTTCTGACCAAAGCGGAAGAGCACAGCAGCGGTGATTTTGGTCTTGTCATTGGGGGTGTAGAACCAGTTTGCCATAGCCACAGGCTCGTGATAACTCCTCACACGAGCATTACGCAACTTGCCGTTCTGCATACCCACGTTGGGGTTATACCAATAGTCGCCCCTCTCGCCTGCGAGCGAATAAGCCTCCTGAGTGGCAGCCATCTGCGCACCCCTCTCGGTGGGAACACCAAAGAATGTGAAAGCCACTTGATGTTTGCTGTTGATGCGTTTTTCTGCCGAGAGGAAATAAGCCCAAGCGTTATAGGTCACACCCTCTACGAAGTCGTTACCTCCCAAGCGTGCCGATACGCTGGCAGCATATGCCCAACCGTTGTCCTGCATACCGCTGGTGTAGGTTGCCATAATGCGGTGGCGGTAGGAGCCGCTCGAAGTCACAAAACCTGTGCGGAAGCCCTGACGCATCTGCGAGGCGCGAGCCAGAATGTTGGTGGTACCATTGATACCGCCCACACCGCTCGTACCTACCGAGGTGGCGTATGTAGCCTCTTGGTTGCGGGTAGCCTCGTTAAGACCGCTCCACAACGACCAAGTACCGTTACCACTATTGGCATCGGTCATCTCCACACCATTGAGGTATATAATCTCGGTGTTCTGGTCGTAACCACGCGAGCGGAACCTGAGGGGGCTGAACTTGTAGCCTGCGATGTTGTTGAAAACATCCTTTGAAGCACTCAGCGACACGGGGGTGGATTGCGACTCGTTCTCCAACTCGCTATCGAACTCTGTGAAGTTGCCATCATCGAGCAGGAAGTCGTTTGCTGCCTGCATATCGGGCGAGAGGGAGATGTAGTTGATGTCTTTAATCTCTTGGTCAACCTTCACATTTACGCTTGTGGATTGGAAACCCATAGCCTCAACCTCAACGGTCACGAAACCGAAGGGGATGTCGGTAAATGTAAACGTACCATCGTTCGAGGTGGTCATTGTTTGAGTAGGGGTGCCGAGCAACTTCACTGTTGCCTGCTCGATGGGCTCGCGTCCTACACGCGACACCACCCTACCCGTAACAACACCCACATTGTCTTGGGCAAATGCGCCTACCACCAGGGTAGTCACAAAGAGAATTGCCAAAAATACTCTTTTCATAAGTGTTTATTAGTGTTTATTTTGATTTCTTGTTTTTTCTTTACTCTCGTTTAGGACTTCTCCTCTACTTCACAAGATAGATATAAACGGGCAAGTGGTCCGACCATCCGCCTTGGAAATTGTTGCCAACGTATGTACGCAAGGGGTAACCCTTATACTGTCCCTCCTTCTGGAAGAGGAATTCGGGCTTGAAGATATTGCCGTAGTACTCTGCCTTCTTGGGTTTCCACAATTCGAGGGTCCCTGCGGGGGCATTTGCCACATTGTCGCTCACCACGATATTGTCGAAGAGGTTCCACAGGTCGTTGTATACGAGTGTGCCATAACCATCCTTGTGCATCTGCCAGAAGGGGTTGAACATATCGCCCTCTTTGAGTTTGTTCTTTTTGAGTTTTGCACCGAGGCACTCCGAAACACTCTTGTCGCCTGGGTCATCGTTGAAGTCGCCCATTACAACCACCTTGATGTTGGGATTTTGCCTGCGAGCCTCGTCGCAGATACCTTTAATCTGTGCTGCCAAGCCCTCGCGCAGAAATGCCGAAGCACTCTGACCACCCCTACGGCTGGGCCAGTGGCTCACGAGGAACAAGAAATCCTCGCCATCAATCTTGCCCCACATTGTCAGCAGGTCACGGGTGCGGAAGTTCTCCCTCGCACCGGGGATATTTGCCTTGATAGACTTGCTACCCTCGTATTGGAATTGGTCGGGGCGGTAGAAGAACGCCACATCCACACCACGAGCATCGGGACCGTCATAGTGGCAAATCTGGTAGTTTGCGGGAAGGAGTTTTTCGAGCGAAGCGATATCCTCCAACACATTGCGATTCTCCACCTCGCTCACGCCAATGATGGTGGGATAGGCTTTGTTGTTCTGAGCCACCGAGTAGAAGAGTTTTTCGAGGTTGTCGAGTTTTTTGTTGTACTTTGCCGAGTTCCACTGCTTGTTGCCGCTGGGGATAAACTCGGTGTCGTAGATTGTGGGATCCTGAATGGTGTCAAAAAGGTTCTCCACATTGTAGAACAATACGGTGTAGCGTTTGCTCTGTGCCGAAGTAGTTGTGAGTGACAAGAACATCGCCACTACCACACTCAAAATAACAATGTTGCGTTTCATATAATTTTGAATTTTGATTTTTGCATTTTTAATTTCTACATCCCCCAATCGCTGGCGTTGAAGGTGTCTTTTGGTGCGTTGGGCACGTTGGGGAAGAAGGTGTGACCGGTAATCTCCTCCAACTCTCTGACGCTTATCATATGGCTACGCGAGGGTGTTACCATACCTATGGTATGAGGCACATAGAAAGCCACACACTGTAACTCGCTCTCGGAGCAGTTCACAACCCACTTGCCCGAGTTACCACTTTTGGTTCGCAGGAAGACCTTATAGAAGTGAGTAGGTACAACCTGGTCGTTAAAGGTTTCGTTTTTATTCTCCCAGTAGCAACCATTTACGGTGTAGAGGGTGTCGGCACACATAAACTCGTTCTTCTCTATATCTTCCATATCGTTCCACCATCCGCCACCGGTGTTGAAGTTGGTACCATTCTGGGGCGCAATGTTGGTGTAGTAGAAAACCTGCTTGTTGGTCGAAGAGGAAACGGTACGCATATTGGAAGCGAGCATATGTCCGCGATTCATCCAATTACCCTTGTTGGTATCACCCGCATCGGGCACCGCCTGTATGCTCGAAGGGATTTCGGGGTCGGGCGAATAACTCGACCTACTTGCGCCACCCACATAGCAACTGTGGATGGGGGCTGCCACCCATACGGGACACGCCATCTCTGCGCTATAACATACCGAGAAGTTGCGCTGAGTGCTCTTGTCGGGACGCATATGGTAGGCGTAGTAGTAGTCGGAGTTCTCCTCCTCTACGGGGAGTTCTGCCCAGCCGACATACTTGGCACCGCTGTCGGACACAATACCACCGCCACCGCCCGTATTGCCACCATCGCCCGTATTGCCACCATCACCCGAGCCTCCATCACCCGAGCCTCCATCGCCCGAGCCTCCATCACCCGAGCCTCCGCCATCATTTCCGCCCTCCGAGGAGGAACCTTTTTGCAGAACCATAATCTCTTGCGCAGATGCCGAACCGGCAACTTTGGGCTCCACTCTCACAAGGGCAGAGCGGACCTTACTTTGCTCGTTGGCTGTGTAATAAAAGACAATGTTGTCGGCACCGCTCGCTTCGGTCTTGGAGGGCGTAAGCCACTCTGCCGAAGAACTTACAGTCCACTCCACATTACTATTAACCTCCAAAATAAACGCCCCTTTGGGTTGTTCGAGTTGTTTGTAGGCGATAGCCACCGTCAGGTAGTTTTGCTCTGCGGGTGGAGTAGGCACCTCATCGCACGAGGCAAAACAGAGAGCCATAACCGCAGCCCAAAAATAACCAAATCTCTTCATAGATTGAATGTTTTTGTTTCCCAACTTATGCGTTTTGCTTTATTGTTTCATATTACAATCCCCAAAAACGGTTATCCACAGCAGATTCAACCTCCACTTCTATATCATCTGGCAAATTGTGGAAAAAGTCTATGCCTGTGCGTTCTTCGAGTGCATCTATGGTTATAACATCGTCCATTGTCGCCACTCCTTCGGCTGCTGCATGGGGTACCCAAATGGCAAGTGCCTGATAGGACTTCACCCCACCTGTGATTCGCAGTTGCAACAGAGCCTTGTAGTAGTAGTTGGGCACAGCCACATCCTTGCTACTATCGCTCTTGCCATAGGCATAACGGATGCTTTCGTCTCCGCCAACGGTTTGGAACACCGCACCCGTGACCACATAGAGCGTATCGCAACCACTGCCCCAATTTCGCACCTGCCCCTCAATGCCTGCCCACTTCTTCTGGTTAAGACCTGCCAGCTGGGGGCTCATATTGGTAGACATACTCAACTGACGACAGTTTTCGGTAGTGTTGGGATGGAAACGGGTTGCCGCGGGACAGAGGTGTCCTCGGTCGTAGTTGCCATTGTAGGAACTGCTCAGGTTTATCTGCTTTTCGGCGGGAATATTGGGGTCTTTTCGTCCCCAATCATCCGAACGCTTACCACTACCGGGGGTGTGGAGTCTCGATATGGGATATGCCACCCAATGGGAGTGATAGATGTCGCTATCGTAGAGGAGTGAGAAACTTCGAGCAGTGTTCCCCGACGAGGGGAGCATATGTTTCGAGAAATATGTACGCTCGCCATCTGCCTCGAATGCGGGCAATTCGAGCCATCCGCTTAGATCCTCTTTGTCGTTTTGGTTATCGGCCGCACGTTGCGTAAAGAGGCGTGTAATTGTCTCACTTGGGAAATGAACGCTGATGTTGAGCGAACGATCCTCGCCGAGAGTGTTTTCGCCAAACGTCATCACCACATTGTCGTTACCCTCGCCGCTTGTTTTGCTCAGCCTACACCAACCACTCTCGCCTTCGGGAGCAAGATACTCCAACTCTATGCTCCACGCGAAGTCGGAGGCTATGGATATGAATTGTGATTTTGCGGTATGACCGACCGTTTCACCCGTGCCAAACATCACCACATTGGGGTTGTGGCTCGTTGGCGTACAGGCAGTTGCAGCCATTGCAGACACTGCCACTACTGCATATATCAAAAACCTCTTAATGCTCATTTGTTTCTCTTTATATTATACCTTATCCAACATACTCCTATGCACAAGGGCATATTAGGGTGTAAAGTTACGCATTTTATTTGAAAATTACTCCTGCCATATGTGTTTTTTTGTCTAACGTCAAGGGTTGCAAGGGTTGCAAGGAAAAGAGTTGCCGTTACCCCTGCCACCCCTATTACCCCTGTTACCCCTATCATTCCTATCATTCCTACAAGCCCCCAAAAAAAATCACGGGTAGCGTTTCCGCCACCCGTGACCTTTCAAGCCCTTAGGACCTCAGTCCTTGTGGGAATCATTACTCAGTATATTTGTAGATTGCAATATCAGCCTGACCACTTGCGTAGCACGAGAAAAGGTCATTCTGAGAATTGTACCTCATCCAGTTGCGAGCCTTGTCACCTTGTGCCTTAATGGTTGCCACGCCGCTACCATCAATAGTTATCAGCCACGATGCGTTGTCATTGAGAGTACCCGTCTTCAAGTGGTTACTACTGCCACTTGCAGCATAGAGGTAGCCAGTGCCAACATTGAAGCCGAAAGTATTATCAACGGTACCTGCTTCGAGGGTAATTACCTGTACGGTGCTGTCAATAACAACGGTGTTGCCACTCTTGGTAATGGCCGCACTTGCGCGGTTGTTGTTATTCTGGGTTGTACTGAGAGCCTTGTTGTAGTCGGTAGCAACGATTACGATTTGGTCACCAGCCGCCAAAGCCGCTGCATCGGTTACGAGAACCCAAGCAGCCTCACCCTCTGCAAGAGGAGCAGCCTGCACAACAGCAACAGTCATACTCTCCTCGCCGAAGGTTACGGTAACCTCAGCCTCGCGCTCCTCACCCTCGTTAGCGGCAGCAACAACGGTAACAACACCGTCTGCAACGCTTACTGCAAGCCACTCAGCAGCGGAGGTAGCTGCCAAAGTTGCCTCGCCATAGGTGGTTACGTCAAAGGTCTTCTCGCCACCGTCAGCAGTGAACGAAAGGCTGCTTACGCTGGTACCCAAGAGATGAGCGTTGGTATCAACCTCAACCAACTCATAGAATGCGGGATATACGCCTTTAACGGAGTCATAGCAACCATACGAGTTGTACTGAGTATCGAACTGAACGGTCTTGGATGTCGCAGCATTAGTAATAACACCATTCTCGATAGTCCAAACGTGACCACTTGCGGGAGCAGTTGCATCTACATTGAAACTATTGTAGGAACCGGTCTGGTATACATACTTGCCATCGTACTGCTGGATGGTGTAGCCACCCTCGGTCGATACAATACCCCATGCGCACGAAGCGGGCAACGAGATACCCTCGGTGAGGGCGATAGGAGTAACCACTTTAAGGTAGCCATAGTTACTTGTGAGTGCAGTTGCTGCATTGTTCTCTGCAACCATTGCATACCACTTACCAGGAGCGAACTCGGTAGCCTGCTTGAACACATAGTAAGCGTTAGCATCGATAGCCTCCAAAGTCTCGGGCTCTACGGGAACCTCGGGGTCCTCGGGCTGCTCGGGATCCTCGGGCTGCTCGGGAGTGTTGCTATTGATGGAAACAAGCGAACTGTTGGTAGTGATTTGAAGTTTGCCGTTGTAGTTGTCGTATGCACCAAGGATAACCACCTCGTCGCCAACCTTAATCTGGTCTTCTGCGGTAAACTTTTCACCATTGAGATACTTGCCACGGAACACATTCAGCTCGTTGTTGGTGGTACCATCAATCGAGATGTAGTAGGTTGCATTACCATAACTTGTGCTCACCTCTGAAATGGTCGAGATAATACCTTTGGTGTACACATTATCGCTGGTGTAGACATTTTTACTGATGATGTCCAATGCACGAGTTACATCGTAAGGCGACTCCAAAGTACCCTCACCGGTACCTGCAAGTTCAACAGGGACCTCAGGATCCTCGGGATCTTCGGGAGTCTCAGGATCCTCAGGCTCGGTGGTACCACCACCCTCGCCACTTACAGGCTCATCGGTAAGTTTCACGCCAAAGAAGATTACGCGGGAAGCGTAGTCGTCACCAGAGCCGGCATGAGTGGTAAGTGCAAAATCTGCATTGGTACCAAATTCGATAACATCGGTTTCTTTCAAACCGCTAAGCAATACCGAGTAGTGGTCGTTTGCGTAAACGGACATAGTGTATGGAGCACTACCTTTTGCGCCATCATTTGCCCTAATAGCCTGCGATTTAACTTCGCCACCATTCACGCGGAAGTAGATAGTCTTGTCGCCACCTGCGCCCCACGATACTGCATAGAAGTTGAGGTATTTGTCGCCCGAAACGCCAACGGCAGTCGAAGTGAATTTACCCTCCTGTGTGCCCTTGCCAAGTTTGAAACCAGTGGCAGAAGCACCATTAGCTGTCGACGCGCCAAGACCGTAGACTGCGTTAGTCGAGTCGTTAGTCGAGCAAACAAATGCGGCATCCGAAGCATATTCACCCTCACCGACAATGGGTTGCTCGGGCTCCTCGCCACCCTCACCCTCGGTATGTGATATGTAGATAGCGTTCTTAATCTCGTGTTTGCTACCCTGCTCGTAGTAGAAGTACTTACCTTGAACGGTGATAACATCACCCTTGTTCAGACCTTTTGCTGCCCAATCGATATTCTTGCCAGACTCATCAACAAGACCATAGACATATATGCTACCGCTCTCATCCACAAGGTCGAAGTTGCCATACTGTGTATTGATGCTACCGCTGATAGTACCGGTAAGTTGATAAGTGGTCTCGGTGTCTGCTTTCTCGATGAACTCAGCGACACTGATTTCCTGAGCATTAGGATCAACCTCGGTGCCACCCTGGTTGCCACCACCTGCATTATCGATAGCGGTGCCATTTGCAAGGTCGATCTCTACGCCACCACCACCTGCGGTGAGTTTAATATCGTCGATTGCGTATGCCGAACCAACGGTTGCAGTGAAGTAGAGCGAGAGAGTCTCGGGAACCTCTTTGAGGTTGAACTGTGCGGTTGCAATGTTCCATTTGCCGTTGGTGTTAGCGCCTTCGAGGAAGGTGTACTCAACCTCGGTCCACTTCTCGCCGTCACCCGAAATGTATACTTTGAACTCGTCGTGGTTGAAAGTATTGTCCGTTGCATTGTATTCGTAACGCTCGGTACCAAACGAAAGGGTAAGAGCGTTGCCTTCCAACTCTGCGAGCGAAATACCGTTAACGGTGAAATAGGTAGGAGCGGTACCAAACCAAATATAGTTCAAACCACTACCCTCATACTCAGAGTGCTGACCTGCCGAACCATTAGACGAGTTACTGCGAACACTAACGGATTTACCACCATAGGTTACATTTGCCTGATTCTCGGGGGTGGGGTTGAAGAATGCCTGACCCTCAGCAGAATCTACATAGGTTACCCATCTGTCGTTCACCTTAACAGCCTGATTGCCATCTTTGTCCATATTCTCAAAGTAGAGGTCCTCACCGAGTGCGGTCTGACCCTCGCCAGCCTGCGAAACAACAATCTGCTTCTCGGTCTTGTCCATCACAACTTTGATAGTCTCGTTGCGGGCTGCGCCATCGTTGGGCATAACAGTGAATTTAACCTCCACGCTCTGCTCCGACTGGGTTGTGTTGGTATAATTCTGGGGAGTAATACCCAACCAAGTCGCCTGCTTGGAGATACTCCAACTGCGGGTGGATTTGATGATTACGGTGGCTTCCAAAGGCAATGTTGCATCTTCGGGATTTACTGCCTCAAAGTTGAGAGCAGTAACCTCTGCACCATTGGCGTCAGTGATGGTAATGGATGGAGTAGTGTAGATGGGAGCATCAGGCTCGCAACTACTCATCACCAAAGCCAGAGGGGCTGCCAAAAACAAAAGCAATCTTTTGAAATTCATAGTGATAAATGTGTTAATAGAGTTAATTGTTATGTTGTTTTGTTTTGCGTTTCATTTGCGCTTTGGCGCAAAATTAGGTTTTTTTTTGGGTTTTGCAAATAAAATACCTAATTATAAAGAGGAGCGGCAGTTTTTGACCTCCCAATGGCAGCATAATCGCAAATAATTTGTACCTTTGTCTTTTGTTGGGATAGTGTCCCCTCCCGACAAGCAACAAACCTCCTTTGACGCCCTGCGACAGAAGAAGAGGACATTAAAGCCCCATAACTCCTATATGCCTTATATGCCCTATAAGCCTTAGGACTATTGACGTTAGACGTTAGACGTTAGACGTTAGACGTTGGACAAAAATTTTGAATTTTGAATTTTGAATTTTGAATTTGAAAAACACATACCGACTGATTCCGCCGGAGCGTAGGCGTGGATTGCCGAAGATAGTGCTTTCGGCACTCTGCTCTGCGGCTGTCGACTTGGTAGGTATTGCCGCATTGGTGTCGGTGCTCCTTGTGGTGCTTGACGAGAACATTGTGACCAATAATCCCCTTGTGGCACACATCTACAACACGCTGGGCTTTACGAGCGAGAGCAGTTTTGTGGTGGCTGTATGCGTGGCTGTGGTGGTGCTCATTGCGCTGAAAGGCGTTGTGGGTGTAGCACTATCGCAGGTCAGGACAAGATATATGCTGCTGCTCTATGCCGACCTCTCAAAGAGGATGTATGAAAACTATCTCTCGCGCGGACTGCTCTTTGTGCGCTCGCACCACACCACCTCGCTTGTCAACAATGTCAATGCCGTCTGCCACCGCTTCGCCTCGGGCGTTGTGAGCAGCCTCTTGGGCATCCTTACGGAACTCATTGTAGTGGTGTCGCTATTGGTGCTCCTGAGCCTCTATAATCCTATGGTTGTGGCACTTGCTGTGGTGGTCTTTGTTCCCATTGCACTCCTCTACTCGCGCATCATACGCCGCCGAATGGTCGAGAACGGCAGGGAAGAAAACCGCTTGCAGGTGGGACAAAACAAGACGATGTATGAGGCACTGAGGGGCTATGCCGACATAGAGATTGCGGGTGCCAAGCCCTCCATTACAAAACGCTTTGCCAAGGGTATAGACTCGCTCCGCCACTACTCGCTGAGGGCTGCAAGGATGCGAGCCGCTTCGAGTTATGTTGTGGAGTTCTCGTTGGTGCTGGGCGTGGTCGCTGTCATCATTCTCGGCATCGCTATGGGGCACTCGGTGGGCGAACTGAAACTCTTTTTGGGTGTCTTTGCCGTTGCTGCCTACCGTATTGTGCCCTCCATCAGCCGCATTGTGGGAGGCTGGACGGAGTATAAACGTACCTCCTATGTCGTGGACCTGCTGACAGAGGAGTTGGCGACAGAGGTTAAGGAAACACCTCAAACCACCGACAAACTCCCCTTCGAGGAGCAGTTGGAACTCCGCGAAGTGTCGTTTGGCTATGGCGAGGAGAGGGTTTTCGACAGATTCTCGCTCACCATCCGCAAGGGCGAGAGAGTGGGCATTCAGGGCACCTCGGGCAGAGGTAAAACCACACTCTTCAACCTGCTGGCGGGACTCTTTGTGCCTGCCGAGGGGGAACTAAAGGTGGATGGCAGGGCTGTGGACACACCCCTTGCAAGGCGTATGTGGCAAAATAATGTTGCCTACGTCTCGCAAGACCTCTTCATCCCCGACCAGACCATCGCCGAGAACATAGCACTTGGCGTGGAGAGGGATAAGATTGATGACGAACGACTTATGAGGGCTTTGGAGGCTGCAAGGCTTAGCGACTTTGTCGCCTCGCTGCCCGATGGTGTCGATACGGTTACGGGCGAGGCTGGCTGCCGCCTTTCGGGAGGTCAGCGACAGAGGATTGGCATTGCGAGGGCTCTCTATAAGGAGGCTTCGGTGCTGATGTTCGATGAGGCGACCTCTTCACTTGACGAGAAGACCGAGAGGGAGGTTGTGGATGCTGTTGCGGGGCTGTCGGAGGCAAACCGCGACCTTACGATTCTCTTCATCTCGCACAACGCCCGCACGCTGGACTTCTGCGACCGCATTGTTGAGTTGTAGCGAACTGCAACTCAATATCCAACGACAATTGACTTAGGACTATTGACGTTAGACGTTGGACGTTGGACGTTAGACCAAAAATTTTGAATTTTGAATTTTGAATTTTGAATTTGAAAAAGACCATACCCAATGCGCTGTTTTTCGCCACCGTTGAAGAGATGATTGGCGAGGGGCGAAGTGTGGAGATGACCGTCAAGGGATTTAGTATGCGCCCATTTCTCAGGAACGAGAGGGATGTGGTGGTGCTTGCGCCTGTGAACGGAATGGAACTCCGCAAGGGTATGGTGCTGCTTTTCCGCCATAGGGGCGCATATGTTTTGCACCGCTTGGGCGACATAGATGGCAAGAGGCTCATATTGGAGGGCGACGGCAACTATCGCACCGTGGAGGTCGCAAAGCACGAAGATGTGGTGGCTTATGTATCAGAGGTGCGCTTGGAGAGCGGCAGAAGGCTGACATACAGCGACTTTGGCTGGCGCAAGCGTTCCGCTTTGAGCCTTGCACGCAAGTGGGCTCGTACCCTCGTTTTGGACTTGAAACATAAAATTTGCAAATGATATGAAACTGAAAACCGACTACAAGATTCGCAAAATTGCGGGCGAGAGTGTCATTGTCCGTATGGGTGCACAGAATGTGAAGATGACAACCATCATCTCGCTCAACTCCACGAGCGAGTGGCTTTGGGAGCAGTTACAGGACGAGGAGTTCGATGTTGAAAAAGTTGCCGACCTCTTGACTGCCGAGTATGAGGTGGATAGGGATGTTGCCCTCACCGATGCTGCCAAATGGGTTGAGATGCTCCGCAAAGCAGAACTTGTCAATGAGTAGTTAAGTCGTTAAAGACATTAAGGGCTTTAAGGACATTAAAGATTTAGGACTATTGACGTTAGACGTTAGACGCATAATTATATGTTAAGACTCTCGGTAGCAGAACATATCTTCGAGTTGGCGATGGGCGCAATGTGTCGCCCTGTGCCTATGCCTCGCAATTTCCGCCCCTTTGTGGTGGACGACAGGGCTGGTAGTCCACTATTCAGAGTGGTGCTCGATGCCGAGGTAGTGCCTCGCAAGGATGCCCCCTTGCAGACCTTCGACTATGAGTTGCAGGTGGGCGATTGTACGCTCTCCATTTATGAGGATGAGTACCGCCTCACTATTCGCTCGGCGGGCGAGGCAACCATCGTCTGCCCCTTCGTGGAGAGGGGCGAGGTGGCTGAGTATCGCGCCGACCTCTTTGCCGAGGGTAAACAGCCCAATAGTGTGATGTTCGACCATGCACTCTGCTTCGCCTACTCCTTTGCTACTCTACCCCACAAAACCCTGCTAACACACTCTTCGGTCATCGTTAAAGATGGTAGGGGCGTGATGTGCTTGGGCGAGAGCGGCACGGGTAAGAGCACCCACACTCGTCTGTGGCTCGAAAATATCGAGGGTACCGAAAGGCTCAACGACGACGGACCCGTAGTGAGAGTTTTCGATGACGGCTCGGTGAGGGTCTATGGCTCGCCGTGGAGCGGCAAGGGTGCTGTCTATCGTCAGGAGAGCTGCCCCATAGCGGGTTTTTTGCGACTCTCGCAAGCCCCCGAAAACCGCATACAACGCCTCTCGCGCATCGCTGCCTTTGGTGCACTGCTGCCCTCCACACTCCCCACACTGCAAAAAGAGGAGAGAACACTCGACCAAATATGTGGCGCCCTCTCCGAAATGATTGTCGCTGTGCCGACCTACGCGCTGGCTTGCCTGCCCAATGCCGAGGCTGCACAGTTGTCTTATGCCACAATCTTTGGGGTGTAGTCTTTTTTCGCACCTTTCTGTAAAAAGGTGCTACCAAAAACTTTTCGTGCAGCCCCTGCGGTGAGGTGTGACTATCTTTCGCAGATAGTTTGGCTGTCAAAACAATAGCCCTCTTTCAAACAAGTTTGAGAGGGCTATTCTTTTGCCCGCCACTCTCCTTCGGAGAGCCTCACACCTCCCCGAAAGAATCTGTTCTCAAACTCTCCTGTTCCCCCTATTACCCCTGTCACTCCTGCAAAAAACAGGAAGAACAAAAAAGACAGGAAAAACAGGATAGGTAGATGCCAACCGCCTGCCTGCGACAGTCGTGGCAAGACGGACAGACCTCTCCCGCCCTTCGGGCACCCTCCCCTAACTTAGGGGAGGGATATGGTTGTAGTGTTTCCCATATCTCTCAGTCCTCCCATAAGCCCTATAAGACCTATATGCCTTATAAGCCTTAGGACTATTGACGTTAGACGTTAGACATAAAAAGCGGCTCCGCAGTTTGCTGACAACTCAAAAATGCAGAGAAGCGAGCGAGTTATAGGCGCACAAGAAAACCACCTCCGCAGTTTACTTTGGCGTAAATGCGGAGGTGGTTTATCGCAGTGCAACGACTAAATCGCCGCTTATATGCGTTTTTTACGAGACGATTTTCGCAGCCTTAGGATAGAGGTAGCGGCGGATGCTCTTCTTGGGGGTTTTCTCAAACTCCGTAGCGCACAATTTGATTGCCGATACCCTCTCGTAGGGAGCAACCAGCGTGTTGAGTTTTTTCAGATTCTCAGCCATCATCTCTTTCAGATGAGTGGTGCTCCAACCCTCCTTTTGTGCCAACTCGTAGTTGGGAACCACAAGTGCCACGAGTTTGCCCTCCTCCTCAACGATGAGCGACTCCACAACAGCCTCCAAGTTGTTGAGTTTTGCCTCAATCTCCTCGGGGTAGATATTCTGACCGTTGTTGGAGAGAATCATAGTCTTGCAACGTCCGCGGATGAAACAGTTGGTGGCGGCATCTACAACACCCATATCGCCTGTGTGGAACCAACCGTCCTCGTCAAATACGGCAGCCGTAGCGTCTGGATTTTTGTAGTAACCAACGGTCACATTCTCGCCCTTTACGCAGATTTCGCCGGGGATATTGTAGGGATCTTTGGAGTCAATCTTCATCTGCATACCATCCACCAACTTACCGCACGAGAGCGACTTATACTCGGTGTGGTGTGCATAGCAGATAAGGGGTGCCGTTTCGGTCATACCGTAACCAACCGTGTAGGGCAACTTAATCTTTTTGAGCAGTTTCTCCACATCGCTATTAAGCGCTGCACCACCCATAATAAGTTCCGTAAGCGCACCACCGAATGCCTCCATAAGTTGTGTGCGTACTTTCTTGAATACAATCTGGTTCAGAAGAGGAATCTTCACAAGTGTCTTTACGGGCTGCTTCTCCAATGTGGGCATAACCTTACCCTTGATAATCTTCTCCACCAACAAAGGCACCGTCAGCAGCAGGTCGGGCTTAACATCTTTCAGAGCCTTCAAGAGGATGGGTGCTGCGGGCAGTTTGCCCAACAGAGTGATGTGTGAGCCTGTTGCCAGAGGGGTGAGCATATCGAATGCGCAACCGAAGGCGTGAGCCAAAGGAAGAATACCCAACACGCGCGAACCACGATAGTGGAACTTGTACTCAATAGCGAATGCCACATTGGCGGTGATGTTGTTGACGGTCAGCATCACACCCTTGCTCAGACCCGTAGTACCCGAGGTGTAGGAGATGATGAAAACCCTGTCGTTGGGAACTTCGGGATAGCGGATATCGTTGGTTGTAAAGCCATTGAGATAACGCTCCGCAAAGAGAGCATCCACATTGTCCATAAGGGGTTTGAAGGTTCCCTCGTTGCGCTCCCAGAGAGTGGTCATCGTTTCATACTCCACAACAGCCTCCAACTTCTCGAACTTCTCGCGGTCGAGTTTATCCCACACGTCCTGCGAGAGGAAGAGTATGCGCGAATCGGAGTGGTTGATGATGTTGGTGGCATCGATGGGGTTGAAGTCCTGCAAAATGGGGACAATAACTGCACCATAAGTGATGGTTGCTGCGTATGCGGTAACCCACTTGGGGGTGTTGCGACCAATCAGAGCCAATTTGTCACCAGCCTCAATGCCATATTTCTCCAACACGAGGTGATATTTGGCAATCAGCTGCGCCAAATCGAAATATGTAAGGGTGGTTTTTTTGAAATAGTCGGTAAGTGCGGGAAGTTCGGCATTGTTGCGGAAACTCTCCTCATACATCCTAATGAGATTCTCTTTTACCATAACCTGTTTGATTAGTAAACTATTTTGTTCTAATGTAACTTTTATACCTTTTTTAATACGCGAAGTTAAGACCAAAGCCATAGACACCGCAACAAAATCGTTCAACTGCTCCGCTTCCCACAAGCCACAAAAACCCTCTTATTGCATACAACAAACGCCCCAAAGCGTTGGACTTTGGGGCGTTTTGCTCTAAGCAGCATTGGGAATCTTTTACGATGCCCAACACCGATTTTCGCACTACTGTTTGGGGAACTTGCGGGGTTTAACCATATTCTCGGGTTTGAGAATGTTGTCCAACTCCTCGCGGCTCATAAGTTTCCTTTCGAGCACCAAGTCGTAGATACCCTTGCCGGTTTGGAGAGCCTCCTTAGCAAGCGAAGTGGAGTTCTCGTAGCCGATGTAGGGGTTCAGAGCGGTCACCAAGCCGATAGAGTTGTAAACCAAGCGTTTGCAGACCTCTTCGTTGGCAGTGATACCATCCACGCACTTCTCCCTGAGGGTGTTCATAGCGTTGATGAGCATATCCACATTCTCGAACATAGAGTGAACAATGATAGGCTCCATAACGTTGAGTTCCAACTGTGCAGCCTCGCTGGCGAAGGTTACCGTAAGGTCGTTACCAATAACGCGGAAAGCCACCTGATTTACCACCTCGGGAATTACGGGGTTCACTTTGCCGGGCATAATCGAAGAGCCGGGCTGCATAGGAGGCAGGTTAATCTCGTTCAAGCCGCAACGAGGACCGCTCGACATCAGTCGGAGGTCGTTACAAATCTTCGAGAGTTTCACTGCCAAGCGTTTCATAGCCGAAGAGTTCATCACGAAAGCACCCGTATCGTTGGTAGCCTCAATCATATTGGGCGACACAACCATAGGAAGACCTGTTATCTCAGCCAAGTATTTGCAGCAGAGAGCGGGATAGTCGGGGTCGGAGTTGATACCCGTACCGATAGCCGTAGCACCCATATTCTGCTCATAGAGCAACACCTTGTTCTGCTCCAAGCGCTCAATCTCCTCGCCCAAAGTAGTAGCATAAGCAGCGAACTCCTGACCGAGAGTCATAGGCACTGCATCCTGCAACTGGGTACGACCCATCTTGATAACATCCTTGAACTCCTCGCCCTTGGCAGCAAACGAAGCAACCAAGGCTTTCAGAGCCTCGATGAGTTTGTCGATACTCCTAATGGTGGCAACCTTCACCGAGGTGGGATATGCATCGTTGGTCGACTGCGAGAGGTTGACGTGGTTGTTGGGGTGGCAGTATTTATACTCGCCCTTGGCGTGACCGAGCAGTTCGAGTGCGCGGTTGGCAATAACCTCGTTGGCGTTCATATTGGTCGAAGTACCGGCACCGCCCTGCACCATATCAACCACAAAGTGAGCATCGAGTTTACCCTCAGCAACCTCCTTGCAAGCCTTAACGATAGCCTCCGCCACCTCTGCATCCATAAGTTCCAAATCACGGTTTGCCATAGCCGCAGCAGCCTTAACCTCTGCCAAAGCCTTGATAAACTCGGGGAACATACAGAGTTTAACCCTCGAAATGTGGAAGTTCTCCACCGCGCGCATAGTCTGCACACCAAAATAGTACTCCTCAGGAATCTGCTTCCAGCCCAAAAGGTCGTGCTCCTCACGGGTCTTACCCGAAAGTGGAGCCATTGTAATGTCCATCATAGTTTTTCTTAGTTTGTTTTTTAGGTTTTGTATAATTTGTTTTGTTTTTCTTTTTTCTTCCTTTTTTTCTTTTCGCACCTTTTTGTAAAAAGGTGCTACCAAAAACTTTTAGTGTAGACTTTGCTCTGCCCTAAATGGGAGTTCTGGGAGTTATGAGAGATATGGGATTTTTTCAACTCTCAATTCTCAACTCTCAATTCTCAATTTTACTTCGGTGCTTTGCGGTAGATGTAGGCGGCGATGACGGCAAAGACAATGTTCGGCAACCACACAAGCAGTGTCGCCATTGCCCCCTCGCTGCCTTTGGCTATCTCCTCGAATACCCTACCCAACATAATATATGTAAAGCAGAGTATCACACCAATACCAATGTTCACACCCGTACCACTACGCATCTTGCGCGAGGAGAGCGACACACCTATGACGGTCAGGATGAAGACCGACAAGGGGTACGAATAACGCTTCTGACGCTCCACCTCGAAGATACCTATCATATCCGAGCCTTTGGCTTTCTGCTGCTCTATGAACTCGTTGAGTTCGGCAATCTTCATTGTCGTTATGAGGTTCTCGACCTTACCCAACTCCTGCTTCGAGAGGTTTATGAGAGTATCGAGCTTCTCTTCGTGCAACTCGAAAACATCGTCCTCGCCCACAAAGCGGTGGGTGACATACTTGGGAGCCTCCCAATGCCCGCTCTCCTCGTTGTAGCGCACATCGCCCGCTTCGAGCGACTCCACAATACGGCTTCCCTCAAAACGCTCCAAGGTCATAAAGGAGGCTTTGTTGGTCGTGGGATTGTAGTTGCGCACATAGGCAAAGACTCCCGGCTCAATCTGTCGGAAGATGTGGGGCTCGTACTGCACCCTGCGGTTTTTGCGTAAGTATTGCCCCTCAAACTCCACACGCCTCTCGTTAGCCGAGGGGATAACTTCGAGATTGAGGAAGAGCGAGATACCCGTAATGAGCATTGCCGAGAGGAAGTAGGGGTATAGCAACCTGCGGAAACTGACACCGCTCGCCTGAATAGCCGTAATCTCTGTCCTGCCCGCCATCTGCGAGGTGAAGAAAATTACCGCAATGAAGGTAAAAAGACCGCAGAAAAGGTTGATGAAATAGGGCACAAAGTTGAGATAGTAGCCAAAGACAATCTCCTTCAAAGGAGCCTTCATCTCTATGAAGTCGTCGATTTTTTCCACTGCGTCAAAGACCACCACAATAATGATAATCAACGCAATAGCAAGGAAGAACGTACCGAGGAACTTGCGTGTGATGTAGCCGTCCAGAATCTTAAATCCGGGCCACCAACTCCTGCGGTTTTTCTCCTCTTGTCTGTAATCTCCCATAGCGTAGGCTTCTTGTAAACCACAAAGATACTGATAAAGTTGAAAGTTGGAAATTAAAAAATTGAAAATTATTCAAAAAAAGAGGAATTCCTCCCCGAAACCCTTGGAACCCCCGCACCCCTTGTCCCCTCACTCCTACCCTCCCGCTTGTGATTTATGCGGAGGAAATTTGGGGCGAAATGAAAGAGCGGCTCCGCAGTTTGCTGTGTGCAAATGAGGAAGCCGCTCTCTGAAATTTGGTGCAAAATTTACCCGCAGAAAAATGGGCAAAACCTCCGCTTGTGATTTATGCGGAGGAAATTTTGTGGCAAACAAGAAGGCGAGTCCGCAGTTTGCTCGTCGTAAATGAGGAACTCGCCTATCGCAGTGCGACGCAAAATTTACCCGCAGAAATTACAAGCGACGAGAGAGTTTTACAACCATTGCGTCTTTCCAAGCCTTGAAGTCGCCTGCTATGATGTGCTTGCGGGCTTCGCCCACGAGCCATAGGTAGAACGCCACATTGTGGAGAGAGGCGATTTGTGCTGCCATCATCTCGCCCGCAATGTTAAGGTGGCGAAGGTAAGCCTTTGAGTATGTGGTATCTACCCAACTCGCGCCATTGGGGTCTATGGGCGAAAAATCATCTTTCCACTTCTCGTTACGGATGTTGATGATACCCTCCGAGGTAAAGAGCATACCATTTCTGCCGTTGCGGGTGGGCATCACGCAGTCGAACATATCGACACCCCTCTCAATACCCTCCAAAATGTTGATGGGCGTACCTACGCCCATAAGGTAGCGTGGGCGGTCGGTGGGGAGTATGGCATTGACAACCTCAATCATCTCGTACATAACGGGTGCGGGCTCGCCAACTGCCAGGCCTCCAATAGCATAGCCGTCTGCATCGAATTGTTGCACAAACTCTGCTGCCGAAGCCCTCAGGTCGGGATAGGTGCAACCCTGCACGATGGGGAAGAGCGACTGATGATAGCCATACTTAGGAGCAGTACGCTCATATTGCGTAAAACACCTATCGAGCCAACGCTGAGTCATTTCGAGCGAACGCTTGGCGTAGGAGTAGTTGCTATTGCCATCGGGACATTCGTCAAATGCCATCATAATGTCGGCTCCGATGGTGCGCTCTGTGTCGATAACATTTTCGGGCGTGAAGATGTGCTTAGAGCCATCTATATGGCTCGAAAAACGCACACCCTCCTCGGTGATTTTGCGCCTTGCAGCAAGCGAAAAAACCTGAAAACCACCACTATCGGTAAGCATCGGGCGGTCCCAGGTGCTAAAACGATGCACACCACCCGCCTTTTCGATAATCTCCATACCCGGGCGGAGATAGAGATGATATGTATTGGCGAGGATAATCTGCGCCTTCACATCCTCCCTAAGGTCGCGGTGGAAGATGCCCTTAACGGAGGCTGCGGTGCCTACGGGCATAAAAATTGGTGTCTGAATGGTGCCGTGGGCGGTCTCTATTTCGCCTGCACGTGCCTTGCTCTGTGGGTCTGTATGTTGGAGTGTAAATTTCATAGTGGCGCAAAGGTAACGGATTTTCCAAAAAAATGAGTAACTTTGTCATCTATATTTATGTTTTTGATGGAGAGAGCGAACTTTTGGAGCAACTTTTTGATTGAGGGTGGCGAACAGATAAGCCTTGTATTGCTGGCACTATTGGGTGTGTTTTTCATCGTCCAACTGTGCTACCACTTATTCGTCTACGGACGTATAAGGGGCTACCGCAACCCCTCGCCAACCGATGAGGCGAAGCAATTGGGCGTGTCGGTCATCATACCTCTCTACGAGGCAGACCACGGCTTCCTCAACGACCGCTTGCCTCTCTTTCTCTCTCAGCGTCACGAACACTACGAGGTTGTGGTTGTGAATGTTACGGGCGATGTGGAGGTTGCCGACACACTCGCAATGATGCGCATTAAGTGGGGCGATAGGCTCACCACCACGCGACTTGCTGCCGATCCACTATTCCCTATCTCTACGAAGATGGCACTGAATGTGGGCATAAAGGCTGCCCGCTACGACAACCTACTCTTCACACTCCCCGACTGCTCGCCACGCACAGAGAGGTGGGCAGAGGTTATGGCTCGTGGCTTTGTAGGTCACGAGGTGGTGCTCGGCTATGCCTCGATGGCTCCTCGCAAGGGTGCGTGGAACAAGATTATAAGGTGTGCCAATATGGCTCTTTCGGTGCGTTGGCTCTCGGCAGCAGTTGCTCGCCATCCCTATCGCGGAGTGCTCTCCAATTTGGGCTTTACCAAGCAGGCGTACTATGCTGCGAGGGGCTTCAACCACCTAAACTTAAATATGGGCGAAGACGACCTTTTTGTACAGACCATAGCCCGCAAGGATAACACCTCGGTTGTTGTCGGAGGTTCGGCAACGCTCGACCAACAGACCTGGGGCGGACTCGATTGGTGGCTGCCTCGCCGCTTGCGCCTTTCGTATCCATTCCGCTTCTACCGCCCGAGGGCTCGGTGGGCTACGGGAGTTGAACTGTGGTCGAGGGCCCTATTTTTCCTCGCGTCGGCAGTTGTGGCAATAGTTTTGCCACCCTACGCCAAAATTGCAGCAGCAGGAGCGGTATTGCTCCGCTACATAATCGTCTGGTGGCAGGCAAAGCGACTATCGCGCCGCCTCTCGGAGCGAGGTTTTATCTCGATGTATTGGCTCTACGACTTTGTAGCACCCGCTGTGGAGGCTGTGCTTGCCGTGTGGCGCAAATTTATTCCTCGTTATAAATGGCGATAGAAAAGTACATAATTCTCTCCGATGCACAACTCGTTGTGCTCGCCTTGGATGGCGACTCGGTGGCTTTTGAAACGCTCTTCAAACGCTACCGCGAGGAGATTTACACCCTCTTTCTTAGTCGTACCTCGGGCAATAAGGAGGATGCCGACGACTTGGTGCAGGATACCTTCGTGAAGGTCTATGTCAATTTGGAGAAGTACGATCCCAAATACACCTTCGGACAGTGGATATACACCATAGCCCGCAACACCTTCATTGACTATGTGCGCCGCCGCCGAGACAGCCTGTCGATAGACTCTCTGTCAAGTGCTCCCTCGCTCGCCCCAACGACCGATGAGGAACCCGACAGACAAATCATCAGCGAGCAACATAGCGTGCAGATTGAGCGTTGTATGGCAGCCCTGCCCGAGAAATACCGCCAGATGGCAGAGATGAGGTTCGTAAGGGAACTATCCTACGAGGAGATAGCCTCTCAGATGGGGCTCCCCATAGGCACCGTCAAGACACAGATATTCCGTGCCCGCGAAAGGCTCTGCAAACTCATCACCGAGAACGAGAATTAAAAATTGAGAATTGAGAATTGAGGCAAATGCGAGTAAGCGAGGGCAGAGCGGGCTTGCACGCTATGCCGAGTGGGAGTATTTTAGAGCAGCCGAAGGCTGGTCAATTGAGAATTGAGAATTGAGAATTGAGAATAACACAGAATACCAAATATGATGAAGAAAACGACTAAGAAAACGACCAAAAAAAGAGAAGAGAGTGTAGCAAAGAGTCTGCTGCGTAATGTTGTATTGGCAGTGAGCCTGCTCGTAATTATCCTCTTTGTGGTCAATATCCTGCTGGGTATCTTCACCCGCCACGGACAGAATAAGGATGTGCCCAACTTTGTGGGTTCCACACTGGTCGATGCCGAGAGAATGGCTCATAAGGGCAAACTCGAAATCATCGTCAACGACTCGCTCTATGTACCCCTCTATCCGGGTGGTGTGGTGCTCGAACAGCGTCCCTCGGCAGGCAAGGACAAGGTGAAGAAGGGCAGGAAAGTGTATGTGACCATCAACGCCTCGCGCCAAAGGTCGGTGGCTGTTCCCTACGTTGCGGGCTACTCGTTGCGTCAGGCAAAGAGCAACCTTATGACCGCAGGACTCGAAATAGACCGCTTGGAGTATGTGGAGGACTTGGCAAACAACTACGTCATCTCGCAGAGCCTCTATGGTGTGGAGATACCTGCCGACTCGGTAGTTATGGCACCCGTAGGCTCGAAGGTAACGCTTGTGGTGGGCGGCAACCGCTCACACTTGGAAATAGTGCCCGACCTTACGGGTATGACTCTCCGAGAGGTTAAACACACCCTTTGGGATATGGGTTTGAACTTGGGCGAGGTCGCCTATGAAGGAGCACTCGATATGGCAGGTCAGAATGCCGCAAGGGTAACGTCACAGTCGCCCGCAGCCGAAACCGAGGCACGACAAGGACGTGCTGTGTCCGTAGTTCTGAAACTTGATGAGGAGTTGTAGCCTATGAAGTCGCGCGAATTTGATAGACCTCTTGCCGAGCCTGAGTTGGAGAGGGACGACCTCATCGAGGGCGAAGAGGGCGAGGAGGGCGATGGTCTTTATGAGCACTTCGCCATTGTGGTCGACAAAGGGCAGTCGTTGATGCGTATCGACCGCTATTTGGCAACACATATGGAGGCTTGCTCGCGTAGCCGCATACAGGCGGCTGCCGACTGCGGCAACATCTTGGTCGATGGCAAGCCCGTCAAGTCGAGCTATAAGGTCAAACCTTTGGAGCGCATCTCGATTGTGATGCCCTACCCCAAGCGCGATACTACGCTTGTGCCACAAGATATACCTATTGATATAGTTTATGAGGACGACCAACTGCTGGTTGTGAACAAACGAGCCGGTATGGTCGTACACCCCGGTCACGGCAATTGGGACGGCACGCTGGTAAATGCTTTGGCATACCACCTGAGGGCTACGGAACTCTTTCAGGATGGTAGCGGAGATATCCGTGCAGGACTTGTCCACCGCATAGATAAGAACACCTCAGGACTCTTGGTTGTTGCCAAAACCGAGTATGCACACGCCTTTTTGGCACATCAATTCTTCGAGCATACCATCACACGCCGCTACTTGGCTCTGGTGTGGGGTAACTTCGAGGAGGACGAAGGTACGGTGGTGGCGCACGTTGGCAGAAGCAAAACCGACCCCATGAATATGGCGGCCTACCCAGACGGCAGCTATGGTAAACACGCCGTGACACACTATAAGGTGCTGCGCCGCTACGGCTATGTAACACTTGTGGAGTGTAGACTCGAAACGGGACGCACTCACCAAATCCGCGTGCATATGCAACATATCGGTCACCCGCTCTTCAACGACGAGAGATATGGTGGCGACAGGATTTTGAAGGGCACCACGTTCAGTAAGTATAAACAGTTTGTGGAGAACTGCTTCCAACTGATGCCCCGCCACGCACTGCACGCACGCTGCTTGGGCTTTGTCCACCCCACAACCAAACAAGAACTCTACTTGGATTCGGAACTGCCCGAGGATTTTCGCTCGGTGCTCGACAAGTGGGATACATATAGCAACGCCGTTGAGTGTCCCGAGGAGTGAGTGGGAACAGATTGATGCTGAGTTATGGGGCTTGGAGAAACGACCTCGGTTCTCACTTTTCGCCCCTCCTCCCTCAATTTTTCAACAGTTTTGCATTTTGCATTTTGGCAAATGCGAGCAAACGCTACCCGCGAGAAGGTATTTTCTCTGCCAAACGAGAGTATTTTAGGCGAAAAAATCTTTTTTTTGTCGATTTTATATGTATCTTTGCAAGCTGTTTAACCAATTAAATTTTATCGAAAATGCCAAAAATGAAAACAAACGCCGGCGCGAAGAAACGCTTTGACTTCACCGGCACCGGTAAGATTAAGAGGAAACACGCTTATCACAGCCACATCCTCACCAAAAAATCTACCAAACGCAAACGCAACTTGGACTATTCGGCAATCGTAACTCCCGCCGATGCAGCCAAACTTCGCAAACTCCTCGTTAAATAATCAACTGTTTAACCCGTAGAGTTAATGTTTAACCAAAGAGAGAATTAGCCCCGAAGAGTGAGGGAGAACCTCGCCGCTAATCTTTCGATTAAAACTTAAATTTTTATGCCAAGATCAGTAAATGCCGTAGCATCGAGAGCTCGCAGAAAAAAAGTTTTAAAACTTGCCAAAGGTAACTTTGGTTCAAGGGGAAACGTCTGGACAGTCGCTAAGAATACTGTCGAGAAAGGTTTGCAGTTCGCCTATCGCAACCGCAAAGAGAAGAAGAGAAATTACCGCAGCTTGTGGATTCAGCGTATCAACGCTGCCGCTCGTATGAATGGTATGACCTATTCTGAGTTTATGGGTAAGTGCCACGCAAAGGGTATCGAGATGAACCGCAAGGTTCTCGCTGACCTCGCGATGAATCACCCCCAGGCTTTCGAGAAAATTGTAAATACGGTTAAATAGTTTGCACCCTTAGTGCGAACTTGCGAGGGGCTTCCACTGCTGTGGAAGCCCCTCTTTGTTTAGGAATACACCGCACATTACAACAAGTGTGGCGCAAAACACACACATAAAAAGCCCCCCCCTTGTTCTTGGGTATCTTTTTTAATACCCGTGAACAAGGGGGGGGTATGTGATGACCAGCGATGGTGCAATGTGCAGACAGATGCTGACCGCTGACCGTTACTTACCTATTAGGGCAATAGCCTGCTGGCGGGCAGCCTCGGTAATGTTCGAGCCCGAGAGCATTGCGGCAATTTCGCCCACACGCTCCTCGGCTGAGAGGTGTTTGATTTGTGTTGTGCCCTCCGACTTAAAGACGCGGAAGTGGGTGTCGCCCTTCGATGCCACCTGAGGCAGGTGGGTGATATTTATAACCTGGCGACCTGCCGAGAGTTCGGCAATAATCTCGCCCGTAACATCGGCAACCCTGCCCGAGATGCCCGTATCAATCTCGTCAAAGACGAGTGTAGGCATCTGCGTCTTATCGGCAACGAGAGCCTTCAAGCAGAGCATAACCCTCGAAATCTCGCCACCCGAGGCGACCTTTTCTATTGGTTGGGGCTGGAATTTGGGTGTTGACGAGAAGCGGAAGCCAACACTATCCCCTCCCGAAGGCGCAAAGTCGGCAAGTGGAGCCACGTCGCACACAAAGCGGCTCTGCTCCATACCGAGTCGAGAGAGCATTGCCTCGGTCTGTTCGGAAAGTCTTTGGGCGGCTTTTTGGCGGCTTTGGGTGAGCCTTGCGGCACACTCCGCACACATCTGTCGCTGTGTTGCAACCTCGCCTCTGAGGCGTTCCAACTCCGCATCACCATCGACAATGACGTTGAGTTTTGCCCTATATTGCTCCTCAATCGCCAATAACTCCTCCACACTCTGCACCGAGTGTTTGCGCATAAGTGTATATATGGCATCTATCCTATCCACCACCTCGGCAGCCCTCTCGGGATTGCTATCAACGACCTCTCTGCCATCGGCGAGCAGTGCCGATATATCTTTCAGCTCAACCAGCGCACCCCTCACACGCTCTGCAATATCCTCGGCAGGAGCGTAGACATCCTTGATGCGAGCAAAGGAGCCCTCGATGCGTTTGAGCCTTGCCAGCACACCCTGCTCCTCCTCGTCGAGCATCACTCCGCCCTCGCCCAAAGCCTCCGTAATGCGCTCCACGTTGTCTAAGAGGCGTTGCTCTTGTTCCAACTCCTCCAATTCGCCCGCACGAAGGTGCAGAGCCGAGAGTTGGTTATATTGGTACTCCACATACTCCTTATCCCTTAGTGCCGCCTCCAACTCAGCCTCCGCCTTGGAGAGTTCTCTCTGAGTGGCAACAAGCGTGCGGTAGTGGGTGGTATACTCCTCTCTTATGGCATAGTTGGCAGCCATAGCATCCACTATCGCCATCCTAAAACCCTCCTCAGCAAGCATTAGCGAACTGTGCTGCGAGTGGATATCTATGAGCCTTGTGGCGAGTTCTCGGAGTGTAGTGAGCGACACAGGAAGGTCGTTGACGTATGCTCTCGACTTGCCGGTAGGAGTTATTACCCTGCGGATGATGGTCTCGTTGTCGTATTCGAGGTCGTTCGACTCGAAGAACTCCTCCAAATGGTACTCCGAGATGTTAAATGTAGCCTCCACCACACAACCTTTGCCACTCTCTTTGAGTGTCGCCACATCTGCCCTCTCGCCCAGCACCAAGCCCAGAGCACCCATCAGGATACTCTTACCCGCACCCGTCTCGCCCGTGATGATATTCAAGCGGGGCGAGAGCGTCATATCCAAACGCTCTATGAGTGCATAATTCTCTACTGCAAGGTGCTGTAACATTGTGTTTCCGAAGAAGTGGTGGTGTTATTCTATCAATCGAGCGGGCAGGAAAGGTCCAACTCTCCCAACCCGCCCCATTATCTTTCTATTGTCGTTCGGAGTCGAATATCGCGCCGAAGAAGGCTCTCTATTTCTCCTTGAAAGCCACCTCGCCTGCCAAGAACTCCTCGGTAGCAATGAGAGTGGGCTTAGGAATACGCTCGTAGTACTTCGAAATCTCAATCTGCTCGCGGTTTTCGAAGGTCTCTTCGAGGGTGTCGGTCGAGGACGAGAAGTCCGAGAGTTTGCGGTTGAGTTCCTGTTTGAGTTCGGTCGCAATCTGGTTTGCTCGCTTTGCAATGATGGTCACCGACTCATAGACGTTGCCTGTGGGGGCATCGATATCGGTAAGTTTGCGAGTTACGGTGTTGTTGGGAACATTCTTCTTGATTTCCATATTTTTATCCTCCTATCTATTTTGTCGGTGGTGTGTATTTTATTGTTTCGTCTGATTGTTGTTTTCTGAGCCCTCTACTTCGGTACCATCTGCCTGGGCATTGTGCTTAGCCAAGAATCTCTTGGCGGCTCGTTGCATACGCTCGGCAGCCCTTGCATGCTTCGACTCGGGGAACTCCGAGATAAAGTTGTAGTAGGCATCCATCGCATCCAAATACCTATCTACCTGCAATGAGGAGATGGAGTTCTCTGCCAAGCGGTAACTTGCGTCAAGCGTCAGGAAGAGTATCTCTTCTCGATGCGGCGTGTCGGGGAACTCCGCCAAAGCGTTCTCGAAGGCGATGATTGCTGCCTTATAGCGTCCCGTTTTGTAGTATGTGCGAGCATTGATGAACGATTTGTCATAGAGTTTACCCTTCAACTCTTCGAGCCTCATCTCACAAACTCCCATCTTGGGCGAGGAGGGGTAACGCTCCATATATTCGCTAATCGCCCTTATCGCCTGCAAGGTAGTTGTTTGGTCGCGCGAAGGCTGAGGTGATGAAAAGTAGTAACCCATAGCGTGCATATACTCCACATCCTCCAACAGCGGACTGCGACCATAGGTGCGACGATACTCATCGAAGATGGTTCCACTGGTGTAGAAGTCGCCCTGCTTGTAGTAGCAGCAACCCGTGTAGTACATAATCGTGTCTGCCCTCATTGTGGAGGCATAGCGAGGCGAGAGTTCCTCAAAGAGTTGAAGTGCATGCTGAAAGTCGCCATCGTCATAGTACTTAATGGCAGCATGATACATCTGCTCGGAGTCGTTCAGTTTGAGCAGTTTGTTGAAAGGACTGCAACCAACAATTCCAACCGCGATGGCAATAATCGCCCACTTTATAATCTCTCTTGTCTTCATCTCTATCGGTTTTTGCCAAATGGGCTCTGCAAAGAGGACATTTAGCGTGCAAAGTTATACATTTTTAACGACTAACGAAAAAATATATTATCTTTTTCCCCTCCCTGTCACGATATTTTTTGTATCTTTGGAGAGAGATAAACCAACAAAAAAGGCACAAATGGCAACTCTACTTACTCAATTTGAGGTCTTCCTGCAAGCCGAAAGGCGCTATTCACAGGGCACAATCGCCAACTATTTGCGCGATTGCAGAGAGTTCATTGCCTTTTGTAAGAGTTCGGAGCAGGAGTTCGATCCATCGTTAGTTACGGCTCACGACCTTAGCGATTGGGTGGTCTGGCTTGCAAAACAACAACGCGAAGTCCGCAAGGGCAAGAGTCGGAGCAGTGTGGCGACCTATAAAACCTCGTCAATAAACACCAAAATAGCCTCCGTAAGGTCGTTTTTTAATTGGTTGCACACCACCGAGCGGATAATCAAGAACCCGTTGAGGAGTGCCGAACGCATAAAAGCCTCTTCGAAGTTACCCACATACATTTCTGAGGAGCGCATGATGAGACTTCTGGAAGAGCTCATTGCACGACAACAGAGTGACGAATATGAGATACGACGCGATGCTCTCTTAGTGATAGTTCTCTATTGTACGGGATTGCGACTCTCGGAGGTCACAAACCTCTCTCTCGATAATTTTTCCCACAACTTCCAAGAGGTTCGTATCATTGGCAAGGGACAGAAGGAGCGCATAGTACCCATAGTGAGCATATTAGGCTCCCTGCTAAAAAGTTTCGTAAAATTTAGGGATGATAAAATTTGCAATTTAGGCGAAAAATCACTATTTTTAACATCGAAAGGAGTGCCTATGAGCCGCTACCAAATAGAGCGAGCAGTGCAAAAGGTGCTCAGAGAGGGGGGCATAGAGGGAAAACGCAGCCCCCACGTACTACGCCACACCTTTGCTACGTTACTACTCGAAAGGGGCGCCGACATACGCGAGATACAGGAACTCTTGGGGCACTCTTCGTTGCAGACCACGCAGGTCTACACCCACAACAACATCTCGCGCCTGAGGTCGGTATACCAAAGTGCCCACCCGCGCGGAGCGAAGACGACACAGTAGGTTTGGAGTAGGGATTGGGACGGAATAGATTTTGAAACATTAGTCCTTGCAAAAGGACACATTCATATACACTAAATAAAACTAAGGAGGACTTGGTATGAACGTAAAGATTCAATCCGTAAAGTTCGATGCAGACAAGAAACTCATCGATTTCATCGAGAACAAGATGGACAAACTCGATCGCTTTGTTGAGCGTGCCATTGCGGCAGAGGTTATCCTCAAAATCGACAAAGATCCCGAGCAGGGCAACAAGGTTGCAACCATCAAGATTGAAGTTCCTACCGACACTATCATCGCAGAGCACCAGAGCAAATCGTTTGAAGAGTCGGTGGATGGCGCAATTGACGCAATCAAAAAACAACTCGAAAAGCACAAAGACAAATTTGCAAAATAGAGCACAAAACTAAACACAACAAAGGAGCCTCCCAAATGGAGGCTCCTTTTGCATTGCTACCTTAGAAATTGTAACCCACCGAGAATATGCACCAATAATCTCTTGCGTATGGCTCGCCGAATTCATCCAGCGTTTTGTTGTGGAATGTGCCTTGTATACCAGTTGCCACAAAGATATCCTTATATTGAACTCCAAATACGGGATATACGTTAAAAGCCATCTTTCTTTGATTTATAAACCACTGTCCACCCGCTTTGATGGCAAAGTAAGGCACAAGTGTTTTATTGGTAGCTAAGTCAACTCGCGCATTCAATTGCAAAGGAATATAGAATCCATGTATACTTGTTTTGTGCCCAAGCGTCTGATGTACTTGATCGGTATTAGTACCGTAACCGGTGGACAATCCAAGATGAAATCTATCATCATAAGTAATGCCTTGTGTGGTATTGAATTCTAAAATCATACCCACTCCAAGTGTGGCTTCGATGTTACTCCAATACTCTATTTTCTGAGTCACCTGAGCAAACATATTTGACGTTGCAAATACAATAAGCAACGTAAAAATAATCCTCTTCATAATAACTGTTATTTATAGTTTAACATTAATCATATATTTGCATATAAACCCTATCATAAACAGCAGCACGGTAATCAGCAACAAAACACACTTACCTCGAAAGAAATTAAAGCTACTGTCGGCATTCTTATCCATTCTCGAATTGTGATCTTGCACCGCCGTTTCGCTCATTTTTTCTTTGTCAAACTGCACATATTCCTTCTTATAGAAACACGAATCCCAATAATAGTGAATTAGGTCTACGATTAGATAGGCAAATGCAGCACACATTGCATACAATGAGCAACGATTGGGAAATGTGAACTCACCATCGCCATAAGATATAATCCACAGCGTTCCTATAATGCCGAAGATAATTGAGCGCGAAAGAGTAGAAAAATTACTTGATTGAGTGTATTTGAAACCCTGACACTCTTCAAGCAATTTCTCAATTTGTTCCTCACGCTTATTCTCTTCTTCCTTTTTGGTGGTATTCTCCATATCCTCTATTCTACTTCTTTGGTTTTCCACAAGGTCCCTGAGACTCATTTATTGTGTGCGCATTCGTATAGGATGCGGGGGTTTTAGGAGGCTGAACTATCGTAGCATTGTTTTGCGTAGGTTGTGGGGTGGATGTTGTGGGCTTTACTCCACTTATTTTCTTCTCGCTCATAGTTTATTGCTGTTATTGTGTTATTATGTTTCTGCATTAAGTATTTTGAATTGCCACTTAGAACTCTTTAATTCATATACGGTATAAAACACTATTTTCAAATTGGCTTCGTCCTCCGAGTGGGATTATAATAAGACTTTCAACCGACCCTACAACTACACTAAATTTGACCGTATGGATAAACAGTCGAAAGAGTGATACTTATTTTTAGGGCAGAATGGCTTATCATAAGGTATTTAGGTATTATGCACAAAGATAAGAGTTTTGTGGCGACAAAACAAACGAACAAAAAAGATTCGCCCCACAGAAAAAGCAGTGAATTATCACTCCTCCCCCACGCCTTGGCGTGCTATTTTTTGCAAATCGGGTGCCTTATGACGGTGCGCAACTTCTCCGCAGGAGTTTTACGGACATCGGAGAGGTAAATCTCATGGTGCAGACGTGTGGCAGAAAAATCCGCCTTGTAACCATTGTTCTCCATCCACTCCTCCATCTGGGCAACGCTGCGTGGCTCGTCATCGTAGGCTCCAATGTGCAGAATCTGCACACAAAGCCCCTCGCTGATGGTCATAAACTCCACCTTCGAGCAGTCAATCTTTTTCTTCTTCGTGGCGACTGCCACAGCCCACTCAAAATCCTCGCGAGTGACAAAATCGGGCAGACGGATGACCGAAATCCAACAGAACTCGTCCTTGCGCGAGAGGTCCACACCCGCTACTCCCTCCTGCCACCAGAAACCCTCCAAAGGGGGCACCACATACTCAAAGAAACCCTCTATGCGGTGGTCGGTTTTGTAACTCATTTTCAAGGTATAAGCCACCGAATATAGCATCTCGACAGCCCTCTTGTATTCGCCACCTCCCTCGTTAGGGTTGCCCTTTCCGCGCACCGCAAGATAGTTAGCCTCAGGCACTTCCACCATTGCAGGAACCTCACGGGGCATATAAAACTCCTTGTACTCCTTCTTAAAATCAAATGACATAACAATCGCTGGTTTACTTTTAGCAAATATAGGAATTTCCTCTCAAAGGAGCAATAAATTTGATACTCTCACACTACAATCTCGAAATCTCGTTCTGCAAATTCGCCAGGAAACGACCGGCGTGAGCACCGTCCATTTGTGTGTGGTGGAATTGGAAGGAGATGGTTAGATAGTAGCGGAAAAAACGCCTCTTGTAGCGACCCCAGATGATGAATGGGTTGTTGAAAATACCACTATTCATACCGATAGCACCGTCAATCTCGGTGTCGATAATTGCGGAGGTGCCGATGACCATACTACCCGCCGACAAATCCCTATCCTGACAGCTGGCAGCCACTTCGGAGGTGTGCTGCAAGTATTGTTTATTGAACTCATACAAGTCGCCATCGAAGAGGATATCGCACGAACTAACCTCGCCACGACGGTTCTTAACGATTGTATTTACCGCAATAGAGTCATATTGCATCAGTTCCTCTCCCACAGGCAGCATATAGAACTCCTTGATGGGTACGGCAGCCTTGCCAATACACCAATCGAGCAACATATTGAACTTCAACTCCTTCCTCTTACTAACCTTAACGAGCCTTGTTACATCGAGGGTTTTGATAAAGGTAACCATTGGATTGGGAGCCTTCATCCAAAATTCGTATGCAAAAGCGCGTGTAGTCTGCTTGGGATCAACCGAATGTGCCATAAAATCATCGTTTATTTGTGAAAATGGGCGCAAAGATAAACGTTCTCTTCGGAAATTATCAAGACTTAGCCCAAATTTCATCCTCCACTCGACAACTTGGGGACAACCTACCACCAACCCAGAGAGGGAAATTAGTGAGGTTAGAGAAATTAAGGAGATTAAGGTCATTAAGGAAGTTAAGGTCATTAAAGCCCTTAAACTCTTGTAACCCCTGCAACCCCTGCAACCCCTGTAACCCCTGTAACCTTTCGGCTTTCCCCAAAACAAGAAGTCCCCCTCACAGGAGGGGGATTTAGGGGGTGGGTAACACAACAAATGGCGGCTACTATTGGTAGCACGCCTCTTTAAGACCACTGCACGGCGGTGGGTAGAGGTAAGACCTCCACGTCGTGAAAACACAAAAAAAAAAGACCAACCCTTTCGGATTTCCCAAAACAAGAAGTCCCCCTCACAGGAGGGGGATTTAGGGGGAGGGTAACACAAAAGGTGGCGGCAAGCAGCCGCCTCTTTAAGGTGCCTTCGGGCACTCCGAGTGCAGGGATTCCTTCGCAGACTCACCACCATATCTCATAAGCACAAAAAAAGACCAACCCTTTCGGATTGGTCATCGGAGCGGAGCGACAAGCCTCCCCTATCAAGGGGAGGTTTGGAGGGGTTGTATATATTGATGGCGGCAAGCAGCCGCCTCTTTAAGACCATTGCACAGCGGTGGGTAGAAGTAAGACCTCCACGTCGTGAAAACACAAAAAAAAGACCAACCCTTTCGGATTGGTCTTAAAGAGGCGGCTACCTACTCTCCCACAACTAAATGCAGTACCATCGGCGTTAGCGAGCTTAACTTCTCTGTTCGGAATGGGAAGAGGTGGGACCTCGCTGCTATTACCACCTTAATCTTTTCTACTTTATTTAAGCAGTATTTCGCGTTCATCAACACTAAGGAATGAGAAAAAGTTCTTCAAAAAAAGCCTTTCGGGTAATTAGTACTACTCGGCTTTGCCATCACTGACTTTACACCTGTAGCCTATCAACGTAGTAGTCTCCTACGACCCTCAAGGGAAATCTTATCTTGGGATTGGCTTCGTGCTTAGATGCTTTCAGCACTTATCCTCACCGAACGTGGTTACTCGGCAATACACCTGGCGGCATAACCGATACACCAGAGGTTCGTCCAACTCGGTCCTCTCGTACTAAAGTCAGGTTCCCTCAAATTTCCAACGCCCACAACAGATAGAGACCGAACTGTCTCACGACGTTCTGAACCCAGCTCGCGTGCCAC
>CALDPX010000057.1 GCA_937911745.1 uncultured Alistipes sp. | reverse complement strand
TTGCCACACCAATGCGTTAGTATGCGCTCGGGCTGCGTGCGTGTAATGCCGCCCGAAGTAACCTCCCTTTCAAGGCTCTTGATACGACCTTTGTTACTGACTTGATAACACCCTTCATAGTTTTCAATGTCCACCCAGATCTCCTGGGTTGTACTCATCTGTTATTCGCTTTAATGCGGTTTGAAATATGTCTCTTTGAATCTCGACTCCGATAAATCGGCGTCCTGTATTTCGGCAGGCAATGGCGGTACTGCCACTACCCATAGCGAAGTCAATCACCAAATCGCCCTCGTTGGTATAGGTGCGGATTAGATACTCAAGCAGTGCCACAGGTTTCTGCGCTGCGTGCAGGCACGATGTCTGCTTGTCTGTTTTGAACTTGATAACACTGCGTGGATAGCGTTCTGTGGAGATGTAGTCCCGATAGTTGTCGTGCTTATGATATATCTCCCCGGCGTTACACTTACGCTGGTGTGCTGCCATAACAACCTTGCGTTTTTGGCCATCGGTCTTTATGGGGTTGTATTTTGGCAGTCTGTCGTAGAATACGAGTATATCTTCGTGTGCCTTCATTGGCATACGCTTGGCATTGAGAAAGCCCGTAGGCTGTGTCTTCTCCCACACCCACGAGTAGCGTAGCTGCTTGAGGTTTGAGGCTCCAAGCACGCTGGTAAATGGTTGCTGACAAAAGAGCAGTATGGGTGTCGTAGGCGTAGTAACGCCACGAAGCACCTGCCACATCTTCGTTATATCTATGGGCGAATCCCAACGACAGTGAGTAGTGCCATAAGGCGGATCAGTAAGTATCATATCTGCCTTGATGCCTTGCTCAGCAAGCATAGGGAGCACATCGAGGGCATCGCCTTGGTAGAGGTCGCAGCCGTTATAGGGGCTCAGATGTTCGTAGTTGTTCATTGGCTATCTCCTTTAAGTTCCACAAGCAATCTCGGCGGTCTAATAGGATGTCATCGCCACAACTCAATTTATCGGCTGTAATAGTCATCTCCTTGCCATCACGCACAATGCGCAGTTTGGCTTCGGAATACAGCATGTATATCGTATTTTCAATCTCAACCTCTATGTACTCCATACCCCGTTGTACGGGTATATCCGGAGCAAGAACCGTCAGTTTATCCTTCCAACTAAGTCCGCATCGCTCCGGGACGAGGAAGCGGGAGAAGATTAGGTCGTACTTTATCGGGTCGATAGAGGTAATACCGAGTAGGTATGACACGAGCGAGCCTCCTGCCGAGCCACGACCGATACCCGTTGCAATGCCTCGGCGTTTTGCCTCCCTGACCATATCCCACTGCACAAGGAAGTAATCCACATTGTCGGTCGATTCGATGATATACACTTCCTCATCTAATCGTTCACGGTAGATTGAGTGTTTCGCCTCCGGAATCTTCTCCGAAAGTCCCTCATCGAGCAGACGGAGAAACATCGTGCGTCTATCGCCATAGCGCTCATGCTCCTCGGGGCGCATCATATATTCGGGCATAAACATCTTGCCCGTCTCAAAGGCTGCATCGGCACGCTCCGCAATATCCACCGTATGTCGGCACATCCTCTCAAAGAGTCTCTCAAAGTCCCACTTCTCCGAAAAGAGAGGTTGCAGAGTGTTGTAATGCTCATCTACGCTCTTGAAGTATTGCTCCTCGCTCTGCTCGTGGGCAGCACCAGTAGCAATCTTGTTAAGTACGATCTTCGACTTCGCATCATCACGGTCTATGTAGTAACTATCTGCTAAAAGAATAGGCTCTACGCTGAACGAATCGTTTACGGTATCGTAACAATTCTCGAAATAGTGCTTCAATGCGGCTAACTTCTCTCGATCTATACGGTCTGCTTTATACTCGTTGCCATCAACCTGATAGTAGACAGCATCGAACCGCTCCTTCAGTCGCTCAACATTGCGAGGATTCTCCGTTATCCAGTATGCCGAGCGAGTGGCGAAGACTATGGCACACCCCTCAGCGTAGAGAAATAGTCTCGAGTACTCGATGACGCCATCTTCGGAGTTTACCATTACCTCTCGTTGGATATTGAGCAGGTTATGCAGCCCCTTGTTGCTGAGAGCGTATATCTTTATCTCGACTTTTGTTTCGTTATGCAGCATTGTAAGAGTATAGCCAAACACGGGTTTAAGCCCCGCCTTCGCACTCTCCTTTTGCAGGTTGAGTGTAGCGGCCATTGTGTTGCGGTCGCAAATGCCCACGGCTGTATGCCCAAGCCACCTTGCCTTGCGGCATAGCCCATCTATCGAGCCCGATGCGTTAAGCAACTCAAAAGGCGTATGGACACCCAGATTGACAAACGGGATATTATGCTTCGAGGGCTTTGGCGTGCCTATATGCTTTAGGATATTGAAGCGAAACTCTTCTCGCAGATCATAGTAATACAAGTTGTTACCAAATGGGAACGCCACATAGAAGATTCCCTCGTCCTGCAACTCCTGCGGGTTTTCCATAAGGTTGAACCTCACTTCGCCATCCTTGCTCTTGAAGATTGATTCCACACCCGACAGATCCGCAAGAAACATCTTGCCGAAGTTCGGGATTTCCACAACCTCATTGTCGATGGTGGTATAGTCTATGTTTTGGGCATCGAGCCACCGAATTATTTCCTGCATCATAACTCTTGAACCTTTCGTAATTTGAAGTTTGAGGGCGATTGAAGGCGTTGAGCAAAGATTTCGAATATCTCTTCCACGCTCATCTCGTCCCAGTCCTTATGGGCATCTGCGATGTTGGCCACAAAGACAGTGAAGTACTTGGCGAGTCTACTGGCGGCCTTCTTTACAGGCTCGACAGCATCACCATCATAGCCGACAATCACCGTCTGAACTCGCTTGCATTGGAGTTTATAGACCTGGACATCGGAGATCTTCTTTCCAAAGGTTGCTACAACAGCCACTCTGGGATTATCATATAGCTCCATCTTGCGGGTCAGGGCTATAACATCAAATATGCCCTCCACGAGGATAACCGTATCGGTCTCACCCTCGTGAATAGCATCGTAGTTATACAGTAGTTTGGAGAAGTCGTTATTGACAGAGTTGCGGTAGCGCAATATCTTGAAGCCACCATTGTACTTGACCTTGCGGTTATAGGCATCAATATCGCTTTTCGACCAGGTATGACGACCCACGAAGCCCACATTTTCTCCGTTGTCAATGATGGGAAATATCACATAATCCTCAAACCGAGGATTCAGGCGGTTGGTTACGCCGACGGGAAAATAGTCGTAGTCATCATAGGTAAAACCACGCTCTTTGAGATATGGGTGGCTGAATGTACGCTTATAGAAGTCCGGCAACTCGGTTACGGTCAACATATCGTCAATCTCCTCCGGCTCCACACCCAAAACAAACTGCAAGGGAGCAGTAATATCTGCCGTAGGAGTAACCATCAGGTCCATACGACCTATGGCTTCCAGGAGTTGTCCGAGAGTGCGCGTAGACTTGCCACACGAGAAGCAGTGCGCCATAAATGGCTCACGGCGGGCGGTCTCCGGTCCTATGTAGATGCCGAACTTACCTCCCGACTTGCCACAGAAGGGGCAACGCGGCACAATAAGGTTCTTACCCGTACCGTCACGCTTTGCGCCCGTCTC
>CALDPX010000056.1 GCA_937911745.1 uncultured Alistipes sp. | reverse complement strand
ACTGCGGACTCGCCTTCTTGTTTGGCACAAAATTTCCTCCACAAAACCCACTCGCAGGTGGGTAAGGGTGAGCGTCTAACGTCAATCGTCCTAAGGCATATAGGGCATATAGGGCATATAGGGCATATAGGGCTTATAGGGCATATAGGGCTTATAGGAATTTAAGGAGTTTAAGGGCTTTAATGACCTTAATGACCTTAATGACCTTAATGACCTTAATGACCTTAATGACCTTAATGTCCTTAATGTCCTTATCCTCCCTAACAACCCTCCCCAAAGTTAGGGGCGGAGTGCGGGGGTGTGTCGTTTGTCCGTGGTCGGCAAAAATTTAGGGCTTCCGAAAGCGGAAGCCCTAAATTTTTATTTATGTATCAGTTTTACGCTGCGGCGGATGAAGGCTGCAAGGCTCTCGCCTTTGAGCATTCCGTTCGAGAGCAGCGCAAGGTCTATGAGTTGCTTAACGAGGATGTTCTTCTTACCCTCCTCGCGTAGCAGGTCGGTGCGCTGTTGGCGGCGTTCGGCAATTTTGTTTTCCAAATCGCTCTTTTGTGTACGCTCCTCGTCACTGAGTTCCTCGGCTTTCTTATCTTTGATGAGTGTTTCCAGAGAGGAGAGTTGGTTTTCGAGGCTCTCAATCTTCTTGTCGGCAGAGGTTACCTTCTCGCCACACTCACGCTCCACATCGCCCAAAATCTCTGCCACTAAGGGGTGGTTGCCGTTGATGGCTATGGTGTAGCTGTCGGGCATTTGGGCATAGAACTGACTCATACCGCCACCACTCACTTGTGCCATCTCCTTCATACGGCGCATAAACTCATCGCGGGTGATGGTTACGGGGTCCTCATCGCTTGCCATAGCCTCGAAGGAGATGTTGTAGTGAATCTTATCCTCCACAGGCAGCTGGCTCTCAAAGACGGGGCGCAGCAACTCCTGCTGGAAGGTAGTGAGGGCTATGGAGAGGTTGTTCTCTTTCTCGATGAGTTTGTCGATGACGTTGGAGTCAACCCTCACAAAGCGTCTCTTCTCGTTCTTGCTCTCGAAGTAGTTTATGAAGTGACCATCCAGCGGTCCGTCCATAATGAGTACATCGTAGCCCTTGGCTTTTGCACCCTCCACGAAGGCATATTTGTCCTCCACCGAGTCGGTGTAGAGCCATACGAGATTGCCGTTCTTGTCGGTTTGGTTGTCGGCTGTGAGGGTGCGGTACTCTTCGGGGGTGAAGTACTTACCCTCGCTGTTTTTCAGCAGCGTGAACCCTTTGGCTTTCTCGGCAAACTTCTCGTCCGTAACGATGCCATACTCGATGAAAATCCTCAAATCATCCCACTTGCTCTCGAACTCAGGTCGCATAGTATTGAAAAGTTCCTGCAACCTATCGCCCACCTTGCGGGTGATGTAGGAGGAAATTTTCTTCACGTTGCTGTCGCTCTGCAAATAACTCCTCGATACGTTCAGAGGAATGTCGGGCGAGTCTATAACGCCGTGCAACAGAGTGAGATACTCGGGCACGATACCCTCCACCGAGTCGGTTACAAATACCTGGTTGCAGTAGAGCTGAATGCGGTTTTTCTGCACCTCGAAGTTGTTGCGAATCTTGGGGAAGTAGAGAATACCCGTAAGGTTGAAGGGGTAGTCGATGTTCAGGTGGATGCTGAACAGAGGATCCTCGGCAGTGGGGTACAACTCTGCATAGAACTCCTTGTATTGCTCTTCGGTAATCTCGGTGGGCTTGCGGGTCCAGAGGGGTTCGGTGTCGTTGATGACATAGTCGCGGTCGGTGTCCTCGTACTTGCCGTTCTTCCACTCCTGGTGCTTGCCACAGACAATCTCCACGGGCAAGAAACGACAATACTTGCGGAGCATCTCGCGTATGCGGCTCTGGTCGGCAAACTCGGTGGCGTCGTCAGCGAGGTACATAATAATATCCGTACCTCTCTCGCGCTTGGTGTCGCTCTCTGTGAGGGTGTACTCGGGCGTGCCGTCACACGACCAGAGCATTGTAGGCTCCTCGGCGTGGTAACTCTGGGTGCGAATCTCCACCTTGCGGCTGACCATAAATGCCGAGTAGAAACCCAAACCGAAGTGACCGATAATGGCTTGGTCCTTGTACTTTGCCATAAATTCCTCGGCAGATGAGAAGGCTATCTGGTTGATGTAGCGGTCAACCTCGTCGGCTGTCATACCTACGCCATTGTCGCTTACGGTGATGGTCTTAGCCTCCGCATCTACTGCCACACGCACCCTCAACTCGCCAAGTTCGCCCTCGTAGGCTCCGCTGGCGGCTATGGTGCGCATCTTCTGCGAGGCGTCCACAGCGTTGGCTACAATCTCGCGCAAGAAAATCTCGTGGTCCGAGTAGAGAAATTTCTTAATTACAGGAAAAATGTTCTCTGTTGTTACTCCAATAGTTCCGTTTTTCATAGTTGTATATTTTTGTGTTTTTTTTAGTTCGTTTTGGCACTATGAGGAGCAAACAGTATGCCACGCAGAGCGGACTGACATTTTGTCAGTTTGGGGGCTGTAAAAATCATCTTTCGCAAGCCTCACATCTGCGGTACTATATACACTCGGGATATCTCAGAGGAATGATGATTATACAAAAAGGTGCACTCCGAAGAGCGCACCTCTATTTTGAATTTTGAATTCAAAATTAGAAGCCTTTGCCGATGGCGATGAAGTCCTCGGCTTTGAGGGCTGCGCCACCAATAAGACCACCATCTACGTTCTCTTTGGCGAAAATCTCCTCGGCGTTGCTGGGTTTGCACGAGCCACCATAGAGGATAGCGGTCTCGGCTGCTGCACCGAATTTCTCAGCCAAGACGCTGCGGATGTAGGCGTGAATCTCCTCTGCCTGCTCGGCAGTAGCGGTCTTGCCGGTACCGATAGCCCAAACGGGCTCATAAGCGATAACGAGCGACGAGAACTGCTCGGGAGTGAGGTTGAAAACTACCTCCTCAATCTGAGCCTTCACAACCTCGAAGTGGCGCTCTGCCTCACGCTCCTCCAAACGCTCGCCCACGCAGTAGATGGGGGTAAGACCGTTGGCGTAAGCCTGAGCCATCTTCTTGTTGAGGGTTTCGCTGGTCTCGCCATAGTACTCGCGGCGCTCGCTGTGACCAAGAATAACATACTCAATGCCGAGCGAAGAGAGCATAGCGGCACTAACCTCGCCGGTGTAGGCACCCTTAGCCTCGGCAGCGCAGTTCTGTGCGCCAACCTTCACGCGGCTACCTTTGGCAGCCTCAGCAACCTGAGAGAGGTGGGTAAAGGGAGGACAAACGATGAAGTTTACATCCTCGCGCACCTCTGCGCTCTGTGCGATTACGTTTTTAACTAACTCTAAACCTTCTGCGGGGGTGGTATTCATCTTCCAGTTACCCGCTACAATCTGTTTACGCATAATTTTTTTGTCTAACGTCTAACGTCTAACGTCTAACGACATTTGACTTCGACAAGTTACTGTTGTTTGTTATCGTTATTTAAGTATAATATCAAATTGTGTATATTTGAACCTATGCGCTCTGTTGTATCTTGAAGAGCGACTATTGTTTGGTGTTCTGCCTGAAATAGGTCATCCATTAAGTATAGCATACTGCGCACTTCGCCACAACTGCCCTTGGCAATGTTGAGGAATTTGGAGAAATTTGCATCACTGCCCGATTCGGAACCCTCGGCAATGTTGTTCATTACGGATACGGCTGCTCGCCTTATTTGGTCTTTGAAGCCCCAATCCCGCAAGGGTTCGGTAAGGGTATAAATATCTCTAACCAAATAACGTGCATCCTTCCATACGCGCAATTCTTCAAATCTTCTCATACTATCAATGTGTTTTCGGGCAACTCGTTGCCCGTGACTATTGACGTTGGACGTTAGACGTTGGACTCGCTGGATGAAATCCAGCCTTTCACCTCGTCCATTGTGGGGTTTTTCAAGCCGAGTTTGTTCTTCTTGTTGAAGCCACACAAGTCGTTGAAGAGTTTGCCGGCGGAGAGTTTCTGCAACATCTCAACCTTCACAAAACTCATCTTCTGCAATACGGGAATCCACTCTGCGGGGATGCCTTTCTCCAAGTATTTCTCGTCCGAGTCTTTCTGGCTGCCTTTTTCGGGTTTCATCTGGGGGAAGAGAAGCACATCCTGAATGGTCTGCTGTCCCGTCATAAACATCGTAAGGCGGTCGATGCCGATACCCATACCCGAGCAGGTAGGCATACCGTACTCCAAAGCCCTCACAAAGTCCATATCGATGAACATTGCCTCATCATCGCCTTTTTCCGAGAGGCGCAACTGCTCCTGGAAACGCTCGTATTGGTCAATGGGGTCGTTCAGCTCCGAGTAGGCATTACACAACTCTTTACCGTTCACAAAGAGTTCAAAACGCTCCGTGAGGTCGTGGTTGCTGCGGTGACGCTTGCAAAGGGGCGACATCTCGATGGGGTAGTCCGTAATGAAGGTGGGCTGAATGAGATGCTCCTCGCAGTAGGTGCCGAAGATGGCGTCAATCAGTTTACCCTTACCCATCGTGTCGTCAATCTCCACATTCAGCCTTACGCAAGCCTCGCGGAGTTGCTCCTCGCTCTGCCCCGTAATATCGTAACCCGTCTTCTCCTTGATAGCCTCGGTCATCGAAAGGCGGCGGAAGGGAGCCTTGAAGGAGATGGTGTTGCCTGCAATGTTGACCTCGTTGGTGCCGTTTACAGCCACGCAAACTTTCTCCAACATCTTCTCTGTGAACTCCATCATCCAGAAGTAGTCCTTATAGGGGACATAAATCTCCATGCAGGTAAACTCGGGGTTGTGGGTGCGGTCCATACCCTCGTTGCGGAAGTTGCGCGAGAACTCATAGACACCGTTGAAGCCACCTACGATGAGCCTCTTCAAATAGAGCTCATTGGCGATACGCAAATAGAGGTCCGTATCGAGCGAGTTGTGATGGGTGATGAATGGACGTGCCGCAGCACCACCGGGGATGGGCTGCAATACGGGTGTGTCAACCTCCAAGCAACCTGCCTCGTTGAAGTACTCCCTCATAGTGTTCATAATCTTTGCCCTCTTGACAAAAACCTCTTTGACGTGGGGGTTTACGATGAGGTCAACGTACCTCTGGCGATACCTCTGCTCGGGGTCGGTGAAGGCGTCAAACACCTGACCATCTTTCTCCTTTACGATGGGCAGAGGACGGATGCTCTTCGAGAGGAGTGTAAACTCCTTGCAGTGTACGGAGAGTTCGCCCGTCTGGGTGATGAACGCAAAGCCGCGCACGCCGATGATGTCGCCGATGTCGAGCAGTTTTTTGAATACAGTGTTGTAAAGTGTGGGGTCGCCTTCGGGGCATACATCATCGCGGCGGATGTAGACCTGAATACGACCGGTGTGGTCCTGCAACTCGAAGAACGATGCGCTACCCATAATACGGCGGCTCATCAGACGACCTGCGATGGTGATGTCGGCAAAGTTGCCCTTTTCGGCATCGAACTCTGCTGCTATCTGCCCTGCGGTAGCGGTTACGTCATAACGCGCAGCAGGGTAGGGGTCTATACCCAAGTCGCGCAGTGCCTGCAACGAAGCCCTACGCTGAATCTCCTGTTCGGAAAGATTGAGGTTACTCATATTGTTTCTCTCTATTTATTTTTGTTCGATATTTTCCCAATTAACCCACAAAGATACAATCGAGAATTCAAAATGCAAAATGCAAAATTCAAAATTGTCTTCTCTTGCGCCAAAGGCGCAGTTTAACGTCTAAGAGTCCTAAGGCATATAGGGCATATAGGGCTTATAGGATAATTCCCATAACTCCCACAACTCTCATATCTCCCATAACTCCCAAAAAGCAGAGCACAAAAAAACGACCATCGGTTACCCGACAGTCGTTTTTCCTTTTTTTGAGTTCTTCGATTACTCGCTCAGAGGAGTAACGCTCACGAAAGATTTACCACCCTCTTTCTTGCGGAAAGTTACGGTGCCATCTACCAGAGCGAAGAGAGTGTGGTCTTTACCCATACCCACGTTCTCGCCGGGGTTGTGTACGGTACCACGCTGGCGGACCAGAATGTTGCCTGCTTTTGCAAATTCACCGCCGAACAATTTTACGCCGAGTCGTTTGCTCTCCGACTCACGGCCGTTCTTTGAACTACCTACACCTTTCTTGTGTGCCATTGTCTGTGAATTTTTTTAGTTATGCAACAATAATGTCCTCTACTACCACCTGAGTAAGATACTGACGGTGACCGTTCAATTTCTGATAGCCTTTGCGGCGTTTCTTCTTGAAAACGAGCACTTTGTCGTCCCTCAGATGACGAAGAACCTTAGCTTTTACAGAGGCACCTTCTACAACAGGTGTGCCTACCAAAACCTGACCGTCGTTGTCTACCAGCAGGACTTTGTCGAAGCTCACCGAGGCTTCTACTTCCTCGTGGAGACGGTTTACGTAGAGCTTCCTACCTTTCTCAGCCTTAAACTGTTGGCCTGCGATTTCTACTATTACGTACATAGTTTATAAATTAATTTTAGCTAAAATTAGCCCGCAAATATACGGAGAAAATTCAAAATTCAAAATTCAAAATTCAAAATTTCAACGTTTTTCAATCATTCCTCGTAAAAAAGGTGTTTTACAGCATCTCTTTGACCTCGGCAGCAACAGTTGCGCCATTGAAGCCGAACTTCTCGTCGAGAACCTTATAGGGAGCCGAGTAGCCGAAGTGGTCCACACCGTGTACCTTGCTCCTCTCGCCAACAAGACCTTCGAGCGTTACGGGCAGACCTGCGGTAAGACCATAGCGGGGAAGGTCGCCCAACACCTCGTGCTGATACTCCTTGCTCTGGTCGCGGAACAAGCCCTCGCTGGGAACGCTCACAATGCGCACATCAATACCCTCTGCCCTCAGCAGTTCGGCACCCTCCACGAGGGTTGAAACCTCGCTACCGCTGGCAATGAGTGTGGCTTTTGCGCTCTCCGAGTCGCAAACCACATAGCCACCCTTGCGCAATCCCTCTGCCTCTTTGCGGCGGTTGCCATTCTCGGCAGGCAGATCTTTGATGTTCTGGCGCGAAGTGATGAGTGCCACAGGGCGTTCCTCCTCCATTGCCAATCTCCACGCTTCAACTGTCTCGGCACCATCTGCGGGGCGCAACACGAGCATACTGCGCTCGCCGTTGTGGTTTCTCAGGTGCTCCAAAAGGCGGATTTGTGCCTCGTGCTCGATGGGCTGATGGGTAGGACCGTCCTCGCCAACGCGGAACGAGTCGTGACTCCATATATATATAACGTGTGCCCTCATAAGAGCCGCCAACCTCACTGCGGGTTTCATATAGTCCGAGAAGACAAAGAAAGTGCCGCAAGCGGGGATGATACCTCCGTGGAGAGCCATACCATTCATAATACAAGCCATCGTCAACTCCGACACACCGGCTTGGAAGAACTTGCCGCTCCAATCACCCTTGCGGAAAGCGTGAGTCTTTTTGAGGTAGCCATCGGTCTTGTCGGAGTTGCTCAGGTCGGCACTTGCAACCACCATATTCTCAATCTGCTCGGCAAAAGCACCAAGTACGGTAGCCGAAGCGTTGCGGGTTGCAGAACCTGCTGCAATCTCTATCTTCGAGTAGTCAATTTCGGGGGTTTTTCCGCTTAGGAAAAGGTCGAGTTTTGCGCCGAGTTCGGGGTTCTCCTCGCGCCACTTGCGCTCTACCTCTTTACGCTCAGTCATCCAAGTTCTAAGTTCCTCGCGGCGAGCATTATAGAGTGCCTCAACCTCGGGGAAAATCACGAAGGGATTTTCGGGGTTGCCACCCAGATTTTCGATGGTTTTCTTGGGGTCTGCACCCGCTGCCGAAATGGGCTGCCCGTGTGTGGAAATTTTGTTCTCGAAACTGCCGCCATTTGCATCCATTGCGCCCAAGCCCATAAGGGTTTTGCCTATGATGAGGGTGGGGCGTTCGGTCTCGGTGAGTGCTGCACGAAGAGCCTCTCGGATGCTCTCGGCAGAGTTGCCCTCGCACTCCAAAACGTTCCAATTCCAAGCCCTATATTTCATTGCAATATCCTCCGTGTCGACATCCTCTACGGTGGTCGAGAGTTGGATGTTGTTGGAGTCGTAGAACATAATCATATTGGCGAGTCCGAGGTGACCTGCAATGCGACCTACGCCCTGCGAAATCTCCTCCTCTACGGCACCGTCCGAGATATAAACGTATGTCTTGTGGGCGGTCCACTCGCCAAAGCGAGCCGCCAAGAAACGCTCTGCCATAGCCGCACCGACAGCCATTGCGTGTCCTTGTCCGAGGGGTCCCGAAGTGTTCTCGATGGCGTGTGCCAAATCCCTCTCGGGATGACCTGGGGTTACGCTACCCCACTGGCGGAAGTTCTTCAACTCGTCTATGGGCATGATGCCCGCAAGAGCCAATACACCATAGAGCATTGGCGACATGTGACCAGGGTCGAGGAAGAGCCTGTCGCGGAAGGGATAGGCATAGTTGTCGGGGTCGTAGCGCAGGAACTCCGAGTAGAGAACGTTAATGAAGTCGGCACCACCCATTGCACCGCCAGGGTGTCCCGATTTGGCTCTCTCTACCATTGAGAGTGCAAGAATGCGGATGTTGTCTGCCGCCTTGCGCGAAAGAAGATTGTTCATGATTGATTAGGTTTACTGATTATCTCGATTTCTGCAAATAGTTCCACAAAGGTACAATCGAAAGTTGAAAGTTGAAAGTTGAAAGTCGAAAAATGTCGAATTTTATTTTTAATCGGGTTAGGTGGGTTGAAATGTGAAATTATTTTGCGTAAAGAGTTGTTTGTTTCAAAGATTTTGTGTAATTTTACATTCTAAAAAGTGCCTTAAAATGCCCTGAGGGTGTTTTTGGGTGGGTTAAGTGGCTGAGGATGCCATAGTTGTGTGCCTCGTGCGTGCGCGTTATATTTTGTAGATATGCTTTTGCCTATGTGGCGGATAGAGTCAAAGTTGGGCGGGTGGGCAGAATTGGCGTGTGTGGCACACGGATAAAGTAAGATACGTAATGAAGGATATATAGGGGCGACGGGATGGCAAGAAAGGAGGATGAAACGATAGGTCGCCCAAATGAAGAAGAAACAACACTAACAAAAAACTTTTATTAACAACACAAACTAAAAATTAATCGTATGAGAAAAATTGTACTATCAATTTTTGCGGTCTTGATGTTCTGCGTTGGAGCAGTTGCGCAAGGTCAGCGAATTAGTGGTACGGTGACCGATGAGAGCGGTGCTCCCGTTCTTGGTGCGACCGTATCGGTAGTCGGTACGACAACGGCAACGATTACTGACTTCAATGGTCAGTACGAGATTAGGGCGGACAAAAAAGCGACGCTCGAATTCTCGTATGTGGGTTTGGCTACACAGACCATCGCAGTTGGTGGTCGCACAACCATCAATGTTGTGATGAAGGCCGATGCTCACCAGATGGAGGAGTTGGTTGTCGTAGGTTATGGTTCGGGTGTTGCTGCCAAATCGCTTGTAGGCTCGGTGTCGAGTGTGAAGGGCGATAAGGTTGCGAATACTCCCGTTGCGAACGTTGCCGACGTATTGCAGGGTAAGATTCCCGGCTTGCAGGTGTTTACATCTTCGGGTGAGCCTACTGCGGGTTCGACCATGATGATGCGTGGTGTATCTTCGTTCAATGCTGGTACCGAGCCTTTGGTTATTTTGGATGGTACTCCTGTGTCGAGTGGTGTTCTCAATAGCCTCAACCCCAATGATATCGAGAGCGTGGTTATGCTGAAAGATGCTGCGTCGACTTCGATTTATGGTTCGCGTGCTGCCAACGGTGTAATGTATGTTACTACCAAACGCGGTACTGCGGCTCAGTCGATGGTTCAGATTCGTATGCAGAGCGGTTTCTCCGATGTTGTAAGAAACCCAAGTTATCAGTTGATGACCGCAAGCGAGCAGATGGATTTCGAGGAGATGGTTTGGCCCGAGTTGACAATCAAAGGTGCTGATGCAGAAGGTTGGTTGCGTAAGAAGAGATTTGTAAAAGAGAATGATTTCAATTTCGACTGGATGGGTTATGCGTACAGCAACGATGCTCCTGTGAAAGGTCTTGACGCATCGATTACCGGTTCGGCACAGGGTCTCAACTACTACATCTCGGCTGGATATCTCGACACCGAGGGTATTGCTCCTGCTTCGCGCAACACTCGCTACAACTTCCGTACGAATGTTGATGCTCAGGTGAAGAAATGGTTGAAAGTGGGTGCTAATATCAGTCTTAACTATCAGGAATGGGATACTTCTTTGACCGGTTGGGGTAATGGTTCTATTGACCGATTGATTTATGGTATGGCTCCTTACAATGCTCCCTATGAAATTATTCTCAACGATGATGGTAGTTTCAAAGAGTTTGGTAAGCGTTTGGATTACTTTGATAATGAGCATGGTTTCATTACAGAGTACTACAACCCCTATTATTCACTTGAAAAACAGCCTTACAACAATAACTCTGTTGGTTTGAATGGTAGTATTTATGAGGAGATTAAGCCTTTGGAAGGTTTGACTATCAAAGCTGTTCAGGCTATTGATGCTTCGGATACTCGCAATACCGGTATAGTTCTTCCTTCGTATAAACCCTCCGAGGGCAACGGTTCGCGTTCGGAGAGTTTCTCGCGCTACTACCAACTTACTTCGTCGAATACCATCGAGTATAAGTTTGATATTGACGATATGCACCACTGGACGCTGCTTGCAGGTCACGAGTCGATTGTGGCAGAAGGTGAGAGTTTTGGTGTGGGCGTTGTGGGTATCAAAGACGACCGCGTTATTATGATGACCGCAGGTGACCAAGAGCAGGTTGCTTTGGGTGGTCACTCGTTGGTTGAGGAGGTATTCAACTCGTTCTTTGGTCGTATGTCGTACAACTACGATGGTAAGTACCACTTCGACGCTTCGTTGCGTACTGACGGTTCTTCGCACTTTGCAGATGGTTATCGTTGGGGTACTTTCTGGTCTGTTGGTGGTATGTGGAACGTGAAGGCTGAGGAGTTTATGTTGCCTTATGACTACATCAACGATATGCGTCTGAAAGCATCGTATGGTACCACCGGTAACTCGGATATCGGCAACTACATGCCCTATGGTACTATCGGTGTTGGTGGTCAGTACAATGGTCAGGTAGGTATGGGCGTTGGTGCTGCTCCTAACGAGGGTATTACTTGGGAGACCATGAAGACCTTGAATATTGGTCTTTCGGCTCGCATGTTCAACCGTTTCAATTTGGAGGCAGAGTTCTACAATCGTACTACTGAGAATATGTTGATGAGTGTGCCCTATTCGGCAACTACTGGTTATGGCTCGGGTTGGGGTAACGTAGGTAAGATGGTTAACCGCGGTGTTGAGTTGCAGTTTAGCTACGACTTGGTTCAGACTCAGAACTTGCTGTGGACCGTTTACGGCAACGTTGCATACAACCACAACGAACTGTTGGAACTCTATGGTGACACTACCGACATTGTGGATGGTTTGACAGGTTTGCGCTACTCCGTAGGTCACAGCACAAGCCAGTTTAGCCTTGTGAGGTATGCGGGTGTTGATCCTCGCGACGGTGCGCCTATGTGGTATGATATCGATGGCAACTTGACTAAAACTTATAGGGACACTGATGCAGTATGGACCGATATGGACTATATTGCAAAATGGTCTGGTGGTTTTGGTACCTCGTTGCAGTGGGGTGGTTTGCAGATTGTTGCAGACTTCTCGTGGATCGGCGATCGTTGGATGTTCGTAAACGAGAAACTCTTTACCGAGTCTACTTACATTACTGTTCCCGGTGATGCAAACTTTGCAAAGGTGATGGAAGATATCTGGATGGAGCCTGGTCAGGTTACTGATATTCCTAAGAAGGGTTCGCAGTTTGTTTTGGATACCAACCTCTTCGAGAACGCATCGTTCTTGCGTTTGAAGAACCTTTCAATTTCGTATAGTCTGCCCGGTAGTTGGTTTGGTAATGGTGCATTCATTCAGGGCGCAAGGGTTTACGCTATTGGTCGAAACCTCTTGACCTTTACAGACTTTATCGGTTTGGATCCTGAGTATTTGAACAATGGTACACAGGGTACTTATCCAAACTCGCGTCAGTATACATTTGGTCTTGAATTGTCGTTCTAAACCTCATAAAAGAAGATATGACTATGAAAAAGATAATTTTTATTGCAGTTAGTGCACTTACGACTCTTTTCGTATCGTGCAATATGGACAAGTTTCCTCATGGCTCGATTTTGGAGTCGGAGGGTGTGAAAACAATGTCTGACGCAGAGCAGTTGCGCGTGAGTCTTTATACTCCCACCAAATCAATCTTTGCAGGTGGTCGTGTTGATATTGAGGAATTGCGTGCCGATTTGTTCAATGCTATGGCAGACATGGGAAATACCTATGGTACTTTCCACTCGTGGTCGATGAATGCCAATGACACTGACGTTGAGTCTTTGTGGTATGGAGATTACAGTGGTATTGCCAGCGTAAACTATGCTATTGGTGCTTATGAGCAACTTTTGGCAGATAAAGAGGCTGGTTTCTCGGAAGAAGAGATTGCGTTGCTCAGCAATTACAATGCAGAGGCACATGTTACTCGTGCTTTGCTCTATTGGGATTTGGTAACTAAGTTCTGTGTGGCTTACGACCCTGCGACTGCTTCGGAGACTCTTGGTCTTCCTTTGCAGACTGTTTACAATCCCACTTCGGATGTTACCAAATATCCCGGTCGTAGCAGCCTTGCCGACACTTATCAGTTGATTATTGATGACCTCAACAAGGCTCTTGATATCACTACTACCGGTAGGGCAAATTCGAATTACTACACCAAGGATGTTGTTAAGGCTCTTCTTGCTCGCGTTCAACTCAATATGAAGGATTGGCCAAATGCTATGAAGAATGCTGATGAGGTTATTAGGACTAATACCTATTCGTTGGCAGATGACGCTGCTGAGTTGCAGAGTCTTTTCAATATGGACCAATCGAGCGAGTTGCTCTTTGTAGTTGCAGGTTCGCAGAACGATAAGCCTGGTAGTACGGGTTCGCTCTATATTTACGACAACGAGAAGCGCGATGGTTCAACTCCTGATCCTCAGTACATTCCTTCGCAGACACTCTTGGACCTCTATGATGCGGAGAACGATATGCGTTATCCTATCTTCTTCCAAACCAAGACTATCACTGTTGAAGGTGCAGGTACCGATGATTTGGAACTGATGTGGAAATTTGTAGGTAACGAGGCTTTCCGTACTGCTGCTAATCAGTTGAATTACATCAATGCGGGTAAGATTCGTATCTCGGAGATGTACCTCACTTTGGCTGAGGCAGCTGCTATGCAGGGTGATGCTTACCTGAGTGCCGCATCCGACGCTTTGAACACCTTGCGTGAGGCACGTATTGAGGGCTACACAGCAGAGAGTTTCACAACACGACAACTTATTGATGAAATTAAGAAAGAGTGGACTCGTGAATTCTGTGGTGAAGGCTTCCGTATGATTAACCTCAAACGTTGGGGTGGCGTAGATGGCAAGGTGGTTCGTGGTGCGTCTCAGAATCCTGATATGACCAAATCGAACACGGGTTATGATGGTCTTGTAAAGGACATTACTGATTCCCGTTGCGTATGGCCCATTCCTAAGAAAGAGATGGATATCAATCCTCAAATCAAGGGTCAGCAGAACCTCGGTTATTAATAAAATAGGTATTAACAACTAAAAGAGATTAAGTGTATGAAATACATTAAATATATTGCAGCCGCTATTCTGCTCACAGCAGGTCTTGCATCTTGCGAGGCTGGCGAGGGGAGTGGTACTCCCGGTAAGACCACCGTGCAGTTTGCACAGGCTGTTGTAGAGGAAGGCTTTGGTGCCGGTGTAGTTCGCGTACCCTTGACCATTGTTGCCGACAACAAGAGTGATATGAACTCGTGCTCTGTTCAGGCTAAGGTAAAGATCGTAACCACCGGTGATGCTAACGAGGGTACTCCCGACTTGGATGGCAGGAGTGGCGATTATCGCGTGACGTCGCTTGATGTTAATTTCCCTGCATTCAGAGACTACTACGACGAGAAAAATCCCGAAGAGTATAAGGATGAGAACGGCAAGTGGGTTAAGACCGTCTATATGGAGGTCTATATTCTCAACGACGAGCCCGAGACCATGAATTTCACCTTCGAGATTGAGTCGGCAACTACAACTATTGGCGAACAGAATCAGTGCAAGGTAGTTCTTGCTAAGGGAATTCGCGATAGAATGTGTGGTAATTATGCATTGACTTGCAACGAACTTTCTAGTGCTACCAATGCTTCTGTTGTTTGGGATGGTGATTACCAGTGTTTCGCTATTGAAATTCCTGCTGTTGCCGCTGGTATGTACTTGTATACCTATTTTGATGATGTGAACGAATGTATGGTTGCATATCCTTATGAGCCCATTGCCTACGCAACTCAAGATGGTACTCTTGTTTGGTATACTTCGTTCTATACGAACTGGGAAGAGAAAGTTTTTGCAGATGATTATATCATCATTACATTTGATGTTGATGCAGGTACTTTGACTTTCCCCGAAGATGTTGGTTTTATCTTTGCAGCTTATTCTTGCGACGAGTCGATGAATCCTGTGGAGTATGCTGGTCGTATAACCACAATGGAGGCACCTTTTACGGGAATTGTTATGACCAAAAAGTAGTTCTCTCAAAAGAGTAGAAATACTCATTTGACAATTGCGAGGCGCAACCTTTTTGTGGGTTGCGCCTCCTTTTTGCGCCCAGTCCTACCCTCTGGTTGGCAGAGTGTATAGACATTACTCGTCGAAATGTGCGAAACTGACGTTATTTTTTGCCGGGAGATTGATATTTGACGGAAAATGATTACCTTTGCACTCCACAAAATGTGCGTAAAGAGAAGATAATCAAAACAAAAACACATAAATACGCTATGAACATCATTAAAGAGGCTCGCGAAAACCAAACCGCGATTATCAAAATCACCGTCTCGGAGGCTGACTACGCAGCAGAGGTGGACAAAAAACTCCGTGAGTACAAACGCAAAGCTAACATCCCCGGCTTCCGCCCCGGTATGGTACCTATGGGCATCATCAACAAGATGTACCGCAAAGGTGTAGTTGCCGAGACCGCCTATAAGATGGCTTCCGACAACTGCTTCGCATACATCGAGAAAGAGGGTATCGACTATATGGGCGACGTTATGCCCAGCGACGAGCAGGGTGCTTTCGACTTCGACAACAACACCGACCACGAGTTCATCTTCGAGGTAGGCTTGGCTCCCGTTGTGGACCTCGAACTTACCGAGAAAGACAAGGTTACCCGCTACAAAATCAAAGTAGACGAGGAGATGCGCGAGGGCTACCGTAGCCAATTCCTCCGCACCTACGGCAAACTCGTAGACGTGGACGTTGTGGAGAAAGACGAGGCTGTGATGTGCACTCTCGACAACGGCGAGATTAAGACCGAGGATGCTTATGTTGGTCTTATCAGTATGACCGACGAGGAGCGCAAACCCTACATCGGCAAGAAGGTTGGCGACCAAATGATTGTGAACGTAAACGAACTCTACAAGAGCGAGCAGCAGAGGGCTTCGGTACTTGGCTTGAAGGAGAACGAACTCAAAGATATCAACCCCGAGTTCAACCTCACCATCACCAAAATCCGCAAATATGCAGACCCCGAACTGAACGAGGAGTTCTTCAAGATGGCATTCCCCGCAGGCGATGTTAAGAGCGCCGAGGAGTTCGAGAAGATGATCGACAAGAAGATTGAGGCTGAGCTCAAAAAGGAGAGCGACTATGTCTTCACCCAGACTCTCCGCGAGTACCTCTTGGAGAAAGCAGCCCTCACACTTCCCGAGGACTTCCTGAAACGCTGGTTGCTCGCCATCAACGAGGGTAAGTTCACCATGGAGGAGATTGAGAAGGACTTTGCTCCCTTTGCAGATATGATGCGCTGGACTGCAATCCTCAAATTCTTCGCCAAGAAGCTCGGCGTAGAGGTTAAACCCGAGGATATGGAGGCTGAGGCTAAGGCATACGCTGCTGCACAGTTCGCACAGTATGGTATGATGAACGTGGCTGACGAGATGCTCGCCAACTACGCACAGCAGATTCTCTCCAACAAGGAGGAGTCCAACAAACTCATCGAGAAGGTATATGAGGCTAAGGTTATCGAGGCTGTAACTCCTCTCGTGAAGGTGTCGAACAAGAGTGTGACTATTGCTGAGTTGAACAAAATCCTCGCCAAAAAAGCAAAATAACGGGTGATTTTTGCACCAAAATTCAGAGAGCGAGTTCCTCATTTACGTTCAGTAAACTGCGGACTCGCTCCCTCTTTTGGCACAAAAATTCCTCCGTTCTTTTGCTTTTTGCGTTGTGCGGACTCGCTCTCTCGTTTGGCACAAAAATCCCTCCATTCTTTTGCTTTTTGCGTTGACTGTGGAGCCGCCTTCTTCGCAAGCCTTGAAATTCCTCTTCTCTTTTGCTTTTTGCGTTGTTCGGATGGAGTCCACTCCTCTTTTGGCACAAAAACACCTCCGTTATTTGGCTTTTTGAGTCATAGATGAGAACTCCCAGCACGAAAGCATCTCTCAGATGCCTCATTTGCGCCGAGTAAACTCGGAGGGAGTTTTTTGGTGTGCCCAAAACTCGCTCGATGCTTCGCATTTTTTGCAGGGCATATAACAACTCTTAATTCTCAACTATGAACTTTTAACTATCTTTGTGATGTGATTGCAGTTGTATGGTGCAACCTTTGTAGAGAATAGTAAAAGTAGCACAAGATAATATGAAAAACGAATTCCAGAAATTTGCCCTCTCGCAGGGTATCTCTTCGCTCAACCTGCACCGTTATGGTCAGTTGTTGGATGGCTATGTGTCGCCAACCGTTATTGAGGAGCGCAACCTGAATGTGGCGCAGATGGATGTCTTCTCTCGCCTTATGATGGACCGCATCATCTTCCTCGGAGCCCCCATTAATGACGATGTGGCAAACATCATCCAAGCACAACTCCTCTTCCTCGAAACTGCCGATGCAGAGCGCGATATCCAGATTTATATCAACTCGCCCGGTGGTAGTGTGTCGGCGGGCTTGGGCATCTACGACACTATGCAACTTGTTGCGCCCGATGTTGCGACCATCTGTACGGGTATGGCTGCAAGTATGGGTGCTGTGCTGCTTACGGCAGGTACTAAGGGCAAGCGTTCGGCATTGCCCCACTCGCGCGTGATGATTCATCAGCCTCTGGGTGGAGTGCAGGGACAGGCTTCGGACATCGAGATTACCGCACGCGAAATCCTCAAATACAAACAAGAACTCTACGAAATTCTCGCTCATCACTCGGGTCAGCCTTTCGATAAGATAGAGCTCGATGCCGACCGTGACTATTGGATGCGTGCCGAGGAGGCTAAGGCTTACGGCTTGATTGACGAGGTGCTTGTTGGACGCAAACACAAATAGACTTTTCTTAAAAAATGGCAAATAACAAAGATAATCACAGACACGGTGGCGTAGACTCTTGCTCGTTCTGCGGACGTAGCGCGATGGATGTAGGTATGCTCTTTTCGGGTATGAACGGAGCGACCATCTGCGATGAGTGTGTGGAGCGTGGCTATGAGGTGTTGCAAGAGCAGAGTGCCTCCAAGAAGAAAAAGGGTGGGGCGGTGCCTGCACTCCAAAAGAGCGACCTTAAAAAACCCGCTGAGATAAAGGCGTTTTTGGATAGGTACGTCATCGGACAAGATGCTGCTAAGCGTACGCTTTCGGTGGCGGTATACAACCACTACAAACGCCTTCTTGCGGCTCAGGATAAGCAGAATGTCGCCAAGAAGAACTCGCCCAACTCGGAGTCGGCAACCATAGACGATGTGGAAATCGAAAAGTCCAACATTATTATGGTCGGCGAGACAGGTACGGGTAAAACTCTGCTGGCGAGGACCATTGCCCGACTGCTGAAAGTTCCCTTTACGATTGTGGATGCTACGGTGCTGACCGAGGCAGGCTACGTTGGCGAGGATGTGGAGAGTATCCTCTCGCGCCTCTTGCAGGTGGCAGACTACAATGTGGAGCAGGCAGAAAGAGGTATCGTATTCATTGATGAGGTGGATAAAATTGCCCGCAAGAGCGATAACCCCTCTATCACTCGCGATGTTAGTGGCGAGGGCGTGCAGCAGGCTCTGCTGAAAATTTTGGAGGGTACGGTGGTGAATGTTCCCCCTCAGGGTGGCAGGAAACACCCCGAGCAGAAGTTTGTGCAGGTCAATACTAGCAACATACTCTTCATCTGCGGTGGTGCTTTTGACGGCATAGAGAAGAAAATTAGCCAGAGGCTCAACACCCGAGTTGTGGGCTACAACCAGGGTGCAGCACAACATATCGACCGCAAGAACATTATGCAGTATATCACACCTCAGGACTTGCGCTCGTTTGGCTTGATTCCCGAACTTGTTGGTCGTATGCCGGTGCTGACATACCTGCAACCTCTCGATAAGGAGATACTGCGCCAAATTCTCACAGAGCCCAAAAACTCCATCATCAAACAATACACCAAACTCTTTGAGCTGGATGGTGTGGAGATTCGTTTCGATGAGCAGGTATTGGACTTCATTGTAGATAAGGCTGTGGAGTTTAAGTTGGGAGCGAGGGGACTTAGAAGCATCTGCGAAGCGATTGTTACGGATGCAATGTTCGATCTCCCATCTTCGGGATTGAAGGAGTTTACCATAACCCTCGATTATGCAAAGCCCCGAGTGGAAAAGATGAAACGAGGTTAATGAATAAATCATAGGCGAGTCCAGAGTGGCTCGCCTATAATTTATTCATAATTGACGTGTATACTTTTTGATAATTTGTCGAATCGAATCAATTTGACAAGGCTTGTTAGTGCGTATTGAAAATATCATCCACAACTCGCAGAGCACTCATGGCTGCAATGCCACCACCGCATCCCTCCTTCACCGCATCGGCACCTGCCAATAGTCCGCCTATGGCGTAGAGGTTGTGGATGGGTGTTCCATAGAGAAGTGGGTGGAGTGATTTGTCGGTAGCCACGCCAAAACGCTCAAAGGGTTGCTCGCCAATAATGTTATCTCCGTACCATTCTCTGCGTAATGCGGGAGCGACAATATCCACACCAGCGATAGGCTCATAGATATCTTCATTGGTGGCAACCAAGCCTCCTCCAAAGAAACTGCCCGTAGCGAGAATGTAGTGTTCTGCCACAAGTTCTTCCTCGGGGTTGTTGGAGGTATAGATACATCTTACCGATTCATTTTCTATGGAGCATTTTGCCACATTGTCATTGCCCAAAAATACACCTCCGACTCTTTTGAACTCTTCAATGAGCAACTTATGTATCCCGACTCCCACAGCCGACACCGACAATGTGGGTACCATCATAACCCTTCTGCCCACCACAGACTCTATGGTGGCAATGGCGTTGTTGTCGCCACCCAACTCAAAAAGTGCCGGAAGAAGAACAATCTCTTCATCCTCAATCACATTGGCAATGTTGTGAGCAAACTCTATAAGTATCTCTCCGCGCAAGGCGTGCGATAGTTGCAGGGTGTGCATATCACGTCTTTCGGATTGTGGTGATGTGGGTAACCCTACGGTATAGCGGTGAGTGTCGATACCCCTTCGTTTGAGCGAGTCGGCAATGAATTCGGGTTGGAAGTCCAAATAACCCTCTATGCCCACAAGTGCCACGTTGTGATATCTACACTCGCCTGCGTAGTCGAATGTGAAATACTCTTTTGCTGTAAGCCATGCGGGTTTGAGAGCCCCAAGAGGAGTCATTCGCCAATGATTTTCTCTACCTTCGCCCTGCAAAGTGATGCCAATGCGAGCAAAAATATCTTTAACAACGGAGGTGTAGCGTTCAATGCTGCCTTCCTCTATGATTTTGCTGTATGGGTGCGATGGATTCTCTCTGAGGAATCGTTCCAAAGAGATAGCACCCTCGTGCCACAACTCCAACGAACCCGAGAAGAAGTGGAGTGCGCTCTTACCCGAAGAGATGAGTGCCACCTTTGAGCCTCGGCAAGCAAGAGTTATGCCCGCAAGCATTCCCGATAATCCGCCTCCTATAACTATGTTGTCAAATCTCATATCTTCTCCTCTTGTTGTTTTGTCTCTGCAACTTCCGACAGTCCGCAAACTCCCTCATAGAACCAGCGTGTGAATTGTGCACCCGCGAGCGAATTACCCCAAGCAATGGGGCGCACTCCCTGCCAACGCTCGTTCACAAACGAGGCAACATCAGAGAGTGACTCTTGGGGAGTTGTTGTGCGATTGTCGGTCAATACTCCCGCGGCACGCACAGCACAGAAGTGGCTCTGGCAACCACCCATGCCAAGGCGTGTGCGGCGTCTTAGATCGACCAAATTGGTGGCGCAGAGGTTATTGATGGCATATTTTACATCCTCGACCGACACTCGCTTACATTCACATACAAGCGCACTATTGTTTTTGCTTTTCGAGATAAACACTTTGTCTTTGGTGCGCAAGGAACCATTGTTTTTGTCTGCCTTTGTAGAGGGGAGTGGAGAGGTCGCAGTCGAACAAAGCAGGCTCTTACCCAACTTGCGGCAGATCATATCCGTAATACACTCTGCCATCAGTCGGTAGGTTGTGAGTTTACCTCCTGCTATGGTGACGAAACCCTCCAAGCCATCCCTTGTGGCATGGTCGAGGCAGGCTATGCTGTGTGAGGCGCTCCTACCCGAGTGGTCAATATTGTCCGTAACCAGCGGACGCACACCCGAATAAGCCCTTAGTATTCGGGTGTTGGCGAGTGCGGGTGCCAATTTAGCGCCCTCGCTCAACAATAAATCCACATCATCGGTTGTCACCTCGTTTTTGTCAATATCTTCAAATGGAATTTTGTCCGACGTAGTGCCAATAAGGCAAACTGTGTCGTATGGTACCAGAATATCTGCATCAGCAGGTTTGCGGCAGCGATTTATGACCACATTATTGACTCTGTGACCAAAGACCAATAGGGAGCCCTTGGCAGGCAACATACCAATCTCAACGCCCGCCTCGCGAGCGATGAGGTGCCCCCAAATACCGGCAGCATTGACGGTTACGGGGGCGTATGCTGCATATCGATTGCCCGAGAGGATATCTTGTAGTACCACACCCTCAATCCTACTGCCACTCCTTACGAAATCGACCACTTTGTGGTAGGTGAGAATTTTCGCACCATGGAGGCGTGCGTCAAGGATGTTTGCAGATACAAGTCGAAAGGGGTCAATGGTCCCATCGGGAACCTTTACGGCTCCAATGAGTGACGGATTGACCGATGGTTCCATCCTTAGAGCCTCTTCGGGGGATATAGCTTGTGCCGATATTCCTGCCTGTATGCAGGAGTCAATAAATCTCTCTTGATAGTTAAGGTCATCTTCGGGTAGGGTGATGAATAGACCTTGGGTATCCTCTATGCAGTCGGCTGCCACCGAGCGTAAAATTTTATTCTCGGTGATGCACTCTGTGGCAGACTCAATATCGGTTACGGCATAGCGTGCACCACTATGCAACAAACCATGGTTGCGTCCGGTTGCGCCGGTTGCAAAATCATTGCGCTCAACAAGCAGCACTTTTAAGCCTCGAAGTGCACAGTCGCGAGCGGTGCCTGCTCCTGTGGCTCCACCGCCTATGACTATTACATCGTAATTTCCAATGTTGTTCATTTGGTTTCGGGCTTTATTTTGCAACTCGTACAATTGGATTAAAAAACAAAAATACTCTTTTTTTATTTGTAAACAAATATGACACCAATTCTCTTTCGTAGTTCTATTTCTGATTTGAGCAGGAGTGATATTTTAACGTTTCGCCTCCAATTATATTGTCGATAGAAGCAAATTGGGCAAACCCAAAAAAGAGTTTGCCCAACGACTTTTATTAACAACACTCGCTGCCAATTAATCCTCTGTGGCAGTGTTTTGGGGTTCGAGTTCCCTGACCGAGCCGTCCCACTCAATAACGTGTGTGGCGCTGGGGATGTGGACAAGAACACGCCCCTCGTGGGTAACAACCAGCGTGTCGCCCTCGATGCGGAGCGAGGAGGCATCGGGCTTGCAGTGGCTAAAATAGATGCGGCGCGACTTGTGGTGTTTGGTACTGTTGCTTGCCACATAGTTGTCGTTGGTGCGCACCATACGGATAACTCGGATGTCGCTACTGTCAATCTGCTCCAATATGGGGCGTATCATTTGGCGCACTTGTCGCACTTGGCGGTAAGCGTCAATAATCTGTACTGTGGCAAAAGCCATAAAGCATAATGCTGCCACAAGGAGTATTTTATTGCTTGTTTTCATCGTTTTGTTCGGTTTTATAGTTGTTGTATAGTGTGGAGAGTTCCTCGGCACTGATGCCGAGGGTGGTCATACGGCGAAATAGAGTGACCATTTCGCCCTCGATAAATTCCCTGCGGCTCTCGGCAAGCGCACGCTCGGCTGCACCTTCCGACACGAAGTAGCCAATGCCTCGCGAGGAGGTGATGATGCCGCCCGCGCACAGCGCATCGTAGGCACGCATTACGGTGTTGGGGTTTACCTGCAACTCTACGGCAAGTTCCCTTACGGAGGGCACTCGGTCGCCCTCACGCAATTGCCCGAGGATGATGCGCTCGGTCACAATGTCGTAGATGTGCTGATAGATGGGTTTGTTGGTTGTAAAGTCCATAGTCAGCCCTCCCTATTTGGTTTCGTACCCGTGGAACTTGAACCACGCTGCCACAAGCAATACGGCGGGCAAAATCAGGTTCTGCCACCAGCGGGTGTCAAAGAGCCTTTCGGTGGTGCACTCAAAGACGAGGTTGCCCACATCCATGTGGTTGTTGTAGGTGGTTATAAAGGCGGGGAAATCCAGTGTTGCCACGCTCCATCCATCGAAATTTATGAGTAGGGTGGGGAGGGCATAGAGCAGGGCGATAGCAGCCCAAGTGATAATCATCGGCACGGCGAGGTTGCCTTTGCGCGAGGCGGTGCAGGCAAAGATGGTAACCGAAGCGAATAATGGCATTATAACCAACAACTCGCCAAGACCTGCAAACCAATGCCCCGCAATGGAGCGCACAAAGTCAAAATCGTTCAACACAGCACAGTGGGGTGCAACAAGGCTGGCAGCCACCTCCATACCGGCAATAGCCAGTGCGGATACCAAGAGAGTATTTACCATACCGAAGAGATACTTTTCGCCCCTTGTGGCGGGGAGTGTGAAAGCCCCCACCTGACGATTGGGGTAGATGTAGGGCATAAAACTCATCTTGGCAACAAAAATGGGCACAAAGAATGCCACGAAGATGATGCCGCTCTCGAACATGGCGAGCGAGGGCATATTCTCTCGCAGTGCGCCATAGAGTCCCAGCAGGAGGAACATCAGGTAGCCTCCCAAGCCGGCGATGTAGTTGATGCGGTTTTCGGTGTAGTGCTTACGAGCAAGCATACCGAAACGGCGGAAAGAAAAGGTCTGTTTCATAATAGTAGTGGGGTTATTTAGTTGAGGGGTTTAGGATACTTTTCACTCTTTTGGGCTCCTTGGTCGCTGCGCCAAAGAGGAGTTCGATGTCTATGTTACTCTCGCTCTCTGTGGTGTTCTCTCTTAAGGTAGCATAGCCACCCAGTGCGGGCTGAGAGTAGATGGCACCTTCGGGCGAGTTCTCTATGGCAAACCTCAGGTGGCTCGAAATGTCGTAGGTCGATGCGTCTACCACCACACCATTGTTATCGAGGATTACGATGTGGTCCAAGAGGTTCTCCACATCCTTCACTTGGTGAGTGGAGATAATTGCGGTGCGCGAAGGGGTGGCCCACTCAGCCAACAGACGGCGAAAGGTCTGCTTCGAGGTGATGTCGAGTCCGTTGGTGGGCTCATCCAAGAGTAACAGCGAGGTGCTGCACGCCATAGCAAAGGCAATGAGTACCTTTTTGCGCTGTCCCATTGAAAGTGAGCCGAACTTTTCGCCTTCGTTCACCTCGAACTCATCCATAGCCTTTGCGAAAAAGCCGTCGTCGAACGAGTCGTAGAAGGGAGCCGTCACTGCAACCCAATCCTTTACGCGGATGTTGGGGAGCGAGAACTCCTCGGGAAGATAAGCAATGTTTTGGAGCGTTGCCAGGGAGTGTCGTTGAGCCTCCAAGCCCCGCACCTCTACGCTACCGCTGTTGGGGGTAAGCAGTCCGCCGATGAGTTTCAGCAGGGTACTCTTGCCAATGCCATTGCTGCCCAACAAGCCGTAGATTTGCCCTGTCTCTACCGACAGAGATAGGTCGCGGAAGATGTGTCTCTTCGCGCGATACCTGAAATAGAGATTCTTTACTTTAATCATAGTGTATTGGTGTATTAATGTATTAGTACACTACAAAGGTGGGCAAAAAAAAATTATCTGCCAAATTTTTGGCGATATTTTTTTGTCCAACGTCCAATGTCTAACGTCTAACGTCTAACGTCAAGAGTCCTAAGGCTTATAGGGCTTATAGGGCGTATAGGAGTTATGGGAGATATGGGAGAACTGAGCCTGCGACGTTAGACGTTGGACTTTTGACGTTAGACTAAAAACAAGTGCGAATGCCCCAAAGCATTCGCACTTGTTTTTTAGAAGCGGTAACCGACCGTCAGACCCCACGAGATGTAGCGGGTTTCGTCTGCTATGCGGTTGTAGTCGAGTGAGCGGAATTGGTTCATATATCTCACATCGATAGTCCAATTTTTCCAGTCCACACCCAAGTCGGCAGCCCAGCCCCAAGGATCGCGGCGGAGCATTGTAGCGACCTCCGACTGGTATTTGTTGTCCTTATCCTTAAAGGCAGTGTCGGCAGTGCTATATATATTAATGGTGTAGGTAGGACCCCACGCACCTCTAAGTGTCACATTTTTGGTGAGTTTATATCCACCACCAATCATCAGGGGGAAGTTGAAGCAACCTGCCGAGGCATTGCCCCCGCCACCGAAGTAGAAATCCATAGCCCACGTTGCATCGAGTTGGGCGTAGAGCATAAATTTACTCTTCTTGATGGGCAACATACCCCTCATATAACCGCCCACTTGAAAGCCAAGATTTGCACCACCAACCATCTCTCGGAGGGCAGTGGTATTGGTAACGATATTTTGATAGGGCATCGAAATACCCCCTTTGGGACCGAAAACAAAGTTGTCTTGGCGAATCTCCTTTGCGCTTCTACCACTTTGAGCGAAAGCAGTGGTAGAGAGAACAACCGCCATTACTACTGATATAACTCTCTTTATCATCTTTTGCTACGTTTTTTTTGTTATCGGTTAATCTCTTCAATTTGCCAATCAGAGAAGGGAACGATAAACGTATCTTCCTCAAAGGCTCGTGTTGCACCCACTTCCAAGGGGTAGTTGGTGGTACTGAATGTCATACTCTCACTACCCTCCATAGCGTCGTAGGTTCCCGAGAGTACACTACCTACCATCTCATTATTGTATGGGTAGATATCGTAACCACAAGGGGTATCAATCGAGAGTATTACGCCATTTGCATTCTCGGCAATCTCCTCGGTGGTCATCACAATAACCTCTTTGCTATCCACCTGAGAGCCTCGCAATTTGAGCACCTGGGTGGGGACTTTATCTTTGTTGTAGGCTGCACCCCAAATAGTATCGTTTTGGAAGGCATTAATAGGAACAAAGGGTTTTTCATCCTCAGCAGTTTTCTCTGCCCACAAGAGGTGGTCGTAGTCCGTACCGTCGAAGGTCAAAGTCCTCTTTTCGGGGTCGAAGACACCCAGCAGGCGTGGACGTGGCAGACCGAAGAGTTCCGAGACAACATACTCATACTTACCCACCTTCTGCAAACGCAGGTAGAACTGACCTCTACCCTCACGAGTGGCATCTGTGGGGGCGGTGTAGCGGGTGTCGTAGTAACCGACCTTAACAAGAGGAGCCTTCTCATCATCTACGATGGTGAGTGTGGTGGTATCTATTGAGCCCTTCTCGGAGCCGTCTATCTTTGTGAGAGAGAAGAGTAGTGTGATGGTCTCTTTCTGCAAGTAGTCATTGTCCTTTGCGTTGAAATATACCCTTTTGTTGTAATCGGAGTACGTTACCTCCACACCTTTAATCTCCGCCATAGTGTCACTTATTTTGTTCACCGTGTATGTTTGGTCGGTGGTTACGAACTCTATGACATCGTCGAGCACAAGACTCTTTTCGTTGGCGTCCTTTCCGCTCTTCAACTCCACAGTCATATCCACTACAACGGGGAATTTATAGGGAGTTTGCATCAGATAGACCGATATGTAGTCACCCTTTTCACCCTCGTTGGTGCTGTATGTAGAGTAACTAAACTCCAAGTCTGTGGTGGCGGGTTCGGGGTTGCAGCCCACAACGGTAAGCATAAGTCCCATTGTGGCCACTACAACTCCTGCAAGTTTAACCATCTTTTTCATCATATAGTGTTGTGTTTTTCCTCTAAGTTTTCTCTTTTGCACTTCGCATGTGCGCACATTATGCAAAGATAACGCATTTTTTTCGGAAAAAGTGCAAAATGCCGACCAAATTTATTGTCGAGCGTCTAAGGTCTAACGTCCAACGTCTAACGTCCAACGTCAATAGTCCTAAGGCATATAGGGCATATAAGGCATAGGAACCCTTAATTTTCAATTTTCAATTTTCAATTGACCAGCCTTCGGCTGCTCTAAAATGCTCCCGCTCGGCATAGTCTGCGAGCAGCCTCTGCCCTCGCTTACTCGCATTTGCCTCAATTCTCAATTTATCGCAGAGCGATAGGTGTCATAGAGTGCCATCACTGCTTCGGTGTAGGCGATGGTGGTGGGAGCGTCACCAAAGCGGCGCATCTTGTAGTCGCTGGTGGCTATCCACTCGGGGTTGCTCATATTGGTCATCATACGCTTTATCTCCTCCCAGCACTCTTTCGAGCCACCCTCGGCTTCGACCAATCTCTGTGCTTCGAGTGTTCGAGTTATGCCACAGTTGTAACTTGCTACCACAATGGCAGTTTGGTCGTCGGTGGCAGGAAAGTCTCCAAAACCGAGTGCACGGCTGCTGCGCCTGATAAGTTTTGCCGCAAGCGATATGTTGGTACTTGGGTCGGCAAGGTCGTAGCCCTCGTCAAGCCCCAGATCCTCGGCAACGATGGGTGTTACCTGCATCAATCCCACAGCCCCCTTGTGCGACACTTGGTCGTTGCGAAAGCGTGATTCGTAGTATGCCATTGCCGACATCAGTCGCCAATCCACACCCACCTGATTGGCAATGGTTCGTAGTTGGTTGTCCCACACCGATATGCCACCAACAACCCTTGTGGGGCGATATTTGAGTTGAGTGAAACGCTCGGCAATGGAACGCTCACCGAAGTAGAGGTCGGCAAGGGTTGCGTAGTACTCTGAGTTGGAAAGAGTGGCGAGTCGGGCTGTGAACTCCTCTTTGATTTTGCGGGAACCAAAGACAAATATCACTTCGCACACCTCCTCTATTGTTGTCACCTCCGTGAGCGAGCGATAGAGAAATTTGACCAATTCAGCCTCGCTACGTTCACAGATGAGCGCATCGGCACGCCCTGATATAACTCTACGAGCCATTTCCATACCGTCCATACGAGCAGTGTCGCATTCCACACCGCCCATAACAAGGTCTTTGTAAGTTGCGTGGTTGCGGAAGTGGCTGTCTGTGAGCAGTCGCTTGCTACGCCACATTTCCGCATTATATACATCGGCTCCACCTGCTGTCCACGAGGGCATAAGGAGTACATATACGGTGGTGTAGAAACTCTCCGACGGGAAATCGTGGAGCAGCACTCTCTCGGAGCGAGGTACTAAGGCAATATCTATATCGCCACGCTCCAAACCCTCTTTGATGCTGTCGGTCGTAAGTCGTGGTGTAACCCGCAATTTGCACCCAATAGATCTCGCGATGGTATCTGCCACATCCACGCCAAAACCATAGTGTTCGCCGCCTACAACCGAATATCCCGCAACATCTTCTGATATTGCAAGGCTCACTTTACCCTCGAAATCGTGGGGCGTGGTGTGGCAACCCACCATTGCAACACTAAGCGTAGCAATGATAAGGCGAAAGATAGGGCGGCTTATGGGATTGGTCATAGGCTGTTGCTAATTGTCGAAGTACCAACAGATACCGTACTTAATGAGTGCCCTGTTGTAGGGGTAGAAGGGTACGCTGAACGAGTCTTTGTAGTTCTCCAAAAGGTTTTCGTTGGCGTGTTGGTATTGCACGAATATACGCATTGTCTTCCACTTGGCAGTAACAAAGATATTGGCGTAGGGGTAGTTGCCAATTTTCACTTCGTTTTGGTTGTGGAACATCATTGTTGCGGGGTTGTAAGCTTGTGCAAAGTAGGGGGTATTTGCCCAACAATCCAGACCTATTTTCAGTGTCAGCACATCCCTCACGGGCTGGAAGGTGTAATAGTAGGAGATGTTGCCCGCCAGGCGAGGCACGGGGAAAATATCCTCGGCACTGCTGTATTGTAGCAATATACGATGGTCGAGGTGTAGACCTCCGAACGAGAAGTTTTGTTCGAGGTAGATGCCCATGACACTCTCGGTACTAAAACTCTGTGTAGGCATTGCATCTGTGCCGTAGTAGATGGGGTTGCCCACAATCGATTGGTTGAAGACAATGCGTGTGTCCGTATGGGGAATGTGGAGCGCCACATTGAGCGTCGTGAAGTTCTGACGCTCGAATCGGTTGTTCCACACAAAGTGGTTCGAGAAGTAGTTCTGCTCCCAGTAGGACGGGCTTTGCGACGCATAGGAGAGTTCGCCAGAGAGGGTTATTGGGCTCTCTTTGATGAATAAGTGGAGGTTGGCTGCTGCCCGAAAATCTATATCTCCTGCACGGTAGCCCGCAACATTCACTCTCGCTCTGCCTTGCCAATCGAGCCACTTACCCAAAAAGCCCCTTGCGTCAGCATAGGCGTAGTAGGTGTTGAACTTCTCGGTGCGGTAGCCGCTCAGGTAGTCATCCAAGTGGAATTGTAGGTATTGGCGTTGGTCCCAACCCACGCCGCCATCAACCGTTGCCACCACACCCTTGCGGTCGTAGGGTACGAACTGCACAAAGAGGCGGTTGGTGAGTAGTGACTCGGAGAGTGTATCGTTTGTTTGATTGGGGTCTATGTACCAATTTTCGTAAAAGTTACGTTTTTCGACAATAGCTCCCGTGCGATCGGTGATGTTATAGGAGGTTCCATTGCGGGTATCCTTGTAGCGTCTACCCCAGCGGTTGTAGGTTATGGCGTGACCGAAGTGTATGGCTGTGCGGTCTGCCATAGTGAAAACGGAGTCAGTGAGAGGCACAAAGGGAATACCGTAAGTCTGCACTACATAGAACGATGTGTTGGAGGCTTTGTTCAGAGCATCCGTCATCTTCATAGGCATACCTTGTGCCGACTCGTAGAGGGTGTCGGCAACGTGCCAAGCCTCCACCAAACCTCCGTTCTCGCGTTGCGATATGGTGTTGGCTATAACTCCCGCGTGGAGAGAGTAACGCTTGCCCGTATGATTTACATTGCCGGCAAAATCGGTTACCTTGCCACGCTGCCAATTGTAGATACCTCGAGAGTGGTAGGAGTTGTAGCGCACGTTAAAACCTGTCGAGGGGGTGATGTTTTGTGCGTGCAACACTTCGAGTTTATCCTCCGCATAACGCTTCTGACCACCCGTCTGATAGGCGAGCGAGGTGTAGGGGCGTTTGTTGTTGTAGTGCGAGTCGTTCTCGATTGTGAAGAGATAGGAGTAGTATCCCTTTGTGAAGTCGAAGTCGTTGCCTTTGGGACGGCGTGCAAAGTTCAAAGGGGTGCTCACGCCTCCCAGAATGCCCACATTCGCATCGCCCACATCCTCCCTTTGGAAAGGATAGTCGCGCGAGAAGAGTCCCAAAAGTGTGTCTACCTGCTCCATACGGATGTTGTTGGTGTAGGTGTCGGGCACCCAGCGGAAGTGTTTTTGGCGACGAATGGAGTCGTTGAAAAAGTAGGACTCCAAGGGCATAATCTCCTTTATTCTCACAGAGTCGGCTTGTTCCTCCTGAACAATGGGGTTGCCGTTTTCGTCGAGTTCGACTTCACCCGCATAGGGATTGTTGTTTGCATTCTGCATTGCTTCCGCAAGTGCTGCGCCGCCGTCGCGCCCGTAGTCTATGGCATCCATATTTTGGGCGTGCAAGGGGAGTGTACCAAAACAGAGTGTGGCACACACTATGGATAGTATGAAGAGTCCTTTTTTCACGCTTATTTCTTATGCTCGTGTGTTTCTTTTTGCTTTGTAAGCCTCGACAATGTGTACGATGAGAGAGGTGAGGATGTAGAGTACGATGATAACCCAAAGGGTTGCCAGACCGCCCACAATGAGTGCCGTTAGTGACATGATGATAAAGCCATAGCGCACAGCGTTCTCCTTTGTGGCAAAACTCTTGAATTTGAACGAGAACATCCTCAGGGGCGAGATAAGAAACCATGCCCCCACAACGCTTATGGCAAGGATTATGCTGGGAGAAAGAGTCAGAAGTCCCTCCTCCATAGCCCACGCCAAGGAGCCTATGGCAATGGCGAGTGCGGGGGTGGGGAGTCCGATGAAACTCTCCTTCTGCTCGGTGTCGATGTTGAACCTTGCAAGTCTCAGTGCCGAACACAACACCACGCCAAGGCATACGAGCCACCACCAACCGATGCCACCGGTGGCGCAAAACATAGCCACCAACAAGAGCGAGGGGGTAAGACCGAAACTAACCATATCGGCGAGCGAGTCGAGTTGCACACCAAGAGGCGAGTACTGTCCTGTGAGCCTTGCAGCGAAGCCATCGAGGAAGTCGAAAACGGCGGAGGCAAGGATGAATAGCAGTGGTAACTTCAAGGATATGTCGCTGTCCCAAATTGCTGCCACAGTGCAGATGGTGGCCATTGTTCCGCACAGTAGATTGCAGAGAGTTAGCAGATTGGGCAGTGTGAAATACTTTATTTTCATATTTTAGCGTTCTAAAAGTAAACTTGTGCAAATTTATATGCCTTAATAATTGACAAAGGTAGTAAAATTTCGTACTTTTGTCCAATAGTAACCTCGGGAAGTTATGCAAAAAACGCACAACCGACCAAAAACATTGCCTGAAAAATGAACAATAACCAATTTTGTGTGATTATGGCGGGTGGCGTAGGTAGCCGCTTTTGGCCTATCAGTCGCCGTCAACGCCCAAAACAATTCCTCGATGTCCTCGGTACTGGTAAGAGTCTGCTGAGGGCAACTTTCGAGCGTTTTGCCAATATCATTCCCACCGAGAACATTCTTGTGGCGACCAATGCGGCGTATCGTGATATGGTGTTGGAGGAGATTCCAGAGATTGCACCCTCTCAGGTGTTAGGGGAGCCTATTGGTAAAAACACTGCACCCTGCATTGCTTATGCGGCAATGCACATCAGGGCCCTCTGTCCCGATGCTACGATGGTTGTAAGTCCCTCCGACCACCTTATCCTCAACGAACACCACTTCTGCGAGGTCATACAGCAGTGTATGGATTTCGTGGAGGAGAAAAGAGATACGTTGCTGACTATCGGTTTGGAGCCCACACGTCCCGAAATTGGTTATGGTTACATTCAAGCCAACAAACATATCACCTCGGGTAAGTTCAATAAGGTCAAGACTTTTACCGAGAAACCCAACGCCGAACTTGCAAGAGTTTTTGTTGACAGTGGCGAATACTTCTGGAACTCCGGTATCTTCGTGTGGAAGGTGCCCACCATTCTTGACGCCTTCCGCGAGCACCAAAACGAAACCTACACCATCCTCGACTCCATTCGCGAGCACTACGGCACACCATCCGAGCAGTCAGCCTTGGATAGGGTGTATCCCGAGTGTGGCGGCATATCGGTTGATTATGGTATTATGGAGCGTTCTTCGAACGTATGGGTGCGTTGTAGCGACTTTGGATGGAGCGACCTGGGTACGTGGGGTTCTATCTACCAACACTCACCCAAGGATGAGTGTGGTAATACGCTCCGAACAGGGACCTTTACTTTCGATACCGACAACTGTATCATAAAACTACCTTCGGACAAAATTGCTGTTTTGGAGGGGCTGCACGACTATATCGTGGTCGATACGGACGATGTGCTGATGGTCTGCCCACGAACGGCGGAGCAGCACATCAAGCGTTTTGTGGAGACGGTTAAATTTGAGACGGGCGACAAGCACATTTAAGCGAGCGTGCCTTGTGGGTGCTTTTTGCACCAAACTGCATATCGCAAGTTCCTCATTTACGCAAAGTAAACTGCGGACTTGCTCATTTGTTTGGCACAAAAACCCCTCCACAAAACCCACTCGCTGGGTTGAGGATTGAAAGTTGTGGATTACTCCCCCTCTGTGTTGGAGTGGGTGCCCGAAGGGCGGAGGCGTGTGTTTTATATTACTCCCATTTCTCTCATTTGAATTTTGCATTTCCAATGGATAGTTTGTACGAAAAATACCTCACCTCGAAGGGCGTAGTGACCGATAGTCGAAAGATTGTTGGCAGGGAGATGTTCTTTGCACTGAGGGGTGACAATTTCGATGGCAATCTCTATGCCGCAAAGGCTTTGGAGGCGGGTGCCAAGTGGGCGGTTGTGGATAATGTTGAGGTGGCGAAGGATGACCGCTATGTTATTGTTCCCGACACACTTAGAACGCTTCAAGAGTTGGCGCATTACCATCGTACAAGGCTCTCTATACCTGTGCTTGCCATAACGGGTACAAATGGCAAGACTACCACCAAAGAGTTGGTGGCAGCGGTCCTCTCGCGCAAACTGCGCACCTGCTATACGCAAGGCAATCTGAATAACCATATAGGCGTTCCGCTGACGCTGCTATCCATACCCGCAGATGCCGAGTTTGCGATTGTGGAGATGGGTGCAAGTGCTCAGGGCGAAATTGCACTCTTGGCGAGCATTGCGGCTCCCAACTACGGACTCATTACTAACATTGGCAGGGCTCACTTGGAGGGCTTTGGCGGTGTGGAGGGTATCCGCAAGGGTAAAGGCGAACTCTACGACTTCCTTGCAAGGAGTGGCGGTGTGGCGCTCTATCGTGCGGATGATGAGGTGCTTAGCGCAATGGTCGCCGAGCGTGATGGCTTGCAGGCGGTGGGCTATAAGACATCGCTTGCCGAGGGTGTGAGGAGTAACCTTGTGGGTGACTATAATCGCTACAATATCGCTGCTGCGGTGGCAGTGGGCGAGTATTTTGGTGTTGAGCACAAGGAGATCTTGTCGGCTATTGCCGACTATACACCCTCCAACAATCGCTCTCAGTCTATGACCACCGAGCGCAATCTGCTGACGGTGGATTGCTACAATGCCAACCCTTCGAGTATGGGTGTGGCTATTGCAAATCATAACGCAACCACCCATCCCGACTACCCCCATAAAGTGCTGATATTGGGCGATATGCTCGAACTTGGCGAGTGGAGCCACTCGGAACATCTTGCGGTACTCGAAAAGGCTCTAAGTGGCGATGCCGAGAGGGTGCTGCTTGTGGGTGGCAACTTCTCAAAAACCGAGGAGATGACCGATAGTAGGGTGGTGCGCTTTGCGGGCTCGGCTGAGTTGGCGCTTTGGCTCGATGAGAACCCTTTGGATGGGGCTTTTGTGCTTGTTAAGGGCTCGCGTGGAGTCGGTTTGGAAAGAGTGCTGGCTAAGTTGTAGTGAGGTCTGAAATAATGACGAGTCAGAGGGGGCGCCAAAAAAACTATGTTTTTTTAGCCCTGTGACTTCCAAATCTCGATTTGTATAGATAACTTTGTGGCGGTTATTAGGTTGTTAGCCCAACAAAAGAGAAGTAGATGAGAAGAAAAAACCTTGTGAGTACTACGAAGCATTTTCTGAGAATGGGAGTGCTCCTTGTTGCTATACTCTGCTCGCTGCTCTCCGTTGAGGCACAACCTCATATTCTGCGCCCTCTGAAAGGCAAAAATCTTGAAGGCAGGCTCACTCCTACCGAGCGTAGGGGGCAGTGGGGCTATGCCGATGATAAGGGCAAAACAATCATCAAAGCAATTTTCTCGGACGTAAAACCTTTTGAGGATACCTTGGCGAGGGTTAAATTTGGCTCTCAGTGGGGTGTCCTTAGACGCAATGCCGAATACCTATTCGAGCCTCAGTTTGACACCATCACCCCATTTAACAACGGTCATGCGTGGGTGTGCAAGACAAGTAAATGGGGCTTGATAGGGGCAAATGGCAGTGTTATTTTTGCTCCACAATTTCATGCTCCTGCAACATTTGAGCGAGGTCGAGCATGGATTGAACGCGAGGAGCGCTGGGGACTCATAGACGAGAGTGGTGAGGTGTTGTTTGACTTTGAACTCTACGATTGTCCGCAGTTCGTCGATGGAGTCTGCTGGGCGCATTGGGGTGGTGGCTGGGGTGCCATAACACCCGATGGAGAGGTGTTGTTTGAGCCCATACTCTTTTCGCGTCCCGAGTTTTTCAATGGCGTGTGTTGGACACGCTGGAATAATGGATGGGGGGCAATTGATAGTAGCGGAGATGTGTTGTTTGAGCCCATTATTGAACAAATGGACGAGTTCTCCGAGGGAGTTGCTTGGGCTCGATGGTCAGGCAGTTGGGGTGTTGTATCCTCAATTGGAGAGGTGATTTTCGACCCCGTACTCGATAGTCGTCCTATGTTCGATGGAGTCGATGTGGCATGGGTGCATTGGAATGGTCGTTGGGGAGCACTCTCACCCAAGGGAGAGGTTGTTTTTGATGCTGTGCTTGACGAAAAACCTCTCTTTGGCGAGGCTTCGGTGGCTTGGGTGCGAAATGGAGCCTATTGGGGTGCACTCAGGAACGATGGCTCGGTGGTGTTCGATTTCAAGGTTGAACAACAACCACACTTTGGAGATGATGGTGTGGCGTGGGTGCGCTGGAATAATCGCTGGGGAGCAGTGACCCGCAGTGGCGAGATGGTGTTTGATGCCATTGTGGAGCAGGAGCCTCTCTTCGATGAGAGTGATGTGGCTTGGGCAAAGTGGAATTCGCAGTGGGGCGTCATACGCCACTCAGGAGAGGTTCTGCTCGAAGCCTCGCTCGGCTCGGCGCCTCTGTTCGATGAGAATGGTGTGGCGTGGGTAGAGCGCAAAGGACGATGGATTTCGGTAGGGAGAGTAGGCGAGATACTTTCGGAGGTGGCTGTGGATAGCAAACCCATCTTCGAGCAAAATAGTTATGCGTGGGTGGAGTGGAATGGTAAATGGGGCTCCATTACTCGCGAGGGTAAGATTATCTTTGATGCTCGCTTGGAGGTGTGCCCCACCTTCGACCAGAGCGATGTTGCTTGGGTTGAGTGGAATGGCAAGTGGGGAGCAATCGCTCCCAATGGACGCATAGTCTTCGATGCCATACTTGACTCCCGCCCAATTTTTACCGAGGGTATGGATAGAAGTTGGGTTATGTGGAGCGACCAATGGGGTGTTGTGAGCCGTTCGGGCGAGGTTGTACTCTCGGCAATGTTTGCCGAGCGTCCCATCTTCACCGCCGAAGAGGATAGTTGCTGGGCTTGCTGGAATGGTGCGTGGGGTATTGTCACCCGCAATGGCGAGGTAAGACTCAATCCGTTCCTCAGGAGCAAACCCGAGTTCGACTCAGAGGGCTTGGCTTGGGGCTTGTGGGGCGGCAAGTGGGGTGTCATCACCCGCGAAGGCACGATTGTGCTACGACCTTTGTTGGAGCAAAAACCACATTTTGCCGATGGCGAGAGTACGGCTTGGGTTAAGTGGAACGACAAGTGGGGCGTAGTGAGTCGACGTGGTGAGGTGCTGTGCGAGGCTTCATTTGCGGAGCGTCCCGACTTTGGTGACAAAGAGGAGATATGGTATGAATGGAATGGCGGCTGGGGAGTGATTACTCGCGATGGTAGAGTAAAAGTTGAACCTACGCTCGATTTGATGCCTGTATTCAATAACGGCTTTGCTTGGGTGAGGATAGAGGACAAGTGGGGCGTAATGGATGACCAATATAGAATTATTATGCCTGCTCACCTTACCGAAGAGGGTGGTGGCAGGATTATCATAGGCACTACGATTGTGGATATTGCCCAAAATAGAGCCAATTCCTACGACTCCATAGAGTACGTCGAAGGTTCGGCAGGTACGAATGGCTATTACGTCATTACGAGTGGCGAGCAGTATGGTATTATGGGGATAGATGGAAATGTCATCATCGCTCCCGCATGGGATGAGGTGGTATATCGCGAGGGAGCAGTCCTCCATGCGGTGCGAAAAGGCATTAAGTGGGGATTTGTGGACGATACGGGCAAGGTTGTGGTGGAGTGTCGCTATGACAGAACTATGGGCTTCGACTTGTTGGATATCGCAATGGTAGCCTCGGGTGACAAGTGGGGTATGATTGGTGGCGGAGGCAGAGAATTGGTGCCTTGTAAGTATGATCATATTGAACCATTTGCCGAAGAATTGGCGATGGTGGTGCACAATGGTCGCTATGGCTTTGTTGATGAGCAGGGACGCGAGGTTGTGGCTTGCCGCTTCGAGCAGGCAAAGAGTTTCAGTGGAGGCAGGGCGGCAGTCAAGTCGCGTGGCTTGTGGGGTTTCCTTAGAAATGATGGACAGATGGTTGTTCCGCCATCGTTCGGCGAGGTTAAAAGTTTTTCGGAAGGTGTTGCAGCTGTAAAGACGGATAATGGAAAGTGGGGTTATATCAACACCAATGGTGACTATGCCATTTCGCCACGTTTCGATATGGCATCGAGTTTTGAGGGTGGTTTGGCCGCTGCAACGCTCAATGGTGTGGAATACTACATCGATCAGAAGGGTAACTGCCTTTATGACTACCGTGGTGTGGCGTTGCCCGAGACGGGATGTGTTGTGGTGGGCTATAAAGGACGTTACGGTATAGTCAACTCAAAGGGCGAGGTTGTCATATCGTGTAAGTACAACTCCATCGGCGACTTTGCCGAAGGTTATGCTGCTGTGCAGGTTGAGGGACGATGGGGCTATATCGATGTGTCGGGAGCAGAGGTTATTGAGCCTCGCTACACCTCTGCTGAGCCGTTTAGTGAGGGGTTGGCAAAGGTGGTCTATCGCAATAATGTAGAGTTTGTAAATCCTGCGGGGAGGACGGCTTTTGTTGTGCGCTACGACGCAGCCGAATCATTCCGTAGTGGCTATTCGATTGTGACGCGTGGAGGTCGTTCGGGTGCTGTAAACAGTCGTGGTGACGAGGTTGTTCCTTGTCTCTACGAGAGAGTTGTACCAATTGGAGAGGGTATGTTTGCGGTGCGCCACGATGGTCTATGGGGCTTTGTGGGTTCCGATGGTATGCCCATAGCCCCGTGCATATATGATGCAGTGAGTGAGTTCTCTAATGGTGTAGCGGCTATTCTGCAAGGAGGTAAGAGAGGTCTTATCGACACCTCGGGTAGGGTGTTGCGCGAGCCTATCTTTGACCTTATAACCACCTTCGAAAATGGCTTTGCAGCCATACTAATTGGCAATAAGGCAGGCTATGTACATAAGTGTGGCGAATATGTGCTACTACAAAAATAGATGTAATTCAGTGATAATTAATGATTGATATGAAAAAAGCGTTGTTGGTTTTGTCGTTTGTGGCATTGTGCGTGGGTTGTAGTTCCAAGAATAGTCCTGCGCGAGTTGTTGAGGAGTGCTGGCAGAGACTCTCGGATGGCAAGGTGCGAGAGGCTGTTGAACTGATGAATGTAGAAGAGAGCGAGGTCGCCATCTATCGCGAGATTTTCGAGGAGCAATGTGGCGAACTATTGGAGGCTGGTGGAATGACCGACTTCGAGGTGCTGAGCCTCAGCGAGGGCGAAACAGACGCAACCGTGGAGGCTATTGTAACTCTCCGTAACGGACAACATATCGGCGCTACCTATACGCTCATCAAGCGAGATAAAAAGTGGCTCATTGAGTAATTAACAGTCAACAACTGATAACTCTCCCCTACTCACGGGTATCTATTTAGTACCCGTGAGTAGGGGAGAGTCTTTTGATGGGGTAGGGATTACAAGGGTTACAAGGGTTACAAGGGACAAGGGACAAGGGTTACAAGGGTGGTCTTAGTGCTCCTATAAAAACGGGCTCGGCAATTTTGCCCAACCCGCGAGATGATGCAAAAAAATAAAGGGTTGCGAAAGCAACCCTTTCCGCTCCTCAGCTAGGACTTGAACCTAGGACCCCCTGATTAACAGTCAGGTGCTCTAACCAACTGAGCTACTGAGGAATTTTTACCGCTCCACGAGTTATTCCCGTTTTGCGAGTGCAAATATACGGCAAATTTTCATACCTCCAAATAAAAAAGCGATATTTTTTCAAAAAAAATTCATTTTAGCAAATTATTATCTTGTCGGAGTCTTGATTTCTCGAAGTAAAGCGGTATCTTTGTATGTTATGCGTAGAGTATCTATCTTGTTTGTGGCACTTTGTGCGTGGGTAGGGCTTTTTGCCCAGGAGTCAGACGGGGATTCTGTGTTGCTTTTTGAGCATACCGAGTGGGATTTTGGTACCATTAACGAGGAGGATGGCAAGGTTAGTCACACCTTCCACTACCGCAACATCTCGGATGACTTTGTGACCATTGAGAGAGTCTACTCTTCGTGCGGTTGCACCACGGGCGAGTATTCGCGCCGAGCGTTGAAAGCTGGTGGCGAGGGTGAGTTTACGGTGGTGTTCGACCCTACGGATAGGGGCGGCAGGGTTGCCAAGAGCATAACGATAGTGTGTGCCGAAGGTAAGGGACGCACGACACTATATATAAAAGGTAGGGTTAAAGCACGTCCACGCTCGGTGGAGGATAGCCACCCATACGAGTTGGGAGGCGGTGTGAGGAGCGATTCGAGTTTCAAACCCTTCGGTAAGGTTGCTGTGGGTAAGACAAAGAGTATGACCATAGCCCTTGCCAACACCTCCGATAGTAGTGTGATGCTCAGTGTGGAGTGGGTGAAGAGTAGCGGAGTTCTCGAAATAAACCTCCCACACGAACTTGCGGCAGGAGAAAAGGCTTTGGTAACGCTTACCTACGCTCCTACGGCAGAGAGCCCCGAACTGATTATTGACGAGTTTCGCTTTGTGATAGACGGCAAGCCCTCGGAGGAGTTGTTTCGCACGAGTGCAGTGAGAATTGAGAATTGAGAATTGAGAATTGAGAGTTTTCCCATATCTCCCATAACTCCCATTAGGGTAGTGCAAAGACTACACGAAAAGTTTTTGGCAGCACCTTTTTACAAAAAGGTGCGAAAAGAAAAGAAACAAAGACAAACTAACATATAAAAACTACTTCAAAAAACGAGAAGAACTATGTACGAAATTCTCAGGAAAGAAAAGTTGGCAGAGAATATCTACTTGATGGATATTCACGCCCCCAGGGTTGCTGCTTCGGCTCATCCCGGACAATTTATCATTCTTCGCTCCACTCCCGAGGGAGAGCGTATTCCTTTGACCATCTCGGACTACGATACAGAGCGTGGTACGGTGCAGATTGTGGTGCAGACACTTGGTGTGTCAACCCTCAAACTTGCCGAAAAAGAGGTGGGTGAGTGTGTTGAGGACTTTGCAGGTCCTCTCGGGCGCCCCTCGGACTTCATCTACGAGAACATCGAGGAACTCAAAGGCAAAAAACTCCTGTTCATTGCGGGTGGTGTAGGTACCGCTCCTGTCTATCCTCAGGTCAAGTGGCTCAAAGAGCACGGTGTGGATGCCGATGTTATCATCGGTGCCAAGACCAAGAGCCTTCTGATTTTGACCGATGAGATGAGGGCTGTTGCCGGCAACCTCTACATTGCTACCGATGACGGCTCGGAGGGCTTCCACGGTATGGTTACGGGGTGTCTTAAAAAACTCGTCGAGGAGGATGGTAAGAAATATGATACGGTCATCACCATCGGTCCTATGATTATGATGAAGTTTGTGTCGCTCACAACTAAGGAACTCGGTATTCCCACCATCGCTTCTTTGAACTCGCTGATGGTTGATGGTACGGGTATGTGCGGTGCTTGTAGGGTGAGCGTTGGTGGTAAGACCAAGTTTACCTGCGTTGATGGTCCTGAGTTCGATGCCCACGAGGTGGACTTCGATGAGGCTATGCGCCGTAGCGGTCAGTATCGTGATGAGGAGCAGCGCAGACTCGAAAAATACAAAGACCACAAATGCCGCATCGGCTTGGATAAATAGACCGTAGATGTAGAACCTTAAAGAGAAAGAAAAAGATTATGGCAAATATCATTTCGCGTACTCCCGTTAGGGAGCAAGACCCCGCTCAGCGTGCAGCCAACTTCGAGGAGGTATGCTACGGTTTCAATGTTGAGGAGGCTCAAAGGGAGGCATCCAGATGCCTGAACTGCCGCAATCCTCGCTGTGTTCAGGCTTGCCCTGTGAACATCCAGATTCCTAACTTCATTGCCGAGGTTGTTGCAGGCAACTACCAGCAGGCTGCCGACATCATCGCCGAGGACTCCCTGCTGCCCTCGATTTGCGGTCGTGTGTGCCCCCAGGAGAGCCAATGTGAAGGCTCGTGTATATTGGGCATCAAACACGAACCCGTTGCTATCGGTAAGTTGGAGAGATTTGTGGGCGATTGGCAGTTGGAGAACGGCAAGAAGGAGGCTGCCCAGATTGAACCCAATGGTAAGAAGGTTGCAGTTGTAGGTAGTGGTCCCGCAGGCTTGGCTTGTGCTGCCGACTTGGCTAAGTTGGGCTACGAGGTAACCGTTTTCGAGGCACTTCACCGCTTGGGTGGCGTATTGAGCTACGGTATTCCCGAATTCCGCCTGCCCAAAGAGCGCATCGTGGCAAGAGAGATTGAGAAGGTGTCGAGGCTTGGTGTTAAGTTCGAGAAGAACATCATCGTAGGTCGCACCGTAACCATCGACAGCCTCACCGAAGAGGGCTTCGATGCAGTATTTGTTGGCTCGGGTGCAGGTCTGCCTAAGTTTATGGGCATCCCCGGCGAGAACCTCAATGGCGTATTCTCGGCAAACGAATTCCTCACCCGTATCAACCTTATGGGTGCTTTCGCTCCCGAGGAGAACGATACTCCTGTTCGTAGGGGTAAGAAGGTTGCTGTCGTAGGTGGTGGTAACGTGGCTATGGATGCTGTGAGGAGCGCAAAACGACTTGGTGCAGAGGCATATATCGTCTATCGTCGCTCGGAGGCAGAACTTCCTGCTCGTGTTGAGGAGGTTCACCACGCCAAAGAGGAGGGTATTGAGTTTGCAATGCTCACAAATCCCGTTTCGATTGAGGCTGACGAGAAGGGCTGGGTTAGGGCTCTGAAATGCGTCAAGATGGAACTTGGCGAGCCCGATGAGAGCGGTCGCCGTTCGCCTGTTGAGGTTGCAGGTTCGGAGTTTGAGATTGAGTGCGACACTGTTATTATGGCACTCGGCACTTCGCCCAACCCCCTGATTGCTTCGACTACCGAGGGCTTGGAGCGCAACCGTAGGGGCTGCCTTGTGGCTACCGAGGAGGGCGCAACAACCCGCGAGGGCGTATTTGCAGGTGGTGATGCTGTGACAGGTGCTGCAACCGTAATTCTTGCTATGGGTGCAGGTCGTAAGGCTGCTAAGGCTATCCACGAATACCTCAATAACAAGTAACCGTATGATACTATCAAATCTGAATAATAGGGTGGAGCTCGAAAAACTCCACCCCCTTATGCCCCGCTTGTTCGAGTGGTTGGAGCAGAATGATGTGCTTAGTATGCCACTCGGCATCCACGAGATTGAGGGTAAGGACCTCTTTATCAACAACTGCGCTCCCTCGCTCTTTACGAAGGAGAACGCTCCCATAGAGGTGCACCGCGACTATATAGACGTGCAGGTGCTCTTGGAGGGCTCAGAGACTCAGGGATGGAAACCTATTGAGGAGATTGTGGAGTGGCGAGGAGAGTATGATGCAGAGAAGGATGTGCGTTTCTCGGACGAGAGGTGTGAGCACTTTGTGACTTTGAAGGCTGGCGAACTCACCGTTTTCTACCCCGAGGATGGTCACGCTCCTGCCATTGGCGATGCTCCCATCCGTAAGTTTATCGCTAAACTAAGGAGGTGATTTGATATTTTTACCTGTATTTGGTATAACGACAAAGAGAGGCTCTCGAACGCCTCTCTTTGTCGTTATGTATGAAAGTTGTGTAGATTGCCGTGTAATTATTCAACATACAGTACCAAGCCTTTGAGGTACTCGCCCTCGGGGTGGTAGATGTTGATTGGGTGGTCGGTGGGTTGCGTGAGTTGATGGAGGATGCGCACCTTACGACCCGCAATAGCCGCTGCCGAGAATACTGCCAAGCGGAACTGCTCCTTGCTGACAGCCTGCGAGCAACTAAATGTGAAGAGAATGCCACCCTTGGCAATCTTCTCCATAGCCCTCGCATTGAGTCTTTTATAGCCCTGCAAAGCATTGCCCAGCACTTTGTGGTGTTTGGCAAAGGCGGGTGGGTCGAGGATTATTAGGTCATACTCTCCATCCTCGGTTGTGCGCAGGAAGTCGAAGGTGTCCATTGCTGCGCTGCGGTGGGGTGCGCCATTGGGGAAGTTGAGAGCCACGTTACGCTCCACGAGTTCCACTGCCAAGCCGCTACTATCCACGCTTGTAACGCTCTTTGCGCCACCCGCAAGAGCATATATCGAAAAGCCACCCGTATAGCAGAACGTATTGAGCAGATTGCGCCCCTTGGCATACTTTGCCACGAGTGCTCGGTTTGCCCTTTGGTCTATGAAGAAGCCCGTCTTTTGTCCCTTAGCCCAATTGACGGCGAACTTGTGACCGCCCTCCAAGACGACCTCTTCGCCCTCGCCCGAACCCCAGAGGTAACCATCTTCAACCTCAACCTCTGCCTTGTAGGGCATAGTCTGGCTACTCTTGTTATATATTGCACCGAGCGAGTCGCCGTAGTTTTCCCTCAGAGCCGCCACAATACTATCGAGCGAGAGGTACATACCCACACTGTGGCACTGAACGACTGCCGTAGAGCCATAGATGTCGATGACAAGTCCCGGGAGATTGTCGCCCTCCCCGTGCACAAGGCGGTAGCAGGTGGTTATGGGGTTGTCGGTAAGCCCAAGTGTCTGCCTTACGGCAAGTGCCGAGCCGATGCGGGAGTTCCACCACTGCTGGTCTATCTCCTCCTGCTCAAAACTGAGCACCCTTACGGCAATGGTGCCAACCTGCGAATGACCACGAGCAATGAACTCACCGGAGTGGGAGAGTACATCGACAATCTCGCCCTCCTCAATTTGCTCACTCACACATCCTATGGCACCCGAGAAAACCCAGGGGTGGCGGCGCAAGAGCGACTCCTCTTTGCCTTTTTTTAGATATATCTTCTTGTTGTTATTCATCTATTTATCTCTATTTTGCCATTTGCAGTTTGCGGTACATCTCCAAGCATATCCACGCATCCGTAGCGGCGTAGCGCATCTGTGCTGTGGTGAGTTCGCGGGCCTCCCAATTGCTGAGCCTTTGCGCCTTCGATACACCCACTCCCAAAATTATCGCCGCCATCTTTTTGAGGCTCTTATCCTCAATGCCGAAAGCCTCCACCTCCTTTTGCAACTCCACAAATCCGGCGGCTCGGAAGTGACGTACCTTGTTGAGGTTACGAATGTCGCCTGCCACATCCACGCCCACTTTCAGCGTCTTGCGACTCTCCAAGAGGTGCATCAAGCAGCGCTCCATCCTAACCGAGCCGAGTCTTATGAGATAGCAGACATCGGCTGTGGAGAGTTGTATGAGCGACACGTTGTAGGTCACGCCCGCCTTGAACGAAGGGCGTGTTTCGGTGTCGAAGCCAATGACGGGGTACTCCGAGAGGTGACGGCACGCAGACTCCAACTTCTCGGAGGAGTCCACGATGACAATCTTACCCTCAAACGTTGCCACAGGCAACTCCTTAATCTCTTCGGGTGTGATGCTATGTTGGAATAGTTCTTTTGTCATTTCGGGCGCAAAATTATCGCTTTATCCTGAGAATACCGCCTTTGTCGGTATAAATTTTCTCACTCTCGAAGAGAATTTCCACTGCACGAGCTATGCTCTCGGGCTCGGCAGAGAACTTACGGGCAAGGTCGCGGGGCGATATGCCATCGTTTTGGGCTATGATGGCGATTACTTCCTCGGGAGTTACAGTGTGGGGTGTGGGTTCTTTGCGCTTGCGCCTTGCAAGGCAGAGGTCGCACGCATCGCACGCCTTAGCGTCCCTCTCGCCAAAATACTCCTGTATATATTGGCTCCTGCAACCATCCTCCAAGAGTGCGTAGTTCACGATAGCTTCGGCACGCTCCACCGCATATTGCTTTCTTATGAGGTAACTCTCGGGGGCTATGTAGACATCCTCCTCGGGCACCCTGTCGCAAAGCAGACTCACAATGGGCGAATAACTACTCGGAACATAGCGGATGATGTGCTGTCGCCAGAGGTGTTTCAGCTCCTCCCTCACTTTTTCCACCCCATAGCCGCTATAAAGGGCAATCTCCTGAACATCAATGGGGCGGAACTCCGTAAAGACTCCTTCGTAGAGCCTCATTATGGCGAGTAGTACACCCTCCATCTCGCCCCTGCGGATGCGGTAGTCGTAGAGTTCTTCCCTGCCCACGCAGAACATCAGTCGAGCCGAATTCTCCCTCTCATCGCTCAGCGTGAGGTAGCCATTTTGGGCAAGAATCTTTGTGGCGTTGTGGAGCATATCGATAGTAATACCCTCCTTGTGGGCAAACTCGTAAGGGTTGAACTCCCTGCCCACGCCCGCACCCTCGCCATAGGCTATCATCAGTTGGGTGCAGATTTTGGAGTAGATGCTCTTTATGAGTGGTAGCGGTGGGAAGTCATTTTCTACTCTGAGTGTGGTAGAGTGCTCTTCGTTGGGATCTACAAGCATAACGGCAAAACTACGCTTTCCATCCCTACCTGCCCTGCCCGCCTCTTGGTAGTAGTCTTCGAGCGAAGAGCACATATCGTAGTGTACTACCGCCCTTACATCGCTCTTGTCGATGCCCATACCGAAGGCGTTGGTGGCGACCATAATGCGCCTATCGCCCCTCTGCCATTCATCTTGACGTATGGCTCGCTCTTCGTGAGGCAAGCCCGCGTGGTAGAATTGTGAGGAGAAACCCTCCTCTGTGAGCCATTCGCAGACCTTTACACTGCGCTCCCTTGTGCGGACATAGACAATTGCCGCACCATCCACATTGGAGAGTACACGACAGAGTTGCTCCCTCTTGTCGTCACATCTGCGCACCACGAACGATACGTTAGGGCGTGCATAACTGCTCCTTACTATCTTGCCATCGCGGAATTGCAGCAGACGCATAATATCTTGTGCCACAGCATCGGTCGCCGAGGCGGTAAGAGCGAGTATGGGAGCATCGGGCACTATGCGCCTAAGGTAGCCCACCTCCAAATAGGCAGGGCGGAAGTCGTAGCCCCACTGCGAGATGCAGTGTGCCTCATCAATGGCAATGAGGCTTACATTCATCTTGCGGAGCCTTGCCACCAACATCTCGTTGTGTATCCTTTCGGGGGCTATGTAGAGGAATTTCACATCGCCATAGACGCAGTTGTCTAATGCAATGTCTATACTGCGGCGTGTCATACCGCTATGGAGAGCCACCGCCTTTATGCCTCGCTTTTGCAGGTTGTCTACTTGGTCCTTCATCAGTGCCACAAGCGGAGTGACAACTACGCAGATACCCTCTCGCGCCATTGTTGGCACCTGATAGAGGAGCGACTTGCCGGCACCCGTAGGCATCAAAGCAAGGGTGTCCTCGCCCGCCAAGACACGCTCGATGACCTCACGCTGTCCCTCGCGGAACCCTGTATAGCCCCACCACTTACGGAGTATTTCGAGTATGTTCGGCTTTGGATTCAAAATTCAAAACTCTGCGCCAACGGCGCACCTAAATTCTAAAAAAACTCTTCCCTTAGGGGGTATGTGTTCCGTCTATCTTCCAAATCGTGGGGATGGCGTTTCATCCTTGCCGTTTCGTCCAAGAGGTGGCAGTGGTCGTCTATGCGGCTGCACATCTCTTCCCAACTGATAGGTTGAGGAGTGCTGGGGCGGATACCCTCGGGGTACCACTCCTCCAACTCGCCAATTCCGAGTCTGCGGGCAAGCGAGCGGAGTACTATCGCCGAGGCATTTGCCTTGCCCTGCAAGGAGTAGCCCGCAATGTGGGGCGTGGCAATCTCGGCAACCTCTAAGAGCCCGAGGTTTATGTTGTCGGGCTCGCCCTCCCACACGTCTAAGCAGAGCGTAAGTCGCTCGGAGTGAGCCAGCAGAGCCTCAGTGTCGGCAACCTCACCACGCGAGGCGTTCAGGAGTGTGGCTCCTGAGTGCATCTTTGCGAGGAAATCGTTGTCGGCAAGATGATAGGTTGGGTGCTCGCCCTCGCGGAGCAGCGGGGTGTGGAGCGTTACGATGTCACTCTCTTCGAGGAGCCTTTCGAGTGGCACATAACCGTCACTCGCGCCCAAGCCCTCAGCCCTCTCGCGTGGAGGGTCGCTGCACAGCACCCTGAAACCCCACGCCTTGCCATACTCCGCTACAAGACTACCAACGTGTCCTACGCCCACAACACCCAGAGTCTTATCCTCGGGCTTCCAGCCCTGCTTTTTGGCAAGGTGCGCAAGTGCGGCTGCCACCCACTGCAACACTCCTCGGGCATTGCAACCTGCGGCACTTGTGAATGTTACGCCTCGGCTGGCGAGGTAGGATTGGTCTATGTGGTCGTAGCCTATGGTGGCTGTGCCGACAAATTTCAGAGCGTGTGCGCCACCGAGCAGAGCCTCGTTGCAGCGTGTGCGGGTACGCACCACAAGAGCATCGGCATCCGTAACACTTTCGGGCGTTAGCGTGCGTCCGTCTACACTCACAACTTCGGCATAGGGGGCAAGAGCCTCTGCCATATATGGCACAAATTGGTCAATAAGTATCTTCATAATCGGCAAATATACAAATTTCTTGTGGGATTTTGCCACACGGGGCGCACTTTTAGCACAAAAACGGCTCATCGCTGTGCGAATGAGCCGAAATAAATTTTGTTAGGTAAAATCTGTAATTATCTTTATTAACTCTCTCATATCTAAACTCGCGTTATAATTCAAGCGTACAACTGTTTGTAAGAGTTTTTTCGTTTGTGCCGTCAGTAATTGTTAGGGATATCGTAAGGAGGATAGTTTCGTGACCCTCTGTATCGAGTGCGTTATAAGTCAATAAGAGATCGAGTGGTAAGAAGTAATTTTTATCTAAGAACTCTGCATAGGTTTTGGTTGTGGGATTCTGCCAATTGCAATACTCTACCATCTCTCCACTCGGGTACAAAAATAGAGGAGAACTTAGTTTGTATTCAAATAGGTCTGCCAAATTTTCGCCACTATCCCTGCCGCCAATCTCACAGTCCGCAATTATGTTAACGTCTGTTAATGTTCCATAGACATAACTATAACCTTCTTGCACGTTGGGCTTATCAAGGTGTTCGCATATTTGATTATACATATAGTCCTCTATACCTCGGATATTGTATGCTTTTATCCATTGAGGATCTTGTGGCATATAACCCGATATGTTTGCTAATACACCTGGGGGATTCAAATATAACGTATTCCTCGATTCTAACTCGAAGAGCAAACACCTACCATAGTCAATGTCTGGTCCTGGTGCGCAAGCAGTACACATCGTAGATGCTATACAAACTGAAAGTAGTATATGTGAAAACCTTTTCATAGTTAATCGTTTTGTGTGAAATTATAATACATCCTCATCACCACATCGTAAGTGTTGCTAGCAGGTGACCAATCATCAGGTAAAAGAGAAAACCAGCCATTATATTGAGAAGGATTATTCCACCCCCAATTCATGTGTATATATTCAGCCGTAAGACTATCTTTCGAATGTGCAGTTTGATGTTATGGTTTTATCTTGTTCGCCATCGTTGAGTGTTAGTGTTATAGTGAATTGTGCTTTCTCATCATCCATTTTACTCAAATTGAACCACATGTTGAATACTCTTGAAAAAAAGTAATTACCATCGATTATCTCATTAAATTGGTAGTAGGCGTTGGCATCGAAAGAGATAAACTTTCCGTCTGGAAAACTATATAAAGGTCCTACAAATCGAATCTTGAAAAGGTCTGTTAAATCTTCGCCTGCCGCCCTGCCTGCAATCACACCATTAGATGTTATTTTAACTTTTGTAAGTCGTCCATATATGTATTCAAAGGCAACATCATATGCATAATAACCATCTTTCCCTTTTGTATATTCATCTTTTTGCAGAGTCATATATGTCTGCAAATCTACAATACCATGCTCTTCCTGCCATTGCGAACTTTGAGGCATTAATGATGATATATCTCCGCCCGCTTTGCCACCATTTATTGTGTTAATTGTCATCGAAGTTGTGGAACTTAACGACCTAAGCAGACATCCAGTAATTGCTACATAGGGACCGGGTGCACAAGCAGTACACATTGTAGATGCTATACAAACTGAAAGTAGTATATGTGAAAACCTTTTCATAGTTAATCGTTTCATAATGTAATGGAATTAAGGCTGTTGAAGTGTTTGGTTGCTATTCCCAGGAGGTTCGTAGCAGGGGTCGCTACGGGTGGGGGAGCGGAACGTACACTTTCAGCCCACCGCATTATTTGACGATTGCCATAAGCAAAAATAGTTGGTTTTGTGCAAAGATAATACAACAATGTTAAAAATCAAAGGATTTGCGCAAAAAAGGCAAGGAAAAAATTGCCCACCGTAACAACTATCGAAATGTTTGCTTACTTTTGTGGTTGAGATAGACTCTATCAATTTTGAATTTTGAATTTTGCATTTTGAATTAGGAATATGTCCTTTTACAGTCGCATAGTACGCCCCATACTCTTTTTGTTCCCTGCTGAGAGGGTGAGGAATTTTTCGCTCGGCTTACTCCGCACGATTGGTAGTTCGCGCTTCGGCGAATGGCTCCTCTCGCGCATCTATGGCTACCGCCATCCCTCGCTCGAAAGGGAGGTATTTGGCGTTAGGTTCCGCAACCCTATTGGTGCCGCAGCGGGCATAGACCGCGATGCAAGGCTCTACCGTCCTCTGGGGGCTTTGGGCTTTGGTTTTGTGGAGATTGGCTCCCTGACGCTCAAACCACAAAATGGCAATCCACGCACCAGACTGATGCGTATACGTCGTGCGAAGGCTCTGTTGCACCGTATGGGCGAGCCCAACTGCGGACTCGAAAGTGCTGTGGAGCGACTGCGCCGTAGGGCTCACGGCAGAAAGGTTGTGGTGGGTGCTAACCTCGCGGCAGGTTCGGTTGCCACGCGCGAGAACGCCCTGAAAGAGTATCTGCGTCCCTTCCGCAGTCTTTACCAATATGTGGACTATTTTACCATAAATGTAACCTCGCTAATAGGCAGCGGAGAAGACTACACGCCCGAGGATAGGACCTTTGTGGAGAGTATGCTCGACTCGCTCTTCGACTTCCGCCGAGGACAAAACGACTACCGCCCCATACTGCTGAAAATATCGCCCGATTGGAGCTATGAGCAGATAGACGATATGGTTAAAATCCTCATCGACACCCCCTTGGATGGTCTTGTGGTGAGCGATTGCTCGCGCCAATTTATGGGAGCACTCTCCCCTCGCGAGATGGGGCGTGCGGCAGGGTGTGTGCTGGGTGGCGCACCCCTCTTGGAGCGCACCATCGAACTGATAAAATATGTATGTAGCAAGATGGATTACAGCTATCCCGTTATTGGCGTGGGTGGTATGATGAGTGCCGAGGATGCACAGCGTATGCTCGACGCGGGAGCAAGTCTTGTGCAGTGCTACACGGCAATGGTCTACGAGGGTCCTGCACTGCCTGGTCGCATTTGTAGACAACTCTCCGAACCCGCACGAATAGCCGAAAAAGAGCGTAAAAAAGCAGCTAAAAAATGAGAGCAGATATCATAACCATAGGCGATGAAATTCTCATCGGTCAGATTGTCGATACAAATTCGGCGTGGATTGCAGCCCGTCTGGGCGAAATAGGCGTAAGCATAAGGCGTAAATACTCCATTGGAGACCGTAGAGAGGAGATTGTCGATGCCGTTAGGGAGTCGATGAGGCAGAGTGAACTGACAATCATTACGGGTGGTCTTGGTCCTACCAAAGACGACATAACAAAGCGGGTGTTGGCAGAGATTTTCCACTCCCCAATGGTCTGCCACACTGAAACATACGAGCGCGTGGAGCGTATGATGGCAAGACGCGGCATAGCCTTCAATGACCTCAATAAAGGACAGGCGATGGTTCCCGAATGTTGCACCGTGCTTGCCAATCACAAAGGTACAGCTCCTGGTATGTGGTTCGAGCAAGAGGGCAGAGTTGTGGTATCGCTTCCGGGTGTTCCTTTCGAGATGGAGGCGCTTATGACGGAGAGTGTGCTGCCCAAAGTAAAAGAATTTTTCTCGCTCTCGTCGGTGGTACACCGTACAGCCATAACTTTCGGTTTGGCAGAGAGTATGATGGCAGAACGCATTGCCGAGTGGGAAGACGCTCTACCTCCGCATCTTCACCTTGCCTACCTCCCTTCGCCTGCGCAGTTGCGATTGCGACTCTCGGCATACGATGTGGAGCGCGAGCAGGCAGAACGCGAAATAGAGGAACAATTCGAACTTCTTATGCCATTGCTGGGCGACCTGTTTGTGGGTTGGGGAGATTGCACTGTACAGAGTGCTGTTGCCGAGATGTTGCTCCAAAGGGGCGAAACACTCTCCTCGGCAGAGAGTTGCACAGGTGGAGTTGTGGCATCCAAATTTACGGCTATGAGCGGTGCCTCAGCCTACTTTATGGGCGGCGTGGTGTCTTATGATAACAGCGTCAAAGAGGGCGTTTTGGGTGTAAAACGTGAGAGTCTAGAACAGTATGGGGCTGTTAGCGAGCAGGTGGCACGAGAGATGGCAGAGGGCGTAAGGCGACTATGTGGTACCACCTATGGTGTGGCCACAACGGGTATTGCTGGTCCTACGGGTGGCACTCCCGATAAACCTGTTGGTACGGTGTGGATTGCCGTTGCAACACCCTCTCGCACCATTGCACAATGCTTTGTGAACGGCACTGTAAGGGCAGTGAATATAGAACGCTCTGCCACTCAGGCAATCAATATGTTACGACTTGAAATAAAGGCTGAAAATTAGTTTTCAGCCTTTATTTTTGTGCCGATAGCTTGTGGATGTCAGATGTTTCCTACTGGTCGTTGTGCACGGTAGCGTTTGGGGGTTGTGCCCTCGTGTCGCTTGAAGTACTGTCCGAAGAATGAGGGGTTCGGGAAACCGAGTTCGGCAGATATTTGCTGCACAGTCATATCCGAAGAGGAGAGTAGTGTGCGGGCATAGCGCATAACGGCACTGTCTATCCACTCTACGGGCGACCTGTCGGACGCCTTGCGCACCACCACCGAGAGGTACTTGGGGGTGATACACAACTTGTCGGCATAAAAAGTCAGGTCGCGATGCTGTGTGGCGTATTGCTCCACGAGTTTGAGAAACTCCTGACAAATAGCCCCTTGCCGTGAACGACTCTCGAACTTGGGAGCCTGAATGTCCTGACTTTGGTAAAATCCGTATATCTCGTAGCACAATATAGTTAGCAGATGGCGACAAATCTCCTTGCCGAAAGCGTGCTCTGTGTTCTCCCTGCGGCGGCGCAACATCTCACACAACTCGATGATGGTGTCGGTCTGTTCTTGGCTGATTTTCAGTAAGGGATGAGTGGAGATGTAGACATAACTCTTCATGGCATTGCTGACCTGAAAATTTGCCATAAATTTGGTGTCGGCAGCAATGGCATAGCCCAAAAAATCTTCGGACGAGAAGAGAGGACTTACAACCGTATTGGGCAGTATGGTCAGCAACGAGCCTGCCGATATTTCGTAAGGCTCATCGTTGATGGTTATTTTGCCTTTCCCCCTAAGACATATACATATAATCCCTGCTTGGACAATCACAGGCTCGTGAACCGAGAGTGGTTTGAGCCCTTGCTGCACATCTATGGTTATGCACTCAAAGAGCGAGTTACCGAGAGATGTAGCAGAGATGGTCGGTAGTGTGTATGATCTCATAACGGACAATGTTTAGTTTGTGGTTTGTGTTCTTTTGTCGTGTTGGGTAATGTTCAAATGTAACTCTTTGAGATTGTTTTTTATTGCACCAATGCGCCAATTAGAACATTTTTGTGTGTAAAAGGGAGTTTTTGGGGATTGACAAAGAGGGGCAGGGGGCAAGAGTGCTATGAATTTCTTGGAATCCCCATAAGCAGTCGATTAGTCAGTTGGTTCTTGCTCCTTGGTCGTTGCCTTATTTTTTGGTTTTTCGGGAAAAATACCTATATTTGTAGGCTATAATGGAGGTGTTACCCCTCAAATGGCTGGTATAGAGATAAATAACAAACTATTACACATAAACATTAACACAATTTACATTTACTTATGGCAAACGTAAAAAGAGTTTACACCTTTGGCGATAGGAAAGCCGAGGGTAACGGTAAGATGAGAGAGTTGCTTGGCGGTAAAGGTGCTAACCTTGCAGAGATGAACCTGCTGGGTATGCCCGTGCCTCCCGGATTTACCATCACCACCGAGGTATGTACCGAGTACTACAAAGAGGGTGAGGCTAAGGTAATCGAGTTGATTAAGGACGAGGTAGAGGCCGCTATCAAAAATATCGAAGAGTCGACCGGTATGAAGTTCGGTGGCGAGGCATCGCCCCTGTTGCTTTCGGTTCGTTCGGGTGCACGCGCTTCGATGCCCGGTATGATGGATACCATCCTGAACCTTGGTATGAACGATAAGGCTGTTGAGGCTGTGGCTGCTCGCTCGGGCAACGACCGCTTCGCTTGGGACTCCTACCGCCGCTTCGTACAGATGTACGGTGACGTAGTTTTGGAGATGAAACCCGCATCGAAACAGGATATCGACCCCTTCGAGGCTATTATCGAGGAGGTTAAGGAGGAGAAAGGCGTTAAGAATGACGCTGAGCTGACCGCCGAGGACTTCAAAGAACTCGTTGTTCGCTTCAAAAAAGCAGTTAAGGAGCAGACCGGTAAGGACTTCCCCGTTGATCCTTGGGAGCAGTTGTGGGGTGCTATCTGCGCTGTGTTCCGCAGCTGGATGAACGAGAGGGCTATCCTCTACCGCAAACTCAACAACATTCCTCAGGAGTGGGGTACTGCAGTTAGCGTTATGGCAATGGTATTCGGTAATATGGGTGACAACTCGGCTACCGGTGTTTGCTTCTCGCGTGACGCTGCTACCGGTGAGAACATCTTCAACGGTGAGTATCTCGTGAATGCTCAGGGTGAGGACGTTGTGGCAGGTATCCGTACTCCCCAGCAGATTACCTTGGAGGGTTCGCGTCGTTGGGCTAAGGCTCAGAACATCGATGAGGCTACCCGTGCTGCTCAGTTCCCCTCGTTGGAGGAGGTTATGCCCGAGGTTTACAAAGAACTCTGCGACATTAAGGACCACTTGGAGAGCTACTTCAAAGATATGCAGGATATGGAGTTCACCATTCAGGATGGTAAACTCTGGATGTTGCAGACCCGTAACGGTAAACGTACCGGTGCTGCGATGGTTAAGATTGCTATCGATATGTTGGAGGAGGGTCTTATTGACGAGCAGACCGCAGTTCTCCGTCAGGAGCCCGAGAAACTCGATGAACTCTTGCACCCCGTATTCGACAAACAGGCTATCAAGAGTGCAAAGGTTATCACTAAGGGTCTTCCTGCCAGCCCCGGTGCTGCAACAGGTCCCGTAGTGTTCTTTGCTGAGGATGCCGAGAAATACTATCAGGAGCACGGTATCAAAGCCGTTTTGGTTCGTATCGAGACCTCGCCCGAGGATTTGAAAGGTATGTTGGACGCTGCCGGTATCCTTACCGCACGCGGTGGTATGACCTCGCACGCTGCTGTTGTGGCTCGTGGTATGGGTAAATGCTGCGTTTCGGGTGCAGGCGAGCTGAAAATCGACTACAAGACTCGCACTATCGAGATTGACGGTCTGGTAATCAACGAGCACGACTGGATTTCGCTCAACGGTTCGACCGGTGAGGTTTACCTCGGTCAGGTTGCAACCAAAGAGGCTGAGCTTAGTGGTGACTTCGCAAAACTGATGGACCTCACAACCAAATACGCACGTCTGAAAGTTCGTACCAATGCCGACTCGCCTCGCGATGCAAGGCAGGCTGTAAGTTTCGGCGCACAGGGTATAGGTCTTTGCCGTACCGAGCATATGTTCTTCGAGGGCGACCGTATCTTGGCGGTTCGCGAGATGATTTTGGCAGACGACGAGGCTGGTCGCCGCGTGGCTTTGGCAAAACTTCTTCCTATGCAGCGTGAGGACTTCGAGGGTATCTTCGAGGCTATGCAGGGTCTTCCCGTGACTGTTCGTCTTTTGGATCCCCCATTGCACGAGTTCGCTCCCCACACCGAGAAAGAGCAGCAGGAGTTGGCTGACGTTATCGGCGTGAGCGTTGAGAAGATTGCTGCTAAGGTTGAGGCTTTGGCAGAGGTTAACCCCATGCTCGGTCACCGTGGTTGCCGCTTGGGTAACACCTATCCCGAGATTACCGAGATGCAGACCCGCGCTATCTTGGAGGCTGCAATGAACGTAAGGGAGAAAGGCGTGCCCGTGAAGGTGGAGATTATGGTTCCCCTGGTTGGTAACCACAAAGAGCTCCGCTACCAGAAGAACATTATCGACCGCGTAGCTGGCGAGATTTTCGCTGAGCGCAACGATAGGATCGACTATATGGTAGGTACTATGATTGAGATTCCTCGTGCTGCCGTAACTGCTGACCAGATTGCAGAGGTGGCTGAGTTCTTCTCGTTCGGTACTAACGACCTCACCCAGATGACTCTCGGCTTCTCGCGTGACGATATTGGTAAGTTCTTGCCCATCTACTTGGAGAAGAACATCCTCAAAGCAGACCCCTTCAAGATTCTCGATCGCAATGGCGTAGGTCGCCTTGTTCGCGAGGGCGTTATGAAGGGTCGCACTACCCGCGAGGCTCTCAAATGCGGTATCTGCGGTGAGCACGGCGGTGAGCCTTCGAGCGTTGAGTTCTGCCACTCGGCTGGTTTGGACTATGTAAGCTGCTCGCCTTTCCGCGTGCCTATTGCACGTTTGGCTGCTGCTCAGGCTGCTCTTAAACAAGAGTAACGAGCACATCTCGCTGGTGCTTTTTGCACCAAAATTCAGAGAGCGGACTCCTCATTTACGTCAAGTAAACTGCGGAGCCCGCTCCTTCTTTTGTTGCAAAAATCCCTCAGTGATATGCACTCGTTTGGGTAGAACCATTTACACAAAAGCGCACTCTGACACCTACAAAGGTGGTGGTTTTCTTGTGCGCCTACTACTCGCTCTACAAATCGCACTCGCTGCGAGTACATCTCGCTGGTGCTTTTTGCACCAAAATTCAGAGAGCGGACTCCTTATTTACGTCAAGTAAACTACGGAGCCCGCTTTCTCGTATGCAAGGGTTTCAGGGGTAACAGGGGTAACAAGGATGACAGGGAATACTCCTTGCAACCCTTGTAACCCCTGTAATTGTAACCCCTGTAACCCCTGTAATCCTTGTAATCCCTGAAATACACCCCCTTTGTTCTCGGATATAAAAAAAACTCTGCTTTTGCAGAGGTCTGAGGCTATTTTTGCCATTTCGCGGAGAATGGGGGATTACTTCGCTACGCTCAGTGATCTCCCGACTCCTTAATGCTCAAAGAAAATTTTTCGATACCACTGTGTGGTTATCTTTTTTGTTTCTATTTGCCTTATGTGAGTTACCTCCCAATGCGAATAGAAACAAAAAAAAGACAACTGCCAATCGGCAGTTGTCTATCGAAAAATTTTCTTCGTGGCGGAGAAAGGGGGATTCGAACCCCCGGTACGGTTACCCGTACGACAGTTTAGCAAACTGTTGGTTTCAGCCACTCACCCATCTCTCCGTGCTTGACTGATTAAGCAGCGCAAAGATAAGCAGTTTTTGGGTTTCTGCAAACCTTTTGGCAAAAAATCTTTCATTTTAGGCGCTTTTTTGTCGGACCATAAAGCGCATTGCACGTTTTTTGTTCAACGATGGCGGGTTAGAATTGAATTTCATCTTCCAAAAAGAGCGTAATCTCGAATTATGTGGAGATTTTTTTTCGGATTTTGTATAAGATATTGAAAAAAGTATTACCTTTGTTTCGATTATGCGAACCATATTGGTTTAACGAATTTAAGAATTAACAATAAATAACACTTTTAAGAGATGAAAAAAATTGCACTTTTGGTTCTTTCGCTCGTAGCAGCAGCAACCGTGTCGAACGCACAGGTTTGTGCTCTGAAATCGAATACTCTCGCATTGGGTATTGGTAGTCTTAATGTTGGCGCAGAGTTTTCGGTGGCTCCCCAGTGGACAGTAGATCTTTCGGGTATGGTAACTCTCTTCTCGCCTTGGAAAAATGTAGGCGGCAAAGGTGAGGGTCTTTATCTGAATGGTTGGAGTGGTGTTGTTGAGGGTCGTTACTACCTCTGCAAAGCATTCAACGGTCACCACTTCGGTGCTTTCGGTCAGTTGGCTCGCTATGGTCGTGGTGGCAACTTCCCCTTTGTTAGCGATATGCACGAGAATGCTCAGGTAGCTGCTTTGGGTGTAAGTTATGGATACTATTTCAAACTCAACACTCACTGGGGTATCGATACCAACGTAGGTGTTGGTGGCGGTCTTGGTCGTTCGAATGGTAACAAGAAGTTCAACCAATTCGTTCCCACCGTTCGCGCTCAGGTTTCGATTGCCTACAAGTTCTAAGCAAGAGCCGACAGGTAAAACAAAGGAGTGCCTCCCAATGCGGGAGGCACTCTCTTTTTGTATATATAGGTATAAGCCCCATATAAACTATTTACCCTGCCTAAGGCTCATACGACGCCAATTTACAAATCCATAGAGGTCGTTGACAAGGAACATCACAAAGCAGGCAATCATAGGCGCGTAGGCAGGCTCCTGGATGGTTGCCAATATCCACAACACAATAAGCACCACGTCATTTGCCGCATAACCCAGCGCATAGTAGGGACTGCGCAGAGCGGTGAGGTAGACAGCCACAAAACTTGTCGTAACCGAAATGGTGCTGATGATGAGGTTGGGTGTGGAGAGAGCCGCGAGGATAAAGTAGAAGAGAGTTGTGACCGCCACCGCCAAAAGAGCCATAACGACCACTTGACTTACTCTAACTCGTGCCACAGCCACCTCTGCACCATCCTCGTAGGGATGTCGTGCCCACTCTATGAGCGACACAACCGACATTGGCAGCGTCATAAGGCAATAGGTGATAACCTCGCCCCAATACTCAAAAAGATAAGCCACGATGCCGTAGAACACCGAGAATACTATCGACAAAATCTGTCCCAACAGCATTCCCTTAGCGAGAAAAATCAGTGCCGTAACGCCCACAAGCGAAGTGGCAAGATTGAACCAGTCCTCCTCTGGCGCAAGCAGAAACGACGCTACAACTACCACCATTGAGGTCAGCCACAGCCCCCATTCAAAGCGGCTGAGCCTCCCGAAAGAGTGTTTAATACCCAAGTGTGTCATACCGCATTAGATGGGGAAAATGATAAAGACTGCCGCATCCCATACGGCGTGCGAGATGATGAGTGCCCAGATGCGCTCTGGAAAGAGCCTATAAAGCAGTCCCCATACACCGCCCGCTACGGCAGCGGCAACGATAAGCATAAAGTTGAGTCCCCAAATGTGGCAGAGGGCGTAGATTGCTGTCGTGACAATGAATGCAAGTGTCGGCGTGCCGATGTTGGAGAGGTTTTCCTGCACAAAGCCGCGCCAAAAAATCTCCTCGGCAGGTCCTACCACAAAGAGCAATAGTGCCCCGATAAGCAGTGGCGAGGTGCCGTCACGCATAGAGTATATGGAGCCTATCTCACCATCGGCAAAGGGGAACATCCACACTGCTACCTTGTCGCCAACCCAAAAGATGCCCCACAAGAGAGCACCCAAAGCAACGCCCAACAGCAGGTCGTAGGGGCGGAAATTCTCTTTGAGTGAGGTTCGCAACTCGGGGCTCAGTGTGAGGCTCAGAGAGGAGAGGATAACCCCCGAGAGAGCCATAGTGAGCCAGAAGTTGAGGTGTGGCGATGTCCACGGGCTGAACATCACAAACCATAGGAGCAGTGCCACTCCAACGGGTATGAGTGTTCTGCGCAATGCCTTATTTTTCAACACTTTGACGAGTGGCATACACTTAGAGGATTGTTGCAATCACAAGACCGAGCGAGAGGAGCAGGCTGAAAAAGAGTTGCTGCTGTGATGTTGCCACGTCCATATCGGCAATAGCGCCTGCGCCATCTGTGAGGAGCAGACTCATACGGCGGCACATCTTGTATGCCCTCGGAAAGACCACAAAACATAGGAGTGAGAATGCCGGCATTACACCCAAGGCAACCATCAAAGCGACCAACACGAAGGGCAAAAGGAGTTCCAATTGATAGACTCTTACAGCCCACTTGCCTCCGATGAGCATTGCGAAGGTGCGGATGCCTGCGTTTTTGTCGGTCTGGGCATCGCGAGTGTTATTGACGTGCAGAACGCCCACAGTGATAAGTCCAACGGGGAGTGCCAACGCCAATGCGGGTAGACACACCTCGCCAACGACTACTATCGAAGTGCCTATAACGGGCAATACGCCAAAGGTCAAAAGGATATCCAAATCTCCCAAGGCGCGATATTTCAGCCACGAATAGCCTACGGTGAGCAGCGCACCCGCAAAACCTACCCAAAGGATGTCGAGCCCCGTCATTGCAATGAGCGTGAAGCCTATGGCAATGCCTATGAGCAACATTGTGACGCCAAAGCGGATGAACTCGCGGGGCTGGAAGGAACCATTCACAAGGGGCAACATATCCACGCCCTCGTCTACGCCTGTACGATGGTCGTTGTAGTCACTCAGTAGGTTGCCTGCGGCGTGGAATGCCACAATGCCTACGAGTGCAAGCAGTGCTGCCCACCAATTAACGCTGAGGGTGCCACATTGCTGCGAATACCACCACAGGAAAGCCGTAGTAACCACTACGGGCATAGCCGAAACTGTGAACGACCAAGGACGTGTTGCGAGATACCACTCGCGGAGAGTGTGTTTTGCCATACTTATTTTGTGTTTGTTGGTTTGTTTTGACAAATGTAGTTTTTTTTGTCGAGATAAGAAAATTATTGCTACTTTTGTGAGGAGATAAAAATATGCGACAATGAAATACGCAATTATCCTCATTGAGAAGGGCGTTTTTCATCCGTAGGATGACTAAGCCACTCCCCCGAGGGGAGGGGTTTGGGGAGGGGGTAAGATGCCGAAGAGAAAATGGAGTTTTCCTCTTCATTTCGCCCCGCGCTCCGCATAGCGAGTAATGAAACACAAAACATACGACAATGAAATACGCAATTATCCTCACTGAGAAGGGCGAAATGAAGGTGGAACTCTACGAGAACGAGACTCCTATCGCCGTAAATAACTTTATTAAACTTGCCACATCGAGGTTCTACGATGGCTTGACCTTTCACAGGGTTATTCCCGACTTTGTGATTCAGGGTGGCTGCCCCATCGGTAATGGTGCGGGTGGTCCCGGCTACACCATCAAGTGCGAGACCTCGGCTCCCCGTCAGTACCACGACCGAGGTGTACTCTCGATGGCTCATAGGGGCAAGGATACGGGAGGCTCGCAGTTCTTCATCTGCCACAACCGCCAGAATACCCAACACCTCGATGGCGTGCACACCTGCTTCGGCAGGGTTGTGGAGGGCTTGGACGTTATTGACGACATCCGCCCCGGCGACCTTATTCTCTCCATCACTATTGTCGAAGAGTAACCCCGCACTATGAGTCAAGCACCTCTTGCAGAACGCCTGCGCCCACAGTCGCTCGATGAGTACATCGGTCAGAAGCATCTGGTCGGTGAGGATGGCGTCATACGCCGTTTTGTGGAGAGTGGCAACATCCCTTCTTTTATCCTCTGGGGACCTCCGGGGGTGGGCAAGACCACTCTCGCCAAACTTGTTGCACTCGCTCTGGGCAGACAGATGTTCACGCTCTCGGCTATTGCGAGCGGTGTGAAGGAGGTGAGGGAGGTTATTGAGGCTGCCCGTAAGAGCCGTTTCTTCAATAGTGGTGCGCCTATTCTCTTCATAGACGAGATTCACCGCTTCAATAAGGCTCAGCAGGACTCCCTGTTGGGTGCTGTCGAGCAGGGCACCTTCACACTGATTGGTGCCACCACCGAAAACCCCTCTTTTGAGGTCATCACACCCTTGCTCTCGCGATGTCAGGTCTATGTTTTGAAGGCTATGGACGAAAGCGAGTTGCAGACGCTCTTGGAGAGAGCCATCACAAAAGATAAGACACTCGTAGAGCGAGGTGTGAGGGTGGAGCAGACCCACGCCCTCTTTGAGTTCTCGGGTGGCGATGCGAGGAAACTGCTCAACATTCTGGATATTATGGCGGGTGCCAGCGAGGGCGAGATTGTCATCAACGACCAGAGGGTTACCGACTGCCTACAACAGAACATTGCGCTCTACGACAAGGGTGGCGAGCAACACTACGATATCATCTCGGCATTCATCAAGAGCATCCGAGGCAGCGACCCCGATGCGGCAATCTACTACCTGTCGAGAATGTTGGCGGGTGGTGAGGATGTGAAATTTATTGCCCGCAGGCTCGTAATCTCCGCCTCGGAGGATGTGGGCTTGGCAAATCCCAATGCACTGCTGCTGGCTAATGCCTGCTTCGATGCGGTGCACAAACTCGGTATGCCCGAGGCGCGTATCCCGCTTGCTGAGGCTACCATCTACCTTGCCACAAGCCCCAAGAGCAACTCGGCATACTTGGCTGTGAATGAGGCAATGGCGTTTGTGAGCAAAGATACTACCAACCGCCCCGTACCCCTCCACTTGCGCAATGCGCCAACGAAACTTATGGATAATCTGGGCTATGGCAAGGGCTATAAGTATGCCCACGACTACGAGGGTAATTGGGTGGAGCAGGAGTTTATGCCCGCAGGATTGGAGAACAAGAAGTTCTACGCCCCGCAACACAAGCGCGAAACAGACGCTATGGCTTGGAAAGAGATACTCAAACAGAAGAAACAATAATAGCTTATGAAAGGCTTGGTTACGATAGGTATGCTGGTGCTGTCGAATGTCTTTATGACATTTGCGTGGTATGGCAACCTGAAACTGAGGGATATGAACGGAGGCAAAGACCCTTTCCCTCTATTTATCATCATATTGCTTAGTTGGGGTATTGCCTTTTTTGAGTACTGCCTGACAATTCCCGCCAATAGGATAGGCTTTGTGGGCGGTGGCGGTCCTTTCTCGCTCTTTCAGCTGAAAATCATTCAGGAGTGTATATCGCTTGTTGTCTTTACGGTGCTGGCTCTGGCACTCTTCAAGACCGAGACCTTCCGCTGGAACTATATAGTATCTTTTGTGCTGATATTGCTTGCGGTCTACTTCGCGTTCAAAAAATAAGACGAGAAAATTTCTCGTCTTATTTTTTTTGAAATTACTCTTTTCCTCTTTTTTTGCTACCGCTACCTACCCACGCCACAAGGAGAATACCCGCTGTGGCGAGCAGACCTGTGTAGTCGCCTTCGTAGTCGGGAGCCACAGCCAACGAGGCTTGCAGAGCGTCTGCTTTACGCTGTATCTGCTCTACTGCAAGAGGCTCGCCACCCTGCAAACTCTGCTCAATTGACCATTCCAAGCCATCGGGATTCTCCGAGGCAGCCATCGACACGCCACCCAAAAAGAGTGCGCTCAGGGCGAATACCGCAATGGCACTTTTGTGGTCTGTGCGGAGTGCTTTGGTGCGTTGGCTGTTGCACTCCAAGAGTGCGGGCCAGCGTGCTGCAACGAGTGCAAGTACCAAGCCTGTGATGAGTCCTTCGCCAATGCCAATGGCGATGTGTGAGGGGAGCATAAAGCCCCAAAATTCGCCCATAGGTAGCCCTGTGCCCGATAGCGAGGTCTCGATAGTGAGGCATACTGCGCCCACTACTACTGCTACCATCGAGGTCAAAAAGCCCGCACCGAAGAGTCTGCCTGCTGAGTGACGGTGTTTGGTCATAGGCTCAAAGATGAGCGGGTAGACCACCAACGAGCCAACGGCTGCCATATTCACGATGTTCCAGCCGAGAGTCATAATACCCCCATCGGCAAAGAGTAGGGCTTGGAGTGTGAGGACTCCCGAGAGAGTGAGAAAGCCTACCCACTTACCCAGCATTGCCGCAAGGAGTACGGCTCCAATTAGATGTCCGCTGAACCCCATATCCCCGAATGAGAAGTTGAGCATCTGGGCAGCGAAAACAAAAGCCCCCATAACCCCCACAAGGGGCAGTTTGTCGGCAAGAGGTGTGCGCCTTGCCTTGGCGATGGCAACTCCGATGAGTGTTGCAGCCACCGCACCGCCGAGTATGGCTACCTCGGGCGAAAGAAGATGATTTGGTGTGTGCATAGTGTTTTAGTGATTTAGAGTGTGTTATTGTTGGTTTGTAACCTTTTTCTTGTGCCACGAGGAGTGATCCTCGTCGGTTTGCTTGTCAGTGTCTAACCTAATTAGAGGTAGCAGGAATAGCCACGTTGTGAGACAGAATGGGGCGGTGAGTGCCGGCAATCCGAGTGGTTCGAGGAATACGTTGAGGGCAGCCTGAGCGAAGAGTGTAGCCACAGTACCCACCAGAGCCCATAGTGCCGAACGCCACGAAGGGGTGTAGAATACCGAACCGAGAGCAATGGCAGTGAGGGCGGGCGAAAAACCATACAACCCCGAACTTACAGCCACTTCGGAGGCTCCGTAGAGCAGCGCACCATAGGTGCCTACTGCCGAGCCCACCAGAGCCCAAAGTGCTGCCCAGGGACTGCTAAATAGTAGCCCTACAACAAACAGAAACCCCGCTACCCACGAATCCTGCAACATAATCTGCCCAACGCCCCTCAGCACCCAGCGTACGCCCTCCCAAACGGATTCGGGGGGTGTGGCAGGTGTGTCGTAGAGGTGTACCGATGGGAGCATAGGGTGGGAGAGGCTCACCTCGTCGAGTCCTGCGAGTACCCTCGCTGCTGCCAGAAAGAGCCAGGTGCAGAGCACAAAGGGAAATGTGAAGGAGTTGACCTTGTGGCGAGCCCCCACACGATTGAGTCCCTCTCGCACCCAAGTGCTCATTGCCGAGGCGAGCACAAGAGCAACCCACGATAGGGGTGTGCTACCCAAGAAGGTCATCATTGCCGTGCCCACAAGCACGCCATTGAAGCCCCAAAGCCCCTCTGTGCCCTCCTCCTGTGGTAGGGCGAGGATGTAGCCCGTAAGTGTGGCTACCACAAGCCCCACAACAGCACCCAGAGCCACCTCGGCGTGCCCGCCCTCTATGGCACCCCAAAAGATGCCCGCAAGCATAAGCACGCCCCCGATGGCACTCGGCTGAAACATTACTTGCGCAGTACCGCGCAAAAAAGATATAGTCTTCATTCTCAACTCTTAATTTTGAATTTTGTATTCTCCCTATCTCCACGGAAACTCCTCTTGCAGGGGAGCACCTTTGACCTCTTGACGTACCATAGAGCAGATGTCGCGTATCTCTCTGAGTATCCTCTCTGAGGAGTGTCCCAAGAGCCTCAGCGATAGACCATTGTTGCCCCTAAGACTCGCCACGCTCACCCTCAGTTCCTCGCTCACATTGGGGCTGAGGAGTGAGAGGAGTTTGGAACATATCTCTGGGGGTGTTACAACCACAATCGAGCCAAAGTGCGTAAAAGTGCCCATAAAAGCTCGCTCCGAAGGCGAAAATTCCTCGGGCACAATCCTCGCTCCCGCCCGCGCTATGACACTACCATTGGGGCGGAAAACTGACTCTCGAAGTTCCAATTCTCGGTAGTCAAACCTCTCGCCACTGTGGAGCCTGCCACACGCCACAACCTCCGAGAAGAAGAGCGTTGCCGAGGGGGCTACGACCATCTCGGTGTGGGCTGTGTAGCGTGAACGGGCAGCGGGAATAATGGCTTGGGGTAGCCACTCCAAATAGGCTCCCTCGCCAAGAGTGATGGTTTGGCGCAACTCCGCCCCCGAATACTCCATAGGTGCTATGATGGTTGCTGCACCCGTTAGTATCTGAGCCATAGCCCCCTCGCCAAGCCTAATATCCACTCGGTAGTGGTCGCCCTCCAAATGGGGACCTCCCGAGGAGAGGATGTAGACGCAGGGCAGGTGGGGAAGGTGCTCGTCGAAGTATAGAGCCTGCTGCACCACCATCGGCACCTCGCGGTGGAGGTGGCGTAGCACACTGCGCCCCGAGGAGTCCACCTCAAAGCCCATCTCCAACACCCCATATTTCCCACACCAAGAGGTCATAACGCCTTGTCTTTGTCGAAGAGTGCCATATCGGATATAAGGTCGAGCAACTCCTCGATACCTTCGCCCGTAAAGCAGTTGGTCATCACAAAGGGTTTGCCCCTGCGCATCATTCGTGAGTCGTGGCGCATAACGGCAAGGTCGGCACGAACATAGGGGGCCAGGTCGGTCTTGTTGATTACCAAGATGTCGCTGTGCGATATTCCCGGTCCATCTTTGCGGGGTATCTTGTCGCCTGCGGCAACGTCTATGACGTAGATGAAAAAGTCGACCAACGCGGGCGAAAAAGTGAGCGTCAGGTTGTCGCCTCCCGACTCTATGAAGAGAATATCCGTATCGGGAAACCTCTCCTCCATCTCCTCCACTGCCGCAAGGTTCATTGAGGGGTCTTCGCGGACGGCTGTGTGTGGACAGGCTCCCGTCTCTACTCCCGCAATGCGCTCTTCGGCAAGCCTGCCACGCAGTATGCGTCTGACGTGCTGAGCATCCTCGGTTGTTACGATGTCGTTGGTGATGATTGCCACCTTGTAGCCCTTCGCCAAAAGACGCGGCGTGAGGGTTTCGATGAGTGCGGTTTTGCCCGATCCTACGGGACCTCCTACACCAATGCGACAAGTGTTCTTGTGGTTTGATGTCATACTCAATAGAAATGTTAGTTCATAAATAGTCGCCCTATGCCCCGCTCGTGGAGCGAAGAAGCGAGTTCCGTTGTGGGCTGAAAAGAGGTCATCTCCTCCATTGTGCGCGAGCCGTAGAGGTCGTAGAGCCTCTCGCAGAGCGGCGCAAGGCGGTAGATTATTGCCTGCGTGTCGTAGTGAGAAAGGCGCATAAGCCTTAGTGCTGCCGAGAGTATGGTATTTGCCACACCATAGAGATGTGCGGCATAGAGAGCACTCTCGCCTATGCCGAGTGTTGATCCCGCAACGGCTTGCGCTGTGGGGTAGCATCCTGCGGCTACCCCCTCGCCAACCCAACGATGAAACCTATCGGTGAGAGTAGTGGGACATATGGAGTGTATCAGGTCGGTAAGCCTACGCCCCATACGCAGGGTCATCTCGCGTGCCTCCTCGCCTGCCTTGAACGCAAGAAGTCTTTGGTCGGCATCTATCATCCTTGCAAGGTCACCATTGCCAATAGCCCTATAAGCCTCCAACATCGCCACTCCGTCACACTCAGCAGCCCCATAGAGAGCCCCAATGGTGTACTCTTCGAGCGAGGCGAGGTCGCTAACCAATCCACTCTCTACCGCCCCCTCCAAGCCGAGCGAAAAACTGAAAGCCCCCGTAGGCAGTGCACTGTCCGAAATCCACGCCAAGCGAAAGAGTGCCAGAAGGGTTGAGGTGTCGCTACACATAGTCCTCTATGGTGTGTGGATGGGTGTGGGTGTGGGGCGTGTGGCTCTGTGGCGAGGTGGAGCCAAAGAGTACCCTTATCTCCGAGGGCGTTAGGTAGGGCACAATCTCCCGCCCGGGGCGGAACGAAAAGTCTATACCCTCGAAGTTGTAGGTGCGCATAACGCTCAACATTACCTTGCGATCGACCGTAAGAGGAATCATGAGGCTGTTGCCCCTTACGAGTGCTGCCCAATGTTGGTTGCCGATGGCATGACCGAGTTCTATGGCGAGAGCCACCGCCTCCGAGTGGGTGCGGCGTTCGAGCGATGAGAGGTCCACAACCATCACATCGCCCAGGCGGAGTTTTATGACCGAGGCGCTGCCCGAGCGGGAGTCGTAGGCTATGATGTCGCCATCCGAGAGCCTCACCCCACGCTCGAAAGCCATTGCATAGGGCTTGCCGCTCTCGCCAACTGCCAACAGACGGCTCTTTTGGGCGTTCCATTGGTCGAGTTCTATGTAGTCGATTGTCGCCCCTTCGAGGCGTGGCTGCCATTCGGGAGAGTGGCTGTTGCCGAGTATTTTTGTATAAACTTCCATTTTCTTTCTGTTGCGCTTATTATGAGAACCAATAGAGTTGAGCCAGCGAGAGCGATTTGGCAGGTGTGAGTTCCACAAGTTTGCCATCTACCCTCACTTTGAATGTCTCGGCATCGACCTCAATGAGTGGAGTCTGGTCGTTGAGGACCATATTACCCTTTGTGAGCGAGCGAGTACCCCTTACAGCCATCACATTCCTTTGGAGTCCCAAACGCTCCTTTATACCACACTCCAATGCCGCACGCGAAGTGAAGGTCCAGCAAGTGGCGGGCAGAGCACCTCCAAAGGCACCGAACATAGGACGATAGATGATGGGCTGAGGGGTGGGAAGCGAAGCGTTGGGATCGCCCATCAGCGACCAAGCAATCATTCCGCCCTTGATGATCATCTTGGGCTTTGCGCCAAACATCGCAGGCTCCCACAATACCAAGTCGGCAACCTTGCCCACCTCTACCGACCCAAAGAGGTCGTCAATGCCGAATGTTATGGCGGGGTTGATGGTAACCTTTGCCAAGTAACGCTTCACACGGAAGTTGTCGTTGCCCTCGGCATCTTCGGGGAGCCTTCCGGTGCGGTTTTTCATATAGCAAGCCATCTGCATAGCCCTCATAAAGTTCTCTCCCACACGCCCCATAGCCTGCGAGTCGGACGATATCATCGACAGAACGCCTCTGTCGTGGAGGTAGTTTTCGGCAGCCTGAGTTGCAGGGCGCACACGGCTCTCGGCAAATGCTACATCCGAGGGAATCTTGGGGTTGAGGTTGTGGCACACCATAATCATATCGAAGAGTTCTGCCTGGGAGTTTATGCCGTAGGGGAGTGTGGGATTGGTCGAGGAGGGGAGTATGTTTCTCTCGCCAGCCACCCTCAAAAGGTCGGGGGCGTGACCACCACCCGCACCTTCGGTGTGGTAGGTGTGGATAGTTCTGCCATTTATGGCGGCTATGGTGTCCTCCACATAACCTCCCTCGTTGAGGGTGTCGGTGTGAATTGCCACCTGCACATCGTAGAGGTCGGCAGCCCTTAGCGCAGTGTCTATCGCCTTGGGCGTTGAGCCCCAATCTTCGTGGATTTTCAGTCCCATAACCCCCCTTTCAATCTGCTCGCTAATAGGCTCCAAGGTCGAACAGTTGCCCTTGCCCAAGAAGCCGAAGTTTATGGGCAGGTTCTCCACACTTTGTATCATACGGTCTATGTTCCAGTTGCCCGAAGTGATGGTGGTGCCGTTGGTGCCGTCCGTAGGACCTATTCCGCCACCAATCAGGGTTGTGATACCTCCGCTGAGGGCGGTGTCTGCCTGCTGGGGCGAGATGACGTGAACGTGACCGTCTATGCCACCGGCTGTGAGTATAAGGTGCTCGCCACTTATGGCGTCTGTGGAGGCTCCTGTTACCATATTGCGACTTACACCGTCCATAGTGTTGGGGTTACCCGACTTACCTATGCCGACTATTTTGCCGTCTTTGATACCCACATCAGCTTTTACAACTCCCAGCACCGCATCTATAATAGTAACGTTGGTAATCACAAGGTCGAGCGAGCCGCTCTGGGAGGTGGCGGTGTTGTCCAAACCCATACCATCCCTCAGTGTCTTGCCACCGCCATAGACCACCTCATCGCCATATCCGCCTCTCAGGTCGCGCTCAATTTCCACATAGAGCGAAGTGTTGCCAAGTCTTATCTTATCCCCCACAGTAGGTCCGTAGAGGTCGTTGTACTGTTTTCGCGATATTTTTGCCATACTACTTTTTTGTTGATTTATATCCTTTTTTTTCTGCCTTTTTGAGAGCCTTTGCGAATGTGGGGTAGTAGGTGGGATTGCTCTCGCCACCCGCATAGCCACCCGTAAGCCCCCCGAAGCCTACAATGTAGCATTTACCCCCAAAGGGCACCACCTCCACACTCTTCTCCTCGCCCGGCTCGAAACGTATGGCTGTGGTGGCGGGGATGTTTAGATGACACCCAAAGGCTGCCTCCCTGTCGAACTCCAAAAGGCGATTGACCTCGAAAAAGTGGAAGTGCGAACCCACCTGAATAGGTCTGTCGCCCGTGTTGCGTACCTTCATCTTGCGCACTTTGCGCCCAGCGTTGTACTCGATGTTCCCCTCGGCAAGCACCACACCGCCTACGGGACAGAGTGAGGAGGGTTGCTGGCTCTCCTGATTGTTTTTAGTTCTTTTTCGCTCCATACTTGTTTTACTTTATAGGGTTGTGAATACTCACAAGTCGTGAGCCGTCCGTAAAGACCGCCTCGACCTGTAACAGACCAATCATATCCGCCACGCCATCCATCACGTCATCCCTTGTGAGGACCTTTGCGGCATCGGTCATAACCTCCTCTACACTCTTACCTTCGCGGGCTCCTTCGAGTGCCGAGCAGGTGATGTAGGCTACTGCTTCGGGGTGGTTGAGTTTCAACCCCTTCTCCTTGCGCCGCTCGGCAATCATACCCATTGCCAGCAGCATTAGTTTTTCTTGTTCTTTTGGTGTTAAATGCATACCTTTATTATTCTATTGGTTGTTTGTGTTTCTTTGGTAGGGGCGGTCGCGCCTTGTGGGCGATTTCTGCGTTATGCTTTTGATTTTGCTTCCTCATTTACGCCGAGTAAACTGCGGAGCAAAATCAAAACCAAGCCTTGAACTCGCCACACAAATCGCAACCGTGTGCTAATTACCCATTTTATGCACCACGGTGGGCACTCGGGCTCTAAATGTTTAACGTCTAACGTTTAACGTCAATAGTCCTAAGGCATATGAGAGAGATGGGAGATATGAGAAATATGGGAAATTCTCAACTCTCAACTTTCACCTTTCAACTTTCAACTTTCTTGCCACACTTTTCAATGTAGGCACTATTTTTGTCGAACTATTCGACAAAACAAATGCCTTAATAGATATGTTGAAAATGATGTTTCTTGCCGGATGTGGCGGATTTGTGGGAACGGCACTGCGTTTCCTTACGGGTAAAATTTGTGGCTACATTAAGTTGGGCGACTTTCCGCTCGGCACCTTTGTGGTCAATGTTGTGGGTAGCCTGCTCATAGGTATTCTCTTTGGGCTTGCCGAACAGCGGGGTGCGCTCTCACCATCGGCGAGTGCGGTACTCATTACGGGCTTTTGTGGGGGCTTTACGACCTTCTCGACCTTTGCAGACGACATCTTCCTGCTGCTCCAAAAAGGTCAGTGGCTCATCTTTGCCACCTATGTAGTCCTCAGTCTTGTTGTGGGTGTGCTACTTGTCTGGGCAGGCAGGTCGTTGGTACGCTAAAAAGCAAGAGCCAAACCCATCGGGTTTGGCTCTTGTAAATAACCTCTCGCTTGCAGAATGTAAACTATGTAGAATATCCTCGTATGTGGTAAGACTCACATAATTACTATCGGTCAAAGTGGTTCCATCGTACTGGGTAAAGTCTACAAGGTCAATAGCATAATCCAAGAGAAAGCCCGTAGGAACTCTATCCTTTTCAAGTGGTTGAAACATATAATCAAGTCGCTCTCTAATTCTGTATGAGTTTTGTGAGAACGAGCCAATAGGCGATATTAGCATCAAGAATACTAATACATAAAACAATGCAGACCTTTTCATATTTAGTTCAAACAAGACCATAGTAACATTTAATCAGATGTAACATTATACTCTATTTCTACCTCTGAGAAATCTCCAAACACAAGTACATCTTCAAATGTGCCCACGATATTTTCTGTTATTTCTTCATCTTTTTGATTCTTAGCAACCATATTGAAATCTCCACTAAATGAGTACCCTCTAAAAATTGAACTTGCGTATGAAACTATGTTGTTAAACTGAATCCACCCCTCATCCAATCTGTATATTGTGTGTCGATATGGCGAAATAGTATCAACACCCAGACATACAATATCCTTGGTAATGGGGTATAATGTTTCGGTAGATATGGTTGCTCCATTAAACTTAACACACATCAAGAGTTCGGCAGCAAGATTTGGTTGCATTGGCGACAAAAAATCACCTCGATGTATTTTTATTTCATATTCCCCATCTACAACTTCCAATTCGCTTCTAATTCCCGATAGATGATACCAGTAATGATATTCTCCTTCACTCTCAAAAACGCAATCATTTATACTGAATTGCATCGGAGACCCTATGTATATATATCCGTCATTTTTTGTCAATTCAGATTCGCACGAAACCACGGTAGCCATCAGCATCGAGATAGCTACTATGCGCAGTTTATTAGTTTTCATTTTCAAGTTATTTATTCCAGAATGTCGGTTTCGGCAGATTGTTGCAGAATGGCATTATACTCGTTCACAACACCGACATATTCATTATATACATCTTCACTAATGCCGAGGAATAGTGCGTCTTCTTTCTTGATGGCAAGAATGTACTGCCCATCTTTTTGGACAATTCGACTCATCATAAGGTTATCAACATCCGCTTGCTGCCGACTCCTGATGGTCAAACTGTCCTCCTCTATGGGGATCGTTCCTCGTGTTGTTAGTGATTCGAGTGTTAGCCCTTGCGAAGGCTCCTTTACAACGATTTTGCCATCAAGGGTGTTCTCTACGCACGAAATAAGTAGAGCGGAGAATACAATGACTAACAGGTGATAGACAAAGGAGTTTTTCATATTCATTAGTTTTAGCCCCGTAAATATACACAAAAACGCTTGAAATACAAGCGTTTTTGTGTGTATTTATGTAAGTGGTGGTTATATCTCCACGATGACCTTCATCATAGCGATTGTGTAGTCGCCGCGGGAGGCGTGGACACGATGGAGGGCAGGTTGGAGTTTTAGGTAGCGCCAGCGGTAGGAATATGTAACCTCCAACTGCGTTTCGTAGCCACCTCGGTAGAGTCCTCGGCTGACCAAAAAGCCCACATAGTCCTCCTTTGCAAGCAACGAGCGGCACACCAAAGCCCCCGCACCATAGAGGTCGCAGTCGCTCCTCGGAGCCCACGCACCGTGAACAATTAGGTACAACTCCCGTCCGCCACGTTGCAGCATAAGGGGTTGTTCGGCAAGCACCCAAAGCGATGCACGGCTCACTTTGCGCACTCCACCCCGCTCCAACTCTTGGGCTGTGGGTGCATAGCCATAGGTCGCCCCCAGATTGTAGGTGCCCAAGTAGCTCTCCCTATCTCCTTTGTAGCCCACCTCGCCAATGGCAAAAATGCCGTCACGCCTAAGGTTTAGGCGGAAGAGTTCGTTCCACTGCTGCGAAGCCACGCCATCGTAGAGCGAGAGTTTTACGCCCCACCTCTCCGATGGGTGCCACTCGGTGTGGAGTGCCATAGCCGCCAGAGGGGCATCTGCCACCGCAAAATTGGTCGATATGGAGGGAAACAAACCGTTCATTGCCGAGGTAAAGACCGAGTTCCACGGCTCGGTAAAGTAGTCTTTGCCGAGGTTGCGTATGCCCGCATATATGAACAACCGATTGTCCGAGAAGTGCTGACCTATGCCAAATGCCATAAGCGCAAGGGTGGAGGGCGAGTCCTCTATGGCAGAGAAGAGGTGGAGGTTGTCTGCCACGCCACCTTTGCCCTGCTCGTGGCGCAGGTTGTTGACCGATAGGAGGTCGAGCGAGAAGGCGCCATCTTGCCACAGAGGAAACTCGTAGTCCACATTCAAGATGTTTACCCAGTTGGCAATGCCCGTTGTGGTGTTCCACAGCCCCTCGGTGGTGTAGGCGATGGTGGGTGTGGGGTCGGAGGGCTCGCCTTGTGCAACAAGTTGGGGCGAGAGGAGGGTGATGGCAGCTAAAAGAGAGAGAAATTTCTGCATAATAAAACGGATTTTGTAATTGACCGTAAAGTCGCTACAAAACCCGTTCCAATTTTGTTCTCTCTTGTCTATTTCTGTGCTATTTCTTTGCCTCCAAGACGAGTTTTAGTTCGCCATTGTCGAAGAGGTAGAGTCGATTGCCTTCGATGGTATAGGCATCCACCTCGGAGAGGAACTTGAAGAGTGCCATCTCCACTTGGTCGTTGGGGCAATAGCGCTTAGTCGACATAATGTTTGTGAACGACACTGCACCCGCAATATCCTTCTGCGAGGGAGCCTCGCTGGGGGTTATTTGGTACTGTCCGCCCATAGTGTTGCAACCAGCAAAACCGCCAAACGAGCCATCGGCATTGAGGATGAGTCGTGGGCTCTCCTCTGCCTCGAAGAGCGAACTGATGTTTTTGCCATCCATCTGCACAAGTCTCCACTCGGTGGAGAGCAGTGGCAGGTGGTTGCGGTTGGATGCCTTGCGGCAGGGGCAGCAGGAGGCTGCAAAGAGTGCAATGGTTGCAACCCCTAAGAGGAGTGTCAGTGACTTTTTCATATTGATAGGTTTGTTTGTTTGGCTACAAAGATATAAATTTGTGCCATATTTCTAAAAACACTAACGATAAAACAGAGAATTTATTATGAAACGTATTATTTGTTCGCCCGAGGCTCCCGCAGCCGTAGGTCCCTATTCGCAGGCTATTGAGGCTAATGGTGCGCTCTACGCATCGGGTCAGCTGCCCCTTATTCCCGCCACCGGCGAGATGCCCGAGGGTATCGAGGCTCAGACTCGTCAGTCGCTCGACAATCTGGGTGCAATTCTCCGCGAGGCCGGCTACTCGTTCAACGATGTAGTGAAGACCACCGTACTCTTGCAGCACATCTCCGATTTTGGCGCAATGAATGCCGTATATACCGAGTACTTCACAGGCGACAAACCCGCCCGCATCTGCTATGAGGTTGCAGCACTGCCCAAAGGCGCGCTCGTTGAGATTGACTGTGTAGCAGCAAAATAGGTCTACGAGGAAAATTTTCCCTCTGCATTGCCCTCCGATGATTAGTCGGGGGGCTTTTTTTGCCATTTGGACTATAAAAATCCCAATTTTTGGGTATTGCGGGGTGTTGTAAGTTGTTCTACTTTTGCAGCGTCAAATAAGTTATTAACGATAAATAATTATATATGAAGAGATTTTTTACCATTCTCGCGCTCCTTTGCGCAACCGCTATGGCGACCTATGCCAACATTCCCCCTACTGTTAGTGCCATAGCACAAACCCCCACCGATGCCCATCTTTTCGGTCACGTTGTGGATGCCGAAACGGGCGAGCACCTTTCGTATGTTACGGTGGTCTTGGAGGGCACTCCTACGGGCACCACTACCGATGCTACGGGACACTTCCTGCTGCGTAACCTCCGACAGGGTACCTATACCGTAACCGTAGAGGCTATCGGCTACGAGAGTGCCTCGCAGGAGGTAACCATACACAAGGGCGAGACCATAGAGTTGGACTTTGCCATCAAGGCTATGCCGCTGACACTCGAACAGGTGGTCGTAACTAGCAGCCGTAGTGAGCGACTCAAACAAGAGGCACCCTCGCTTGTGAGTGTCATCGGCTCGGAAATGTTTGCTCGCGTGGCTTCTCAGTCGCTGGCGGGCGGTCTTACCTTCCAGCCGGGTGTGAGGGTGGAGAACACCTGCCAAAACTGCGGTTTCCCCCAAGTGAGAATAAACGGTTTGGATGGTAAATACTCCCAAATTTTGGTCGATTCTCACCCCTTGTTCTCATCGCTGACGGGTGTCTATGGTTTGGAGCAGATTCCCTCCAATATGATTGAACGTGTGGAGGTTATGCGCGGTGGTGGCTCGGCATTGTATGGTTCGAGCGCCATTGGTGGCACCATCAACGTCATTACCAAAGAACCCAAGACGAGTATGGCAGAGATGTCGCACACAACCACCTCCATAGGTCTTACGGGTGCAATGGAGAACTCCACCACCCTCAATGCTTCGCTCGTGTCGGCAAGTCGCAGGGCTGCAATCAGCGTCTTTGCACAGAGTCGTTCGGGCGATGGCTACGACCACGATGGCGATGGCTTTACGGAGATTCTTACCACCTCCTCGGAGGCTCTCGGTATGAGGAGTTACTTCCGCACGGGTCCCTACTCGCGCATCACAGCTCAGTACCACCGTATCAAGGACTATCGCCGAGGAGGTGATGCCCTCGACAAGCCACAGCACGAGGCTGAGGTATGCGAGCAGGCAGACCACACCATAGACGGAGGTAGCCTTACGTTCGATTGGTCCAACCCCACCCACACCGACCGCTTCAACATCTACGGAGCCTTCCAAAACACCGCCCGTAGTAGTTACTATGGCGCAGGCAAAGATCCCAACGCATACGGTCGCACCGCCGACCTTACGGCATCTTCGGGTGTGCAGTATATCCACTCGTTCGAGGAGCTTCTCTTTATGCCTGCCGAACTGACTATGGGTGCCGAGTTGAGCCACAACGACCTGCACGACACTTCGGTGGGTTATGAGATTGACACCAAGCAGATTGCCAACATCTATGGCGCATACTTCCAAAATGAGTGGAAAAACAAACGCCTCTCACTGTTGGTGGGTGGACGCTTGGATAAGCATAACCTTGTCGATAAACCCATTTTCTCGCCCCGCGTGAATGTGCGCTACAACCCTTCGGGAGAGTGGAGTCTGCGACTGAGTTATGCCGAGGGCTACCGTGCACCCCAAGCCTACGATGAGGACCTGCATATCGCCATTGTGGGTGGCGAACGCACACGCATACAACTTGCCGAGAACTTGAAAGAGGAGCGTTCCTCCTCGCTGAGTGCCTCGGTGGAGTACTCCGCCTCGTTCGACAATATGGCTCTCAACATTGTGACGGAGGCGTTCCATACCACTCTCTCGGATGTCTTTGCTCTGCGCGAGATTGGTCACGATGACAAAGGCGTGGCGGTGCAGGAGCGTTACAATGGTTCGGGTGCAACAGTTAGCGGCATCAACTTGGAGGGCAGGGCAATGTTTGGCTACAACTGCGAGTTGCAGGCGGGCTTTACCTTGCAGCGCAGTCGCTATATGGAGGCTGAGCAGTGGAGCGAAACCGCACCTGCCGAGATAGATATGTTCCGCACCCCCAACCACTACGGCTACTTCACACTTATGCTCCGCCCCGTCCGCAACCTGAACATAGATGTTACGGGTAACTACACCGGCTCGATGCTCGTGCAACACTATGCGGGCTACATTGCCGAAGACGTTGCAGAGCGAACCCCATCATTCTTCGATATGGGAGTAAGGGTGGCTTACAACATCCGCCTCTACACCGATGCAAACCTCGAACTCTTTGGCGGAGTGAAAAATATCTTCAACTCCTATCAGAGCGACTTCGACAAGGGTGCCGACCGCGATTCGGGCTATGTCTACGGTCCTCTCCAACCACGCAGTGCATATTTGGGTGTGAAGATTGCGTTTTAGTTAACCGACAACCAACCAACAGATTGGGCGAGCCAAGCGTGGCTCGCCCAATCTGTTTTTGGCATCCTTCCTAATAATTTTCAATTCTTTGTAGTATTTTTGCGGCCCGAAAACGAAGAACATAACGTATGTCAAAAACAATATCACTCTCGGATCACTTCAACTCGGCACGTCTGCTACGCTACACGTTACCGACCATCGTGATGATGGTTTTTACCTCCATCTATGGTGTTGTAGACGGTATTTTCGTGTCGAACTTTGCGGGCAAGACGCCCTTTGCGGCTGTCAATCTCATCTATCCACCCTTTATGGTCATTGGTGCCATAGGTTTTATGATGGGTACGGGTGGTAGTGCTCTGGTGGCTAAAATTCTGGGCGAAGGCGACCGCCAGAGGGCTAATCGCACCTTTTCGCTTATTGTCTATACTACGATAGTTGTGGGTGTAATCATCAGTTCGGCTCTCTTTGTGTTTTTGGAGCCTGTGGCACGCTGGCTTGGTGCCGAGGGAGAGATGCTCGACTACTGCGTGCGCTATGGGCGTATCTTAACTCTTGCCCTGCCGATGTTCCTCTTGCAGGGTATGTTTCAGCCCTTTATGGTGGCTGCTGACCGCCCCTCGCTCGGACTTATCATATCGCTCTGTGCAGGCTGCACCAACATTGTTTTGGACTACCTGCTGATAGTTCCTTGCGGACTTGGACTCGAAGGTGCAGCCATAGCCACAGCAATGAGCCAATGTGTGGCAGGTATAGTTCCTCTCGTCTATTTTGGGCATCGTAACAAGAGTATGCTCCGTTTGGGACGCACTCGCTGGGATGGAGGGGCTCTATGGCAGACCTGCCTGAATGGTTCCTCGGAGATGGCAACCAATGTTTCTGCCTCCATTGTCGTAATGCTCTACAACTACCAACTCCTGCGCTACATTGGCGAAGATGGTGTGGCGGCATACGGCGTCATCGGCTATGTGCTCTTCATCTTTATTGCCATCTTCCTCGGCTACTCCACAGGCTCGGCACCCATTGTGAGTTACAATTTTGGGGCTCGGAATTGGGATGAATTGCGTGGTGTAGTGCGCCGTAGTGGTCGTATTATTGCGCTAATTTCCATAGGGCTTAAGGCTCTTGCCGAAGTACTCTCTGCACCTCTTTCGCGGCTCTTTGTGGGCTACGACGAGGGACTCTTTGAGCTGACGCATAGGGCACTTGCCATCTACTCCGTTTCGTTCCTGCTGTGTGGAGTGAATATCTACACCTCGTCACTCTTCACTGCCCTCAACAATGGTGTCATCTCGGCAGTCATCTCCTTCTCGCGAGCCCTCGTCTTTGAGTGCGGTGCGGTGTTACTCATACCCCTTCTATTTGGTATCGATGGCATTTGGTGGGCGATAACTTTTGCCGAAGGTGCAGCACTCATTATGAGCCTTGCAATGCTCCTTCGCTATCGCCATAGATACCACTATTAGTCCACTTTGGGCATCGTAAAATAGGCGCGTTTTTCTATGCCGTTTTTGTCAAAAAATTCCACTTTTGCGCCCCGAAACCAAACATATTGTAGTAGCAGATGAAGAAGAAAGGTAATAATAGTATGAAGGAGTTTTGGAGAGTGTTCAAATTCGTGCTCTTCTCCGCCAGCGCAGGCATTGTGCAGATAGGCTCGTTTACTCTGCTAAACGAACTAACAGAGTGGCAATACTACGCCTGCTATCTTCCCTCGTTGCTCCTCTCGATTTTGTGGAACTTCACGCTCAATCGTAAGTTCACATTCAAATCGACCGCCAATGTTACGGGGGCTATGCTGAAAGTCTTGGGCTACTACTGCATTTTCACGCCCACAACCACCCTGCTCGGCAACTTCCTTGCCGAAGACCTCTTGTGGAACGAATACTTAGTCACTGCACTAAATATGCTTCTCAACCTCTCCACCGAGTACCTCTTCCAACGCTATGTGGTCTATCGTGGCAAGGTGGACGATGCAGTAAGATGATTTTTATGACTTAGGTTGGTTAGACGTTAGACGGATTATAAAAGGGAAAATCTCGCAGTGAGATTTTCCCTTTTATAATCCTTTGTGCGCCAAACGCCACGCCAAGCGGTTGTAGAGGGCGTGAACTTGTGGGCGCAGGCTGCGGGGCACAAGCAGCAGTAGGCGTAGTTTCCAAAGTCCTCGGCGATAGTGACGGGTGTAGCCAAAATCGCGCACCGTTCTACGCCCAAACTCCGTATCACCCTTTGCAGTGAGTGTCAGAGCCTTACCTATGGCGCACTTGGCAACAAACTCTGCCCTCCAAAAGTCCTCTTCGCGCGAAGGATAGGGTGGCTCGAAAAACGCGGTAAGGTCGTTGGGGCACCTCTCGGGCGTGTAGATAGCCCCCGAGCGGTTAGACGCCACCATAGAGTAGTTGCACAGCGCACGAGGCGAGAAGCAGACCTTGTGGCGGCTCGCCACTTTGAGCCACATCCACTGGTCGCCACCCATCTTCATACCCTCGGGGAAGCCTCCCACCTCCTCCACAATATGACGAGGCAGTACGGTTGCCGAGGGAATGGTAACATAATGAGTCATACTTTCCTTCCAGAAGTTCTCTACAATACCTCTCTCTTTGGGGCAGTTGCCACGCACCGTGCCCGTAGGACTTACAATATCGAAAGCCGTAGAGTAGATGCCACAGTCGGGAAACTCCTCAATCATTGCTGCCATCTCCTCCAAAAATTCGGGCTTCCACTCGTCATCGGCATCTATGAGGGCAAACCACTCGCCACGAGCCTCACTCATAGCCCTATTGCGTGCTGCGCACTCGCCCGCATTGGGCTGGCGGATGAGCCTTACAAGCGGCGAGCCCAACTGCTCGACAATCTCGGCACTGCGGTCTGTGGAGCCATCATCGACCACCACAATTTCCAAAGGCTGGTAGGTTTGAGCCAATACCGAGCGCAGTGTTGCCCCAACCTCGTGCTCCTTGTTGTAGAGTGGCACGATGACCGAAAATATGGGTTGCGGATTACTCATAGGTCTTGCCGTTTAGGGTATCGAACGATAGTTTCAGAGGGGCGTGATTAACCCTCTGCTCCTCGGGAATATCTTTTATCAAGACGGGATAGTGATGGTGCAGGTAGCCCTCCAAGTCGCGCGGAACATTTACGCTAAGTCTGCCAAAAGGCATCCTTCGAGGATTGCGCAGCGACTCATACTCCGCCACATCCAATGGCAGGCGCACCACATTTGCCCTTTGGCACCTCTTGTCGCCATTGAACCACCCCATCTCCTTGCACATCTTGCCATAGAGCCACTCGCGGCTCACAAGACGGTAGAGCACGCCCAATACAAGGCGACTCAGGAGGCTCTTCTGGTAGTAGAGCGACTCTCGGCGTAGTATCTCGCCCCTTTTTTGCCAATAGGGATAGAGGCTGAAAGCACTTATAAACCACGCGCTCTCGGCTCGGTGAAAACGCTCCAAGAGGCGGTTGTTGGGTATGCGGTCGAAGGGGAAAATGTCCACAAAGAAGCCGTGCGAGATGTCGAACCACTCAACACCCTTCTCCAAAAAGAGGGTATTGCGCTTGCGCACCTTAGCCCAATAGAACGGGGTGTTAGGGTCGGTCGTAAACTCCTGCAACTCGAACTCTTCGCCCAGCAGTGCGGGAGCCTCGCGCAGGAATTTGTTGTAGTCCTCGCGGAGCATACCGAAGTCCACATCGTCATCCCAGGGCAGTATATTCTGCCAAAAGTGCACGCCAATAGCCGTACCACCAATGGCAAAAGACTCCACCCCAATAATACGACACACACGCTCAATCTCTTCGATGATGTCGAAGAGATTGGCGTGTATGCCACTAAGTATTTCGGGAGTATAGCGCACTTTGTGCGGATTTATGCGCCAAAAACCTATTTCTGAGCCAAGAGGAATCGCTCGCAGTCCATAGCGGCAATAGCACCGCTACCTGCTGCCACGATACCCTGACGGTAGTGGGGGTCCTTAACATCGCCAGCAGCGAAGACACCCTCCACCGAGGTCTTGCTCGATGCGCCTTGGGTAACAATATAACCCTCCTCGTTCAGCTCCAACTGACCCGTAAAGAGTTTGGTCTGGGGAGCGTGACCAATGCCGAGGAAGAAGCCGTCAATGGCAATATCCTCGGTGTGACCATCGGCGTGAATGAGCCTAACGCCCGTAACACCATTCTCATCGCCCAAAATCTCCTGAGTGTTGCAGAGGTAGTGCACCTCGATGTTGGGGGTAGCCTCAACCCTCGCCTGCATAACCTTCGAGGCACGCATATAGTCTTTGCGGATAATCATATGCACCTTGTTGCAGATGGATGCCAAATAGGTAGCCTCCTCGCAAGCGGTATCGCCCGCACCCACAACAGCCACATCTTTGCGGCGGTAGAAGAAGCCGTCACAAGTAGCACAAGCACTCACGCCCATACCGCGGAACTTAGCCTCGCTGGGCAAACCGAGGTATTTGGCAGTAGCACCAGTTGCTACGATAACAGCCTCTGCCTCAATTTCATCAGAGTCGTTAACAATCACCTTGAAGGGACGCTCCGAGAGGTCGATTTTGGTTACTACGCCACCCCTGATGTCGGCACCAAAGCGCAGAGCCTGACGGCGAATATCGTCCATCATCTGGGGACCCTGAACGCCCTCGGGATAGCCGGGGAAGTTCTCCACTTCGGTAGTGGTGGTAAGTTGTCCACCGGGCTCAAAACCCTCATAAAGTACGGGAGCGAGGTTGGCACGCGAAGCGTAGATTGCAGCAGTGTATCCGGCAGGACCACCACCAATAATAAGGCATCTTACTTTTTCCATTGTCTTTTGTCAGTTTATAGTTTTAGTTATTATTTATTACTATCTCATCCATTATTTTCCCATTCAAAAGGCAAATATAGTGATTTATTTGCTACCTTTGAAGTTGGAAAGATTTTTTTTGAGCAAGAGAACGCAAGTTTCCCACTAAAAATGGATTAATACTAACACAATAACGACAATTTTACAATGAACACACTTGGTCACCTTTCGCCCTCGCTTGTGTGGGGCATCTTTGAGGAGATTACGCGCGTACCACGCCCCTCGAAACACGAAGAAAAAATCATCGCCTACTTGGTGGACTTCGCCAAGCGTCACAACCTCCGCCACAAGGTAGACGGAGCAGGCAATGTGGTGATTTACAAGCCTGCAACTGCCGGCTACGAGAACCACCCTGCGGTGGTGTTGCAGAGCCATAGCGATATGGTTTGCGAGAAGAACAACGACACCGAGCACGACTTTATGGTCGATCCCATAGAGGCTTACATAGACGGCGAGTGGGTAAAGGCTAAGGGAACAACCCTCGGCGCCGACTGCGGTATCGGTATGGCTGCTGCTCTGGCGGTGTTGGTCGATGAGTCGCTCGCACACCCCGCCATTGAGGCTCTCTTTACCGTTGACGAAGAGACGGGACTGACGGGAGCCTTCAACCTCGCCCCCGATATGCTCTCGGGCAAGTATCTGCTCAACCTCGACTCGGAGGATGAGGGCGAACTCTTCATTGGCTGTGCGGGTGGCGTGGATACACTGGCTACCTTCAACTATAAGAGCGAGCGTGCGCCTAAGGATTTTGCGTGGTTGCGTATCGAAATTGGCGGTCTTAAAGGCGGTCACTCGGGCGACAACATTGGCGACGGATTGGGCAACTCCAACAAAATTATGGCTCGCTTGTTGCAGTTTGGCGAGGAGCGCTATGGTCTAAGGCTCAGCGATTTCAATGGCGGCAACTTGCGCAACGCCATTCCTCGTGAGGCGTTCGCCATTGTGGGTATTCCCGCCACCAAAAAGGTAGCCTTTTTGCGCCTTGTGAAGGGCTTTGCAGCGGAGGTCGCAGCAGAGTTACAATACACCGACAGCGGTTTTTGGATGAGGGCTGAGGAGTGCGACAAACCCACGAAGGTGGTAGATGCCGACACTCAGCACCGCCTGCTCACAGCCATTGTGAGTGTGGCAAATGGTGTGTTGGCGATGAGTTTTGCGATGAAGGGACTTGTGGAGACCTCCACAAACCTCGCATCGGTGAAATTCCTGCCCAAATGTCGCATTCAGGTTGTTACCTCACAACGCTCCTCGGTGGAGAGTGCCAAACGCTATGCAGCTCGCACCGTAGAGGGCACCTTCCGCCTGGCGGGTGCTAAGGTTGTACACTCGGACGGCTACCCGGGCTGGGCTCCTAACCCCCAGAGCCATCTCTTGGATGTGGCAGTTGAGAAATACCGCGAACTCTTTGGTAAAGAGCCCGTTGTGAGAGCTATTCACGCAGGTTTGGAGTGCGGTTTGTTCCTCGAAAAATACCCCCACTTGGAGATGATATCCTTTGGTCCCACACTGCGTGGTGTTCACTCGCCCGACGAGCGTTTGGAGATTGCCACTGTGGACAAGTTCTGGAAACACTTGGTGGCTCTGCTTGCAGCCTTGTAGCGTGAGTGCATCTTGCACCGCACCCGCTGCGTTACACTCAAAATCTCTCCCGCATCTACGTCTTAGTAAACCGCGGGAGAGATTTTTTCGTATGCCTTGCATCTGCTGCACGGTATTCACTCGTCAGGTGGTCAACCGCCAACCTACTGTCATCAATAGTCCTGAGGCTTTATGGGTTTTAATTCCCTTAATTTTCCCTCTAATTTCACGACAGTTTAGCGAATTTCGAAGAGTTGAGTTTATTTCTTTAATGTAATTATTACGCAACCTCGCTCGGCTACATCTTCGATGGTAAAACCTCCAGAAGCAAGCAGTTTCAACAATTCCTCGTTATCCGTTGCCGCCTTATAGACTGTCACACTCTCGATTTGGTTCGGATCTATCGTCTTGATATCCTCACAAACCTTTTTATCGACAAAGTAGATGGCTCCATTGGCAGATTGAATATGAGTTTTTCCAAAATTATCGGAGAAGTGAATTGTCACCGTATCATCTGGCTTTTCTACCCTCACGGGCAGTGCATATTGTACAGCCACAGGTTTACCGTTTTCTTCGGCTGGAGTCCACATGCCCGAGGAGAGCGATATGACATCTTTTACGATATTTGAGAGCCACTCCGACTCCTTGGAGTCTTTCAGCACGACGATTTTATCTTTGTCGACAGTGCCGTCTGCCTCTACGGTAAATTGCATACAGACCTCGCCAAAAATCGTAGGATTCGTTTTTTGATGTTGCGCAACGCACATACCAACCCACTCGCCAAAGGCTCCCAAATCTTTACCATTGAATTTGGGTAGCATCTCGATAAGGTTTAATTTCAAATTAGAAGAGATTTGGTTTTCCGAAGAGTTTTCGGTAACTTTGTCAGCGATAACCACTTTGGTCTCGGTCTGGGCAAAGGCAGTGAGCGACAGGCACACTAATGGCAAGACGTAGAGTACCCTCATACGACTCGCGCGAGTTGATTTTTTTTGTAACATCATAGTAATACGGTTTTTAAGTGTACTGTGATTGAGGCTGTTGGCAATGGAGTAGGATTTGTTGCCGACAGCCTTCTTTATTAATAGTAGTTGATATTCGCGAGCATTCACACCTCCCATCAACACTGCCTCGTCAGCCTCGTACTCGTGTATCTCACGCAGGTCGCGCCTTAGAAGCCACATGGCGGGGTTGAACCACTGGGCAGCACAGCAGAGGTTTACAACAAGGAGGTCTATGGAGTGATGGAGTCGTATGTGAGCCCTCTCGTGGGCAAGTATTATGCGAGCGCTATCCTGCCAGTCTTCTGACGAGAGTACAATGTTACCAAACCAACTGAATGGGGTTATGGCTTTGTTTGTCACGTAGATACGCTCCCTGCCATTCTGCTCTACCTCCTGTGCAGAGGAGATAAGGCGATGTATGGCGAGCATAGAACAGAGAGTCCATACCATAACAGCAAGAGCGCCGACCAATCCTACCACCGCACCAATCTGCCACACAAAGCTGCCCTCCTGAATCTTCACCGCAGACTCTATGGGGGACGTGCTGATTGATGCACTCTCCAACATCTCAACCGTTACAGTGCGCTCTATGGTGATGACGCAGAGTGGCAACACAAACGATACTACGGCGGTCGCCAGCAGCACCGCACGATTGAGTCGATGAAAGGTCTCGCGCGAGAGTAAGACCTTGAAAAATAGATAGAAAACCGCCGTTACGGTAGCTGTTTTCAGCCAATATATCACTATCTCTTGCATGGTGACAGTAACTTTTAAGCAGTGGTGGGATGTAACTTATCTACTTTCTAACTCTATTTGCTCAATGAGCTCGCGGAGGTCATTGAGTGATATTTTCTCCTCCCTCACAAGTGCCGATACGGCCGTAAGATAGGAGTTCTCAAAGTAGCGACTTACGGCACCTTTTATAGTCGAACCGCCGTACTCTTCCTCGCTGATTGTTGGGAAGTATTGATAGGTATTGCCGAAACTCTTATGGGAGAGGTAACCCTTTGCTTCGAGCGAGCGCACCATTGTAGAGAGGGTGTTGAAGTGAGGTTTGGGGGCGGGATAGAGTGCTACTAACTCGCGCACAAACAACTCGCCCTTCTCCCAAAAGTGGCGCATAATCTCTTCCTCTTTCTTGGTTAAATTTTTCATCTTCGTAGTTTGTTGAAATAGTTTTCTTACTGCAAAGGTAACTAAAAATTTTAGTTGAACAACTATTTTTTATAGTTTTTCAACGAGAAAAATTAGTTAATCCCATAGGGATTAAAAAAGAAGAAATGGGGGGTGTGTAACAAAAATAAGAAGGGATGCCTCACGGCAACCCTTCTCCAATCAAACTTCTCTAACACCTAATTAACTGCTTTGGCGAAACATTCGCTGAGCAACGTATCCAAAAAGAGCAATTCGGGCTCTTCGCAAACAACGTGCTGCATTAGCAATGCATAATCTTCGCCTGTGGAGCAGTTTACCTTATTTTCGTAGTCAATCTCTCCCATAGGCAACTTGCGGTTAAAATGTGATTGTTTCGAACTTTTCACACATATAACGCACTGCCTTGGGGCTTTATTGTGAAAAAATTATTCGAGTGCCACATTTTTTTCCTTTATCATCCTGCGGAGGTTTATCAGTGCGTAGCGCATACGCCCAAGGGCGGTGTTGATACTCACCTCCGTATGGTCGGCTATCTCCTTGAACGACAGACCGCCCCAATAGCGCAACCTCACAACCTCCTGCTGCTCCTCGGGCAACTCGCCAACAAGTGCCCTGAGGTCCGCCTCAATTTGCTCACCCACCAAGTGGTCCTCTATGGAGCCTTCGGTAAGTCGTTGTGTGGCTATGATGTCATAGCCCGCGCTACTCTCGTTTACACTCGGGTTGTGTTTCTCGGAGCGGAAGTGGTCAATGACCTGATTGTGGGCTATACGCATAACCCACGAGAGGAACTTACCACTCTCCTTGTAGCGTCCGCTGTCAATCACGCGCACTACTTTGATGAATGTCTCTTGGAAAATATCATCGGCAAGGTCGGCGTCTTTGACCATCATACGGATATAGTCATAGACGCGCACACGATGACGCTCTATTAGTTGGGACATAGCCTCTTTGCCTCCTGCAAGGTAAGCCGAGAGCAACTCGTTGTCGCTCTTACCTTGTGATTGTTGTAACATACTCTTTCTTCAAATGTTGGTTTATAAAGAGTAGATGTTTTCGATAGGCAAAAAGTGTTTGGTTATACAAATAATATAATTGAAACTGCGTGCAAGATAGAGATTTTTCCCCTAATTTCCAAATCAAACACGAGTTTTTTCCGATTTACTCCATCTCAACACGCAGTTCGATTACTCATAGAACAAATCTTGTGCCAAATTGGAGGTCTAACGTCTAACGTCTAACGTCAATAGTCCTAAGGCTTATGAGAGTTATGGGAGTTATGGGAAAATTTTCAATTCTCAATTCTCAATTCTCAATTCTCAATTCAATACAAGACTATTCCTGCCACAGCCGAGAGGATGATGAGCAGAATGGGATTGACCTTCCTGACGGAGGCAACAAAGCACCCCGCAAAGATTACCCAACTCTTCCAATCTATGAACGTACTCTCGCCAAAGAGCATCAGTGCCGAAGAGAGTATCAGACCTATCATCATAGGCTGCATACCGCTCATTGCGCCCTTGAATTGGCGGTTGTTCCTAAGGCGGAAGTAGAACTTAGTGGCGAGCATCATCAGCGTCAGCGAGGGCAGGCAGACAGCAACGGTTGCCAACAGCGAGCCCCACACATTGCCCGTAACGGTGTAGCCAACATAGGTGGCGCAGTTGATGGCAATAGGTCCGGGGGTCATCTGTGATATGGCTGCCACATCGGCAAGTTCGGCTGCTGTGAGCCAGCCGTTCTGCACAACCACCTCGTTATAGATGAGCGAAATCATAGCATAGCCCCCTCCAAAGCCGAAGAAGCCTATTTTCAGATACGAGAGGAAAAGGTGTAAGTATATCATTGTTCGCCCTCCTTTCTACCATTTGCATTAAGTTCGGGGCGGAACGAATAGCAGATGCCCACAACAGCACCCGCAAAGATGAACCAGATGGGCGACACGCCCAATAACCATATAACCGCCGCCGCACCGAGCGCAAGGGCTATCTTCCACCAATTCATACCCTTAGCCATACTAATGAGTGGTGCAGCAATGAGTGCCACAACGGCTGGGCGCATACCCTTGAAGGCGGCAGTGACAGTTGGGTTATCCTTAAACTCCGTAAATACGGTGGCAATGAGCAGAATGATGACAAACGAGGGTATCACTACTCCCAAGAGTGCCGCAAAGGCTCCCTTCACGCCTCGGGTTTTGTAGCCCACAAATACTGCCGTATTAAGCGCAATGGGTCCGGGGATGCTCTGTGCGATGGTCAGTTGGTTCCAGAACTCCTCGCGTGTGAGCCAACCACGTTTTTCAATCATCTCCGCCTCGATGAGGGGTATCATAGCATAGCCACCACCGAAAGTGAAGGCTCCAATCTTCAAAAACGAAGAGAATATGGTCCAGAGAGATGTGTTCACAGGGTTAATTCAAAATTCAAAATTTTTTCTACCGTTCCCCTAAGTTAGGGGAGGGAATTGGTTGTGGATTTCCCATATCTCTCATTAGCCTTAGGACTATTGACGTTAGACGTTAGACAAAAATCCGTATTAGCCATTTACGAAAGCGGTAAACATTGTGGCAGCAAGGGCGGCAGTTTCGGTGCGTAGGCGGCTATTGCCGAGCGTCACCTCCACAAAACCCGCCTTGCGTGCTGCTTCAATCTCCTCCCTCGAAAAGTCGCCCTCGGGACCAATCAGCACCAATACATTCTCGCCACCGTGGATGAGTTCGCCCATAAAGATACGCTCGGCATCTTCCTCGCAGTGAGCAATGAGTTTCACCCCATCGAAGGGCTCGGCAAGGAGTTGGCGCAGTGGAGTCAGGGGGGCTATTTGCGGCAGGTAGGCTTTCAGCGACTGCTTCATTGCGCTGATGGCTATCTTTTCGAGCCTTTCGCCCTTAATGACTTTGCGCTCCGAGTGGTCACACAAAATGGGCACAATGCGGTCTATGCCACACTCGGTGGCTTTCTCCACAAACCACTCTATGCGGTCGATATTCTTCGTTGGTGCCACTGCAACGGTAAGCCCATAGGGGCGTTTTTCCCACTCGTGATGCTCCTCCACAATGCGGATGGTGCAACGTTTGGGGTGTGCGTCCTCCACCACAGCGCGATAGAGCGTACCCCTGCCATCGGCGATATGAAGCGAGTCGCCCACACCGAGGCGCAGTACCCTCACGCAGTGTCCGCTCTCCTCCTCGGGGAGAGTATAGAGGGGAAGTGTTATATCTGGTGCGTAGAATAATTGCATAGCGCAAAGGTATATATTTTCCAGATAATTTTCAATTTTCAATTTTCAATTTTCAATTTTCAATTTTCAATTTTCAATTCTAGATTGTACCTTTGTGGGTTATATTGGCTTAATTTGACTTTGTAGATAATGAAAAACGGAAATAATATACCCTCGTGGCTCCCCTATGTCGGGGCTGTGGTGCTATTTTTGGCACTCTCGCTCTTCTATTTTGCACCCCAAATGGAGGGCAAAGAACTCTCTATGGGCGATATTACCCAATATGAGGGTATGAGCCACGATATTAAGCAGCTGCAAGCCAAGGGCGAGGACCCACAGTGGACGGGTAATGCTTTCTCGGGTATGCCCGCCTATATGATTAACATCGAGTACCCCTCGATGCTCATAAAGAATTGGAGCACCGACCTCGCAAACACCTTCGGACGTCCTGCGGTGCTTATATTTCTTGCTCTGGTGGGTTTCTGGGTTATGCTATTGATGTGGGGCGTGAGTCCTCTTGTGGCGATAGTGCCAGCCATAGCCTACGGCTTTTCGACCTATTCGATACTTATTATTGGCGCAGGACACATTACCAAGATGTTCGCCTTTGCCTATGCGCCACTGCTTGTGGGAGGTGTGGTCTATACCCTCCGAGGTGGACGATTGGTGCTTGGCGGACTGCTTACGGCTCTCTTTGCGGCATTGCAGATTGGTGCCAACCATCCACAGATTACCTACTACTTCGCCATTGTCATTGCGGCAGTGTGGATTAATCAGCTGGTGGTGGCTGTGAAGGAGAAGACTCTGCAACGCTTTACAAAGGCTACGGCAGTGCTTGCTTTGGCGGCGGTGTTGGCAGTGGGTGCCAATCTGTCGTCACTCTACTACACCGCACAGCATCAACCCGACACCACTCGTGGCGGTAGTGTGCTTGCAACGGAGAGCGACTCCTCGAAGAATAATGACAGCGGACTCGATATTGCCTACGCCACAGCGTGGAGTTATGGACGTACCGAGAGCCTCAATATGTTCATTCCCAATCTTATGGGCGGTTCCTCGGCTGGTGGCTTTGCTTCCAATGGCGAGGTTGCAGATGCACTGCGTCCCTACGGTGCACGCTCCCTTGCGGGTAGCCTGCCCGCCTATTGGGGCGACCAACCGGGCACTGCGGGTCCCACTTATGTGGGTGCTGCGGCTATCTTCCTTGCTCTGCTGGCAATGTTCCTCTTGAAGGGTAGGGAAAAGTGGTGGCTTATGGTGGTAAGCATCTTTGCGCTGCTACTCTCGTGGGGTAGCAACCTGATGTGGTTTACGGAACTGATGTTCAAATATCTGCCCGCCTACGATAAGTTCAGGGCTGTTTCGACCGCACTTGTGGTGGTGCAGTGGAGTGTTCCTCTGCTCGCGGCGCTGGTGCTGTGGCGTATCTGGAAGGGCGAGTATGACAAGCAGACCTTAATCAAAGGTGTTGCGTGGTCGGCAGGTATTGCCGGAGGTGTGGCTCTTGTGGTGTGGCTTTTGGGCGAGGGTATGTTCTCGTTCTCGGCTCCCTATGATGCACAGATGGGTTTGCCCGAAGATGTGGTGCTGGCTATGGAGGCAGAGAGGGCTGCAATGCTCCGCAGTGATGCTCTGCGCTCGCTCGCTATGGTGGCACTCTCGGCAGGTGTGGTGGCACTCTTTGCGTGGTCGAAGATTAAGCGCGGAGCGATGCTCTTACTCTTGGGTGCAATCATTGCTGTTGATATGGTGGGCGTGGATAGCCGCTACCTCTTCTGGGACGACTTTGTGGAGCCAACCAAGACAAAGATTGTGCCCACCGAGGCTAATCTCCAAATTATGGAGGACAAGTCGCTCGGCTATCGTGTGGCTAATTTTGCTGTTAGCACCTTCAACGATGCCACAACGAGCTACTTCCACCGCTCGGTGGGAGGCTACCACGGTGCAAAACTCTCGCGCTATCAGGACCTTATAGACCATCAACTGCTGCGTGGTAATCCCGAGGTATACGATATGCTCAACACCAAATACTTCATCGTCGCTAACGAGCAGACGGGTGCGCCCGAGGCTGTGCTCAACCAGGGTGCCAATGGTGCTGCGTGGTTTGTGGAGGATGTGGTCTTTGCCTCCTCAGCAAAGGAAGAGATGTCGCTTTTGGATACCACCCCAACGAAATACACCGCAATCCTCAGCAATGAGTATGCCCAACAGTTGGAGGGTGTGACGCTGGGTGCGGGCGAAATAGAACTTCTTAAATACAGACCAAATAACCTCGTTTATCGTTATTCGTCTAAGGAGGGCGGCTTGTGCATCTTCTCGGAGGTCTACTATGACAAGGGTTGGAGTGCCTACATAGACGGCAGAGAGGCAGACTATATGCGTGCCGATTGGCTGCTGAGGGCTATGGTGGTGCCCGCAGGCGACCACACCATAGAGTGGCGTTTCAGGGCTCCTGCCTTTGACCTTGTGGAGGGTGTGACACTCGCCTTCTCGGTGGTCATCTTGGGTGGCATCGCACTATGGGTAGTGGCTGAGATGCTCAAAAAACGTAAGAAAGTAAAAACAAAGCAATAATTATGAGTAGTAACAAGCAATTACGCAGAAAGGTGCGAGGCTCCTATGCCATATCTACGGTGAGTGTGGCAATGGTGCTGTTTCTCTTGGCGAGCGTGGGCTACATCATCTGGAACCTCTCTAAGGCTACGGACAACATCAAGGAGCGTATGACACTCTATGTGATGATGGAGGAGGGGGCTGCCGACCAAGTGACCGAAGAGGTGGGCTTCAAGTTGCGCTCCACCGAGGGCGTAAGAGAAGTAAGGTTCATCTCCAAGAGCGAAGCCGCAGCCGACTTTAAGGGTTTTGCGGGAGGTAACTTCGAGGAGTTTTTGGAGTATAACCCCCTGCCCGCATCCTTCGAGGTACGCCTGGCAGCAAGCGAAAGTCCCAAGGAGTTGGTGGCAACCATCGAGACGCAAGCCCTCACTTGGAAGGGTGTAGATGAGGTTATCTATCAGCAGGGTATGGTTGAGAGTATGGACTCCAACCTCGGCAAGTTCAAACTGTTGTTGGTGCTCTTTGGAGGTGTTCTGCTGCTCATCTCGCTCATTCTGCTCAAAAATACCATCCGTATGAGTGTTTTTTCGCGCCGCGAGATTATCTCCACAATGAAACTTGTGGGCGCAAGCAAGAGTTTTATTCGCCGTCCCTTTATGTGGGATAGCCTATGGATGGGCTTGGCGGCTGCAACCCTCGCCTCGCTGATGTTTTGGGGTATGCTGATGGCTCTCTCGGAGGGTATGCCCTATTTGGTGCTCGTGTCGGGTGGCACAGTTATGGCTATGATTTTCGGAGGTATATATGTTGGCGGAGTGGTGCTCTCGATGCTCTTTACGTCACTGACACTCGGCAAATTCATAAGGATGAATAGTGCAAAAGTACATATTTATTGATTGGTGAAAGATATGGCAAAACAGACTAAAACAAGAGAGAAAAAAGCCCTAGAAGAGATGGTCTTCTCGTGGGCTAACTATAAGTTGATGCTTGTGGGTGTGGTGCTGCTTGTTGTGGGCTTTGTGCTGATGGCGGGCGGAGGTAGTAACAACCCCGAGGTATTTAATGCCGAAGAGATTTTCTCGTGGCGCAGGATAGGCTTGGCTCCTATTGTGGTGCTGGCAGGATTTGGAGTGGTGGGGTACTCCATTTTCAAAAAAGACAAAAAGTAATTTTTTGTCTTTTTTGAAAATGTCTAACATCCTAAGGCTTATGAGAGATATGTGAGGACTGAGAGATATGGGAGTCCCATAAGCCCCTCCTAAGCAAAGCGGTAGGTAGTACCACTATTGGTTGGTGCACGAAAAGTTTTTGGTAGCACCTTTTTACAAAAAGGTGCGAAAAAGGCGACTTTTTATAAAAAGTCGCGAAACAAAATAAAATGGAGAAGAGAAAAGAGAGAGTTGTTGTTGGATTGTCGGGGGGTGTGGACTCTTCGGTGGCTGCGGCACGCTTGAAGGAACAGGGCTACGATGTGGTGGGTCTGTTTATGGTCAATTGGCACGATACGGTCGGCACACTCAGTGGCGAGTGCCCTTGGGAGGACGATAGACTCTTTGCGGAGTTGGTCGCCAAGAGGCTCGACATACCGTTTCGTATGGTGGACCTCTCGGAGCAGTACCGCGAGAGGGTGGTTGACTATATGTTCTCGGAGTACGAGAAGGGGCGCACGCCAAATCCTGATGTGCTGTGTAATAGGGAGATAAAGTTCGATGCATTTTTGCAGGAGGCACTCAAATTGGGTGCCGATTGGGTGGCTACGGGACACTATTGCAGGGTGGAACACTCCGAGGATGGTACCCATCGACTGCTGGCGGGTGTGGATGGCAATAAGGACCAAAGTTACTTCCTCTGCGGACTCACGCAGGAGCAACTCTCGAAGGCACTTTTTCCCGTTGGCGATATGCTCAAACCCGAGGTGAGGGAGAGGGCGAGTGCGCTCCATTTGGCTACTGCCAAGAGGAAAGATTCGCAGGGTATATGCTTTGTCGGAAAGGTCGATTTGCCCGTCTTTTTGCAGCAAAAATTGGCTGCCAAAAAGGGACGCATTGTGGAGATACCACGCGATTGGGAGGGCTACCGCTCGGAGCAAGAAAATGACGAATTGGTAGCAAGGGAGGATGTTGTAACTCTCTCGGAACCTTATAGATATGAGCCTGCAAATGGTAAGAAGGTCGGCACCCACTCAGGAGCCCATTTCTACACCGTAGGACAACGCCACGGCTTGGGTGTGGGCGGTACGGCACTACCCTTGTTTGTGATTGCAACGGATGTGGTGCGCAACATTGTCTATGTTGGACAGGGACACGACCATCCAGGTCTGTTGCGCCGAGCACTCCACATACGCTCCGAGGAGATGCATTGGGTAAGGGAAGACCTGCGCCAAGCAGTAGGGGAGAGTCCCCGAAGATATAGCACCCGCATCCGCTACCGCCAACCCCTGCAAGGGGCAAGACTATACACCACAGATGAGGGCGGCTACCTCCTGTTTGATGAGCCCCAAAGGGGTATCACTGCGGGGCAATTTGCAGTGTGGTACGATGGCGATGAGTTGATCGGCTCGGGCGTTATTGACAAGTAAAAATAAGTGTCTGAGTCGAGAAAATTGCATTGGATGGTAGCAGTGTGTCAAAAAAATACTATCTTTGGATAATGAATTAACCTAAAAAGAGTTGTAACCTTATGATGTCTGCCGAGTATAGGAAGGAGATTATCGACCTCATCAATCGTGAGGTTGTGCCCGCTATGGGCTGTACTGAGCCTATTGCTGTTTCGTTGTGTACGGCTAAGGCTGCCGAGTTATTGGGTTGTGAACCACAGAATATCAGCGTGTTGCTAAGCCCTAATGTGTTGAAGAATGCCATGGGTGTCGGTATTCCGGGTACGGATATGATAGGTCTGCCTATTGCCATTGCGCTGGGAGCGATTGTGGGCAAGAGTGACTACCAGCTCGAAGTGCTAAGGGAGGTTACTCCCGAGGCTGTTGAGCGCGGTCGCAAGATGATTGACGAGGGTAGAGTTAAGGTTGGTGTTAAGGACGGCGACTGCGAAACGCTCTATATTGAGGTTGTTGCCACTGCCGACAACCACACTGCCACTGCTATCATTGCAGGTTCGCACACTAATTTTGTCTATTTAGCTAAGGACGAGACGGTTTTGCTGGATAATAGGGTGCCTGAGTCTAAGAGTGATGAGCACCACGATGTGGTTCTAACGCTCCGCACTGTGTGGGATTTTGCCACCACCTCTCCCATCGAGGAGTTGCGCTTTATTTTGGAGGCTCGCAGACTCAATAAGGCGGCTGCCGATGAGTCTATGAAGGGCGAGTGGGGACACTGCCTAGGGCGCACCGTAAAGGAGAGTATGGGTAGTCGCAAGATTATGGGCGACACCATATTGTCACATATGATTTCCTACACTTCTGCGGCGTGCGATGCTCGTATGGGTGGCGCGAAGATACCTGTTATGAGTAACTCGGGTAGCGGCAATCAGGGTATTGTTTCGACACTTCCTGTGGTGGTCTATGCCGAGGATACGGGCGCGAGCGAGGAGCAACTCATACGTGCGCTTGCACTCTCACACCTTACGGTTATCTATATCAAACAGAGCCTTGGCAGACTCTCGGCATTGTGTGGCTGTGTGGTTGCTTCTACGGGTTCGAGTTGTGGTATTACCTACCTTATGGGTGGTGGTTATGAGCAGGTTGCGATGGCTGTGAAGAATATGGTTGCCACGCTTACGGGTATGATTTGTGATGGTGCAAAACCGAGTTGTGCGCTGAAACTTTCGAGTTCGGTTTCTACGGCTGTTATGGCTGCCACGATGGCTATGGAGCAACGCTGTGTAACTGCTTATGAGGGCATTGTGGATGACGATGTCGATAAGTCGATTTTGAACCTCACGACCATCGGCTCGCGAGGTATGTTGGAGACTGATAGGATGATACTTCACATTATGACTCATAAGTAACAAAATAGGCGGCGCAAGTCGCCTATTTTGTTACTTATGAGTCATTGTCTAACGTCTAACGTCAATAGTCCTAAGGCATATAGGGCATATAGGAGTTTAACGACCTTAATGTCCTTAATGTCCTTAAAAAACTTTCAACTCTCAATTCTCAACTCTCAATTCTCAATTCTCAACTCTTTTTTTGTTTTTTTTGCCCACTTGTGGTACTAATGAAACATTTTTTTACTATATTTGTGCGCTACGCGTATATTAGCGGTAAGAATTTGATAAAAACCAAACAATTAATTACCTTTTTTATTAACCAAATTAACAAACAAAATGAAAATCAAACAATTACTTATGGCAGCTGCTGCATTGGTATTTGCAGTTGCTTGTGGTCCCGATGAGCCCGAAGGTCCCGTAACTCCTACTGGTGATACTTGGGTTATTGCAGGTAGCCACCAGAATTGGGCTCCCGCAGATGCAGAGGCTCTCGAATTTGCCGATGGCTATTACTTTGTTAAGGGCTGGAATGTTGAGGCTAACACCGAGTTCAAGTTCGTAAAGAACAAGAGTTGGGATGATACCGACCTTGGTTACGATGCAGTGAAACCTATTTTGGCTAACTACTTCTATGCAACTGTTGCAGAGGGCGAGGGTAAGAACATCAAGATTGAGACCGCAGGTACTTATGACGTATACCTGAGCGAGGATGCTGCCAAATTCTATGTAATGGAGGCTGGCAAAGCTCCTTCTGAGGCTAAGGATTCGGCTGAGATCGTTGTTGCTGGCGTTGCTTCGGCAAGCATCACCATTCGTGAGGATGAGGTAACCGAGAACTACATTGCTTTCAACCTTACCACCGAGAATGTTGTAGCAGCATCGTATGGTGTTCTCGAAACCGCATTGGTTGATGACACTATCACCGCTGAGTACATTCTTTCCGAGGAGGGTGGCTATGCTCTCTACGAGGAGGAGCTCAACTCGACTGTTGAGATGGGTTACCGTCGTGGCGTTACTGCTGGTACCGAGTACACCATCTTCTTGGCTTACGAGGACGAGGAGGGTGCAAAGGCTATGGTTACCGAGACTGTAACTACTCCTGGTGCAGCTGCTGGTGGCTCTTATTATGTTGTAGCAACCAGTGTTGATATCTTCTACGATGATTTGTATGGCGAAGGCTGTGTTACTTTCCTTGGCGCTGAGCAGGATTTGGTAGTTTGGCTCAATGCTAAACCCGAGGCAAACAAAGATTACTTCTTTGCTCTTGAACCAGGTCAAGTAGGTGTTACCTTTGTAGAGGTTCGCACTCATGATACAAGGGAAACTCTCGCCGAGATTACCGGTGTAGACGGTTTCGGTTCGTTCAGCATCTATGCTGCTGAGGCTGAAGGTTTTTATATGGCTATGGCTGAGTTTGGCAATGAGGCTGGTGTTTCGGCAGGCGCTACATATGAGGGTGCTATCGAGGGTCTTGGCGGCGGTGCTGCCGGTGGCACTCAGGATGTTACCTTCGCAGTTGCTTCGGCTACTATCGCTCACAGCAAAGACTACTATGTAGGTGACAACTCTGTTTGGGAACTTGTTATGACCTCTACTAATGGTGATACCATTGGTCTTTATATTGAGACTAATATGGACGACGCTCCTTGCGTTCCTTCTGGTGAGTATAACGTTGTTACAAATTCCGACTTGACTGGCAATGTTGGTGTATGGGTTTACTCGTGGTTTAACATCGGTGGTGGCTATTATAGCATCATGGATCCCGACAACAGCTTCTTTTATGTTGAGACATCCTATCCTACTTCGGACGTTAATGCCTTCCAGGGTAAGTTTGTTGTAGCAGATGGTTTGACCGGCAAAACCGCTAACATTTATATCACCACTCCTACTCCCGTTGCAATCTACGGCAATGGTGAGACTACCGAGGCTGTGAATATCAACTGGATTATGGATGAGAATGTAACAGCTGTTGCATTTATTAATGAGGAGTTCGGCGAGTCTGAGATTCACCTCAAAAATGCCGCTGAGAATCTTCAGTTGTCTATCTATCTCAACACCACTAATTTGATTGATAAGGATTTCTACCTCCAAGCAGACGCTGCTTTTGGTGCTACTGAGTGGGTTACCAGTGCGAATGTAAGGACTATGGATGGTGAGGTTATTACCAACGTATCGTACATCGAGTTCTCGTTCTATAGCTGGGATGGTGAATGGTATATGTGCGCATATGGTGATACCGGCGATGGTGGTGAATTTGCTCTCGAATATCTTGGTGCAGTTGAAGGTTTTGAGGGTAGCGCTGGTGTAACCGAGAGGTACTTCATCGTTGAGTCGGCAACCGCTAAGCGTTCCGAGGATTATCCCGATGATGACTCGGTATGGTATCTCGAATTGACCTCCACTACCGGTGACCAGATTGGTCTTACCCTCGATCAGGTTTACGGTGCATCCCAAGGTGCAACCTACTTTGTAGGTGGTGCATTCCAGGTTGCTCCCTACATCACTGGCGAGATGCCTTGCATCGACCAGGCTTGCTCGTGGAATGAGTTTGGTGGCGCATGGAAAGTTAGCGAGAGTGACGGTCTTATGATTCAGTTCCAAGATACCGGTGATCCCGCAACTTGCCAGTATATCTTCCAGGGTCAGCTTACCGCAATCAATGCTGTCAATGGTAAAGATACCGCAATCGTATCCTTCATGACCGAGGGCGGTTTCATCAATATCAAATATCTCGATGGCGAAGAGGGTGGCAACGAAGGTGGTAACGAAGGTGGCGAAGTAGCTACTATCAATACTGCTAATTTCATGTCTTACGGTGGACCTAACTTCAATCTTATTCTCAACGATGGTAACTATGTAGTTACCCTTGACTGTTGGAATGAGAATTCGAGTCTTACTACCCTTCAGGCAGGTACCTATCCTGTAATGGATGGTGGTTCGACATTCACTCAAACCAGGTATATTCAGACTGGTGATCCTATGATGGCTAGTATGGGATGGACTTCGTTCATCTCTGATCAGTGGGAGACCTTGCTCGGTTGCATTACCTCGGGTAGCATGGAGGTTGTTGACAACGGTGACGGTACTTGGAAAATTACTGTTGACTTGACTTGCGATAGCGGCCAGGTTTACAAAGGTGAGTACAACGGCACATTGTCTATGTAGTCATTGTTGAGTATTATTCAACATCCAGCTCGGCTAAGTCCGAGTAAATAATTCGCCGCCGCCCTCATTTCTGAGGGCGGCGGTTTTTTTTATCCCCCGCCCGCGCAGTGGGGTAGTAGGTGCAGTAAGTGTGGCAAGACGGATACGAAACATCCTCTGGTCTTCGACCATCTCCCCCTAAGTTAGGGGGAGTCCTCGAAGAGGGAGGGGGTCTGTCAGAAATCCGCACTTCGCATCGGCGGCAGAGAAGCGACCGACTCGGCGGTCGTGGCGAGGGCGGGGCAAAAAGGCGTTAAGAAACGGAGACGGTAAATGCTTTACCCGCCAAAGGCGTCCGTTTTAGGCTTTTTGCTCCGCCCTCCTGCCAGAGATGCGGTGCGTGGCTTTTGCGCCACTTTTGCCACCAAAAGTGGCAGAGAAAAAGGGCGACTTTGTCGCCCGCAAAAAAAGATAGGTAGATGCTAACCGCCTTGTCTGCGACAAGTCGTGGCAAGACGCTCGGTGAGTGCACCGAGCGAGTATGTAGAGTGGTAGATGCCAACCGCCTTGTCTAACGACAAGTCGTGGCAAGACGGATAAAACACACCTCCCTTGTGTCAGGGGAGGGTGTCCGAGGGGTAGGAGATGTCCGTATTACTCTCATCTCTTCCATCCCTCCCTCCAAAAAATTAAACAAAAATAATTTGCATAAATTTTGCATATTAAGTTTTTTGTATTATATTTGTAATAAATACAAGAAAATATGAATTACAAAATATGATTACAATGACTATGAAAAGAACATTTGCAATGATTGCTGCATTAACAGTCGCCATGGCGACTATGGCACACGAGCGTCCCGTACAATTCAACCAACTTCCAAGCAAAGCACAGAATCTAATTACAAAGTACTTTGCAGACCTCACAATATTGTATGCAACATACGATAGAGAAGTAGGTGACAATAAATATGAGGTGGTTTTCTCGGATGGTACGCAAATTGAATTTAATAGGCGTGGTGAGTGGCGTAAAATAGACCGCGATAGGGGTGCAAGCGTTCCTTCTTCGCTAATACCCAAAGCCATTATCGCCTATGTGGAGGCACATTTTCCTACGATGACAGTGGAGGAAATTGATTTCGACTCACGAGAGTATGAGGTGAAATTGTCGGGAGATGTGGAACTTACATTCGACCGCAAAGGAAAACTTAAATGGTATGACTAAACAACAAAGACCAAATTAATAATACTATAAAATAAACGACTATGAAACGAATATTTTACATGATTGCTTTCGTAGCAATAGCACTTGGAGGCTTGCAGAGTTGTGACGAGGATACACAGATTAACCCCAGCGAACTCCCCAAGACTGCCGAAACTTTTATCAATACCCACTTCGCTGAGGCATCGGTCAATAGTGTGATGAAGGATTTCGACGATTTTACAATTCACTACGACGTCTATTTGTCGGATGGTACGTTCATTGAATTCAACAAAAATGGCGAGTGGAAAGAGGTTGAAAATCGTGTCACGGGCGTGCCCGCATCGGTAATCCCCGAGGCTATTCAGACCTACGTCACCACCAACTATTCGGACGCCTTCGTGGTGGACATCGAGCGCGACAGGCAGTATGATGTGGAACTCAACACAGGTATTGAACTCGATTTCGACCTAAGTGGTAAATTCCTGCGTTTTGACTACTAAACAGACAAAACAGAAAGGGTGGGGAGGGTAGCACAACAGCCCTCTCCAAAATAAGAGAAGGGCGACCAAGATATTTGGTCGCCCTTCCTCTATTTATATAAAGGTATAAAAGCCTCTTTTTAGTAACTCCTTGCGAAGAGCACTCGGCGGTGAGAGGGTTTGCCACTGAATACGCAGGTGCCCTCCTCATCGACTGTGTCGAAGGGGATACAGCGGATGGTCGCCTTCGTAGCCTCCTTAATAGCTACTTCGGTCTCGGTTGTGCCGTCCCAGTGTGCCAAGATGAAGCCGCCCTTATTCTCCAATACGTCCTTGAACTCCTCCCAGCTATCAACCTTGGTAATCATAGAGTTACGGAATGCAAGAGCCTTCTGGAAGATGGTCTGCTGCATCTCTTCGAGCGTCTTCTCCACGAGGTTTTCTATACCCTCCAAAGCCACGTTCTCTTTCTCCAACGTGTCGCGGCGCATCATCTCCACGGTGCCGTTTGCCAAGTCACGAGGACCTACAACAAGCCTTACGGGTACACCTTTGAGTTCATACTCGGCAAACTTGAAGCCCGAGCGTACATTGTCGCGGTTGTCAATCTTCACGCTGATGCCCTTAGCACGCAGTTTGGAGGCGATTTTCTCCAACTCCTCGGTCATCCTCCTGAGCTCCTCATCGCCCTTGTAGATGGGAATCATAACAACCTGAATAGGAGCCAACTTGGGAGGCAACACCAGACCGTTGTTGTCGGAGTGAGCCATAATCAGCGCACCCATCAGTCGGGTAGATACGCCCCACGAAGTAGCCCAAGCGTAGTCCATACCGCCCTCTCGGGTGGCAAACTGAACATCGAAAGCCTTACCGAAGTTCTGACCGAGGAAGTGCGATGTACCGCTCTGCAAAGCCTTGCCGTCCTGCATCAGTGCCTCGATAGTGAAGGTGTCCACAGCGCCCGCAAAGCGTTCGTTGGCACTCTTGGTACCCATAATCACAGGTACGCCCATCCAATTCTCGGCAAAATCGGCATATACCCTAATCATCTTCTGAGCCTCTTCGATAGCCTCCTCGCGGGTTTCGTGTGCGGTGTGACCCTCCTGCCAGAGGAACTCGGCGGTGCGGAGGAAAAGCCTTGTACGCATCTCCCAGCGCACTACGTTAGCCCACTGGTTGCAAAGAATGGGCAGGTCGCGGTAGGAGTGAATCCAGTTCTTATAGGTGTTCCAAATGATGGTCTCGGAGGTGGGGCGCACGATGAGTTCCTCCTCCAAGCGAGCCTCGGGGTCTACAACAACACCATTACCCTCGGGGTCGTTCATCAGTCGGTAATGTGTAACCACTGCGCACTCCTTGGCAAAGCCCTCAACGTGGTCTGCCTCGCGGCTGAAAAACGATTTGGGGATAAAGAGTGGGAAATATGCGTTTTGGTGACCTGTCGCCTTGAACATATCGTCCAGCGCACGCTGCATCTTCTCCCAAATGGCGTAGCCATAGGGTTTGATAACCATGCAACCACGCACTGCGGAGTTTTCTGCCAAGCCAGCCTTTACCACCAGGTCGTTGTACCACTGCGAGTAGTTCTCCTCGCGAGGGGTGAGTTGTTTGAGTTCTTTTGCCATTTCTTGTTGTTTTATCTTTTTTACTCTAAAATCTGCTTCGAATGGTGCAAATCTTGCGCAAAAGTACTACTTTTGTAGTAGCGCACCAAAAACGGCACAAAGGTACACTTTTTTGTCAAAAAAATCTAAGTTGCGAGAACTTGTAGGAAGAAAAGCAAAATTTTTTTGCCCACGATGCAACTATTTGCCCCTTTTTTGCGTCTATATAGTAAAGAGTAGCGCAAGAAGTTGTCGAAATGATTTTGAAGATTATTATCGAACGACTTCCAAAAATTTGATAGATATGATACGAACAAGAGACATTTTACTGATTATGGCAACCTTGGGGCTTGTGGCTCTGGGAACTACATCTTGTGGCACCACTTTAACGCTCGCTACGAGCAACGCAGCCACCTACGTCGACGACCTCTACGGTGTTCACGATACGGAAGCACTGCGTGAGGCAGAGCGTCTGCTTGCCGAAAAAGAGGCTGCTGCAAGGGCGGAGAATGAAAGACGCATTGCAGCAATGATTGCTGCCGCTAATGCCGAGGCTGATATTGATGATATTTTGGGCGATGTAGATATTGTGTCAAGCCCGGCGGGTACGGTTGTGTCGGATGGCGATGGAGGCGGTGTGAGCATCTATAACAACATCTATGTGGATGACTACCGCAGTGCCTATGCTCGTCGTCTGCAAGGTTTCTCTTCACTGACTTACCGTATGCCATCTTCCTATTGGGACTACCGCTATGGCGATGCATACTTTCTCACTCTTGCCTACGATCCCGCATTCTATACCGTTATGATTATGGGCGATCAGGTATGGGTTGAACCTCGCTATATTACCAATATGTTTGGCAGTTGGAACAACCCATACTACTATGGCTACCGCTACGGTTATAACCCCTACTACTATGGTTATAGTTATGGCTATTGGGACTATTGGGGCTGGAACTCGCCCTATTGGGGCTGCGATCCCTTCTACCACTACCACTATCACCATTGGTATGGTCCCCACTACGGACATCATCATCACCACTATCATCCCTCGTATCACCCCGACCATCGCCCAGGAGGTCCTGGTCACCACCACTCCAATGTGTCGCATCGTCCAAGTTACGGCACCACAGCAGGAGGTAGCACCTCGCGTCCTTCCTATCGCGAACAGTTGGGTGGCAGTGGAGTACGTAGCACCTCGCGTGGTGGCACACAGATTGCAAGCGGTACAAACGGAAGAGGCACAACTTCGCGTGGCGACGCTTTTGTTGGCTCTTCTGCACGACCTTCGATATCGACAGGTAGGGTATCGGGAACGACAACGGGTACTCGTGGAGAGATTACTAAGCCTACCAGCAAGAACGAACTGTCGGGTACACTGAGCGGATCGACCATCAAGCCGAATGCATCGCGCACTACAAGAGGTAGTGGCGTGAGCGGTTCGAGCAACTCTTCTTCTCGCTCTTCTCGTTCGGCAACCACAGTAAGTAGTAGTTCCTCTTCGCGTTCGTCGGCAGTGAAGAGCAGTAACTCCTCTTCGCGCAGTAGCAGTCGCTCCTCATCGAGTGTGAGCAGCAGTCGCTCCTCTTCCTCCTCGTCGAGCCGTAGCAGTTTCTCTTCGGGAAGTAGTAGTAGCCGTAGTAGTGGTAGTAGTAGCCGTAGCGGCAGCAGTAGTAGCCGTTCGAGAAGGTAAGGTAATGCCTAACGTCTAACGTCAATAGTCCTAAGGTTTTTAGGGACTTTAATGACTTTAAGAAGATGAGGGTGTGAAAGGTTAGTAAAAACAAGCAAATTGATATTATAGTTACATAGAACATTATGAGAAGAATTTTCGGCATAGCAAGCCTGGTTGCATTTCTGTCGGTTGCAAGTAGCGCTGTGGCACAGACCACCATCTTTGGTGGCGAAGTGATAAGTCCCGCCAATATGAGCCATATGGAGGCGGCGAAGTTTTCACAAACCGAGCAGGCATTCCTCTCAGCAAGGGTTGCAGCAATGGGTGGTGCATATACCTCGCTTGGTGCGGACCTGTCGAGTATGGCAATCAATCCTGCGGGTTTGGGTATGTATCGTACCTCGGTGCTGAGTGTGTCGATGGCTTATGACCACACTCGCTCTTCGAATGGAAATGTGAACTATGGGGCTAAAAAAGGCGACTTTTCTTTCAATCAGGTGGGTACGGCTCTGAATCTCTATCAGGCTTCGGGCTCGCTTGTGAGTTTTACTCTTGGCTTTGCCTATAACAAACTTGCTGACCTGAACTACCGCAATTCGGCGGGGTGGGGAAATGGCGATGTTACCATCGGAGAGTTCTTTGCCGAGCAGATGTATGGCATTGACCCCTCTTATTTGGGTGAGAATAAATCACCATTCACCAATCCAGACATATATCCCGATGAGTGGGGTGGAGTGCTTGCCTATCGTACATTCTTCATCGACCCGGAGATGAACGAAAATAGCATTTTTACGGGAAACTACTTGGTGAATAGTGTTCCTTTGGACAACCGTATTGATTCCCATATTGCGATGGAGAGTATGGGTAGTATTGGTGAGTATGACCTTTCGGTCGGTTTCAACTTTGGTAACTTGCTTTATGCGGGTGCTACGCTTGGTATTCAGAACATCGAACAGATTGTCTACTACGACTACTCGGAGATTTATCAAGGTGCACAGGGAGCCGAGGAACTCTCCTCGATGTCCTATCAGCCCACCATTGCCAACTATGGCTCGGGCATAAATTTCAAGATTGGTGCAATCTTGCGCCCCATTAGTGCATTGAGGATTGGTATTGCTTACCACTCGCCTACAAGTGTAAGCCTCTCGAAGGACTACACCACCTATATGCAAACTGCCTTTGCAAATGGCGACCGCTATGAGGATAATTCGTATATTAACTCTTTCACCTACGACTACTCTTCGCCCTCGAAACTCCTCTTGGGTGCGTCTCTGACACTCGCCAATAGGGCAATTCTCTCGGTGGACTACGACAGGGTGTGGTACGATGGTATGGATATGCACACCAACGGTTTGGAGGCTGCTTTTGCTGATGATGTGAAGTACGACCTCGGAAGTAGTGACAACTTCCGTGTGGGATTGGAGGTGCTGCCCGTAAGTAACCTCTACCTCAGAGGTGGCTATGCCTACTATGGTTCACCTCTAAATCGCGAGGCAACTGCATACTATGAGGACGGTAATCCTTTCTATGGCACATATAAAACCCACAGCGATGTCTTCTCGCTTGGTGCGGGATGGAGGTTCGAGAGCGGTTCTTCGATAGATGTTGTGTGGGCTCTTTCGAGGGCGCACTATACCAATAGCCTGATGTATTACTACTCCTATGCGGACGAGGCTTCGGATATCAATGTTACAGGTCCTATGCTGGTCAATACAAAACACACCAGCAATACCATAGGTGTAACATATACCACTTTGTTCTAAAAGTAATCGAATATCCACACAGAGCCCCACACTTCTCAATGGTGTGGGGCTCTGTGTGGATATTGACGGCTAATGTTTTTAGATGTAAAATATTTTTTTGTTCCATAAATATGTCATATATTTGCATGGTGTAGTGTAAACTCATTGCGTTGTCGGGTGCTGCCTAAGACAGTGGCCGAGGATTGATTATTACTATTATTTTCAATATAATGCATTGTAACTCGCTGATACATAGCGGTTTAATCCCAAATGGGGGGGGGTAGAACGAACTTTGAGTTCGGGCAAACCTCCTTAGTGGCATATATTCAAGCACGCGGTGCAGACTTTTAGTGTCTGCATTGCGTGCTTGTTTTTTTGTGCATATAGAGAAACGGAATGGAAAATAATACTTTAACACATTTTATTTATTAACTTAATTTTACAAAACACAATGAAAAAATTTTTCGTAGTTGCACTTGCAGCCATGGGTATGGTT
>CALDPX010000055.1 GCA_937911745.1 uncultured Alistipes sp. | reverse complement strand
CAATAGTAAATGAGCATTTCGAGCGCAAGCGTAACGCAGAAATCGCCCACAGAAACCAGCCACCCACAAGGCACACTCGCCCGAATGAACTCTATACGCTCTTAGCGTATAGAGTTCATTCGGATACTTGCCTTAACAAACGCAAGGGCACGAATACGCTCTATCTCAATATCTTTATCGGCGTGATGGGGGTTTTGGCTCACGAGTTTTATACACCCGGGGCGCTCCGACTTTTGGATATACTTCACGGTCACATACTCCTCGCCTTCGAGGTCTATGGAGAGCAGATACATATCGCCCCAAAAGATGTTGCTCCAATCGTTCATCTGCTTGTAGAGGACAATGTCGCCACTCTTCAATAGGGGATACATACTGTCGCCCACAACATATATAGCTCCATCACACTTGGGCAGATTGGGAATATGGATATAGTCTACGGGGGTAACCTTTGAGGGGTCGAGAAAAAGGGGCACCAAACCTGCCGTACCCTCCACATTATAGAGAGGTACGCTTTGGTGTGGGATGGTGTTGTCGGTGCGATGTGTAAACTTTTGCCACTCTTCCTTGGGACAATTGAACATTTCGCCCTTGCCGGTATCAAGCCAATCGGGGTTTACGTTCAATTCCTGAACTAATATATTCTTATTTCTCTCAGAGAGGGCACTCTTGTTGTTCTCTATCATTGAGAGAGCACTCTTGCCCACTCCAAGCACCGCCGCAAACTCTTCGCCTGTCATTTCTAAATTTTTACGAACGCTCTTTACTCGTTCTCCCTTACCCTCAGCCATATAGTTTATCCATTAAAAAAAATTTACCCAAACACGTTCTATAATTCAATTTTTGAACTTATCTTTGTGGTGCAAAGTTAAGAAATTTATTTTTATTGAACAAAACATAAACCCCAAAAAATCACATTACAATGCACGAAAAAGACAAAACCCCACAGCGACTGTTCGGTTTCTCGGAGCAGTATGCAACCTCTCTGTCCAACGAGTGCAAGTTTGGCGAGGAAGACTACACCCTTGTGAAGCAATCTTTATTGGTTGCGATAGGCGAGTCGAACTATTTTAGCGGCAAAATTCATACCGACCACAATGGCTTCTGCTCGGTGCTGACCATCTCGGTGATAATCTACCGCGATAGGGAGCAGCCCGAATGTCCTGTTTGCGACATTGTACCCATTTGGTGGCAAATGGCGACCTACTCCAACTTCGATGGCGAGGGCGAACTCTGCAAGGAGTGCCCCAACGACTTCGAATTTTGTGACCTCAGGAGAGTCTGCAAAAAGAGTTGCGAGAGTTGAAAGTTTCCCATTTCTCCCATTATTCCCATTTCAATTTTGAATTTTGAATTTTGAATTCGTATGACCTTTCTCGATTTCACATCTCGGATGTTTCCCTCGTTTCGGGCGACACCGTTCCACACCCGCTACTACGCACTTCTTCAAGCCTTTGCCGAGGGCAAGGTGCGCCGACTAATGATTACACTTCCCCCACAGCACGGCAAATCACTCGGCTCCTCGGTGGCTCTGCCTGCGTGGCTGCTGGGCAACAACCCCGACCTGCACGTTGCCATAGCCTCTTATAGTGCCTCCTTGGCGCAGAAGTTCAACAAGAGGGTGCAACGACTCATCGACTCACCCGCCTACACCGACCTCTTTCCCGACACTACCATCAAGGCGGCAGGCAGAACGGGCTCCTACCAGCGCACCGGCGAACTGACAGAGATTGTGGGACATTCGGGCGACTTGGTGGCAGTGGGCAGAGAGGGCTCACTGACGGGCAACCCTGTCGATGTATTTATTATTGACGACCTCTACAAAGACGCTATGGAGGCAAACTCTCCTACCGTGAGGGACAACTGCTGGGATTGGTACACCTCGGTGGTCCGTACCAGGGAGCACAACAACTCGCAGGAACTAATCGTCTTCACACGCTGGCACAAGGAGGACCTGATAGGTCGCATAATGCAGAAAGAGAGGGTGGTGGAACTCAAAGAGTGGAGCCAACTCGACACCATAAAGTCCAACGAGTGGCTCCACCTGAACCTCGAAGCCCTCAAAACCACCCCTGCCACCGAACTCGACCCTCGCAAGGTGGGCGAGGCGTTGTGGGAGGAGCGTCACTCGGCAGAGTTACTGAGGGAGAAACAGCGACTCGACACTCTGCAATTCGAGGCTATGTATCAAGGTCGTCCCTCGGATGCCGCGGGTCTGCTCTATGGCGACAACTTTAAGACATACACCGTTCTGCCAAAATCCACCGAGATTACACGCAAGGCAAACTACACCGACACTGCCGATACGGGCGACGACTACCTCTGCTCGGTCAGCTACTCGGTGGGATTGGACGGGGATATCTACATCGAGGATGTGGTCTACTCGCGTGAGAAGATGGAGATTACCGAGCCACTTGTTGCAAGGATGCTCACCGAGCGGGGCACTCGCGAGGCACTCATCGAGAGCAACAATGGTGGCAGGGGCTTTGCCCGCAATGTGGGACGACTTGCCCCGGGTTGCTCGGTGGCGTGGTTTCACCAGAGTGCCAACAAGGAGGCCCGCATTCTCTCGAACGCCTCAACGGTCCTACGCACCATCCGTATGCCCATAGATTGGAAGGAGCGGTGGGGCGATTGGGCTGCACACCTTATGGGCTACAACCGCCGCTTCCGCACCAACCGCTGGCACGATGCGGCAGATGTACTAACGGGCATTGTCGAGTGTGATGTTGGGCGCACGCTCCGCAAGCGAATACTCAGTACGGGGTTTTCGGTACGCAACTATGTCCGCCCCAAGGAGCCTCCCAAGCCACCCCAACGCCTTACGGACGAGGATTTCCGCAAGGCTGCCGAAGAGTTGGGCGTGGAAGAGACTGCGCTGAGGGCTGTGGTGGAGGTGGAGTGCTCCTCCAAGGGCGGTTTCCTTGCGGACGGCAGACCCCGAATACTCTTCGAGGGACACATCTTCTGGAAGCGACTCCAAAGGCGAGGCATAGACCCCTCGACACTCGCACCCTCCAACCCCGACATCCTCTATCCTCGCTGGACACACGCCCATTACAAAGGTGGCAAGGGCGAGTGGGAGCGTTTTGGGCGTGCGGCAGCCATATGCGAGAGTGCTGCTGTGGAGTCGGCAAGTTGGGGACTGTTTCAGATTATGGGCTTTCATTGGAAGACCTGCGGTTGCGGCTCGGCGGAGGAGTTCCGCAAGGCTATGGAGCGCAGCGAGGGAGAGCAGTTGAGGCTGGCGATGAAATTTCTCGAAAAAACGGGTATTGCGGTGTATCTTAAAACAAAAGATTGGTGTACCTTTGCACTCAGATACAACGGTAGCGGATATAAGGCTAATCGCTATGACGAAAAACTCGCTGCCGCCTACCAAAAATATAAATTGCAATAGAGCCAACAGACAAAACACACTCCTCGGATGAAAACTCTCGAACTGCTCGCCCCCGCCAAAGACCTCGCCACCGCCCGCGCTGCCATAGACTCGGGAGCCGATGCTGTCTATATGGGAGGTCCTGCGCTGGGTGCACGCCGAGGAGCCACAAACTCGTTGGAGGACATCCGCGAGGCGGCACGCTACGCCCACCTGTTTGGTGCAAGGCTCTATATGACAATGAATACCATAGTCTATGAGCACGAGTTGGAGGAGGCGCGGAGGATTGCCCAAAAGGCGATAGACTTGGGTGTCGATGCACTGATTGTTCAGGACCTCGCCTACACCCGTATGGGGCTCCGAAATGCCGAACTTCACGCCTCAACGCAGATGTACAACGCCTCGCCCGAGAGGGTTGCTTTTCTCGGCAAGGCAGGCTTCTCGCGCATAGTGCTCGAAAGGGGGCTTACGGCAGCAGAGATGAGGGATATTTGCAGTGCTACGGAGGCAGAGATTGAGGTCTTTGTGCACGGGGCAATTTGCGTGTCGGGTAGCGGCAGGTGCTATATGAGCCGCTCGCTCTCTTTCCGCAGTGGCAATCGTGGCGAGTGTAGCCAGCCCTGCCGACAGACCTACGACCTTATTGACGGCAACGGCAAGACCATCCGCAAAGGGCAACATCTGCTCTCCGTCAAGGACCTCGACCTCTCGGCTCACATTGGAGAACTTGTGGATATGGGTGCCATATCGTTCAAGATTGAGGGCAGACTCAAAGACGAGGCTTATGTTCGCAACATTACGGCACATTACAGCCGCCTTTTGGACCAAGTCATTGCCTCGCGCGAGGGCTACTCTCGTGCCTCACGAGGCAGAGTTGCGCTCGATTTCACACCCTCGCCCTCCAAGACCTTCACCCGCAGCGGTGGCGACTACATATTCTCGGGCAAACGCCCCTCGCTCGCCTCTTTCGACACCCCTAAGGCTATGGGCGAACCCATAGGCAAGGTGGCAAAAATGGGCAAAGGGTGGTTCACGCTCGATAAGAAGGCAACTCTTTCGGCTGGCGATGGCGTATGCTGGATTGAGGGCGGAGTGCTGCGAGGCACCAACATCAACAAGGTGGACGAGGGGCGCATCTTCCCCAACCGTATGGAGGGAATATCGCTCGGGGCGCACCTGTTCCGCAATTACGATAAGCACTTCTACGACACCATCCTAAACTCGCGCACACGCCGCACACTACCCATAACTCTCACACTCTCGGGCTCCACCGACCGCCTAAGACTCACTGCCACAGACGAGTGCGGCACCACTGCCGAGGCGGAACTACACCAAGCATTCGACATCGCTTCGAAACCCGAGGTGGCATTTGGCTCTATGCGCTCTTCGCTCGGCAAGAGTGGCGGCTCGGTTTTCGACATTGTGGATGTAGTGTTCGACTTCGAGGGCGAGGTGCCATTTGTGCCTGCGGGCGTGGCTAACGGACTGCGTAGGGAGGTTTTGGAACGCTTGGAGGAGCAACTCAGAGAACAACTGCCGCCCCGCAATATCGCCACCGAGGACCCCGAGGTACGCTATCCCCAGAGCCATATCGGCGGCGACCACAACGTGGTCAACTCGCTCGCAAGGAAGTTTTACGAGGAGCACGGCGTGGAACGTATTGACGAGGGATATGACACCCTGCCCGACTTGGAAGGCGTGGATGTTATGCGCACCCCCTACTGCCTCCGCCGCGAGATAGGACACTGCCTCCGCAAAGGCTCACGCCTGCCCGAACCCCTCACCCTTGTCCACGGCACCGAACACTACCTCCTCCGCTTCGACTGCAAAAACTGTATGATGTACGTCACAAAGTCTAAGGACTGAGAACAAACATAAGGGTGCGGATAGACGCACAAGAAAATCCCCTCCGCAGTTTACTGAGCGTAAATGAGGAGGGGATTTGTCGCAGTTGGGCGCCAAAGACGCCGCTTAGATGCGTTTTAACGAGGCTATATCGCAGAGCAGATACAAGGCTTGCGAAAAAAATCTCTCCCGCAGTTTACTGAGCGTAAATGAGGGAGAGATTTTTGAGCGTAACGCAGTAGATGCCTGCGAGATTGCCTCGTTACAGGGAGATTGCCTCATTAGGACAAACATCCGCGCAACTACCACACTCGATGCAGGTGTCAGCGTCGATAACATAAACGTCACCAGCCGAAATAGCCTCTACGGGGCACTCGCCAATGCAGCTACCACAAGCTACACATTTGTCGGGATCAATTTTGTAAGCCATAGTCTTCTTATTTGTTAAAAAAGTTTAATGTAATTGTTGTCTTCTTGGTAGCACAAAGATAATCATTTTTTGTTACCTGATACCCTTTGCCCAATTTTATTTTACACAAACCCTACCAAACGATAGGTATTTCTCAACTATTTGCCCGCAATGATATCGAAGCCCAAGTAGGGACGCAACACTTCGGGGACTACGATACCCTCGGGAGTCTGGTTGTTCTCCAAGAGCGCAGCCACGATGCGGGGCAGTGCGAGCGAGGAGCCATTGAGGGTGTGGCAGAGGTTGGTCTTCTTGTTCTCGGTGCGGTAGCGGAGTTTCAGACGGTTTGCCTGGAACGACTCAAAGTTCGACACACTCGACACTTCGAGCCACCTGCCCTGTGCTGCCGAGTAGACCTCGAAATCGTAGGTCAGAGCCGAAGTGAAACTCATATCTCCACCACAAAGCCTTACGATGCGGTAGGGCAGACCGAGTGCCGACACGAGTTTTTCAACGTGAGCCACCATCTGGTCGAGAGCCTCATAGGAACTATCGGGATGGTTGATGCGCACAATCTCCACCTTGTCGAACTGGTGCAGACGGTTCAGACCGCGCACATCCTTACCATAGGAGCCTGCCTCGCGGCGGAAACAGGGTGTATAGGCTGTAAGGCGGATGGGAAGGTCGCGCTCGTCTACGATACTATCGCGGTAGATGTTGGTTACGGGCACCTCGGCAGTGGGGACCATATAGAAGTTGTCGAGCGTTGCGTGGTACATCTGTCCCTCCTTGTCGGGCAACTGACCCGTACCGAAGCCCGAAGCCTCGTTTACCATAATGGGGGGCAGCACCTCCAAGTAACCTGCCTGGGTGTTCTGGTCGAGGAAGTAAGTAATCAGGGCTCGCTGCAAAGCGGCACCTTTGCCTTTGTAGACGGGGAAGCCGGCACCGGTGAGTTTCACGCCCAACTCAAAGTCGATGATGTCGTACTTCGAGGCGAGTTCCCAGTGGGGCAGTGCGCCTTCGCCGAGAGTGGGTATCTCGCCACCCTGCTTAACCACCACATTATCCTCGGCACTCCTACCCTCGGGCACAATGGCTGCGGGGAAGTTGGGGAGCAGAACTATCTCGGCATTGAGGCTCTCGATAGTCTGCTTCATTGCTGCTTCGAGTTCGCGGCTCTCCTCTTTAAGAGAGGTGGCGTGAGCCTTGATAGCCTCTGCCTCTTCGCGTTTACCCTGTGCGAAGAGTGCGCCTATCTGTTTGGCAGCAGCATTCTGCTCTGCCAGGTTTTTGTCCAATTTTTGTTGTTGCTCTTTGCGAGCGTCATCGAGGGCGATGATGCGGTCTATTGCCTCGCGTGCATCCACGCCTTTAACGGCAAGACGGCTGATGGCAAACTCCTTGTCATCACGCAATTGCTTCAATGTAAGCATAGGGAAAAATGGTTTTTATGGTTTATTTGCCACAAATATACCAAATTTTCGTATCTTTGTAATCATCTGCGAAACCTTTTTTATGAAACATACATTCACAATACTACTTTTTGCCATTGTGGCTATGGCTTGCGGGTGTGGCGGAAGAACTCAAAAACGCACCACATCCGACAACTCTACAACATCTACATCGCTGAAATACTATACGTTTCGCACCGTCGCCGAACTTCCCCACTCCACTTCGGACTACACGCAAGGCTTCGAGTACTCCGATGGTGTATTTTGGGAGGGTACGGGAGGCTACGGCTCCTCGGTGCTGAAAACCTACGAGCCCACATCGGGAGGTGCAGCCCAAAAGGAGGTGGCACTCTCTCGCACCTACTTTGGCGAGGGCATAACGCTCTTGGGCGAGAAGATCTACCAACTCACTTGGCGCAAAGGGAAGGCTTTTGTCTATGACCGCCAGACGTTGCGCAAGGTGGGCGAGTTTGACTACAAAGGCGAGGGTTGGGGGCTCACAACCGATGGCAAGGTGCTCTATATGAGCAATGGCACACACACCATAACCCTGCGCGATGCCCAAACCTTCGAGACCCTCGGCACATTCGATGTAACACTCGGGGGCAGGAAGGTCGAAAACCTCAACGAACTCGAATGGGTAGAGGGAGAGATTTGGGCTAATGTCTATCTCACAGAAAACATTGTACGCATAGACCCTGCAAGTGGCAAGGTGGTGGGAGTTATTGACCTTGCGGGCTTGCAATCGCCCGAGGATGTAAGTTACAACACCGATGTCCTCAATGGCATAGCCTACGACAAGGCTACGGGGCGCATTTGGCTTACGGGCAAGAATTGGAACAAGATTTACCAAGTAGAAATAGTCGAAAAGTAATACTATACCGACAATGTATAAGGGAATAAACAAAATAACCGAAGAGGTGTTGGGCGACTACATTGGTCTGCTCTCCACCTACTACGACCTCCACGCCCGCCCCGAACTATCCTTCAAGGAGTGGCAAACTGCCGAGCGTCTATCGCTCCACCTAAGAGGCAAGGGCATTGAGCATCGCTCCATAGCCCAAACCGGCATTTTGGCAAAAATTGAGGGCACAGCAGAGGGTGCCAATCTTCGCAGAGCGATAGTCCTGCGTGCCGACATTGACGCACTACCCATCAGGGAGGCTAACGAGGTTCCCTATGCCTCGAAGTGCGAGGGGATGATGCACGCTTGCGGTCACGATATGCACGCCACCGTTCTTTTGGGTACACTCGGATGGCTCAACGACCACCGCGAGGAGTTGGGATGCACCGTCTTCGGACTCTTCCAGCCCGGCGAGGAACTCAACCCCGGGGGCGCAAAGATTGTCTTAGACGAAGATCCCTTCGAGGGCTACGAGGTGGTGGCTGTGGTGGGCAATCACATAGAGCCCACACTCCCTACGGGCACTATCGGCATATGCGAGGGACAATATATGGCAGCGTGTGACGAGTTGCACTTCAAGATTGAGGGCAAGGGCGGTCACGCAGCGTTGCGCGAAAAAATCATAGACCCCATACTACCCACTGCTCGACTCATCGAGGAACTCTATCGACTTCCCGCCACAGCACCCGAAGGTGTGGGGCAAACCATACTCTCCATAGGTAAAATTGAGGCAGCAGGCGCAACCAACGTAGTGCCCAACGAGGTGCGCTTGGAGGGTACGATGCGCACCTTCGATGAGGCGTGGCGCGAAGAACTCAAAAGGCGCATAGATAGTGTGTGCGCTGGTCTTTCGAGTGAGTATGGCATTGACATAGAGAACAACTTTGGCAGTGGCTACCCATCGGTCTACAACAACCCTTTGCTCGCCCAGAGTGCAAAGGATTTTTTGGGTGGACTCTTCGAGGTCGTAGAACTCGGTATGCGCCCCACAGGCGAGGATTTCGGATACTACACCGAGCGTTACCCCTCGCTCTTCTACCGCTTGGGTGTGGGCTATGCGGGCGAGGATTTCGAGAGTGGCAAGGCAGGCGCACTACACACACCTACGCTCTTGCCCGACACCAAAGCCATAGGCGTAGGCATCTTGGCGATGGTGCTCCTTGCATTGGATTTTCAGAACCTAACATTCGGTAGATAATATGGTAACAAAGGCAGATTTTCAACTCGTGCGCTCACTCGCAGACAAGCACTCGCGCACCCAGCACGGACTCTTTGTTGCCGAGGGCGACAAACTCGTGGGCGAGATTATCGCCAACCCCGAGTGGCATATCGAGCGACTCTTTGTGACCGAGGGAAGCAAGGTGTCCTCATCGCAAGCAGAGGTGGTAAGTCCTAAGGAAATTGAGCGTCTTTCGGCACTTAAAAGTGCACCACGCTCCATTGCCCTTGTAAAAATCCCCAAACGCAAGCCTTTTGTGCCAAGTGCAGAAGAGTTGATAATAGCACTCGACGAGGTGCAAGACCCCGGCAACCTCGGCACCATAATACGCACAGCCGATTGGTACGGTATAAGGCGCATAGTATGTTCGCCCACCACAGCCGACTGCTTCGCACCAAAGGTCGTACAAGCAACAATGGGGGCTCTCCTGCGTGTGGAGGTGCACTATTGCGACCTCCCCGAGTGGCTCGGCATAGTGCGCACAAAAGGGATACCCACCTATGCCACAACACTCGATGGCAAAGACATCCACACAGCACATCTCAGCCGCGGAGGAGTGATAATAATGGGTAACGAGGGCAAAGGCGTAAGCCCCGCAGTGCAAACAATGGTGGAGCACAAACTCTTCATACCACCCTACCCCGCCGACCGCCACGGGAGCGAATCGCTCAACGTTGCCATCGCCACAGCCATAACGTGCGAAAATTTCAGAAACAAAAAAGGTTGAGAGTGTTCTCAACCTTTTTTGCGATTTCTTTTTCGCACCTTTTTGTAAAAAGGTGCTGCCAAAAACTTTTAGTGTAGCCTTTGCGGTGAGGTGTGGCTATCTTTCGCAGATAG
>CALDPX010000054.1 GCA_937911745.1 uncultured Alistipes sp. | reverse complement strand
TTGACGGCATCGTAGCCGCGATAATGGCTCTGGGCGAGTGGATGACCGCCCAAGCCGATGAAGACAACAACCCTTATAACCAGAGAGGAATGCTATCGCTATGAGTCGCAAACGCAAGATTACCAAGCACCAGCTCGCCCAGCGCGAAGCTGTGGAGCGTGAACTTGAAGCCATCGCTCCTCTCTCGGCAGAGCACCTCCGCCTGCTCTCGACCGAGGGGTTTATAGATTACTACCTCCGTATGGCGGAGCTCTATCCAACACGCGAGGATGCCTACGAGCGTCTGGAGGTGTTCTACAAGCGTATATTCCACAGACGCAAGTACGCTGACATGCGTTCATTGCTCAGACGCATCAAACAACTATACGATTTATAGGTGACCGATGGTCATTTATCGACCTTAATTGAGAGCATAAGTTTGCACCGAAACTAACCCAAACTTTATAACGGTGTCAAACTGGCTTTCTAATCTATTCACTCTTCGTAGGAGGGAGGAGCGCGTATCAGCCGAGCAACTTGAGTCGGCTATCAACGAGGCTCTTCTCTCCGACACCGTTTCCGATGCCACAGCAAGAAAGTATATATCCGAGGAGGGTGCTCTCAACCTCTCGGCAGTGTGGGCGTGTGTACGCATCCTCTCCGAGACGATAGGCACTCTCCCCATTCATCTCTACAAGCGCACCAGCTCTGGGCGCGAGAAGGCTGCGGGACACCCCTGCATCCACATACTCCAGAAGCCGAACTCCTACATCGGTCGCTTTGCCCTGCTGCACCACCTTATGGTGTCGTGTACTCTTTGGGGCAATGGCTATGTGCGTATCCACCGCGATAGGCTCTACCGCCCAGTGCGCTTGCAGCTACTCTATCCCTACGAGGTTGAGCCCGTCCTCAGCGAGGATGAGGAACTATTCTACCGCCTGGACTCTGGTGAGCTCCTCGGTACGGAGGATGTCATACACTTGCGAGGGTTATCTACAAACGGATACAAAGGCAAGAGTCCCATTGCTGTACACCGCGAGAATCTCTCGCTGACCGTATCGGCACAAGAGTACGGAGAACGCTTCTTCAACCAGGGCGGCAATATGTCGGGTGTGTTCAAATACCCCTCGACACTAAAACCCGAAGCCTACCAACGCTTAAAGCGTGATCTCATCGCTCAATCTACGGGTCTGCACAACGCTCACACGCCACTGCTATTGGAGGGCGGCATGACCTATGAACGCATATCCATTCCTCCCGAAGACGCGCAGTTCATCGCTACGCGCAAGTTCCAGAAGACGGAGATCGCCACCATCTACGGAGTGCCTCCGCATATGATCGCAGATCTGGAACGCGCCACAAACAATAACATCGAGCACCAGGGCATGGAGTTCGTGCAGTACTGCCTTATGCCCTACATCGTGCGCCTGGAGGAGGAGTTCAATCGTAAGCTGCTCCGCGAGGATGAGTTCGAGGAGTTCTACTTCCTCTTCTCACTCAATGGTCTGCTGCGTGGCGATGCCAAGACTCGCTCGGAATACTACAAGAACATGAACTTGATAGGCTCGATGTCAGCCAACGAGATACGCGCCCTGGAGGATATGAACGCCTATGAGGGTGGAGATGAGTATTTCGTGCAGGCAAATATGCAGTCCGTCAAGGTAGCTCTCAACCCGCCCGCCACAGCACCCGCCACGCCCGCCATAGCACCAACACCTAACACCCAAGATGAAGATGACAAAAACGAAAAAGAGTAACCAGATAGAGGTGCGCTGCAACATCAGCGACCTCAAAGTCGAGAGCCGCCAAGCCTCCGAGAGCAGAACGATTGTCGGCTATGCCGCCAAGTTCGAGCGTTGGAGTGAGCCTATCATGGGCTGGTTTCGTGAGAAGATCGACCGCGATGCCTTCTCCGAGTGCGATGTTACGGATGTGATTATGTGCTTCAACCACAACATCGACTCTATTCTCGCACGCACCACCAGCGGAACACTCACGCTCTCGACCGATGAGGAGGGGCTACGCTTCGAGTTCGAGGCTCCCGCAACCTCTCTCGGCAACGACATGGTGGAACTGGTACGCAGGGGCGACATCTCGAAGTGCTCCTTCAAATTTACGGTCGAGGAGGACGAGTGGCGATATGCTGACAAGCAGAATAAGCTGGAGTACGATGAGCGCACCATCCGCAAGATTGACAAACTCTACGATGTGTCGCTGGTGGTCTATCCCGCCTACAACGACACCGAAGCAGGTCTCCGCCACCTCGAAGAGCGCAAACAGCAATACCTAAATACCCAACACCATGAAGAAGATCATCCAGACACTACGCAGGGCGTGGCAGTGGATACTCCGCAGAGTGATACTGCCGACAGCCAAGTGGCTCGTGAGGGTGCTGCAAAAGTTCATCCAGCATCACGAGCAAGACTAACTCAACAACTAAAACTTAAAAACCAATAACCTATGGGAAAACTTAAAGCATTAAAGGAGAAACGCGCTTCTGCTTACAAGGCTCTGGAGCAGATGCGTCAGGAGTGTGACGGCAGAGAGTTTACTGCCGAAGAGCAGCAACGATGGGACAAGATGCTTGCCGACTATGACCAGGCTGACGAGGCGGTCGAGGCGGAGGAGCGTTTCGTGGACATCCAGCGCAAGCAGGCAGAGGAACGCTACCAGCAGATGCGTCCCGACAACAGCAAAAACGAGGAGCGTGAGCAGGCGGAGTATCGCTCGGCATTCAACGACTACATCCTCAATGGTGCAAATGGCATCTCCACAGAGAGCCGCGCCATCATCGCCCAGCGCGACAAACTCGCAGGCTTGTCGGCAGGTGTGCTTATCCCTACCGAGCTGGCATCGAGCATCGAGGTTGCGTTGAAGACCTACGGAGGTATGTTCGAGGCGGGCGAGCTGTTCCACACCTCACGCGGTGGCGACCTCACGCTTCCGACTATCAACGACACCGATGCCAAGGCAGTCATCGTAGCCGAGTACACGCAGAACACGCGCAGAACTCCGACCTTCGGCTCGGTAACGCTCAAGGCTCACACCTATCGCACACCGACCATCCCTATCTCGGAGGAGTTGATGCAGGACTCTGCCTTCAACCTCGATGCGGTGCTGACCAACCTCATGAGCGAGTCCTTCGGCAGAGGTATTAACGAGCACCTCACGCTCGGTACGGGAACAGGACAACCCAAGGGCATCGTCACCTGCGCCACTGCGTGTGCAGATAAGGCTGCTGCGAATGCCATCACTCTTGACAACATCATCGATTTGATGAAGTCGGTGGATGCGGCATACGCCCGCAACGGCAAGTTCATGTTCAACCGCAACACGCTCTATGAGCTGATGCGTGTCAAAGACCTCACTGGTCGCTTCATCTGGCAGGAGGGTACGCGTGATGGTCTGCCCGCAACGCTCTTCGGCAAGCCGTACATCGTCAACGATGACATGGCAGACATTGGCGCAGGCAACGCCTCGGTGTTGTTTGGCGATCTGAAGAAGTACAAGATCCGTATGGTCAAGTCCTTCCGCGTGAAGCGTCTTAACGAGCTCCTGGCAGAGTACCTCGCCATCGGTCTGTTGGGCTTCGCCCGCGTGGACGGTATGCTCCTGGATGCAGGCACAAACCCCGTCAAGAAGCTCGTACACGCTGCCAATTAGTAGTAACCGCAAATTCAATCGCAAACTATGTCAGTCCCCATTTCATTAGAACTCGCAAAGGCGCACCTCCGCATTGGAGAT
>CALDPX010000053.1 GCA_937911745.1 uncultured Alistipes sp. | reverse complement strand
CCACAAGGCACGCTCGCTGCGCTACTTGATGGTCATTTCGTCAAGCAACCAACCCGCTCCGCCGAGGGTATCGATACACCAGAGTACGTAGCGGATGTCCACGTTGATAGTCCTTTGCACGTTGGGCTCGAAGGCGATGTCGCCACTCATAGCCTCCCAGTTGCCATCGAATGCCAAGCCTATAAGTTCGCCCTTGGAGTTCATAATGGGGCTGCCCGAGTTGCCACCCGTAATATCGTTGGTCGAGAGGAAGCAGGTATGGAGCAAGCCATCCTTATCCTCATAGCCGCCCCAATTCTTCTGGGCATAGAGTTTTTTCAGTCCCTCGTCAACGGTAAAGTCTACGGGGTTGTTGGGATCCTCTTTGGCAACAACGCCATCGATGGTGGTGTAGTATTTATAGAGCACGCCATCGGCAGGAGAGTAGGGGAGAATGGTGCCATAGGTAAGGCGCATTGTGAAGTTTGCATCGGGATAGTAGCTCTTCTCGGGATTCATCTCCATCAAACCCGCAATGTAGAGCCTATGACCTTTGCGATACTCCTCTCTGAGTGGGGCAACTTTTTCGAGCAGTTCTTTATAAAGATTCGAGGCGTCAATCATAATAGCAAGTGCGGGATCGTTCTCGAACACCTCTACACTATTTGCAGCAGCGGCGCCCAAGAATTTCTGCTCGTTGGCAAAGACCGACCTATTGAATAGGTCCTCGGTAAACGCCTTCACATCGCCCGACCACTCGGAGTCGATAACTGCAAGGCTCTGGGGGCGACGCTCGGCAGGAATCATCTCCCTGAGCACCTCAATCATACGGCAAGTCACAAGGCGGTCGGTAGCCTCGTCATAGTCCTTATAGAAAGCCTGTGTTCGCTCCACAGCCCTCTCCATACTCTCTGTGCGTTTGTAGGTGTTATAGAAGGTTGTCGAAGCGTTGAGAATCTCGGCAGCACGGAACAGAGTCTCGCTCAAAATCTGAGCATCGCTCTCGTAGGGAGTACCCTCCTTAACATATTTCTCAATAAGAGGAAGGGCATTGCCGTATTTCTCTATGCGTTTCTTGTCCATATTCTCCCACACCCAAGCGGTGAAAGCCTCCTCCTCGGCGGCTTTTTGTGCCTTCACACCGAGTTTCTCTACTCCTCTCGACTTACCAATCGAATTCTTCCAATAGTTCGATGAGGAGGCATATTTTGAGGCATATTTGATGCGGATAGCGTCATCGGCAGCCATTCTTACCTTCAAAATATCCTGTCTTTCGCCACGAATATAGATGCGGTTGGGATTATCAACCGTGAGCATCTTATCTATCTCGTAGGAGGTCATATAGCGGGTGGTGGTACCGGGGAAACCCATAATCATAGCATAGTCGCCCTCCTTATAGCCCTCGGTAGAGATTGTGAGGTACTTATCAGCCTTATAAGGGACATTCTCGGGAGCATACTCGGCAGGAGTTTTGCCATCGGGAGCGGCGTACACCCTAAATACCGAGAAGTCGCCCGTATGGCGGGGCCACATCCAGTTGTCGGTCTCGCCACCAAACTTGCCAATAGCATAGGGGGGCGTACCCACAAGCCTTACGTCCCTATAAATCTCCGTAACGAATGCAAAGTACTGATTTCCACCGAAGAAATCCTTAATGGTAACTACCTTGCCCTCGTTTTTCTTCTCCAATTTAGCCCTCATCGACTCGCCATTCTTAGCAATCTTCTCGGCTCTCTCCTGCTCGGTCATCGTATCTTTCACACCTTTGAGCATCTGCTTGGTAACATCCTCAATGTGGCGCACAAAAGTGACACTCAGACCAGGTGCAGGCAACTCCTCCTTCTCATTCATGGCCCAGAAACCGTTTTTCAGGTAGTCGTGCTCCACGCTACTCAAAGCCTGAATAGAGCCAAAACCGCAGTGGTGGTTGGTAAAGAGCAGACCATTGGGCGAGACAATCTCTCCCGTACAGCCGCCACCAAAAATAACGATGGCGTCCTTCAACGAGGAACCGTTAATGCTGTAAATATCCTCTGCCGAAAGTTCCAAACCCTTAGCCTGCATATCTTTCAGGTTGAGTTTTTCAAGTAGCGGCAACAACCACATTCCTTCGTCAGCAAATGCGCCAAGCGACATCATCGCCACCAGAGCACTAATAATAATCTTTTTCATCTTTTCTATTCTTTTAATTTTAGGTTAATATGTTTTTCTTCACGACTTTCTTCTCCGCTTTTTGTAAAAAGCGGAACCAAAAACTTTTAGTGCACCTTCCAATCGTGGTACTACCTACCGTTTTGCTTAGGAGTGGCTTCGGAGCCTTATAAGACTTAGGACTATTGACGTTAGACCTTAGACGTTAGACAGTCCCCAGCATCCTGCGTATAGACCCTTCGGCAGCAGCACGAACAGCCTCGTCAATAACCACATCGGGGCTCTCTTCGAGCAGTGTCGTGTAGATATTGTCGAGCGTAACGAGTTTCATATCCTTACACGACACACACCTCTCGCACCCCTTTTCGGGCTCCACAAGGTAGAACTTTTTATCGGGATAGCGACTCTCCATCTCGTAGAGAATGCCGCTCTCGGTAACAACAATAACCTCTTTTACTTCGGATCGCGAGCAGTAGGCGAGAATGCCTGCCGTAGAGCCTGCGTAGTCAGCCAGAGCCACAACCTCAGCCTTGCACTCGGGGTGCACCAACACCACAGCCTCGGGATGAAGTGCTTTCAGAGCCTTAATCTTCTCTGCCGAGAACTCCTCGTGCACCAGACACGCGCCATCCCAAAGTTTCATACTCCTGCCCGTACACCTATTAATATAAGAGCCGAGATTTCTGTCGGGCACAAAGAGAATCTTCTGGTCTTGGGGCAACGACTCCACAATTTTCAGGGCATTGGAAGACGTGCAGCAGATATCCGTCAGTGCCTTCACCTCCACCGAGGTGTTGACATACGACACCACGAGATGGTCAGGGTTTTCAGCCTTAACTCTGGCAAGTTCTGCCGCATCGCACGAGTCGGCAAGCGAACATCCCGCCTCCACCACCGGCAACAACACCTTCTTGGAGGGCGAGAGCACCTTTGCGGTTTCCGCCATAAACCTCACGCCCGCAAAGAGAATGATATCGGCATCCACACCCGCAGCCTTCTCGGACAAAGCCAGGCTGTCGCCAACAAAGTCTGCCACCTGTTGCACCTCGGGCGAGGTATAGTAGTGAGCCAGAATTACGGCTCTCTTCTCGCGTTTGAGAAGGGCAATTTTTTCACGGATATCCATCGACACAAAATTTTTATTTATATTAATTTCTTTCTTTAATTATAAATTAAAATAAGATAACAATAATAATAAACGCTGTTAATTGTGTTGGTAACTTTTGGTTTTCGGAAAGGGAAAAATTTTATGAAAAATTATCCTCTTACCCCTCCCTCGTAATACCCTAATGAGAGAGCGAATATGCGAAGTTATCAACGTGGTGTTGAAAAGGTTTTCAACAAACTAACAGCCCACAAAAGTTAACTTTTCCAAGCGAGAGAGTGTTGGTAATTTGGGGAGAAAAAATAAAAGATTTTTCTTGCTTTTTCCAAACGACTCTGGCTTATATGGAAGTTGTGTTTTTCCAAATTTTTTGCCCCTCGAAAAGTTAAAAATTGTCAACACTCTTTTCGTGAGGTTATCAACACGTTTTTGTCACCTTACTAACAACTTTTCGGCAAATATCGGCGTAGTATTTCTCCTCGTCCGAACTACCGAGTGCTACGGGCGTTCCGTTGTCGGAATTTTCTGCAATAGACTGAATTAGAGGTATTTCGCCCAGGAAATCAACACCCTCCTTCTCTGCCATCTCGCGGGCTCCGCCCTTGCCAAAGATGTAGTAGCGGTTGTTGGGAAGTTCGGCAGGCGAGAAGTACGCCATATTCTCCACAACACCCAGCACGGGAACGCCAATTCCCTCTGCCTCAAACATCTTCATTCCGCGCACCACATCGGCTGTGGCAACCTTCTGCGGGGTGCTCACAATGATAGCACCCGTCAGAGATAGATTTTCGGCTACGGAAATCTGCACATCGCCCGTTCCGGGAGGCATATCTATCAACAAAAAGTCCAACTCTCCCCAAAGTGTTTGGTTAATAAGTTGTTTAAGAGCATTGGTTGCCATAGGACCCCTCCAAATCAGCGCATCTTCGGGGTTGATATAGAAGCCGATGGAGTTTACTTTCACTCCGTTCGACTCGGCAGGCACGATGTAATCCAAGCCGTCCACACTCTCTGCCCAGGGGGCGAAATCCTCCACACCGAAGAGTTTGGGCTGAGAGGGACCATAGATGTCGGCATCCAGCACACCCACCTTGTAGCCGAGTTTGTGGAGCGATACGGCAAGATTTGCGGTTACGGTCGACTTACCAACACCACCCTTGCCCGAGGCAACGGCTATGATGTTTTTGACACTCTTCATACCCTCGTGCTGGCGGGGCTTGGGAGCATCCTCGCCCTCGCGGATGAGAATTTCCACCTCGGCACCCTCGGCAGCCGCTTCAATGGCGAGTTTCGAGCGCATAGCAACGCTCTTTGCAAAGGGGTCGCGGCGGCGGCGAAAGACGAGTGTGAGGTGGATTTTGCCACCCTCTTCAACCGTTACCTCCTGTAAAATGCCACCCTCCACAACGTCTTTGCCCGTCTCGGGGTGGGTTATTCCTTTTAGGATTTCGACAATCTCTTCTCTGGTTATCATTTCTTTGTATATTATTTATTGTTTGTACTCTATTGTCGGCTCTCCCAAAGGGAGAGGAGAAGCAAAAATAACTCTACAAAGATACTCTTTCTTTGGAGTAAAAAACATATCTTTGTAATATAAAAATAAAATTTTGTAGCTATGAAAGGATTTTTTAAGACGTTTTTGGCGGTGTTGCTCGCAATGATAACACTTCCTTTGTTGTTTGTTTTGGCTCTTGGCTCGCTCTTCTCTTCTCTCGAACCCGCCCCTGTGGTTGTGGAGCCCAACTCCGTATTGGTCATCAATCTGGATGAAAACATAGCCGATTCGCCCCGCATGCCCACCTTTGCAGCGGGCACTTCGTCGTCGTTCGAGATGATAAACACCCTCTCGATGCTCGATGTTATTGAGGCTTTGGAGGCGGCGGCGAGTGATTCCAACATTGCTGCCATCTACCTCAATTTTACGGGCGCGGGCACCATTGAGGGTACAACCCAAATAGAGGAACTCAGGGGGTTGCTTGCCGAGTTCCGTCAAACCTCGGGCAAACCCATTGTTGCCTACAACGAAACCTATTCACAGGGCACCTATTGGCTCTCGTCGGTTGCCGACAAGGTTTATTTGAATCCTGCGGGCGGACTCGATTGGCGCGGTCTTGCCTCGCAGTCGCTCTTCTTCAAGGGCGCAATCGAAAAACTCGGTGTGGATGTGCAGATTGTTCGCCACGGCACCTACAAATCAGCCGTGGAGCCTTATATGCTCGACAAGATGAGCCCCGCCAACCGCCGTCAGACCGAGGCAATGGTTGAGTCCCTTTGGAGCGCTCTTGTGGAGGATATTGCCTCTTCGCGCAACCTCTCGCCCAATCTCCTGCAACTTCACGCCTCCACACTCGCCATCGACAGCCCCAAGGCGGCACTCGAACTCGGCTATGTGGATGGTCTGAAATATCAGGACGAGGTTATGGATGAGTTGGCACACTTGGTTGGTGTCGAGGAGGTTAATTGTGTCACCCTTGGCGAGTATAGCGCAACGGTCCACTCCACCAAAATCAGCCCCAACAAGGTTGCCATTATCTACGCCGATGGCGAGATTATAGACGGCAAGGGCGGCGAGGGAATTGTCGGTGGCGCAACCACTGCCGACCAAATTCGCCGTGCCCGCGAGGACAAGGGCGTGAAGGCTGTTGTGTTGAGGGTTAACTCCCCTGGCGGCAGCGCACTTGCTTCGGAGGTTATGTGGCGCGAACTGAAACTCCTGGGCGAGGAGAAACCCATCGTTGTCTCAATGTCGAACTACGCCGCCTCGGGTGGTTACTATATCTCCTCGCCTGCCGACCACATTTTGGCAGGTCGCACAACCCTCACAGGCTCCATTGGTGTCTTTGGTCTGATTGTCAGTGGCGAGGATGTGTTGGAGGATAAACTCGGCATTACGGTTGATGTAGCCAAAACGGCTCCCCACGCCGATATGGGTACAATGTTCCGCCCCCTTACCACTTCCGAGATGGGCTATATGCAGCGCTCCGTAGAGGATGTCTACACCACCTTTGTTGGTCACGTTGCCGAGGGTAGGGAGATGACCTTCGAGGCGGTTAATGCCATTGGCGAGGGCAGGGTATGGTCTGGTGTGGATGCTGCCGATATAGGTCTGGTCGATGATTTTGGCGGACTCAAAAAAGCCCTTGCGGTGGCTGCCGAGAAGGCTGAGTTGGGCACCGATTGGCGCGTGACCGAGATTCTCGAAGAGGACGATGAACTGACCGCAATGCTCAAAACGCTGATGTCGGTAAAGGTTCGAGGATTGCAGGGTGAGGCTGCCTTTGCAACCAAGAGTGCCGAGAGGCTTCTTGGCACCCTCAAAGAGGGCTCCGCAATACAGGCTCGTATGCCCTACGATATTACGATTTACTAATCCACAAACCCCGTTTTCGACCAGTGGAAAAACTCTTTCTCATAGACGCCTACGCGCAGATTTTCCGCGCCTACTACGCCTTTGCGGGTCGCCCTATGCGCAACCGCGAAGGACTCAACACATCGCCCATCTTCGGCTTTGTTAAGTTTCTGAGGGATATTATCATCAATGAACGCCCCCACTACCTTGGTGTGGCGTTCGACCCCAAGGGCGGCAATTTCCGCAACCAACTCTTTCCCGAGTATAAGGCAAACCGCTCCGAGACTCCCGAGGATATCATTGCCGCGGTGCCCTATATTAAAGAGGTGTTGAAGGCTATGCGTATTCCGATTTTGGAGGTTGCGGGCTACGAGGCAGACGATGTCATCGGCACCCTCTCGCATAAGGCTGCGGCGGCAGGCTACGATGTCTATATGGTCACTCCCGACAAGGATTTTGGACAACTCGTTGCCCCCAATGTGCGCATCTACAAACAGCGCAAAGGTGGCGAGGGGGTGGAGATTGTGGGCTTGGAACAAATCAAAGAACACTATGGCTTCGATGACCCCCGCAAGGTGATTGATATTCTTGCCCTTTGGGGTGACGCTGCCGACAACATCCCCGGCGTGAAGGGCATTGGCGAAAAGGGAGCAATAAAACTCGTCTGCGAGGTGGGTGGGGTGGAAGAAATCCTCTCCAACCTCGACCGTCTCAAAGGCAAACAACGCGAGAATGTGGAGGCGGGAGCCGAGCAACTCCGACTCTCGAAGGTGCTGGCAACCATCGCATTGGACGCCCCCATAGAGTTTGTGCCCGAAGAACTTGCAATGTGTGCCCCCGACTGTGAGGCACTCCGCGAGATATACAAAAAGTTGGACTTCAATATGTTCCTGCGCGAGATGGAGGCGGGTGCTTTCTCGCCCTTCAACTCGCAGGTCTGTCCCGAGGCTGTGGGCTACCAAAAGGCGGCAAGGTGCGAACAACCCGCTCAACCCCAACAACCCCAATCGCTCGACCTCTTTGGCAACCCCGTAGAGGTTGTGACAACCACGAAGAGCACCCCAGCCGACACTATGGCAATGGGCGACCTTTTTGCCCCTGCAACACCACTTTATAACACCATAGATACCACCCCACACTCCTACACCCTCTGTGACACTCCCGAAAAGGTGGCGGCAGCGGTGGAGGAACTCTCTTGCGCAACAAGGCTCTCGTTCGACACCGAAACTACGGGCTTTGACTACTTTGGCGACCGCGTGGTGGGTGTTGGCTTGTGCGCCGAGCCCCACAAGGCGTTCTATGTACCCACAAGTGTGGCGGGGGCTATGGACTCTCTGCGCCCTCTGCTCGAAAACCCCGAGGTGGAGAAGGTGGGACACAACATAAAGTTCGACATACAGATGTTACGCCACGAGGGTGTGGAGGTGAGGGGCTTCCTTTGGGATACGATGATTATGCACTATCTTATCGATCCCGATGGCAGACACTCATTAAACCATCTTTCGCAGACCTTGCTCGGTTACCAACCGATAGAGATAGAGAGCCTTATCGGTCGTGGCACCAAGCAACTTACTATGGATAGGGTGGCGGTGGAACTCGTTGCGCCCTATTGTGCCGAGGATGCCGATGTAACCCTTCAACTCTTCGACAATCTGCTGCCACACCTGGAAAAAGATGGGGCAAAAGAGTTGTATAAAACCATAGAAGAGCCACTAATAAAAACCCTTGCCGATATGGAGCGCGAGGGTGTGAGGGTGGATAGCAACCAACTTGCCGCCTATGCCGAGGAGTTGAACGCCCAAATGGCGACGCTCGAAGAGCAAATTCGCGCCTTGGCGGGCGAGCCCACGCTCAATGTGAACTCTTCGCGCCAACTTGGTGTGGTGCTTTTCGAGAAGTTGCGCATAGACCCCAAGCCCAAAAAGACCAAGACGAAACAGTATAGCACCGAGGAGGAGTATCTGGTGTTCCTCTCGGAGCGTCACCCCATAGTGCCCAAGATTTTGGAGTATAGGGGTATCAAAAAGTTGCTTTCGACCTATGTGGAGGCTTTGCCGCTGCTGATAAACCCTGCGACGGGGCATATCCACACCTCCTACAACCAGGCTGTGGCAGCAACGGGTAGACTCTCGTCAACAAACCCAAATCTCCAAAATATCCCTGTGCGCGATGAGTTGGGACGCCCCATCCGCAGGGCTTTTGTGGCATCGGATGGCGACCACCTCTTGCTCTCGGCTGACTATTCACAGGTGGAGTTGAGACTTATGGCACATATGAGTGGCGACGAGGGAATGATTGAGGCGTTCCGCTCGGGCGAGGATATCCACCGCGACACTGCCTCACGACTCTTCCACACTGCCCCCGAGGAGGTTACCTCCGACCAAAGGCGCAAAGCAAAGACTGCCAACTTCGGCATCATCTATGGCATTTCGGCATTCGGTCTGCGCCAAAGGATGGGTGGCGATATGTCTATGGGTGAGGCTAAGGAGATTATCGAAGGCTACTTCCGCTCCTACCCGAAGGTCAAAGAGTATATCGACAACACCATCCGCGAGGCGAAGGGCAACGGCTATGTTCAGACCATCTTCGCTCGCAAACGCTTTTTGCCCGACATCAACTCCGCAAACGCCAATGTGCGCTCGTTGGCAGAACGCAACGCCATAAATGCTCCCCTGCAAGGCTCGGCTGCCGATATTATAAAAATTGCTATGGTAAGGGTTGCCCGCCGCCTGAGTGAGGAGGGTTTGCGCTCGAAGATGATACTGCAAGTGCACGATGAACTCATTGTCGATACCCTGAGGAGCGAAAAGGAGAGAGTGAAGGAGATTTTGCGCCAAGAGATGGAGGGTGCCGCCTCGCTTCTTGTACCCCTTACGGTCGACGTTGGCGAGGGCGAAAATTGGTTGGACGCGCATTAGAGAATACCACCTATGAGAGTACTTATACAGAGAGTTACACGCGCAAGTGTAACCATTGAGGGAGAGCGAGTTGCAGAGATTGGAAGAGGGCTTTTGGTCTTTGTTGGTGTGGCTACCGCCGACACCGAAGAGGATGTGGACTACCTTGTGAAAAAGACCTCCGGGCTGCGCATCTTCGATGACGAAAACGGGGTTATGAACTTGGATGTAAGACAGGTTGATGGAGAGGTTTTGGTTGTGAGTCAATTCACACTCCAAGCCGCCACTCGCAAGGGCAACCGCCCGAGTTATATCCACGCTGCGGGCGAGGCTGTCGCTGTGCCACTCTATGAGTCTTTCAAGGCTAAACTCTCCACCGCCCTCGATAAACCCATTCCTTGTGGTCGTTTTGGCGCGGATATGAAGGTGGAACTCCTCAACGATGGACCCGTAACCATTTGGATAGACAGTAAAGAGAGATAAATAAGGAATAATTTTGAATTTTGCATTCTGAATTTTGAATTATAATGGGTACATTTGCCCACCAGAAACCACAAACCCAAACAAACAAATTAGGAAGCTATGCAGATTAAGAGAGTAATAGGTATTGGTAATGCGCTGACCGACTTTTTGGTAAACCTTCGTAATGACGAGGTGCTCACAAGGCTCAATCTTGGCAAGGGGAGTATGAACCTTGTGGATGCTGAGTTGCAGCGCCAAATTCAGGGCGAGACCGCCGACCTGCCACACACCCTTTCGCTTGGGGGTAGTGCAGGCAACACTATCCGCTGTATGGCTCGTTTGGGAACAAAGGTGGGCTACATTGGCAAGGTGGGCAAGGACTCTACGGGGCACTTCTATGAGCAGGCACTCGATAATCTTGGCATCGCCCCCTACATCACTCACGGCAAAAATCGCTCGGGAAGGTGTTTGTCGCTCGTATCGCCCGATGGCGAGAGAACAATGGTTACCTACCTCGGCGCCGCACTCGAACTTTGTGAGGCCGATATCACTGCCGAGATGTTCGAGAACTACGACTGCCTCTACATCGAGGGCTTTATGGTGCAGAGTCACGCCGTAATACGCCACGCTATCAAAACTGCCAAACAGCGTGGCTTGAAGGTGGCTATCGACCTTGCGAGTTACAATGTGGTGCTCGAAAATAGAGCCTTCCTTTTGGATATAGTAGATAAATATGTAGATATCATCTTCGCCAACGAGCAGGAGGCAGCCGCTTTCAGTGGCGAGCAAGACCCCGAGAAGGCTCTCGAATTCATAGCCGCAAGGTGTGAGTTGGCGGTTGTGAAGATTGGAACTCGTGGCGCACTCATCAAAGCGCAAGGCTCTGAGCGCATCCACGTCGGCATTATGGCTGCCGCCAAGAGAGTTGATACCACGGGAGCGGGCGACTTCTATGCTGCCGGCTTTATGGCGGGCTTGTGCGAGGGCTTAGATTTGCGCCAGTGTGGTACCATTGGTGCCATTGCCGCCGGTAAGGTTATTGAGGTTGTTGGAACCACCTTTGGCGAGGAGTCGTGGAACGATATTTTCTCGCTCGTGGAGGATGTGAAGGCGCAAAAATGCTTGTTCTAATATGAGGGCGACCATACAACTCGAAAATATGGAATTTCGTGCTCCGCACGGCTGCTACGACCTCGAAAAGGTGGTCGGAAACCGCTATGAGGTTACTCTCACGATGGATGCCGAAATTGGCTCCGCTGCCGAGGAGGATGATTTGTTGAAAAGTGTCAACTACCTCTCGGTCTACGAGCAAGTAGCAGAGGAGATGCAAAAACCCTCCGACATTCTCGAAAACGTGGCGTGGCGCATCTTGGAGCGCATCCACAACGCTTTCCCTCAAATAGTTACCTCCACAATCAAAGTATCCAAACTTGCCCCTCCTCTTGGTGGTAAGGTCGAGAAGGTGAGCGTAATCTTGTCTAAATAAGAGCCTTACAAAAGTGTTCATAACTTGTTTATAAAGTGTAAACAATTTGTTGGCAAAACTCCAAAAATTTGGTGCAACTTTGTACCAAAGTCGGCGCAATGTGTGCCAAATTGCTAACTGCTTGATGGGCAGTTGTTTTTGTCTGTAAGAAATTACAAAAACATATAAACACGCTGTAAACTATGTCTGAAAAGATGGAGAAAGGGAACGTATCCTCTGAACTCAAAGAGTTGAAATACGAGGATGTGTTGGCAAGGACCAAGGAGTATTTCAAGGGTGATGACCTGGCTGCAATGGTGTGGGTCAACAAGTATGCCTTGAAGGATTCGTTTAACCGTATTTATGAGGGTTCGCCCGAAGAGATGCACCACCGCATCGCTCGCGAGATTGCCCGCATCGAGAACAACTACTCGAATCCTATGAGCGAGGAGGATGTTTTCGGTCTGCTGGACCAATTCCGCTACATCATCCCTCAGGGTGGTCCTATGACCGGTATTGGTAACAATTTGCAGATTGCTTCGCTCTCGAACTGCTTTGTGATTGGTCACCGTACCCCCGCCGACTCCTATGGTGGTATTATCCGTATGGACGAGGAGCAGGTGCAACTGATGAAACGTAGGGGTGGTGTAGGTCACGACCTCTCGCACTTGCGTCCCGCAGGCGCTCCCGTTCTCAACAGCGCACTTACCTCTACGGGTATCGTTCCTTTTATGGAGCGCTACTCCAACTCCACACGCGAGGTTGCACAAGACGGCAGGCGTGGTGCTTTGATGCTTACCCTTTCCATCAAACACCCCGATGCTGAGCGATTTATTGACGCCAAGACCGTGCAGGGCAAGGTTACGGGTGCCAATGTGTCGATTAAGATTGACGACGAGTTTATGCGCTGTGTGATGTCGGGCGAGAAGTATGTGCAGCAGTTCCCCATCGATGCTGCCGAGCCTCTCTACCGTAAAGAGATTGACGCTACTGCCCTGTGGCAGAAGATTATCCACAATGCATGGAAGAGTGCTGAGCCCGGTTGCTTGTTCTGGGACACTGTATTGCGCGAGAGTGTGCCCGATTGCTATGCAGACGAGGGCTTCCGCACTGTTTCGACCAACCCTTGTGGCGAGATTCCTCTGTGCCCCTACGACTCGTGCCGCCTCTTGGCCCTGAACCTTTACAGCTATGTCGATAAGCCATTTACCGCCGAGGCTTCGTTCAACCACGAGAAGTTTGCAAAACATATCGAGATGGCAATGAGGATGATGGACGACATCATCGACCTCGAATTGGAGAAAATCGACCTTATACACAAAAAAATCGGCAGGGACCCCGAAGAGTTGGATGTTCGCCGCGTAGAACTATCCTTGTGGGAGAAAATCCGCGAGAAGGCTCTGAAAGGTCGCCGTACGGGTTTGGGTATCACCGCCGAGGGCGATATGCTCGCAGCGTTGGGCTTGACCTACGGCTCGGATGAGGCTATTGACTTTGCCGTTAGCATCCAGAAGGAGTTGTGCCTTAACGCTTACCGCGCAAGTGTGAAACTTGCCAAGGAGCGTGGTTCGTTCCCAATGTACGACAACCTCAAAGAGGAGGGTAACCCAATGATTGCCCGCATCCGCGAGGCAGACCCTGCACTCTACGAGGATATGGTACGCTATGGTCGTAGGAATATCGCAATGCTTACCATTGCTCCTACCGGCACCGTTTCGCTTATGTCGCAGACCACTTCGGGTATCGAGCCTGTGTTCCGCCCCGTATACAAACGCCGCCGCAAAGTTAATCCCACCGACCAGAATGTGAAGATTACCTACAAAGACGAGGTGGGCGACTGCTTTGAGGAGTACTATGTATTCCACCACAAGTTTGTTGAGTGGCTGAAAGTTACGGGTCACAATGTGGATAGGCTCAACGAGATGAGTGATGCCGAGATTGACGCTTTGGTTGCCGCTTCACCCTACAACCACGCCACTGCCAACGATATCGACTGGGTGGCTAAGGTTAAGATGCAGGGCGCAATTCAGAAGTGGGTTGACCACTCCATCTCGGTTACCGTAAACCTTCCCAACAATGTGTCGGAAGAACTTGTTGCAGATGTTTATAAGACCGCTTGGGAGTGTGGCTGTAAGGGTATTACGGTCTATCGTGACGGCTCGCGCAGTGGTGTGCTTGTGGATACCAAGAGCAAGACCTCTACCCCCGCCGAAGCAAAAGCACCCATCAAACGCCCCGCAGAGTTGGAGGCTGATGTGGTACGCTTCCGCAACGGCAAAGAGGAGTGGATTGCCTTTGTGGGTATGCACGATGGCAAACCCTACGAGATTTTCACCGGTCAGATTGACGAGGAGGAACTCTACATCCCCAAGAGCATCAAGAAGGGTTGGATTGTGAAGGTGCGCGAGGATGACGGCACCAAACGCTACGACTTCCGCTTCAACGATAAGGGTGGCTACCCCCACGTTATTGGTGGTATCTCGCGTCTGTTCGATATGGAGTTCTGGAACTATGCCAAACTTATCTCGGGCGTGTTGCGCAACGGTATGCCCATTGTGGACGTTGTGAACCTTGTGGATAGTTTGCAGTTTACCAGCGACGGCATCAATGTTTGGAAAGCGGGTGTTGCTCGTGCGCTGAAACAATACATCAAAGACGGCACCAAGAGCAAACAAAAATGCCCCAACTGCGGCAGCGAGAGCCTTGTTTATCAGAACGGCTGTCCCACCTGTCACTCCTGTGGCTGGTCCAAATGCTCATAAAAAACGCATATAGCGGGTAAATGTTGCACCGCACTTCAATAAGCGAGTCCGCAGTTTACGCCATGTAAACTGCGGACTCGCCTTCTTGTTTGGCACAAAATTTTCTCCACACTCTGCGTTTTCCCGTTTGCAATAAGTAAACTGCGGGGTATCTTTCCCATTTCTCTCATCCCCAACTTTTAACTTTCAACTTCTGCCATTCGTCCCTCAAAAGCTGCCAAACCTCTATATATCACAACTATTGGGACAACTCACTCGCATGTGTAAATAAAATGTAGTATCTTTGTGAGAGTTTTGGATAAATTTGGACTAACTATATTCACAAAACATTAAAAAACAATTCGATGAAATTCACTAAATTTTTTGCAGCAGTGTTGTGTATAGCAACAGCTGTGACCGCATGTCAGGAGCCCGAGACTCCCGTAACTCCCGGTGGAGAGATGGAAATCGCAGTTAGCGCACAAATGTACAACTTCACAAAGGCTACCGACACAGCCTTTGAGGAGGGTGATCAAATCGGTCTCCACATCATTACCGATGGCGTACACCTCAACAACGCAAAATATACCGTCACAGATGGTGCGCTTGTTTCGGAGTGTGTAAACTTTTGGCACGACGACAACACCGTAACAGCCGATGTGTTGGCATACTACCCCTACGAAGAGGAGGGCGCATACAATGCTGAGGGTTATACCTTCACCGTAGAGGCAGATCAGAGTGTGGAGGGTGGTTATGCCGCTTCCGATCTTTTGGTTGCAGCCACCTCTTCGAAGCCTACCAAGGAGACGGTTGTTCTCCCCTTCCGTCACGCGCTGTCGAAGGTTGTTATCAACATCAACAACGAGTTGGATGAGGCAGTTGAGAGAGTTATGTTTGCCGATGTTTATGGCAGTGCTGTTATCAATCTGAAAGAGGGCACTTCTGCTGTCAAGGGTCAAAAAGGCACCATCAAAGCGGCTAAGATTGCAGACAAAGAGTCCTATACCCTTATTGTTGTTCCTCAGGCAGATGCTACACCCCGTATTTTGGTGACCGTAGGTGACAAACAGTACAATTTCAACATTGCAGCCGCTGCCAACCTCGAAGCAGGTAAGGTTGCTACCGTTGACATTGCTATTACCAACAATCTTGTTGGCACCGACTTCTCGGCTGAGATTACCGACTGGGTAGGCGACAGCGAGTTGCAGTTCAACCCCAGCGAGGAGAATGTACCCTCTGAGCCCGAGGATCCCGAACTCCCCGAGGTATTTGTTCCCGCAGAGTCTGAGTGGTCGCTTATAGGCGGTTGGGAGAGCGATGTTTGGACCGACATCTATTTCTACACCACTCCCGTAGAGGGCGTTGTGGTTGCAGAGGATGTTGTTTTCAAAAATGACGCACAGGGCTTCTTGGTAAGGAAACCCGCAACCGAGTGGGTTGACAAATATGGTGCAGGCAATGTAAATTATTTGCAAGCCAATAAATATATTACCACAGTTAAAGAGGGTGGCGACTTGTGTGTTGAGAAGGCTGGTACTTACGACATCTATTTTGATGTAAATACTTGCAACATCTACATCATGGCTGTTGATGCAGACTACACTACCGCAGTAGAGCAGACTGTAAATGGTGAGGAACCCGTGGTTGAGGAGCCTGAGGTTACGGAGAGTGTTCTTTACCTTGCACCCAACGCAAATTGGAAACAGGATAACGCACGCTTTGCTGCTTACTTCTTCAATAATGGTGGCAATGTTTGGGTAAGTATGACAGATACAGATGCAGATGGCATTTATGAGGTAAATATTCCTGTTGGCTACGTTGCTGGTGACAATGTTATTTTCTGCCGTATGAATTCGGCTACCACTGCAAACAACTGGAATAACAAATGGAGTCAGACCGCAGACCTTGTTATCCCTACCGATGGTAAAAATCTCTATACCATCAATGAAGGTTCGTGGGATGCTGGTACTTGGAGCACCAAATAATTCCTCCAACACCAAACACAAAAAAGGCTCTCCGCAGTGGAGAGCCTTTTTTGTGTGCCGTAGGGCGAGTCGGGAGTGACTACTCTACGGGGATGTCTTTGTTGACGTTCTTGCTGCCTACCAGTGCGTAGAAGAGCAGGTATGCAAGGCAAGCGAAGGGCAACCAGTAGCTGCCGAGGTAGCCAACGCCGTCTGCCAACAAGCCCTGGAAGAATGGGATGATACCACCACCGCAAACAAGTGCCATAAAGATACCCGAAGCCATAGGAGTATATTTGCCAAGACCTTCGGTTGCGAGGTTGAAGATTGCGCCCCACATAACCGAGGTGCAAAGACCCGTAAGTGCCATAAAGAACATACCCAGAGGAACCTTAACGCTCACAATAGGAATGGTTACCAACATAGTCTCGGGGATGTACATAATGCAGAGCATAAACGCCATGGCGACCATACATACGGTGGTCATCATTGTGCGGCTCGACACCTTAGCACCCACAATGGCACCAATGGTACGACCAACAAGCATCAGGAACCAATAGACACCCACAACGGTACCCGAAATCTCGGGACCTACCTCGGCGAGTTTCGACATATAGAGGTCGGCGGTGCTGGGGATACCCACCTCGATACCAACGTAGCAGAAGATAGCAAGTGCGCCCAAAGCGAAGTGGCAGAACGAGAGTGCGCTATATTTCTCCTTCTTACCGCTCTTTTTAGCCTCCAAACGAGCTGCCTTCTCCTCGGCGGTCTCCATATGGGGCTCGGGGATGCGGGTGAGAGTGATAACAACAAAAGCCAAAGCAAAGGTTGCCATTGCGATAATCATAACGGGCGATGCATCGGCAATGGTTGCAGTATCAACACTACCGCCCACAAGATAACCCACCAAGATGGGGGTAATGGTGCCACCGAGCGAGTTGAGGGTACCGCCCGTCTGCACGAGTTGGTTACCCCTATTGCCACCACCACCGAGGGTGTTGAGCATAGGGTTCACAACGATGTTCAGGAGGCACATCGAGAAACCTGCCACAAAAGCACCTGCAACATAAACGGCAAATGCGCTCTCGGGTGCAGCCGAGCCAGCCAAGAATTGGATACCCACACCCACAAAGCCGATGACTACTGCCAAGAGAGAAGTGAATTTGTAACCCTTGCGTTTGAGGATGATACCTGCGGGGATACCCATACAAGCATAGGCGATGAAGTTGGCAAGTGTGCCAAGTTGCGCCAGAGCGTTGCTTACCTCAAATTGGTTCTGCAAAATTTTGCCCATCGAGCCTGCCAAGTTGGTAACAAAGGCAATCATAAAGAAGAGCATAAACATCACCAAAATAGGCAACGTGAAGTTTTGTTTTTTCTGCGTCATAACTTCTTTTGTTTTTGTGTTAATGTATTGAGTTTTTGTTGTTTTTGGTCGAAAGCCTAAAAGAGTACTCCACTCTCGGGGTTTTTGGAGTAGCCCAGATGCGAGTAGGCGAGGTCGGTAGCCTCCCTGCCTCGGGGGGTGCGTTTGAGGAAGCCCTCTTTGATGAGGAATGGCTCGTAGACATCCTCCAAGGTGCCAGCCTCTTCGCTCACCGAGGTTGCAATGGTGTTGATGCCCACAGGACCGCCACCAAATTTCTCGATAATCGTGCGGAGTATCTTGTTGTCCATCTCGTCCAAGCCACGCGAGTCGATATTCAGAGCCTCCAATGCTCGGCGAGCAATAGGCAAGTCAATGGAGCCATTGCCCTCAACCATTGCAAAGTCCCTCACGCGCCTCAGTAGCGAGTTGGCAATTCGTGGTGTGCCACGACTGCGCAGAGCCACCTCGTGTGCCGCCTTGTCGTCTATCCTTACCCCCAAAATCCCTGCCGAACGCTTTACAATGCCGCTCAACACATCCGTATCGTAGTATTCGAGATGGCAGGTAATGCCAAACCTTGCCCTTAGTGGCGAGGTAAGCAAGCCGCTGCGGGTGGTGGCACCAATCAGTGTGAAGGGTGCAAGTTCTATCTGTATGGAGCGTGCCGAAGGACCCTTGTCGAGCACAATATCAATCTTGTAGTCCTCCATAGCCGAGTAGAGGTACTCCTCCACAATGGGGCTGAGGCGGTGTATTTCGTCAATGAAGAGTACATCGCCCTCCGAGAGGTTTGTCAACAGACCTGCCAGGTCGCCGGGTTTGTCCAACACGGGTCCGCTGGTCACTTTCAGTGTGGAGCCCATCTCGTTTGCCACAATGTTGGCGAGGGTGGTCTTGCCCAATCCCGGAGGTCCGTGAAACAAGACGTGGTCGAGCGACTCGCCTCTCATAAGTGCCGCCTTGATGAAGATGCGTAGGTTGTCCACAATCTTCTGCTGACCGTGGAAGTTTTCGAGTTCCTGCGGGCGGATTTTGTTCTCAAAATCCACATCGGTCTCTATATTCCGAATAGTCGATGTAGCCATTTTTTATTATCGGGTTTGTTTGTTTCCTTTGCTTGTGATGCCTCAAATTTTGCCCTCACAATCTCGCCCATACTCTTGTCTGTGATTTTACTCTCCAACCAAGACAGCAGGTCGATGTAGTAGAATGTACGGCGTTCGTAGGGGTGGTTCTCGTAGGGCGAGAGGCGTTCATAGAGTATTTTGAGTTCCTTTTTGAGGTCGAGTGCGTTGACGTTGCCCAAACTCTTGAAGAAGGATAATAACTCGTCCTTCATTTCGGTCATATCTTTCATCTTTACAATAAAGGAGTAGACCGAGCGTATCTGATAGTCGATGTTGAAGTCCAAGCCCGCATCGTAAAGGGCCATAAGGTTCAACATTCGGGCATAGCACTGTAAGTCGCGTCGTATGTTGTGGTCTTTAACGGCAATAATAAACGAGAGGTACTCGATGCACTTGGCATAGTTGCCGTCGCCAAAATAGAGCGTTGCCACCTTGTAGTAGAGAGGCATTTTCTCATGCAACGTCAATCGGTCTCCATACTTTTTAAGGTATGAATCGATGTTTTTGGCAATCCAAAGTCCGTCCTTGTATGTTCCCGACATCAGGCACTTATTGAGCTGCCCCGTGAAGAGTATGCCCTGCGAAATCATTGCTGCGTTGTCGTTGAGTGTGCCGAGCCTCTGGCTCTCCTTCTCAAACTCTTCGAGTGTACGCACAAATGCCGAGTACTTGTGCATTAGGAACATTCCGTCCAACACCTGCGAGTAGCCACGCATATAACTGTCGTACATCAGCTCCTTCATATCGGGACGTGCCGTAAAGTGTGCAACCCATTTGAGGGCGTAGCGATACGACAAGGCGGTTTTGTGGCATATGTAGTAATACCAAGCCTTCGCTTGATAGAAGTAGAAACGCTCCGTGAAGCCCATCTCCTTGCCGTCGAAAACCTCTATACGTGGTTTGAAATATCCGTCGAGCCTGTCGAGGTCCTTTTGTGAGCGGGCAAAACCGATACTCTGATGGAGGGCATAGCACTGTACTGCCAATCGAGACAGCGTTGCTACATTGTTGAGGTGGTCGGCAATGACAACAGCAGCCTTAGCCGTCTGGTCGGCAGCCTTGGTCATCTCGCTCGAATAGCTGAGCACTTTGAGTTGTCGCTGCAACTCCACAACATCCAAGTAGTCTGCCATCATTTCACACTCCCTAACCTTTTTTTCGACCTTGTCGAGCAACTTTTGCGCCTCGCCATAGAGTCCCTTGTCGAAGAGGATTTTCACAAAGTCTATCTGTTCGCGCACCTCCAAAGCCATCGAGTGTTGTACGCCCAACATACGGAGTGAGGTGAGTATCTGTTTGTAGAGATGTGCTTTTAGATTGGGAAGTTGTTGCTTGCTGATGGTAGGACACTGCGCCAAGACCTTCGCCTCGTCGTACTGCTCCATGGAGTCGAAGCAATCAAAGAGGAGCAGGAATTTCGCACCCTCGTTGCTGCCAAGTCGTGTGGAGTAGAGCTTGAAGTTGCGCTTTTCCGACTTGCTCATCAGTTTCACAAGCTCGAAAACACCCTCTCGCTTTTCGTTTTTCTTGTAGTTTGTTGCTTTTTCCATTTGTAAAATGATTTTTGGAGCAAAACGCTACGCTGTCCGACCGACTATGTTGTGCCCCACAACCAGCACACAATCAGAGTTAAAGAGATAAATAACAACCATTTTGCTCCGATGTCCAACTCCGCCGAACAACCCTACAAAGGTATAAAAAAAGCCGTAAGTTGTACATAATAAACCCCTATTTTTTGCCCCCGCTATCACAAAGAGATTGCAAAGTCGCCACAATTTGCTAACTTTGTAGAAGTATATTAACCCCAACAAAATGTTTATTGCTATGGAAATTCTCGAAATTGTTGCCGTTGTTCTGACCATTGTGGGCGTAGTGGGCTGCGTTGTGCCCATCCTGCCCGGCGTGCCCATCTGCTGGGTGGGTATGTTGCTGTGCCACCTCTCCTCGGGAGCATTCACAACAAGCGACCTTGTTGTGTGGGCTGTCGTGGCAGGAGGTGTCACGCTCTTGGATAACTTCCTTCCCGCTGTTATGACCAAACGTTTCGGAGGTTCCAAGGCGGCGACCAACGGCTCTCTTATTGGCATAGTTGTCGGCTTCTTTATGGGTCCTCTGGGACTTATTTTGGGACCTTTCTTCGGCGCTCTTGTGGGCGAACTCACCCACAATGGTTCCGATAGCGCCCGCGCCTTTAAGGTGGCGTTTGGCTCCTTTGCGGCATTTCTTTGTGGCACCGGTATAAAACTTATTGCGGCGGTGCTTATTACCGTTAAAATCTTCTCCGCCTTGTA
>CALDPX010000052.1 GCA_937911745.1 uncultured Alistipes sp. | reverse complement strand
ACCAGGGACACAAGGATTTTCAGTCCTTTGCTCTACCAACTGAGCTATGGCACCAGCCTCTACTTTGCTTTGAATCTCAAAGCGAGTGCAAAGGTAACGATAATTTTCAATTCTGCAAGAAACTTGCCCTATTTTTTTATTTTTTCTTTTAACAAATAGAAAATGGCGTAGTTTACAACTACAATTATGTGGTAGGCATTAATATGCGTGGTGGAGATTATACCGCGAAATTGGTGGGCGGTGTCAAGAATGGCGAGCCAATGGTTGTATATCACGGTTCGAATTGAAAAGGCATCACCACATCTATCTATTATAACGGGTAGAGAAATATCTCTTGTAAACGAATGTTACAAAATCAAACATCACAATGGTTCTGAGGACTCCCCAAAAATAAAAACCTCATATAACAAGATTGATAAATGTCACACGAGAAAGCAGAGTCCGCAATTGCAAACTGCCGCGATTGCATATCGCGGAGGGATTTTTGTGCCAAAAGAAAGAGCGGGCTCCCCAGCGGTTGAGAATATCGCGGCGGGAATTATTTGCTCAATAAGAAGGCGGCTCCGCAGAAACGGAAAACGCAGAGAACGGAGGGATTTTTGTGCCAAAAGAAGGAGCGGACTCCGCAGTTTACTTGACGTAAATGAGGAGTCCGCTCTCTGAATTTTGGTGCAAAAAGCACCCGTTATATGAGTTTTTATATGGTCCAGGTTTCGCCCGAATTAAGCAAATCATCCACACACTTAATTTTGCTCTTCTCCTGCACCTCCTTGACCTGACGTGCCACCTCTCTATTATAGGTAGGCTCATCAACATCGCGGATAACACCGAGGGCGACGGGGAAGTCGGGATACTTCATTGCAGCCAAAGCGTTGTGGATGTAGGTTGTGGGCTCCTTGGAGTCGTGAGTGAGCACATCGTCAATGGTGTAGCCATCTTCGCCTAAGGTAACGACTTTCAACTTGAAACCATCGAGAACAATACCTTTCTCTTTGTTGGCACCGAAGAGCATCTTCTCGCCATCGCGCAGGATGATAGTGTTCTCGGCACGGGTTGCTCTGTCTTTTGCGAAGGCTGCGTGTGCGCCGTCATTGAAGATAACGCAGTTCTGCAACACCTCTGTGATGGAGAAGCCATCGTGCTGAGCAGCCCTCACGAGGCACTGACGAGTGAGGTCAACCTCCACATCTATCGAACGAGCAAAGAAAGTACCTTTGGCACCGATGATGAGTTCGCCGGGGTTGAAGGGTTTTTCTATGGTTCCATAGGGCGAAGTCTTGGTGATTTTACCCAACTTCGAGGTTGGCGAGTACTGACCCTTGGTAAGACCATAAATCTCGTTATTGAAGAGTACCACATTGAGGTCTATATTGCGGCGAATAGCGTGGATGAAGTGGTTGCCACCAATGGCGAGCGAGTCGCCATCACCCGTAGCTACAAAGACACTCACCTTAGGATTTGCCACCTTCAAACCCGTAGCAATAGCGTTAGCCCTGCCGTGGATGGAGTGGAAACCATAGGTTTTCATATAGTAGGGGAAACGTGACGAGCAACCGATACCCGACACTACCACAAACTCCGAGCGGTTGCGACCTGCAATTTCTGCCACATCGGGCATTGCTTTCTGTACGGCATTGAGGATGAAGTGGTCACCACAACCGGGGCACCATTTCACTTCCTGGTCACTCTTAAAATCTGCCTGTGTGTATTTCATAGCTCCTATTTTTCCAATAATTCGTTAAACTTAGCCTCCAACTCTACGGTTGTGAAAGGCAGACCCTGACATTTGTTGTACTGCTCATAGGTAAACTGCTGGAAGTTCATACGAAGGTAGTTAGCAAACTGTCCCTCGTTGAGCTCGCATACAACAATTTTTTTGAACTTAGCAAAGATCTCTGCCACACCTTTGGGAAGGGGGTTGATGTAGTTGAAGTGGCACAGCGAAACGCTCTTACCCTCCTCCTGCATCTTCTCAACGGTAGCCTGCAAGTGACCACGGGTACCACCCCAGCCCACAACGAGCAAATCGCCCTTCTTGGGACCGAACACCTCCTGTGCGGGAATGTAGTCGGCAACCTTTGCAACCTTAGCAGCGCGAGTCTCGACCATCTTCTGGTGGTTCGTGGGATCGTGCGATACGCTACCCTTCAATGAGTCTTTCTCCAAGCCACCGATGCGGTGCTCCAAACCTACCGTACCGGGAATTGCCCAACGGCGTGCGAGTTTTTCGTCACGTTTGTAGGGAAGGAATACCTCCTCGCCCTCGGGGAGTTCTGTGATGATAGGAGGATGAATCTCCGGATAGTCCTTCATAGATGGAATCTTCCAAGGCTGCGAACCGTTGGCGATGAAACCGTCCGAAAGGAGAATTACGGGAGTCATATGTTCCATTGCAATCTTACCTGCTTGGAATGCATAGTGGAAGCAGTCGCTGGGTGACGAAGCGGCAATAACTACCATAGGGCACTCGCCATTACGTCCCCAAAGTGCCTGCAAAAGGTCACTCTGCTCGGTCTTGGTAGGAAGACCTGTCGAAGGACCACCCCTCTGAACGTCCACAACAACCAAGGGCAACTCGGCAATAACTGCCAAGCCCATAGCCTCGCTTTTGAGCGACAGACCGGGACCCGAAGTGGTGGTTACGGCAAACGCACCACCGAAAGCGGCACCGATAGAGGTGCAGATACCTGCAATCTCGTCCTCTGCCTGAACGGTCTTAACGCCCAACTCCTTGTGCTTGGCGAGTTCTTCGAGAATGACCGTTGCAGGAGTGATGGGATAGGAGCCGCAGAACAAGGGGCGACCACTCTTCTCGCTGGCAGCCATAAAGCCCCAAGCCGTTGCCACATTACCATTGATACTACGATACTTACCCTTCTCCAATTTAGCAGGTTGCACCGAGTAGGTGTTGGCAAACGAGTGAGTATTTGCACCGTAGTTGTAGCCCGCATTGAGCACCGTCACGTTAGCCTCGGCAACGGCAGGGTTCTTCTTGCCGAACTTGCCACGAATATACTCAATGGCGTGGTCGAGGGGTTTATCGTAGAGGTAGAGGCAAATACCCAGCGCAAACATATTTTTGCACTTCACAATAGCTTTATTATCCAAACCCGAGTCTTTAAGAGCCTCCTTAGTCATTGAGGTGATATCGGGAGTGAGGATATTATAATCCTTAATGCCCAACTCTTCCAGAGGGTCGGAGGTTTTGAAACCCGCACGAGCGATACTCTTATCGTCGAGAGTGTCGCCATCGAGGATGATAGTAGCGTCCTTTTTGAGCCATACCACATTGGCTTTGAGTGCAGCGGGGTTCATAGCAATCAGCACGTCGCAGTAGTCACCAGGGGTGAGCATACGGCTGCTGCCAAAGTGTACTTGGAAACCCGACACACCGGCTACCGTACCCTGCGGAGCACGAATCTCGGCAGGATAGTCGGGGAAGGTGGAGATACCGTTACCGAAAAGAGCGGCAGTATCCGAAAACAGTGTTCCGGTAAGTTGCATACCGTCGCCCGAGTCGCCCGAGAAACGAATTACAACATCTTTCAACTCTTTCACATTCATAATAATTTTGTGAATTTGGTTATTGTTTAGGTTAATGATTTCACTTTTTTTTAACTCTCAAAGTACCCACCAAACCCTCGGGGTAGGCACAATGCACCCACAAAGGTAATAATTTATAATGGGATGACAACCTTTTATAAAGAAAAATAGTTACCTTTGCGACAAGATTTTTGGAATATCATTTTATTTAACTCAATACTTTTATGAACAATACCATCAAATTTACTACTCCCGACGAGGCGGTAAAGGTTATCAAATCGGGCGACCACGTTCACCTCTCTTCGGTGGCAAGTGCTCCCCAATGTCTTATTCAGGCTATGTGTCGCCGCGGTGAGGCTGGCGAACTCAAAGATGTTCGTATCCACCACCTCCACACTGAGGGTCCCGCACCTTATGCCGACCCCAAATTCGAAGGCATTTTCCAACTCGACTCATTCTTTGTTGGTGGCAACGTACGCAAAGTGACTCAGAGTGGCTATGCAGACTATATTCCAATCTTCCTCTCGGAGACTCAGAAACTCTACCGCGCAGGCGTTCTGCCCTGTAATGTGGCAATGATTCAGGTATCGCCCGTAGATGCTCACGGCTACGTTTCGCTCGGTACTTCGGTAGACGCCACCCTGGCTGCTATCGAGTGCGCAGACTATGTTATTGCAGTGGTGAACAAATATGTTCCCCGCGCATTTGGTGACGCTTTCATCCACATTTCGCAAATCGACTATTTCGTGCAGGACGACCAGCCTCTTATGGAGGGTCACATCGCCGAGATTACCGAGACCGACGCTGCCATTGGTCGCCACTGTGCAGCCCTCATCGAGGATGGTGCTTGCTTGCAGATGGGTATTGGCGCTATTCCTAACGCTGTACTCTCGCAACTCGGTGGTCACAAAGACCTTGGTATCCACACCGAGATGTTCGCAGACGGCGTACTTCCCCTCGTAGAGAAGGGCGTTGTGAACGGTCGCAACAAGGTTACAGACAAGGGCAAAATAGTTTCGACCTTCCTGATGGGTTCGAAAGAGGTTTACGATTTCATTGACAACAACCCTGGCGTCCTGATGAAAGACGTGGCTTACACTAACGATCCCTTCGTGATTGCTAAGAACCCCAAATTCTGCGCTATCAACTCCGCATTGCAGGTAGACCTCACCGGTCAGGTTTGTGCCGACTCGCTGGGTACCAAATTCTACTCGGGAGTAGGTGGTCAAATCGACTTCATCTATGGTGCATCGCTCTCCGAGGGCGGTAAGGCCATCATCGCTATGCCTTCGGTTACCAACAAGGGTGTGAGCAAAATCTCCAACATCCTCACCCCCGGTGCAGGTGTTGTTACCACCCGTAACCACATCCACTGGCTTGTTACCGAGTTTGGTGCTGCCGACCTCTATGGCAAGTCGTTGCAGGAGCGTGCAAAAGCCATCATCAACATCGCTCACCCCGACCACCGCGAGGAGTTGGAGCGTGCAGCGTATGAGCGTTATGGCGCACACTACACCTACATCAAAAACTGCAAATAACGAGCCATTGCTACGTTATACATCAAAAAGCGGAGTTCCTCCAAACGAGGAACCCCGCTTTTTTGTACGCTTTGTATACTTCTTGTTATTTGCAGTTTTACCGCTTTGAAAGCCCCCTCTTTCGTGGGGAAGCTTTTTTATATCCCTACTTCATAGAATTTCTGACAAGTGCACAGTATGCCACAGATGCAAGGCATACAAGAAAGCGGCTCCGCAGTTTGCTTAGCGCAAATGAGGCATCAGAGTGATGCTTTTGTGCGGGGATTACTTAGCAATGTAAAAAACGCATAGAACGGAGGGATTTTTGTGCCAAAAGAAGGAGCGGACTCCGCAGTTTACTAAGCGTAAATGAGGAGTCCGCTCTCTGAATTTTGGTGCTAAAAGCACCTGCAAGATGCACTATTTTTGCTCGGCTTCGAGTTTAGCCTTCAACTCAGCCAGGTCAGTCAAATCACCAAGAGTGGTCTTCTCAACCTGAGCGTTGATCTTCTTAACGGTCGACTTGGTAGCCTCAGCAGCAGCGCGGCGCTCAGCCTTTGCAGCATTCTCCTCGGCACGTTTTGCCTCCTCGAATACGCGGGTGTGCGACAAGCTGATGTGTTTGGTCACTTTCGAGAACTCGGTAACCTTGAAGGGAAGAACATCGCCTACCTTAGCAGTGGTACCATCCTCTTTAACAATCTGTTTTGCAGGAGCAAAGCCCTCTACGTTCTCGCCAAGAGCAACAACAGCACCCTTGTCGTTAACCTCGGTTACCTTACCCTCGTGTACGGAGTCAACAGCAAACTGAGCCTCGAACTCGTTCCAGGGGTTCTCCTCCAACTGTTTGTGACCAAGGCTCAAACGGCGGTTCTCCTTGTCGATACCAAGAACGATAACCTCCATATCGGCACCAATCTGAGTGAGCTCTGCGGGGTGTTTAATCTTCTTGGTCCAGCTGAGGTCGCTGATGTGAACAAGACCATCAATACCCTCCGCAATCTCTACGAAGATACCGAAGTTGGTGAAGTTGCGAACTTTTGCAGTGTGGCGCGAACCGATGGGGTAACGCTCCTCGATAGCCTCCCAAGGATCAGCGGTGAGCTGTTTGATACCAAGCGACATCTTGCGCTCCTCGCGGTCGAGGGTGAGGATAACTGCCTCAATCTCGTCGCCCACTTTCATGAACTCCTGAGCCGAGCGGAGGTGCTGGTTCCACGACATCTCCGAAACGTGGATAAGACCCTCAACACCGGGTGCAACCTCTACGAATGCACCGTAGTCGTACATCATAACTACCTTACCGCCAATCTTGTCACCAACTTTGAGGTCTGCATCGAGAGCCTCCCAGGGGTGAGCGGTGAGCTGTTTCAAACCAAGAGCGATGCGCTTCTTCTGGTCGTCGAAGTCGAGAATAACAACGTTGATCTTCTGGTCGAGAGCAACAATCTCCTCGGGACGACTTACGCGACCCCACGAAAGGTCGGTGATGTGGATGAGACCGTCTACGCCACCAAGGTCAACGAATACACCGTAGGAAGTGATGTTCTTAACGGTGCCTTCGAGAATCTGGCCTTTCTCCAAGCGCGACATAATCTCCTGTTTCTGCTGTTCGAGCTCAGCCTCGATGAGAGCCTTGTGCGAAACAACAACATTGCGGAACTCCTGGTTGATCTTAACAACCTTGAACTCCATAGTTTTCTCAACGTAAATATCGTAATCGCGGATGGGCTTAACGTCAATCTGGCTACCGGGCAAGAATGCCTCAATACCAAATACGTCTACGATCATACCGCCCTTAGTACGGCATTTGATGAAGCCCTTAATGATCTCGTCGTTCTCCAAAGCCTGATTAACGCGGTCCCAGCTTTTGAGCTGACGAGCCTTCTTGTGCGAAAGAACGAGTTGTCCTTTTTTGTCCTCGGTGCTATCTACATAAACCTCTACTTTCTCACCGATAGCGAGTTCGGGGTTGTAACGAAACTCGGTTACGGGAATGATAGCGTCCGATTTGTAGCCAATGTTAACTACCACCTCGCGTTTGTTGATAGAGGTAACTACACCCTCTACTACCTCGCCTACCTGTACTTTCTGTACAGTCTCGTCGTACTGAGCAGCAACTTGCTCTTTGGTAAGATTACCATAGAGTTCGGCGTCGGTCTCATAAGCGGTCCAATCGAAGTTCTCGTTGGCTACTTGTTTGTTGTTTTCCATTGTGTTAAGTTTTTAATAATTAAAAAGTTAGACTTTATTTATAGACTTTCCCTCGCACACATACGCGGGAAAGAAGCGCGCAAATATACGAAATAATTTCAGAATGCAAAATTTGAAATGCAAAATTTTTTGATTTTTAGGGTTTTATGGGTCGATTAGACGTTTGACATCAGACTATAATTCTCAATTTATATTTTTCAATTTTCAATTTATTCGCTACTTTTGTCGGCGGAAACTAAAAACAACAACTATAACATAACACTACACCCACAATGTTCTTAGAAGCAAGCAGACCCGGTTGGATAGAGGTAATATGTGGCTCGATGTTCTCGGGCAAGACCGAAGAACTCATCAGGCGTATGCGCCGTGCAGTATTTGCCAACCAACGAGTAGAGATTTTCAAGCCTCAAATAGACGTACGCTACTCGGTAGACGAGGTCGTATCTCACAACTCCAACGCCATACAGTCCACACCCGTAGAATCCTCTTCGCAGATATTGCTAATGGCTACCGATGTGGATGTTGTGGGCATTGACGAGGCACAATTTTTCGACGAGGGCATTGTGGATGTGTGTATGCAACTCGCCAACAGAGGCGTGAGGGTTATTGTTGCAGGTTTGGATATGGACTACCTCGGCAAGCCCTTTGGTCCTATGCCTACGCTTATGGCAAAGGCTGAGTTGGTAGACAAAGTGCACGCCATCTGCGTTCGCTGTGGCAACATCGCCCACCACTCACACCGCCTTACCAAAAATGACAAACTTGTGGTGTTGGGCGAAAAAGATACTTATGAGCCCATCTGTCGCCACTGCTTCAACAAGTTACAGAACGAATAAACAAACAGAGAATCTATACAACCAACTAATAAACGCGAGTTCCCAATTTGCATAGTCAAATTGGGAACTCGCGTTTTACTCCACAACAAAACAAGTTACTATAGTTATGGGTTGTGTATGGCATTTATGGAGTGCAAAAATAGTTTAATCCGTCTTATTTGATTAAAAACACAACCTTATGATGAAGGAGTTTTTGCCCTCCACCTTACCCTCTACGAAGTAGGTGTCGCCCTCGGTGCGATAGACCGAAAGTTCCACAACATCTTTGGGGCGAACCTCCTGATTGAAGTTAATCTCCATAGCACGGAGGGGTTTCTCGTCGGTAACCTCCAAAGCCACTGCATCCATAGCCCACACGGTGTACATCACATTATTGACGTGACCATTCATATCCAAATCGGAGTAGGAGGCGGTGTGAGAGGTGGTGCTGACAAGTTCGGCACCCTCGGGGAGTATTACCTTCTGGGCTGGTTCCTCAATGGCATTCTCCCTGATACACTTCGACTCGTCGCCTGCAAACTCCGCAAAGGAGCCTCGGCGGGCAAGTCTACGGGTGGTCATATCCACAACCAACCACGAAGAGGTAGCCTTAACAAGTGGCTCTCCTTGGCTATCGCTCAATACAAAGTCACGCAGGAACATAAAGCCAGCAGCACCTTTGTGCCACGATTTGAGATTTACCACATCGCGCCACTGGGGCATCCTCAGAAACTCCACCTTCATACGCGACATAATCCACGCCTGCTGGGCAGCCATAAGGGTATCATAACCCACACCGAGATATTCGGCGTGGTGATTGGCGGCTTCCTGAGCCATATTGAGGAATGCCGAGGGTTTGAGCCTCTTGCGAAGATCCGTATCGTAGCAGGCCACAAGGTAGTCTGCGCTGAATTTTTCTACCATAATACTATCTCTTTTTTGTTGTTTTTTTCTCATTTACCACTCAAAGATACTATTTTTTTGTTAAACCTCAACATTTCGTGCCAAAGCGTCACTTTTGGCGAGAAATTGGAGAGCCTACCCCAAAAAGAATTTATGTCGAAGTATGGTTATATTGGTAAAAAGGGCTATCTTTGTTCTGCAAAACGTGAGGACCCTCACGAAACAGAGGGTTGCAAGCCGTAGGAAAGAGAGGCGAATGAAACAAAGCAGAACACGATGGATGCTATTATTGGCGGTGCTGATGGTCTCGGCAGCAGGGTTTATACCCCGCACCGAGCATAGTACCCCAAAGCAGACAGCCGAGTCGCTGCTGAGGGATGCAGACTACGAGCGCGATTGGCTCTCGGAGCGCACCACGCGCACTGCCCTACCCTCCGAAATCTCCTCGCGCATTATACCACCAACGGCTCGCACACACGCTTGGCGTAGTCGCACCCACGCGAGTTGTGCCACCCTTGTCAGCAATCTGCTCACGCCAGACAAACACAATGGTCTGGGGGTACAAACGACAGGCACAAGACATCATACTTGCTTTGCCTCTCGCGCTGTGGATTACTACATTTTTGCGCTACGCCACATAATAATTTAACAGTGTGATTTGCCCCTAAATTCACACTTTTATTTTCCATTATTAAATTTTCTTAAAAATACATCGTGACGAGGAGGAAAACTACATCTTGCTCGTCATCATTATCTGTAAAAAAACAATTCAAAAATGAACAACATAATGAATAGGGGGGATTTGTGCCGCCACTACTCCGAGGTTGAAGAACGCTCGGTAGGTCGCGTAGTCCCCGCCATTATTACACTCGTTGGCATTGTATTGCTCATATGGGCATCCTCGCTCGGCGATGCCGAAAATTGGAGCGTGGCAATGTTCACAATCGGCATCATAGTGTTCGCAATCGGCATCATAAAACTCATACGCCCCTCGCGTACTCTCTTCTATGTCGCAACGGGCGAAAAGGTGGTACGCCACTTCGAGGGATACGAACAAGAGGCAAGGACACAAGTCGAAAAGTGCTTGCAAGAGGGCAATTTCGAGCAACTCGCCTCGCTCAAAGCATCCAATAGTAGCGCACCGCTCGTTAGCGTCACCTACTCTACCGCTTCGGGCAGTCTACGCATCGGGCAGTTGTTGCACTATGTGCCCTATGAGTACCAGCCACTCTTGGAACCCGTAATCCACAAGTCACAAAAGTAAGAAGCGAAAGGATGTTTATAGTAGAAATTATTGTTGGAGCACTGCTCCTGAGCATCGGTGCCAACTTCCTGACGGACGGAGCATCGGCAATAGCCAAAAGACTCAAAGTATCGGAGTATCTGATTGGTGCCACAATCGTTGCGGTGGGCACCTCGATGCCCGAGTTGGTTGTGAGCGTTATGAGCGCAATAAATGGTCAGAGCGATGTGTCGATAGGTAATGTCGTTGGCTCCAACATCTTCAATATTTATGCAATTTTGGGCGTTACGGCAATGGTTGCACCCCTTGCGCTAACACGCGACAACGTAAGGCGCGACATTCCCATCTGTCTTGCCACAACACTCCTGCTGATTGCCCTCGCACTCGATGGTTCGCTCTGGGGCAGAGGGGCTAACACCCTCTCACGCCCGGACGGCATAGTGCTGCTCGTGGGCTACGGAGTATTCTTGTGGTATATGATACGTTCGGGACGTAACACATCCGCCCCATCTGCTACCGCAACCGACACTACCACAACCACAAAAGAGGAGAAACTTCCTCTTGCGGTAGTGAAAGTTGCGGTAGGTTTGGGCGGTTTGGTTTGGGGTTCTGACCTCTTCCTTGACGGCTCCATAGACCTTGCACGCCGAGTGGGACTCAGTGAGGCGGTAATAGGTATTGTGCTTGTTGCAGCAGGCACTTCGCTGCCCGAGTTCTTCGCATCGTTTGTGTCGGCGCTTAAAGGCAAGACCGAAATTGCGCTGGGTAACATACTTGGCTCGAACATTGCAAACATACTACTCATCTTGGGCACGAGCGCAACCATTACACCCCTTAGGTTGGGAGGTATTACCTCTATCGATATGGCGGTAATGCTCTCGGCTGTGGTGGCTGTTATGGTGGCTGCTTTCACTCTGAGGCGCAAGAAGATAGACCGCACAGAGGGCTTTGTGTTCTTCGCTATCTATGTGGTCTACACCATTTGGCTGTTGAATAAATAATTTTTTTGACTACCTTTGCGCTTTCGACAAAAACGAGAGAGAAAAGTATGAACTTCGAAGGACTGATAATAGGCGTGTGTACGTTCCTGACCATTGGGCTCTTTCATCCGATAGTCATCAAAACCGAGTACCACTTTGGTGTTAGGGTGTGGTGGGTATTTCTGGTCTTGGGCTTGGCGGGTGTTATCGCCTCGCTCATTGTGGAGAACACAATACTTTCAACCCTCTTGGGCGTCTTTGCCTTCTCGTCCTTCTGGTCTATCAAGGAACTCTTCGAGCAGCGAGAAAGAGTCCGCAAAGGGTGGTTCCCAAAAAAGGAGAAGTAATCTCTTAGTGGTCAGCGGTCGCCTTCCATCTTGGTCGCGGGTATTAAAAAAGATACCCGCGACTTTTTTTGTGGGCGAAAAGAGAGGAACAAGGAAATCTCCCTTTGGGTTAGAGGGGAATAGAAATGCGCAGTGGTCGGTGGGAGCAAAGAAAAAGGGCGACCTAAGTCGCCCTTATAAAATTGTCCACAACTGACGGAGTTACAAGAGAGTCAGCGTGCTCACATCCAATAAGCCGCCAGCCTATCGTCCTCTATACATCTCCTCGTAGTACTTTTGGTAGTCGCCCGAGGTCACATTATCCATCCACTCCTGATTGTCGAGGTACCAGCGAACGGTCTTCTCTATGCCCTCCTCGAATTGCAGCGAGGGCTCCCAACCGAGTTCCCTCTGCAACTTCGTGGAGTCGATAGCATACCTCGCATCGTGACCGAGTCGGTCGGTAACGTATGTAATCAATCCCAAGGAGTGTCCTTCGGGGTTGCCGAGGAGTCTATCCACAGTCTTTATCACAACCTTAATGAGGTCGATGTTTTTCCACTCGTTGAAGCCGCCAATGTTGTAGGTCTCAGCCACCTTGCCCTTGTGGAAAATGAGGTCAATAGCCCTTGCGTGGTCCTCAACATAGAGCCAATCCCTAACATTCTCGCCCTTGCCATAGACAGGCAGCGGCTTCCCATTGCGGATATTGTTGATAAACAGCGGAATAAGTTTCTCGGGGAATTGGTAGGGACCATAGTTATTCGAGCAGTTCGTAACAATTGTAGGCATACCGTAGGTGTCGTGGTAGGCACGCACAAAGTGGTCTGACGAGGCCTTCGATGCCGAATAGGGCGAATGAGGGTTATATTTAGTTGTTTCGTAGAAGAAGTCGTCACCGTAAGCCTTGTAACCCTCCGACGATGCTACGGTCTTAAATGGAGGCTCAATACCCTCGGGGTGATTCATTGTAAGAGCACCATATACCTCATCGGTCGAGATATGGTAGAATCGCTTGCCCTCGTACTTTTCGGGCAGTGACTCCCAATAGAGTTTTGCGGCTTGCAGCAGCGTGAGTGTGCCCATAACATTGGTGCGGGCGAAGGTGAAGGGGTCCTTGATGGAGCGGTCTACGTGGCTCTCGGCAGCGAGATGGATGATGCCGTCAATCTTCTCTTTCTGCATCAGCTGGTAGAGCGCCTCAAAGTCGCAGATGTCCATCCTCACGAACTTGTAATTAGGCTCATTCTCAACATCTTTGAGGTTTGCCAAATTACCTGCATAGGTCAGCAGGTCGAGGTTTATGATGCGGTACTCGGGGTACTTCTTCACAAACAACCTCACAACGTGCGAGCCAATAAACCCCGCACCACCAGTGATTACGATATTATGTTTGAAGTCCATCAATATATTTTTTAAGTGACTCTCGCCACATAGGAATTTCCATATTAAAGGTGCGAATAAACTTGCTCTTATCCAACACCGTATTGAGCGGACGGCGTGCCTTTGTTGGGTAGTCGGCCGTAGTGCAAGGCGCAATCCTACATTTATCGTGCCCAGCCAAGCGAGCAATCTCGCACGCAAACTGCCACCAACTACACTCGCCGATATTGGTATAGTGGTACGTCCCCTCTCGAAAGTTACGCTCAGAAATTATCTTCACTATCGCCTCTGCCAAATCGCCAGCATAAGTAGGCGTTCCGAGTTGGTCGTCAACTACACTAATAGCATCTCTCTCGGATGTCAAGCGTAGTATTGTCTTGACAAAATTATTTCCATACTCCGAATAGAGCCAAGCTGTACGCAAAATTATATGGTGACAACCACTTGCCCTAACCATCTCTTCACCAGCAAGTTTTGTGCGACCGTAAGCATTAATGGGCTGCGGATGACTCTCCTCTGTGAGCATTGTACAACATCCGCCCATAAAGACGTAGTCGGTAGAAATATGGATGAGTAAAGCATCACAACTTTTCGCTGCCTCAGCCAAGAAACCAACGGCAGTGGCATTAAGTAGATACGCCACCGACTCCTCGCTCTCGGCACGCTCCACATCGGTGTAGGCAGCACAATTCACAATCACATCCACCTCTTGCTCTGCAATATAACTAATTACCTTCTCGCGGTCGGTGATATCCAACTCCTGCTTGTCGGCAAAGAGGTAATCATCCGCCCCTACCGACGGTACGCAACAAGCAATGCTTCGCGCCAACTGTCCTCCCGCACCTATGACTAATACTCGCATAACTGTCTAAGTGATTTACGGTTGCTGTCTTTGTCGGAGAGGATAATCTCGCTCTCGGGAATGCCCCATTCGATGCCAATCTGGGGGTCGTTCCAAGCGATGCCGTCCTCCGCTTCGGGGTGGTAGTACTCATCGCACTTATATTGGAACACTGTGTCGTCCTCCAACACCACATAGCCGTGTGCAAAGCCCTTGGGAATAAACATTTGGCGGTGGTTGTCGCCACTCAGCTCGGTCATTATATACTTGCCGAAAGTGGGGCTCTCGGGGCGAATGTCGACCGCCACATCCAGCACCCTACCCTGCACCACACGCACCAATTTCGCCTGCTCATAGGGCACCCTCTGGAAGTGTAGACCACGCAATACACCCCTCTTGGAGTGGCTTTCGTTATCCTGCACAAAGGTCACCTCAATGCCCGTTTGGGCAAGGAACCGCTCGGCATTGAACGACTCAAAAAAATATCCCCTCTCATCACCAAACACCTGTGGCTCAATAATCAGCACACCTTCTATCTCGGTCTTTATAACATTCATCTCTGATTCGATAATTTGAGCATATACCTCCCATATTCACTCGAAAGCATAGGCTCAGCAAGTTCTTTTAGTCGCTCACTACTTATCCATCCCTTGCGCCAAGCAATCTCCTCCAAGCAGGCAATCTGCACGCCCTGGCGGCTCTCCACAACCTCCACAAACCTTGCAGCGTCAAAAAGGCTCTCGTGGGTGCCCGTATCGAGCCAAGCAAAGCCCCTACCCAGAGGTTGCATAAAGAGTCTATTTTGTGCCAAGAAAGCCTTATTTATATCAGTAATCTCCAACTCGCCACGAGCCGAAGGTTGCAGGCTCTCGGCAATTGCAACCACCTCATTTGTATAGAAATAGAGCCCCGTAATTGCCACATTACTCTTTGGCTCGGCGGGTTTTTCCTCTATTGATATCACTCTTCCATCGGTACCGACCTCCGCAACACCAAACCTCTCGGGATTGGGCACCGAGTAGCCAAAAACGGTCGCCAGATGCTGCTGCTCAGCACGCCTTACGGCTGCCTCCAACATACCTGTAAAACCCTGACCATAGAAGATATTATCTCCCAACACAAGGCAGGCGCAATCGTCGCCGATGAAATCTTTTCCTATGGTAAACGCCTGAGCCAAACCATCGGGCGAGGGCTGCTCGGCATACTCAAAGTGAACGCCATAGTCGCTACCGTCGCCAAGCAGACGCTTAAATCCTGGCAAATCATGTGGTGTAGAGATAATCAAAATATTCCTAATACCGGCCAACATCAATACCGATATGGGATAATAAACCATTGGTTTGTCATATATAGGCATCAACTGCTTGCTAATGCCCTTTGTGATAGGATACAACCTGGTGCCACTACCACCTGCCAATACAATGCCTTTCATAACTTGTTATAGTTTAGGATTTTTCTCAAATATGAACGCAAAAGCACTCTTCATTAGTTCAATGATAACGCTTTTTTGGTAAATTTTGTGGTATTTCCAAGTGTAGGAGAACTTGTTGCGCACCTGCATTATACGCGATTTCCACGCCGAATAGCCCTTGTTAAAGAGCCCCTCGCTCTTGAAGAGCGTGTCCTCCAAGATGCAGTCAGCGTAGGGCGAGGTTGTGTGAATTGCTGGATTGACAATCTCTAATCCAAAGTATTTCACCGATATAGTCGTAAGCGCATCGGCAAATCTTGTCATATGCATCCTATCAGTCCACTCATAAAACTCTGTCCAGTTGATATTATCCTGCTCAGATTTGAGCAACAATGCCCAATCCAAAATATGGCGTAGTTTGATGCCCTCCGAAAGAAAGTGATTCAGACCGTGCATAGTAAGGAACAGTGCGTTGAAGTCGGGAGAAGGAACAATCAATTTGGTTCCAGAAACAAACCCCGTCTTACATCTAAGAGCTACACTCCACAAGTGGCGTTCGAAGGCTTTCATACGTCGGCTGCCTCTAACGGGCAGAAAGAAACGATGATTCTCCATCAAAAGACCTCGATACTTGATGTGGGAATTCTTATAGTAATCACGTTTAACTTTTGCACCTATTTGCTCGCAAAGTATATTACCACGCTCGTAACCATCGCTAGAAATTGGTGCAATACCCGTTGTAAGGATGCAATCCAAGTCACCGCACTCGCGATGTTGTGGCTTGGGATAATAGGTACCCACTGCCAACCCTTTCATTACAACAGTTTTCAAACCATCCTCTGCAAACAGTTCTGCCAACAAAGTCGAGTTTTTGCGCTGCATCTCGTGGCGGTTTACAATCGCCTCCACACTAAGTGCCCACTGCAAGCGGATATTGCGAGGAGGCTGACACTCTATGGGTAGTTGAGATACTACATCATATACAATTGCCACAACGCCCTGTTGCGCTGCGATACGAAAGATCTGCTGCCACTCCTCGGCCGTGAGATTCTGATATACCTCAGCATCAACCTCACCCCAAAACAATTCACTCCGCAAAGCGGAGAAGAGTATCTCTATCGGATGCCTCATTATTTATTGTAAAGTCTAACTATAAATTTCTTTTTGACGTAGGCAGGCATAAATGCGAAGAAGAAGTAGAGTGTAGCACGCAATTTAGACCAACCCAAAACCTCCTGATAAACACCGATGTTATATTTTATTAAGTCCATTTTTTTGTTCGAAATGGATCCTTCCCTTAAACGGTATATTGCCAAGGGTTCTTTGTAGCCTTTTGCCTCTTTGCATATCTTTAACACCTTTATCCAAAGCCCCCAATCTTGTCGTTTACGAATTAATGGCAGATATACTTTGCCCACTTTATTTGTATCATAAATTGCGCTAAGGCATCCAATTTTACAATCTCTTAGATTGGATTTAAATGTGATATTATTTGGTGCAATTAGAATACCTTTTATATTACCTACATCATCACAAGTCATATAGCTTGTGCAAGATAGAGCGCAATCATTTTGCTTCATAAATGCTATCTGCTTTTCAAGCTTATTAGGATACCAACGATCATCACTATCGCAGAACGCAATATATCTACCTTGGGCATGTTCAATAGAGTTATTTCTGGCAACACCTCCGCCAGAGTTTTTTTCCAACTTAAAAATCTTTATACGGGTATCTTTGTCTGCATAAGACTTTGCTATCTCAAGTGTGTTGTCCTTTGAACAGTCATCAGTAATTAAAAGTTCCCAATTGGTATAAGTTTGAGCCAAAATGGCTTCAATGGTTTCTGCTATAAAATCAGCAGAATTGTAGCATGGGGTTATGATGGATACAAGGTCGTTATTGTGCATAGGTATATTATCCTTTGTAGTTGATGTCTATTAGATTGCCACACATTTCTTGGAATTCTTCGGTGTAGAAGTCCATAAGACCACCAAGTGATGTAAATGTCATCTCACCAAAGTATATTTTACCTCCAATATTGTATAAATCAACTCGAACAACAGGGAAGGGTTTCGCCAACTTCTCTGCAATCAGCATCATCTGATCGAAATTATCTGGCTTTGGTATAATCTGCCCCCTTCTATATTGGTCATAGAAAATAGAATACTCTGGATGTGCTTGCCATTCAAGGTCGTATGTCATAACATCCGTTCCATGTTTATCACGATTACAACATGCCCAAATATAATATGGTTTACCATTGAAACACCATATCTTATAGTCAATTATTGATGTTGAGTATTTGGAAGATATTTCATCATTAGCCATAAGCCCTTCGGCTATGATAGCTGGTTTAATTCGCATATAATGCTTTCCACCTTCCAATTCTCCGTATTTAGTTTTGGATGACTTATCTATCTGTTGACGAATTTGCTCGATATCTACTACATTTTTATCTTTAACTAAAATGATATCACCCGAACCTTGAACAGTTTTTAATACAAAACTATTGGGGAGATGCTCGAAATTTATATCATCTGCGCTTTCCCAATGACCATAAAGAGGGACCAGAATATCAGTAAAACCACACTCCTCCACATAGCCTCTAACGGCATATTTGTCTGCCAAACGAGTCCATAATGTTGTATCAGTTCGCAACGACATATGGAGTATCTTTTCGTTCAGAGTCTGTGGATTGTTAAGATTAAGTCTCTTTTTGAATCTTGCCCAATAACGCATCTTTACTAACGTCTCGGGAAAATTACGTCCAATAAATTGCGTAGCCCATATGATGGGGCGGCAAATGACGTTTAGAATAGGATTTGTTCTAATTCCCATAGTTACTTTATTTTTCGTTTGATAAAATCAAATAGAATTGAAAACAGAACACGAAAATCGTATCGGTATAAGTTTTTGATAAAGGCCCAATGATGTGCTTTGCGGTAGCGTTTCAAGTCTTTGTCTGCAATATGGATATACTCTTCTGGGTTACGTTCCTGCCCGACTAATTTATTGAGGTGGTTCATGCGAAAGGTCTTAGGGACCTTTTGCTTGTCAATAAGTACGGGTTTGTAGTCGTTTCCGATGTGTACATATTGGTGTGTTACATTCCAGCCTTCTGCGTCCACATTTACAACAATTGAGTACTTGGTGGGGCAATACGCCATATTAAATACGAAATTACCCAAGGAGTAGAATATGTGTTTGCCTTTGTATACCTCATATCCTTGTAGGATGTGCGGGTGCATACCTATGATTAGATCATACCCTAAGTCTATCAGCCAATGGGCAAAGCGAATCTGATCAATGCTAGGAAAATTAATAAACTCAACACCCCAGTGTATGTATGCGATTTTGAAATCTGATGTTAAAGTGGCGTATTCAGCTACGATCTCTGATGCGTCTGGCATAGACCAGTATAGGGGCTTATCTTTACTCTCTTCTCGGCGCAGAGAGAAACCAGTTACTGAAATGCTCTTCCCTTGATGACTGAATGTGATGCTTTTATTATGTTCGGATCCAAAAGTCCCTTTGCAAATGGCTTTAAGCTGGCACTCCATATCAAGATACGCCTCGCTACCATGCTCCATAACGTGGTTGTTAGCAATGCCAAAATAGTCAAAAAGTTGACATTGTTTGAGGAGTGATGGCTCAATCCTAAAACAATTCCTGCGATAATTGGAGTGCACAGTTTTGTTTGAGGTGACACACTCGAAATTACCAATCCAACAATCGTCGGGATCTTTGGTTATATTTTGGAATGGATTCGACCCTTTTTTGATGGTCGATCCAACGCCAAATCCTACATCAAAATGATTATCAGCAAAACAAATATCTCCTACAAATCTAAGCATAAGTTATTATAATAATCCAAGTTGATTAAATAATTCTTGTGTTAGAATGCTTCTACAATCGTATTGTAGAGCCTTTTTACGAATATGGTTAACTTTATTTATTAATGTTTCGGGGTGTTCAATAATACTTTTCATTGCTGTAGTCAGTGCATCCACATTGTGTACGGGAATAATCCATCCATCTTTACCATCTTCGATAACATCTGTATTGAGATTCCAATCAGTTGCAATTATGGGAAGTGATGAGATGTATGCATCTATTACCACTCCGGGGAACCCCTCTCCATCCCAGTATGTTGGGAATAACATCGCATCATACTTCGCCAATTCTTCGTATCCAAGGCGTCCAGAAAGAAGATTTAATACACCTTTATACCTGACATTTTCAAGTGAATCGACAGAGTTAAGGAATGATGTGTAGTCATTGTCGATACGCCCAAAAAAAGTAACATCAAATTTTTCTGCATAAAGTTTGTTTAATTCTTTTACACTTGCAAAGATATAGTCACAACCCTTATATGGAGCTATTCGAGATAGAAATACGAAATGAATTTTGTCTTGTTGTATTTTTTGTGATTTAGTGGGAATGTAGTCTATGTATTTAGAATTTGGTACATATACTACATTATTCAATCCAGCGTTCTGTAATTCTTTACACATTATTGTACCTTGCACTAAAATAGCTTTTAGGTATTTCATATGGTTAGTCTTAATTTTGCCCTCTTTAACCATATTATGTAGTGATCCTCCAACTACCCAATAAAAGACATTTTTCTTTAATCTTATGTAATACAAGAACTTTATTACAATATCTGCACTGATTGGACTTGCAGATATAACGACTTTAGCACCTCTATTAAAGAGTAGAGTAAATAATAATCGAATTAGCACCCAAGGCCTCTTCTTCCAATCCAATGTGTCAACGGTTATGACCTTGTCAAACAATTCATTAAATCGCCTGACAAAGAGTTGGTTCTTCATTGTCTCGCCACAAGATGGAGTATTCCCAAGATTAATGGCGCCAATAAGTATTACTTTATTTTTCATTTAAAAATTTTTCGTTATAGTATAGTGTGAGATATCGTTGTAGCACTTCATGGTGTGATTCGCATCGTGTAAAGTTGAGAATCTTCAATTTCTGTATTTTAGACAAAAAAGAGGGGAATAAATTCCTGATGTATAAGGATTTTAAAATGCGCCATTTATAAGGAGTGAAAGTGACTAATGGATGAATTGATTTTACATATTTATCAAACTCGTCCTCTATCTGCTTTGGACTGGCAATAATGTCGTTTAGTTTCTCAATGTTATTTCTGAACGATTCATCATCCTTCAATATATTTACCGTAGGATGTTCCTTGCATTGAATATATGGAATCAAAGTTGGATGTATGTTTCCATTGCCAACCTCTATTTGGAGAGCAAAACCTTCATACCAAGATTGTGACTGTCTTGGTGTCTGCTCATCAAAACAAAAGTTTCCAAGTCCATAAAAGATATATTTCCCATTGTATATCTCATATCCAGAGTAGCAATGCTGATGATGGTTGATCACTATGTCAGCACCTTCTTCGATGAAATAACGATATTTGCGCTGCATATTGGGCGTTGGTAGTTGATAACCCTCTATTCCACTATGTGTTATCAGTATTACATATTCTGCCTCAGCTTTCGCAGTCTTTATAGCATGACTTATATCTATAATATCAATTGGGTTGGATCCGCCGTGTTGGGAGTTCGCAATTGAGAACTCGTGTTCGCATGCATTGATAAAGGCAATTTTTACTCCTTTAATAGTCTTATATAAGATGTCCGATGCTTCTTTCTGAATCTTACCACCTCCCACATAGTCTATACCATACCTCTTGAGAATATCGATACTGTTTGTTACCCCTTTTTGTCCACAATCAAAAAAATGATTGTTGGCCAATGTGACACATTGGAACCCCACATCTTTTAAAAAATGAATTGAAGATTCGTTTGCGTATAAAACTGGACCAACTTTGGTTATTCCCCAGTCTTGTTTTCCAATCGCATATTCAAAATTTGTAATCGAATAATCGGAATGACTAATAATGTCATAGAAGTCCTTCAAAATCTCCTTAGTATTGTTATTTTCAATATTTTGAGATATGCGATCCTGCGGACAAAAATCGCCCGAAATAAATAATTTAATCATTGTATTCTTATTTGTTTGGCAGGGTAATCATATCACCCATTTTATAAGCCCATGTATCAGGTTTGAATTTTGCAAAACCACTTGAATCGAAGAATGTGATTTCCCCAAACATCACTCGCCCATCAACCTCATATAAATCAATTCTGGCGTGTGGTATACCAGCAGACAATTTCGCAGCAATAGCCTTCATTTCCTCAAATAACTGTGGTTTTGCAATAGGCTTATTATAGTTCGGACCACCTTGTTCAAATGGTAGATGGTTGAAGTCCATATCAAAATAGTCAAAACAAGTTTCAGGTTCTATATATCGTCCGCTAGCTATTAACATTATTTTAGGTTCTCCGTCAAAACAAAAGAATTTATAATCATTGATAAAAGATTCTCCATTTGTAATATATTCTTCTGCAATAATTCGCGGTTTAATATCTTTATATGGCCACTCGCGCAATTGTTTATATATGTTTTGTTTCATAGATTTATTTAAACGGCGACGGCATTCGTTTCTGTTAAATGTCGTTTTGTCTTTACAGATATATACTCCATAGCCACCTCCTCCATGAGTGGTTTTGAGAACAAATTGTTTTGGTAGTACATCAAAATCTATGTCTTCAAAGCGTTCCCACACGCCAAGCGTAGGAATGATGTACTCGTTGCCAATGAGGTTAGATACATGTTGTTTGACCTGATATTTATCAACCATTGTCTTATATATCGGTTTTCTGTCATATAATTTCAACCATTGTAATTTTTCATTAAATGTTGAGGGAGACTCCAAGTTTAGTTTTCTCTTAAATTTAATCCAATATAAACATTTTAGATAGCTTTCGTCATTGAGAAAACCAAACAATTTTTCAAAGCAGTGAGCAAAAATAACTGATGGTTCATGAAATAAATAGTAAAAGGCCTTCTTAATACGTGTCATATGTGTCACATTATTAAAATAAGTTGCACAAGAGTATCATCTAAAGATGATACTTGTTTGAGGTCGATATCAATGTGTAGAGTTTACAAATTACAAAACAATTCTAAATATCTTTTTGCAGTTTGAGAAATAGAGTAGTTATTCTTGAATGTTTCAATGCCGTTATTGCTGATTTTTTGTAAATCATTGATGGAAGTAGTTGCAAAGGTCATAAGCGACTTTGTGTAGTCGTTTAAATTTGAGCTAGAAGAAATATAACCATTGACTCCATTTTCAAGCATATTGATACATCCACCTACCGGTGTTACGATTGGTATGCATCCGACTGAAAAAGCCTCGATTATGGTTATCGGCATACCTTCCATTACTGATGATAAACAAAAAGCGTCGGCAACTGACATTATCGCCCTAATATTTGGCTGTTCTCCTATGTAAACTATTCTATCCGATAAATATGGCTTCATTTGCTCAAATAAGGCCTTATCTTCTATTCTACCAGCTATTAATAGTCTGCCATTTACTCCTTGTTGTATCATTTTCTCAAAAGCCTCCACAAGCATTAACTGGTTTTTTACCCTTTGAATACGGCCGGCATGAATAAATAAATAATCAACATTCTCTCGGTACGTCTTAAAAAGATTTGATATCTCTATACAAGGAATATAGTTGCTGCAACCATTGGGAATCATATGCGTGTGAAAACCATAGAATCTTTCAAATGACTTTTCGGATTCTTCAGAGATGGTTATAGGAGTCACTAGCTTGGTTTTAAACAGAAATTTTCTTATCCATTTTGATAAGCCAGCTCCTGCTTCTCCACTTGCATCGCTATGAATTGTTGCAAAAAACTTTACTTTACGGCATAAGATGGCAGCAGGGAGAATATACATTATGGCAGCCAAATGAGCGTGGACCACACCTGGTTTATGATTGCGAATATGTCGCAATATGCGAAACATGCATCTAAAATCCGCACCAGGACGTTTGCCCAATGAAAATGTTTTGACACCTTCTTTGATATAACAAGTCAAAACATCCTCATCGGAACGATCGTACATTGTCACAATAGTACAATCGTGCCCAGCATCGACAAAAGCATTAGACAAGTCGATAACAAACTTTTCACCGCCTCCGGTCGCTAGGTTAGGTATTATTTCTATTATGTTCATTGTCGGAAGGCTTTAATTGTAGAATGTATGCAATAGGAATAAAAGGAAACATTAAATAATAGGGATTCAGGAATTGTATGGATTGATCAAAAATCAAGCAGGTGATGAGTGGTATATAAAATAGTAACGGCAATTTTTTTGTTACGAATCGTATCTTATAATATAATGCAGATATTAGAAAAATAAATATACCTATCATTCCGCAGCAAACATAAAGTTGCTGAAACCCGCTATGCATAGCTAGTGGATATCCCACAACTTCCGTATAATGTACAACACCCGTTCCGCCAATATAAAATTTTGGATTATTGATAAAAATATTATGATATACTCTGAATATATCAGTTCTACCACCACCAGTATCCATATTGTCTAACGTAAAACGTCCTATAAAAACTTCTGCAAGATCATTGAAATAAATTAGAATCGCATAAACCAAACTACCCAATATTAAAATGGTCAAAATAATTGTTTTAATATTATTGCGTTTGCTTATTATGTATAGAATAAAGGCTAATACAGACACCAAAATCCAAGTTCTTGAGAAACTGATAATGCCAACTACAATAGACAATACCATAGAGAGCAAATACACTGCTCTATTCATTGAGTAAGTTCTTCGACCAACCATCAGGCAAGAGAGTGCAGTTATGGAATAGAATGCCATAGAGTTAGCATTTAAGTCAAATTGGCCCACTAATTGTTGTTCGGCATTTGAACGAACACCACTTCTTAAAGTACCTAAAAAAAGATCTTCAAAGCCATATAATGTTCCCATTTTTAATATTACTATTACACTCGCCAGTATAGCACCAATAGTATATAGTTTAATACAATCAAGTCTTGAGACTCGATTGTCTTTGTTAAAAACAAGAAAGTAAAAAACTAAAATGAATGAGGAAAATGATAAAACTGCTACCAATGAACTTTCAAATTCATACCCACTCAAATGCCAAAATTCTAGTAGTACAATGCATAGCGGTGGTATTAATTGCCAACCATTAATTATTTTAGACTTAAGTATAAGGATGATATATGTGGCTAACATTGAGTATCCAGGGATTCCGCATGTTAATGGTAATATAAAGAATACAAAGGATATACACTGTTTGTATGGCAATATGAGCATTAATACAGCCATAAAGCCAACCACAAGTGGGCCACTAATAAATGACACCACAAACTCGCGAGCCAATAGTATCCCAAGAAATAAAATGATGGAAATTAATAGATTTCTATCATCTGTGTTGTGTCTATAATCTATACTGTTAGGCATTCTTAGTCTTGGTCGATTCCAGTCCTTACAATTCTTGCTGGATTACCAGCTACTATACAATTAGCAGGAACATCTTTTGTGACAACAGAACATGCAGCAACCACTGAGTTGTCTCCAATTGTTACCCCCTTACAGATGCGCACATTTGTGCCTATCCAACAATTTTCTCCAATAATTATTGGGGCATTCGCAGAATGTTTCCACATTCTCATGTCATCTCCTACGGGGGTTAATCTCATTTTTTTTCTGAAAGATGGGCTGATTGGGTGGTTGTTATTATCACAAATGGTTGTATTATCAGCAATGGCAGTATAAGCGCCAATTTCTATTCTATTAACACAAGATATTTGAGTTGTATGGCCAATTTTTGAATGTTCATGCATTATGACCACTCCAGAATGTTGAACAGTAATTTGTCCTTCTGGCCAACAATTATCTTTTAATATCACATTTTCTTTCTTTGCACCATCCCTCAGTTCAACACGTGAATTTGGACTATAATGATGATTAGTTCCAATTAAAGTAGCATTGTTACTAACGATTCTCCTTGCTCTCAAGTAAAGAAGATAACTAATAATTTTTTTAATTAACATTTTTACATTTGTTTATGATTTTTATAAATATTGATGATATCATTTCTTTTTCTTTTTTATTCAACAGCAAGAGTGCACTTATGCATAGTACAACTAGGCATACTATAAATAGAATAATAAAACCGCCTAAACTATCTGATATATGGTCAGATATAAATAGCGAAATCATAAGAGGCAAAATGCATAGCGAGCAACAAAAAAGTACCACTTCCCGTATGTATCCTATGAGGCTAAAATCAAATACTTTTTTTACTACTAATAAACAAGCAATTTGATTAATTATTGTAATGACAATTCCAACGTAAAAAACAGATTGTGCTCCAAATCCCATTTTTAGAAACAACCACGAAATCGGCAAAATGCTACAAATAATGATGCTTGTTGTGAGTTGATATTTTCTCATTTTTCCAGTAGCATGTACTACTTGTGTGAGAGGTGTATTTAACACACTTATCATCATTGTAATGATTACTAAACGAGTAAACGATATAGTATAGTCTGGAACATTGTTGCCTAACCATAATTTTAATACATAATCCAAATCAACCATTACGGGGATTGCTATGATGCATACTAACATAAATGATATCTTTGACATGCTAAACATCAACGAAACTACTCTTTTATACTCTCCTGCAGCATATGATTGTGTGAGTTGAGGTTTGAACGCTAACACTAAATTTGATGCGAATGTTTGGATTGCGGATGAAACCTGTGTGGCAATACCGTTTGCTGCATTCACTACGGTGCCGAAAAAACTATTTAGAAGGACATTCACACCTTGTCCTTTGGTCATGTATGCGAAGGTTCCAAACAAATTCCATCCTGAAAAAGAAAACATAGTTTTGAATAGTTGTCTATCAAACTTCCATTTAAACTTTAAGTGGGAAAATTTGCGTTTACAATACCAGTAATATAGGATGAAATTTAGAAATCCAACGGAAGATAATAATAGCCCATAAGTAATTAGTCTATCACCATGTAAATGAGGAATTATAAATGCTGCTAATAATTTAATAATCACATCTAAAACACTCACTATTGCGTAAAAGTCCATTTTTTCATAGGCAATAATAGCTGCACTATATGGAACCTGCAGAACAATAAATATTAAAGAAATAATTGAAAATTGAAAAATGTAATTTGCTGCAATTATTCTATCGGAAGGTATTTCCATTTGTGAATTTAGATACCATAGGCCGAAAGATTCCAATAATACCACAAGTAAAATAGTAAGGGTCATCTGTATTAATACGGATGTATTAAACACATTTATTAACGCGCCCTCCCCATTTCTCCCTAATTCGTAATTATAAAAGCGTTGAACGCCATTAGACATAGATGTATTTAAAACTCCAAACATTGATACAAATCCACATACAACGTTATAAATGCCATAATCTGACACCCCTAAAACTTCTAGAACGATACGAGTTGTATATAAATTTACAATCATAACTATAGCAAGTCTTAAATACAAAAAAACTGTATTTCTTGCTATTCTAGTATTGTTTTTATCTATTGTACTTGACATAATAAATCGAGCTAAGTTATGTTATGACCTTACTTCCCGAACTTTTCACACGCCTCGTGGTAGGTGTCCAAGGAGCCGATGTCGAAGCGACCGGCGGTCATCTGCCAAGCGTGCATTGTGGTCTGCTCGACCATATAGTGCGCCAAGTTACCAGGGGCGTCCTTACCGCATCCGTTCTCTACCGAGCCGCGCACCAAGTCAAGGTCTTTCTTCAAATAAATATAGAATGGAGGCACCGCCCACTCGCTCTTTGGTACCGCAGGTTTCTCCTCCATACCCAGCACTCGCCACTCGCTGTCCACCTCAATCACGCCCGTGCGTTGCAGTTTCTCAACCGAGGGTTGGTGGTGACACATAATGCAGCTCGTGCCCTTTGCCTTGGCAAAGTCCACAAACTCCTGAAAGCTGAAAAACAGCAGGTTATCAGCTGCAACCACCAACATATCGTCATCAATCGCAAGTTTCTCCATCGCAAACAGCAGGTCGCAAACCGCACCCAGACGGGTGTCGTTGGTCTCGGTGCCGTCATCCACGATGGTCACAGGCTTGGTGTAGTTGAGCCCTACCGCCCACTCCTCAAAAATGGGTGCGAACTTGTGGTTGGTGATGATTATATGCTCGTCAATTTCGGGAATGGTGTCGATGTCATCGAGCATACGACCCAAAATCGTGCTCTCACCTATCTTCAAGAGTGGCTTGGGGAAGTTCTTGGTCAATTCGCCTAAACGAGTGGCGTACCCCGCAGCTATAACAATGTTTTTCAAAACAATTTTGAATTTTGAATTCTGAATTTTGAATTACACGAATCTCGCTCCGTCGTCGGTCTTGCAGAAGTGTACCTCAAAGGTACCCTCATACTCAGGGAAGCGGCGGAGGTACTCGGCTGTCAGTTTTTCGCGTATGGAGTCCTCCTTGGCGGGGTCCACGAGGGCGATGCAAGCACCCTTGAAGCCTGCACCCGAGAAGCGACCGCCATAGACGCCATCCAAATCGCGCATAATCTCATATATGGCAATCAATTCGGGAGAACCACATTCGTAGTTGTGAATCGAGCTCTCGCACGACTCAAAACTCAACTTACCGAAGAGTTCCAGATTGCCCGACTCCCAAGCCGTAACACCCTTACGCACACGCTTATACTCCGAGTAGAAATGCTCTGCACGGCGTGCAAATCTCGCGGGCATACGCTCCTTGGTTTGCTCAAACACCTCGCGGGGCACATCGCGCAAGAAGGTCTTGTCGAGGGTTTTGAGGGGCTGGTCGGTATAGGCGAGCATATTCCAAGCCGCAGCCTTACACTCGCTTACGCGCAGGTTGTAGTCACTCGACACCAGCGAACGGGTGAGTCCCGAGAAGAAAATTCCGAGGTGGAATTCGGGCATTTTGGGATTTTTAGGGATTACCCTATACTCCTCCGTAGCGGTATCAAGGAAGAGGAGCGAATCTTTCTCGCTAAGTGCAATACACGATTGGTCCAAGATACCATTATTGAGTCCGATATACTCCCTCTCTGCTTCGGAGGCGATGCGTATAACCTCCATTTTGGTGAGTTCTATATCGTTTGCTTTGGCGAAAGCCATAACATAGGCGATAAGCACCGCAGCACTCGACGACAGACCGCCAATGGGAAGCGAACCTTTGATTACTCCCTCCACACCACGACGCAATCTAAATCTCTTCGAGAGTGCATATTTTGCACCTCTTGCATAGTCACTCCAATGCCCCTGTTTTACCCTAACAAGGTCGTCTATGGGGAATTCTGCCTCGCCGGGGAAGGTAAGGCTTTTGAGTCTCACCATGCCGTCGTCGGTGGGGTTGAACCAGAAATCCACGCCTTTATCGAAGGCAAAACCACTTACCAGTCCGTGCTGGTGGTCCACATGCGCACCCAAAGGGCACACTCGGTAGGGGGAATAGAGGTGATATTTATACTCCATAGAATTGTACTTTTATCCGTAAAACTCTTTATACCACTCTGCAAACCTACGCAAACCCTCGCGCAGAGGGGTGTGGGGTTTGAAGCCGAAGTCACGCTCCAAAGCCGAGGTGTCGGCAAAGGTCACGGGTACATCGCCGGGCTGCATTGCCACGAGTTCCTTGTGCGACTCAAAGTCGTAGTCCTCGGGCAGCACACCAGCCCTCACCAACTCTTGTTGCAGAATGTCCACAAAGTCTAAGAGGTTCTCGGGGTTGGAGTTGCCTATGTTATATACGGCATAAGGAGGCTCGGGCAGCCCGTCCTCGCCCACCCTACGCTCGGGTGCCTTGTGCATCACACGCTGTACACCCTCCACGATATCGTCCACATAGGTGAAATCGCGTTTGCAGTTGCCGTAGTTGAAAATCTTGATTATTTCGCCCTTGCGCAACATATTCGTAAAGCCGAAGTATGCCATATCGGGGCGTCCAGCAGGACCATAGACCGTAAAGAACCTGAGTCCTGTCGAGGGAATGTTGTAGAGTTTGCTGTAAGAGTGAGCCAACAGCTCGTTGCTCTTCTTGGTAGCGGCATAGAGCGACACAGGGTTATCCACCTTGTCGTCTATCGAATAGGGCACCTTCTTGTTGCTACCATAGACCGAGCTACTCGAAGCATAAACGAGGTGCTGCACTCCCCTCTTACCACCATCGTAACTATGTCTGCAAGCCTCCAAGATGTTGTAGAAACCAATCAGGTTACTCTCGATGTAGGCATCGGGGTTAGTGATGGAGTAGCGCACACCTGCTTGTGCGGCGAGGTTAACCACTACCTCAAAGTCATTCTCGGCAAAAAGCCTATCAATTAGAGCCTTATCTGCCAAGTTACCCTTCACAAACTCCCATTTACTCTCGGGATATTGCTCGGCAAGTGCGGTAAGTTTGCGGAGCCTATACTCCTTAATGCTAACATCGTAGTAGTCATTCACACTATCCAAGCCCACAATCTCAATGGGGCTTTCGGTTGTAAGCAGTCTTTCGACCAAGTTGGAACCAATAAAACCTGCGGCTCCCGTAACAAGTACTTTCATACTATACTGTGTGTGTTTTAATCTCTCTTGAAAACATCTCGTGTATAGACCTTCTCTATCACATCGTCGAGTTCGCTATCGTAGCGATTGGCGATGATGGCTTGTGAGCGAGCCTTGAACTCTACCAAATCGCCCACCACCTCCGAGCCGAAGAATGTGGAACCATTGGGCAGCGTAGGCTCATAGATGATTACCTTTGCGCCCTTTGCCTTGATGCGTTTCATAACGCCCTGAATGGCACTTTGGCGGAAGTTGTCCGAGCCCGCTTTCATCGTGAGCCTATAGACACCCACCACCAACTCCCGCTCTCTCTCGGCATTCCATTGGCTCGATGCGGTGTAATATCCCGCTTTGGCCAAAACTTGGTCGGCGATGAAATCCTTGCGCGTACGGTTGCTCTCCACAATGGCCGACATCATATTCTGCGGCACAGCATCGTAGTTTGCCAAAAGTTGCTTGGTATCCTTGGGCAGACAGTAGCCGCCGTAGCCAAAGGAGGGGTTGTTGTAGTGGCTGCCGATACGCGGGTCGAGGCAAACACCACCGATAATCTCCTGCGTATCAAGACCTTTCATCTCAGCATATGTATCAAGTTCGTTGAAGAAACTAACCCTCAGGGCGAGGTAGGTATTTGCAAAGAGTTTCACCGCCTCAGCCTCCTTCATACCCATAAAGAGAGTGGGTATATTCTCCTTTATTGCGCCCTGCTGCAACAACTCGGCAAACGTGTTTGCAGCCCTTTCGAGTGCGGGAATATCGGCAATCATCTCGATAGCCTTATTCTCGCCCGCAAACTGTTCGCGATCAATTACTTTGGGAATACCAACGATAATGCGCGAGGGGTAGAGGTTATCGTATAGTGCCTTGCTCTCCCTCAGGAACTCGGGAGAGAAGAGCAGGTTGAACTTTTTGCCTCTGAGTCTCTCTTCGGTGAGGAAACGGAAGGCATATTTCACATATAGCGAGCGACAATACCCCACAGGGATTGTCGATTTAATAATCATTATAGCATCAGGATTAACCTCCAAAACAAGGTCGATAACATCCTCTATATGGTGGGTATCGAAAAAGTTGAGCTGAGGGTCGTAGTTGGTAGGTGCGGCAATAACCACCATTTCGGCTTGACCATAAGCCTCCCTACCATTGAGCGTTGCCCTAAGATTGAGTGCCTTTCCGGCAAGAAACTTTTCGATGTACTCGTCCTGGATAGGCGATTTTCTATCATTGATAAGTTCTACCTTCTCGGGCACCACATCCACCGCCACAACTTCGTTGTGCTGCGCCAGCAGCGTGGCTATCGACAAGCCCACATACCCTGTTCCCGCAACTGCAATTTTCATTTACCCCTTTATTTAGAAATTCTTACCTCCTACGATACCAAAGAATGTTTTCAATAGAATCTTAATATCGAACCACCACGACCTGTGACCGAGATAGTAAAGGTCATATTCGAGACGGCGGAGCATCTTCTCCATCGTATCTGTGTAGCCGTTGTAAAAAGTGGCATACGAGGTTACACCAGGACGAATCTGGTAGAGGTATTCATAGCGTTTGTCGTGCTCCAAGATCTGATCAATATAGAACTTGCGCTCTGGACGAGGACCGACAAATGCCATATCGCCACAGAAAACATTCCACAACTGTGGCAACTCATCAAGGTGATGTGCTCTCAAAAATTTACCAATTTTTGTAAGACGGGGGTCACCCTCTCCACCACCGTGACTCAATTGTGGTCCCATCGCTTCTGCATCCAATCTCATAGTACGAAACTTATAAATATAGAAAGGACGCCCAAAGCGACCTATGCGCTCTTGCTTGAAAATTGCAGGTCCGCCATCTTCCTTGCGAACCAATATCGCGCAAATCAGGAATACTGGAGAGAAAATCACCAACAAAACAAAAGATGCAAACAAGTCGAACAATCTCTTTGAGTTGCGAGAAAAATCACTCATACCATCCTTGATAAACTTGTCTTTGGGAACAAGGTGGCTAATGTGTGTCTGGGTATTAAAACCACCGTTGGCAGCAAGTTCCTCACGGAGCTTGTTAACCCAGCGTTTGTAGTCGTTGGGATCAAACTCCTCGGGAGCGGTTACGACATAGTATTCATTTTCAATCTTTTTGACTGGAATGTCTGTACATAATCTTTTGAGGACATCCTTGTTTACAACAGTGTATGGCATCTGCATCGTGGTCGAGAAACCTCGGATACTATCAATAAATTTGCGTTTAATTATTAATCGTAGAGAATATGCCGAATATCCGTAGGCGATCCACGAATGCATCTCTTCGTTAAAATACAAGTGGATAGTAGAATAATCGTTTTGCGTTTCGTTGAATGTGATTAACTCCGAATTCATACAAATAGTGTGGTTTGTTAGAAGTTTGTGATTCTGTTAAAAGGGATAGCGATTGATCATCACACTTTTTCCACCTCCGAGGCGGGGATGGCGGCGGTAGCCACGGCAGCCACGCCCTCAATTTGCACCACCACCCTCTTCTCGTGGCGTGACGCAGTGCGAACATAAACACCCTCTACTCCTTTGAGTGGTCCGACAAGAATTCTCACCTTGTCGCCCGCCCTAAATTTTACATCACAAGCTAGCACCTTTGCGCCACTGCTGCGACAGATATCCATAAAACTCTCCATTTGGTCGACGGGTACAAACTGAGGCACACTCCTGCCACTCTCGTCCTTCGCCATAATATAGCGTAAATATGGGATTTTTGTGTTTTTGATCTCTTGCAAAACTGCCTGTGAGGTGTGAACAAAGATGTAATTGTGGAGTCTTGCAACCTCTTGATACTTGTATCCTCCACCAGTTTTGCGCTTTTTGACTTTCTCGGTTGGCACAAAACAAACAATACCCATCTCCTCCAACAGTCTGCGAGCCACAAGTTCCCTCTGATAAGTAACCCTCATCACATACCACTCCACATTGAGGTTGGAATTGCTATTTTCTGCCATTACTTCGTACATTGCATTTGTTTATAATCGGCACAAAACCAATAAAGCGGTAGTGTTTGTGTACCAAATGGGCACAATTTGGGGACATTGGTAGCCACATAATATGGTGATTACCAATTATTTAACCCACTCCACGGGGCTCTTTTACACTTCACTAAGTCTTTCATGTACACAATATGAGTAACTTAGCGATTACAAAGGTAGGTTTTTATATTGATTAAACAAATTTTCGGGGGGTTAATTTTGCGGACTTATTTAGAGTTTTACGGATTGATGATTAATTGCATAATTGACTAAGAAACAGCTATATAGTCCGATAATTAGAGCGTCATATTATCCTCCACCGCACTTTATTACCAACACATTCACTCATGCTCAAAAGTCTGTTTTTGACCATCACGACACACCACCAAAAAGAACATAAAGTATGAGCAATTGCAGAGTCCTGATACATTCATTTACCACAATAAGACATTATATCATTTTCACAAGCCCCACACTTTTGCCCATTAACACAGTTGCACAAAATAAATGCAACTGTAAACCCACAAAAATGTGCAGATTACAGTTGCATCATTGGTCACAAAGTTGTTATCAGGTGAACGTGTGTTTCGGAATCCAGACAAGTTCAGGTTCACGAAACCTACCCGCTTAGAGGTCGTTGTGTGGCAAGTCGTCATCGGTGCCATTATCGGCACACACCCAAATCTCAAAAACAAGGGGTGTAAAGGGCAAAATCTCGGTTGAGATGGTTACTTTCACCTCCTCTTCTTCATCCTCCACAGACGAGGATGACGAAGAACTGCTACTGTTGTAATAGTCGTAAGCGTAGGGATTGTAATAGTTGTTGTAGTAGTTGTTATAATAACCACCATAGCCACCATAACCATAGCCGCCACCATACATACTATTCATATAACTGTAATAGTTCAAATAGTTGTAATAATCCATCAGGTCGGATGTGGAGGAGCCGCTTGACTCGGTCACAGCCCTTGCAGCACTACCCGATATGCCATATCCATAGGCGGAGGTAAAGACAACTCTCAGGTGGTCGCCATAACAAGCATTAACACACGCCTCCTTGAAGCCCGCAATCATTGAGGTCTTCTTCATATCCCACTCCATAGGGCCCTCATTCACAACCTCACCCCATGCACGCATCTGCACCGAGTCTATGTTGCTGTCAAAGACAAAGCCATCAAGGAAATACCCTTTGTAGTAGCACGAAAGCACAGAGTCGGTCTTTTCGGCAGTAACCACCGAGTCGCGTTTGAGCGGGAAGGGTGTCATCAGTTGCACATAGAGTCCCTTGGACAAAGTATCTGCTTCCACAAGTCCCCAACGCTCTGTTGCATAAGCATTTACTTGTCGGTTTTCGAGCGTAATGGGGTCCTCGGATACTTCGCGCACTATCAGCGAGTCGATTATGACGGGTTTGTTACCATCCGCCCCCCACTGACCATTATAACCCACGTTGGTGGAGTTGTAACCGCCCGCACCCTTATACATTCCAGAGGGCATAATAACTCTTGTCATATCGCCCACCTTCATATTCGTTAACGCCTCGTACATACCTTTGGGCAGCGAGGAATTCTCGGAATAGAGATAGACAAAGTCGTCGACATAGTGTGCCCTACGGCTATATGTTCCCTGAATCTTCGCCACTCCGGCATCACGCGTGTAGAAGATGTTGCCATCGAGCGTCTTACCCGTATAGTCAATCCTCACCCAATCTCCATCTTCGGCGAGCGAGTCAGCAGGCGTTGCGTGCTTCATCCACTGAATATAGACACCACTCTCGGTACGCTTCCAATTAGGATCACTCTCCCAATTGGGATGGTTCTTATCCATCCACGCCCTGAGCGACTCATCTTCCAAGGTATCGAAGTCGATTGAACTTGGGGTAGCACACGATGTTATCATAGCCGCCAACACAAGCAGTGTTGCAGAGGCTAATCGTATCATTTTGCGAAAATTCATATCTTGTCTATATTGTTTACTTATCTACAATTCCTTTTGTTTCTACTCCTCAATCTTCTCAACCGTAAGGACAAACATCACAGCCGTATTGGCAGGAACAGTGCCCATACCACCCTCGCCATAGGCTATCGAGGAGGTCAGAAAGACAACCAATGAGTCGCCAGCAATGCTACCTTCTAACGACTCTTCGAGAGAGTTTAGTATCTCACCATCACCCAGTCTAACCTCTCTCGGTTCAAAATTCCAATATGAGGTGTTAATGTTGGTTAAACTCTCGGCAAGATAGCGCTTGTTGGTATAATAGGGCGTCGTTGCAGGAACTGACGAGAATGTATAGGCCTCAAAGTTGAAGGTCACCTTATTACCTACTTCTGCGCCTCCTCTTCTCAACTCTCCTTCGGCAAGATACTTGTTGCCCGCCAAATGGACATATGCACTATCGGAAGTAATTGAATACTCCAATTGGTTATTATTCAGATAGTTTTCAATTTGTATGCGCTGCTTAGGCGAGAATTCATCCACAGCGATACAGGAGGTAACCATTGCCACCACCGCAACAAAAAACACCAATTTATGTCTCATAGTCATAACCGAATGCATAGTCTATGCCTAAATTAACCGACAAATATACCAATTATAATCGAAATTCGGGAATTAAGAGTCGAAAAATATCAAAAAAGAGTATAAGCAACGGAGTTATAAGGGTAGACTCGTATCAACCCCGCTTCGCATACCCATACATTTTTAACGTGAGTTTCGCGAAAATGGCGCACTGCTAACAATCTGTTAATGATGGGCTTGCGATTGCGCCATTTCCGCAAACCTCACGTTAGGGCTTGCTACTCAAGCCCCTTAGCCCACTGCGTGGGCTGCTTAGTATTTACATTCCTCCCTAAATCCCTCCTTTGTCAAAGGAGGGACTTGGTCAAAGAGCCTCAAAAGGCTCTTTGAAAAAGCGGATGTCTCGGAATTTCAACTTGTTGAAATTCGCGAAACTCACGTTAACTTAGGGGAGCAATACATACCTCTCCCGCTGTTTCGCAGCACCCTCCCCTAACTTAGGGGAGGGTTACAAGGGTTACAAGGAATCTTAGTATGCTACCCCTGCAACCCCTGTTACCCCTGTAAAACACCCCCCTAATTCACGGGTATCTTTTTTAATACCCGTGAATTAGGGGGAGGGAGTC
>CALDPX010000051.1 GCA_937911745.1 uncultured Alistipes sp. | reverse complement strand
GCTCAGCATTAGTAAAAGTTTTTTCATTTTAGTAATAATTATTTTGGGTTAATTTTGTAACTAATTGAGTATCAACAAAATACCCCCCCCAATAAATTTGGGAGGGGTATCGTATACCCTTATTTTGAACCTCGGTTCATAGTATGTACAACTGCTTTGCTGCCACAAAGTTAGGAATCGTTTTGCAAAACACAACCTTTTGTGGTACAAAAAATCACTTTTCGGTCTCGTGGCACAGCAGTTCGCGGGTGGCGGTAGCAGAGCGAGAAGCCACAAGTCCTATGCCGCCCGAAATGTTATTATGCACCTGCACAGGTTCGGCAAACATCGCCCCGTCTGCCGACAGTTCGAGCGAGAGGAAGTACTTATAGAGGTGTTCGTCCACCTGCCAGCACTCCACCCTATAAAGCGAGTGGTCGAGGTCGGAGAGGTTGTGGTCCCACTCCATAGCAAGCGGGTAGTCGGTCTTGCCTCCTATCAGCGCATCGTCAAAGAGGACATATTCGCGGTACTCTTCGCCCATAATCTCGCCCAAAATACCCTCGGGAGCACCGCCACCAAAGGCAATATCGGTGTATCTCACCCAATTAATCGCGGGGTGGTCGATGTCGCTAATCATACCTCGGAGCCAATAGTAGTTCATTTGGTCGGCAGGGTCTGAGAGGGGGCAATAGAGCGTACCCTCGGCAATAATCCCGTCCTCCGAGATGGTTGTTATGGCGGCTCGCAACCCACCCAGCATTGGCTCGGCAGGGATGGTCGTTTCGCCGCTTGCGGTGCCCTCAAAGCCACTGCTTGTAACCCTTATCTCCACCCTGTCGCCCGAGTGGCAGAGGGTTTCGCCCGTATAGTAGTACTGGATACCCATACCTTGTGGGTCCTCCTCCTCGACCTCAACGAGGCGCTCGGCAAGCGTGCCATTCACCCACACCTCAACCTCGGCATCGTGCACTTCGGAGTGTATTTCGTCATCGAGGACAAAACTGCTGCGGCTCACAAAGACCTTTATGGGTTCTTCTGCCGTAACCACCGAGTAGACAACCATCTGTGGCTCTACATATTCACCCCTGAACTCCACGTCCGTTTCGCACGCCGAGAGTGTAAGCAGCATCACAAGGGGGAGAGTTATATTTCGCATAAAAGTTCTCATAGTCGCTTAGAATTTATAGGAGTAAGTAATGCTTGGAAGAATGGGGAAGATGGTCAATTTCTTGAACTTCTTGACTGCCGTAACACTCACACCGCCAATGCTGTCGCTATTGTAGTCGTAGTCGGTCGAGGGGTACATCAGGAATGGGTTCATATTGTTGTAGGCGTTGTAGACGCTCAAATTCCAAGTGCGCCTGCCGTACTTTTTCTGTTTGTGGAAACTGACGCTCAGGTCTAAGCGATGGTAGGCATCGTAGCGGTAGTTGTTGCGCGAGGGGATGTAGTCCACGCTGCTCGAAACATACCCCGAGCCCGAAGGATAGAAGTCGTTAGGCAGAGGCTCGTAGGTCTGCAAGGGGAGCGTTGCGCAGTTACCCGAGTTGTAAACCCACGTTGCCGAGAGGTCTATGTTGTCGGTCAGGCGGTGCGAAACCGTGAGGCTCACATCGTGGCGGCGGTCATACTTGGCAGGGAAGGGTTTGCCGCCATTTATCTCTTGTCCCGGGCGGTCGAAGAGCCTTGTTGCCTTAGCCCAGGTGTAGCCTATCCAGCCCGTAGTGCGTCCCACGGTGCGCTGCAAGAGGAACTCCACGCCATAGGACCACCCCTTGCCCATAGCCACCTTGTCCTCCCAACCCGAAGTGGTAGCCATTAGTGAGGCTCCGTCTTTATACTCCAAGAGGTTGTCCATAGTCTTGTAATAGCCCTCGACCGAAAGGTCGAAGAGTCCTGCAATGTCGTAGAACACTCCTGCCGACACCTGCGAGGAGGTCATAGGTTTGATGCGCTCCGTAACGGGCACCCAAAGGTCTGAGGGGAGCGATATAGAGTTGTTGGATAGCAGGTGCACATATTGTGTCATACGCGCATAGCCCGCCTTGACGGAGAGGTTGTCGGCAAGGAGCAGTCGGGCACTCACACGGGGTTGCAACGAATGGTAGAACTCGCCTCCCACACCAAAGCCCGAGTAGTTCAAGCCCACATTGGCCTGCAAACTCTCGCCAACCGCTATTTCGTCCTCCACATAGAGCACCGCCTCGTGGGCAAGTATCTCCTTGTCGCCAATCATCTCGTCAAAGACAACCTCCTCGCCCGTAGGGTTATCGACCATTTCTCCACGCATTGAGGTATGCACAACCGTCACATCGGGGTTGAATCGGTGGTTGACATAGGAGGCTCCGAAGCGCACACTGTGCTCTGTGGAGGGGCTCCAACTCATATCCACCTTGGCGGTAACATCCTCAATGCCCGAGTTGGCACCCAGATACATATCCATCTGCTCGTCGCCGCCATCATTATCCCAATATTTTGTTTCGGCACCCACTCCGAGGTTGTTGCGATAGCGTGTGTAGGTCATCGATGCGTCCATAAAGAGGCGTGGTGAGAGGATATGGTTCCACCTTGCAGAAGTGACCATATTGCCCCACTTCCAATCCATCTTCATCCTCACCTCCTCGCTCCATTCCGCACCCGAGGTCATACTCTCGCGCACGTTGATATAGACCGCATCGTCGCCCGAGTAGAAACTCAGATAGAGCCTATCGCGCTCGGAGAATTTGTGGGTTATCTTGGCGTTCAGGTCGTAGAAGTAGTAACCGCCATACGCCCTGCCGTCCTCAAACTCCGAAGATGTCAGCCCCGAGATAAGTGGCGCGGTGAGCAGGTCGCTATATGTTCGGCGAAGCGAGATGTTGAAGGCCGTCTTGCCCTTCCAGAGGGGACCTTCGACATTGATTTTTGAACTTATCAACCCCACACTCACATTGCCGTGATAGGCATACATATCGCCATCCTTGGTGCGCACATCAATGACCGACGAGAGGCGGCTGCTGAATCGTGCGGGGAAGTTGCCCTTGAAGAGCGTCACACTCTTTATGGCATCGGGATTGAATGCCGAGAAGAAGCCCATAAGGTGGTTGACGTTGTAGATGGGCACACCATCGAGCAGCATCAGGTTTTCGTCCTGTCCGCCACCCCTAACGTAGACACCTGCCGTACCCTCCGAGCCCGCCTGCACACCCGGCAGCAGTTGGAGCGATTTGAGCACATCCTGCTCGCCGAAGATTGTCGGTGCGGACTTAATCTGCGCTATGGGGACCTCTATGGCTCCCATTTGGGCACTGAGTGCTCCGCTGTGACGCCTATCGCCATAGACCACCACCTGCTCTATGCCCACTGCGGCATCGAGGTAGAAGTCGAGCATTGTATCTTCCTTTAAGTCAATCTCTTTGACCAACGGTGCATAGCCCACATAGGTGACCTCCAATCGCACCCTGCCTTCGGGGAGTGTGAGCGAGAAGAAACCGTATTCGTTGGTGGCAGTGCCGAGCAAGGAGCCGCTCTCGTAGATGGTTGCTCCGAGGAGTGTTTCGTGGCTTGTGGAGTCCATTACCGAACCGCTCAGGGTATATCGCCTTTGTGCCAGAAGGTCTGGCGAGAGAGTTAGCACAAGGAGTATTAGCAAGGGGAAAAATCGTTTCATAGGCAGAGGTGTTTGTCGGTTTTTGGGGAATTCATACACCCTAACAGATGCACAAAACCCCTAAAATGTTGCATCAAATATATGAAAATTAACCAAAATGTTTGCTTTTGTGCACAAAAAGGGGCGGAAATAATCATTTGTAGGTATACCGAACTTGGGGAAAAATTGTACCTTTGTGGACAAAACCGACAAACATTCCAACAATGAGTACACTCACTGCCCACACACCCTATCGCGCCACCGACCCTCTGCGCAACCTCATAGACGACAACAACTCACTGCTCTTTGTTATGAGCCGCTTCGGTATTCCGCTCGGCTTTGGCGACAAGACGGTGGGCGAGATTTGTGCCGAAAAGGGGGTGGACGTAGAGACTTTTCTCTCGGTGGCAAACTTCACGAGTGGTAAGCAGTGGGAAGGCGAGAGCATCTCGCTGGCGAGCCTTATGGAGTATCTGCGCAGGGCTCACGTCTGGTTTTTGGAGTTCAACCTGCCCGCCATCAGGCGCAAACTCATCGAGGCGATAGACTGCTCGGGCAAGGATGAGGTGGCACTGCTCATTCTGAAATTCTTTGACGACTTTGTGGCAGAGGTGCGCACCCATATGGAGTACGAAAACTCCACCGTCTTTGCTTATGTCGATAGCCTTATGCAGGGCTACCTCAACCGCGAATATACCATCGAAACCTTCTCGGCAAAACATACCCACCGCGACTCGCGCCTGGCGGACAAACTTGCCGACCTGAAAAATGTCATCATCCGCTACTATCCCCAGGGCGACGGTGGCGAGGCACGACACTCGGTGCTCTTCGACATCATCAACTGCGAGAACGACCTTGCGCTGCACTGCTCGGTGGAGGATAAGATTTTTGTGCCTGCGGTTATGAGGGCTGAGGAGGCTGTGAGGATTAGCGGTGCCAACTATGGCGAGCAGAGCATTGATGACTCGGAGAGCCCCTCCGAACAACTCTCCACGCGCGAAAAGGAGATTATCGCCTGTGTGGCTAAGGGTATGACCAGCAAGGAGATAGCCGACAAGCTGTGCCTCTCGGTGCACACCGTCACCACCCACCGCCGCAACATCACCGGCAAACTCCAAATCCACACCCCCGCAGGTCTTACCATCTACGCCATCGTCAACAAACTCGTCAGCATCGACGAGATAAAACTGCAATAAACCTCCCCACTTAGAACCAAACACAAACGGCAGCCACTACCCAAGCGACTGCCGTTTCTGTATTCGGATTATTCAAAGATTAATAAAATTTATTGGGTTAATTAAAAGGTAATTTATTCTAACCTCTGCATAACGTGATTCGGATTAATATTGCCCACAAATCTCTTCATTACTGAAAGGACTGCATTAAGTTCTTCCGATAATACAATAGATTGTATACGCTTCAATGACATATCTCCATAGTCTAATAGTTCATCAATGGGTATCTTTGATAATGTTTCAGAGTCTTTTGACTGAAAATTACTAATTGCATTTGTCAGTTCTTCTGCTTCCGCACTTTTATCATTTAAGTATTCCGTTAAGCCACAATGAGCTGCCATGTAGAAATAATCATCGTAAAGCAGGTGATATGCTTTGTTTTTACCTATAATATGAAACATTTTGTAGAATCCACCCACTATGCGAGATTTTTCCTTATCAGATATGGTTGTGCTTTCATTTGAGACTCTATCAAATACTGTATTATAGAACTCTTTCCATGCCTCATCTGCTTTTTCTGGTTGGTTACGCAACAGCCAACAGTGCCCAATGTTCACAAGGGCTTGTTTGTACCCCAACTCACTACTTTTTCTAAAATACATTAGCGCTCTTACCTCACTTTTTTCATAACCATCTTCTCCGCTAAAATACTTTTCAGCTAGGATGTAATAATTCTTTCCTAAATCATTGCCTGCGGAATCTGATAATAAAACTTTTTCTTCTATGTGTTTGAGGTACTTACCAACATATCGTTCATAATAATCTAACATATATTCATCGTTGTGATTTTTTAGTTGTTGTATTGTGTATTCAAAAGCTCTTTTTACACGTTCTCTATTTAAGAACACAACCTCATCAACTATACTTGGAATGGTTTTATTGTTACGAACGATGTCTAATAGGCAGTGCACAACGTTGTAACCAAGACTCGTGTCCCAAGTCAAGTCATCAAGCATTGCGCTGTTGGCTTTGATTCCTTCAAAAAATTTTCGCTCTGCCAAAGCTGCATTAGATTCGTTCTTGTAATCTATCAAATTGTATATCATGGCAATGTATGCATAACTTTCCCAATGACCCTTATTTGTTGCGCTGTGAAAGTATGGCAAAGCCTTATCTGCACGACTCTTAAACAACAACCAAGTAATTCCTAGTTGATATAGAGCATTTACATTACCTAATTCTGCACTTCTTTCAAAATAACTTATGGCTTTGTCATAATCTTGGAAAACATCATCGCTTCCATTTGCATACATTACCGCAATGTTGTAAAACTCTTCTGCCAAATCGGGATTATTATTCTCACTTTCCAAAGATTCACTAATAGCACCTCCTTGCTCATCGGGAATTTGAAGAATTGTATTTACTGCATCAGGTATGCTGATGGAGAAAAATTCTCTATTTGTATTTACTCTACACCCCTTTTCTTCGAGAATTTGATGAATTAATTTTTCTGCATAATGACAGTTTCTAAACAGTCGTTTATATACAACAATAAAGGGTGTTGCAACCCCTGTTGCAGCAGATAATTCTTTTGCCCTTTCTTCGGGCTCTTTTGTTGTTTTACCAATCTTAACCACATCTTCGCCATAAGATGGGTTAATCATTACATAAACGTATCCGCTAGTATTTCCCATGATTAGTAGTTTAATAAGTTAATATCTGTGTAAATAATTGTTGTTGCAACTCAAAACCACACAATTCCACTTGGCACAACGTTAAACAAAAAGAAAGTGTGGAGTTGATTTTCGTTTATTAATCCGAAGGTTGTGGAAAGACCTAAACTGAGATAAACGAGATAATGCCCCACACTTGAATAGTATGGGGCAGATATGCACAAAGCGTGCATAGCCACACAACTACACAAGAAATGAGTGCTGTTCGTTTGTCCCTCAGTTTAGAAAACTTCCACATTTTCAGATTAGGACTGCGAAAAACACTTTCGTATATGTTCATCCAACGAATTAAATCGTTAGACACCACAAATATAGAAATAATTTTCGCAAAACGAACAACACTCACCGTTAAGGGCATTGCATCACACCCCAAAATAACCCCATAGCATATCGTGTTCTCGGGTATTAAAAAAGATACCCGTAAACAAAAGGGGATGCCTTTTTAAGGTTGAGAGCGGTAGATGCGGTAATGATGCCAACCACCCACCTTGCGGTGGTCGTGGCAAAGCGGACAGACCTCTCCCCTGCGAGTGGAGTGAGGCGAGGAGTAGGCGCACAAAAAAACCACCTCCGCAGTTTACTTTGACGTAAATGAGGAGGTGGTTTATCGCAGTGCAACGACCTAATCGCCCACAAGGCACGCTCGCCCTCTATCGGCGGCGTTTGATACCCTTATAAAAAGGTGTGTCGGCGGAGGGGGTGGTGCGGGATTTTGATTTGGGGTTTGCGGGGGCGGTGGGGCGGTCGTTAATGCGCCACAGTTCGCCCTTGCCGTCGTAGGAGCCCACCATCTCGAAGTCGAGTTGTTTCAGCCTCAGGTCGGCGTTCTTAACCCTCACGCGCACCCTATCGCCAAGTGTGAATTTCCTGCCCGAGCGGGTGCCCACAGCGGCATACTCCTCCTCATCGAAGGCGTAGAACTCGTCCGAGAGGTCGCGCAGAGCCACCATACCCTCTATATGGGTATCCTCCAACTCCACATACAGACCCCACTCGGTAACGCCACTGATGGAGCCGTCGAACTCCTCGCCCACGCGCTCGCGCATAAACTCCACCATTTTATATTTAACCGAAGCGCGTTCTGCCTCGGCAGCCCTCGTCTCCTGGTCGCTCGAATGTTCGCAGAGTTCCTCCACAACATCCGCATCGACCGAACTACCACCCTCCAAGTAGTGCGCCAGCAGTCGGTGGAGCATCATATCGGGGTAGCGGCGGATGGGCGACGTGAAGTGGGAGTAGTAGGGGAACGCCAAGCCGTAGTGCCCCTTATTTTCGGTGGAGTAGTACGCTTTCTGCATAGTGCGCACCGCCAAAATCGACACCACATTCTCCTCGCTCTTGCCCTTAATCTCGCCCATCAGTGCGTTCATCTGCTGTGCCACAGCCCTACCCCTGCGGGCATCGAAGTAGTAGCCAAAGCGCAGGATGAAGTTGGCAAAGCGAGCGAGTTTGTCCTCGTCCGGTTTCTCGTGCACGCGATAGACGAAGGTTTTGGGTTTGCCGTTTTTGCCCTTCTTGGAGCCTATGAACTCCGACACCGAGCGGTTGGCAAGCAGCATAAACTCCTCTATCAGCTGGTTAGCCTCCTTCTGCACCTTGAAGTAGACACCCAAAGGCTTACCCTCGCTGTCGAGGTGGAATTTTGCCTCCTCACGCTCGAAGGCTATGGAGCCCTCTTCAAAGCGGCGGTGGCGCATCTTCTGCGCCAAAGTGTTGAGTGCCAATATCTCCGAGCGGTAGTCGCCCTCCTCGCCCTCAATTATTCTCTGTGCCTCCTCGTAGGTAAAACGGCGGTTGGAGAGGATGACCGTGCGACCAAACCAGCTGCCGACAACTCGCGCCTCACTATCCATCTCGAAGATTGCCGAGAAGCAGAGTTTCTCCTCGTTCGGGCGCAAAGAGCACAAACCATTGGAGAGCCTCTCGGGCAGCATAGGTATTGTTCTATCGACCAGATAGACACTTGTAGCCCTCTCGCGAGCCTCCTGCTCCACCATAGAGCCCTCCACGACATAGTGGGTAACATCGGCTATGTGAACACCAACCTCCACGTTGCCATTGTCGAGCTCTCGGAACGAGAGAGCATCATCGAAGTCTTTGGCATCGGCAGGGTCTATCGTAAAGGTCACCACATCGCGCATATCGCGGCGCAAGGCACGCTCTTTGGCGGTTATTTTTTCGGGGATGCGCTCTGCCTCATCCTCAACCTCGCGCGGGAAGTTGTAGGGGAGGTTGTACTCGGCGAGTATGGCGTGCATCTCGGCGGTGTTGTCGCCCTCCTTGCCGAGAATGGTCACCACCCTGCCTGTGGGGCACTTGCTCTCGGGCTCCCACGCCACAATGCGCACCACCACTTTGTCGCCATCGGCGAGTTTATCAACACCTTTGTCGATAAAAATATCTACGGGCATATTCTTGCTCGACACCCTCACAAAGGCGTGCGAGCGGGTTTTTTCGATTGTACCGACATAGTTGCGGTCGGCTCTCTCGGTAACCTCCACAATCTGACCTTCGGGGTCGCCCGAGGCACGGCGGCGTGTTATGGCTACCTTCACGCGGTCGCCATCCAGTGCGCGCGCGGTGTTGCGGCGGTCCACAAAGATGTCTTTGTCCACACCCTCCACAACAACATACATACTACCCGAAGAGAGCATTTGTGCCACACCCTCCACAGTGGGCAGTGCGCGTGCTGCAAGACGGAATGTGGATGCCGAAGTTGCCTCCACCGAGCCCTCTTCAACCATCTGGTAAACAATCGCTTTCGTCTGATAACGTCCCTCGCGATCTGCTCCACCGCTCTGGGCTGCGAGGGTTTTGAGCGCGAATTTGCGCTGTGGAAACGAGCGGAAAAGTTGCATAATTACGGCTGCGCGGTCACCTCTTTGCGCACCCTTTGCAGCACCCCTTGTGCTGCGCTTTGTGTCTTTCTTTGACATATCTTACCTATTATAATACGCCACAAAGGTACAAAAAACTCTCGCGTGAGGGGTATGTTTGTCACCTTGTAGCCCGAAAATTAACGATTTAGTAAATGTGTGTAGTCTATTGCGGGGCAGAAAAGAGGGAAAAATCAAAAAAAATCGCCTGAAAATTTTGTTTTAAGAAATTATTGCTATCTTTGCAGTCCGAAAGCAGACGATTAAATCCCCTGTGCTGCTTTCGGAATAGTTCGGGGTGTAGCTCAGCCCGGTTAGAGTACACGTCTGGGGGGCGTGGTGTCGCTAGTTCGAATCTAGTCACCCCGACCAATTTGAGCACAAAAGCCTGCAAGAAATTGCGGGCTTTTGTTTTTATACCCACCTCGTGGGTGCTTGCACACAAAGGGGTGGTATAAAAACAAAAAGTAGGCGGCTGTAAGCCGCCTTTTGTACTCAAATTGACAGCCACCCCACAACCTACGATCACCGAGCGAAGAGCCACCGTGTGTGGCTCGTAGCGAGGTAATCTGGTCTACCACAAACAAGAAGACCAAAAACAAGGTCGCCACAAAAATTAGATTTACATTTTGCCCCAAACTATAAATAACATAGTTTATATTCAATCTTGATTTTGCGGAAAGTTTAGGGGAGATTTGCACACGTTACTTTCGACACAATACCCCAAATGAGTGTTGCGCTTTCGGAAAACATTTTATAACTTTGTAGCGAGTATTCCTCAGAGTGCTCACTACATAATAGTTTAATGAAAGTGTTTCGCTTTTATCCCGTACTGGAAATCTGGTAAATTTTAAGTGAACGGGGATAGGCAATACAAACACTCATCACTTGCGTAGCTATATCCATCAGCGATATACTGCCCAAGTGTGGGGTATTGTTTATTTATGTTCACGGCTTACCAGAGCCTCCAGTACGAATAAACGAACAACTCCACACTTTCTTTTTTATAATAACAGCGCATTCGGAGTTGGTGGGCAATAAAATTCTATATGCCTATGAGAACATTTGTTGTTGGAGATGTGGTTCGGTTAAAATCAGGTGGACCACAGATGGTTGTTAGCGAAGTGGTTTCTGCAACAAATCCTAACACGAAAGAATTAGTTGAAGTTGTTTCGTGTCGTTGGTTTAATTCAGAACAAGTGCCACAATTAGTAGATTGTGATTCAAGAGAACTAATCAAAGAGTATTAATATTAAATCAATTTGACGATGATAAAAAAATTGTTTAATCTGATTTTTACTAAAAGTAAGAATTATCTAAGGGAAGATGGGGATAACCCCCAAAGACCTAATTCCAAGCGTCATTTAATTGAGCCCGAAACAGATAGTGAAGATGGGTTGTTGTGTACGATACAGTGTAAACTTGGGTATGATTATGAAGAGGTTGTACTTGTTACAGTCTGGAGAGAACCCACATTGTTAGAAGCTGCAACTATTGCCGAACAACGCATCAGTAAAGATTTAAGACAACTATTCCCAGGGAATATTGAGATAGTGGATATAATATGTTCAGATCCCAACAATATATGGGCAAAAGAAGAGGAGTAAGCCGAAAATCCTTTAAAGAGTAGGCTAAGAATAATAATCAATTAAGCAATGGGGCTTTTAGATTTTTTATCCAACAGTTCAGTCAAAACTTACAATTGGACCGCCACGTTTGAGTATATGGGCGAACGATGGAGTGTGACTATTTATGGCAGAGAAAACCAACCCGCCGAATTTGAATTCCTAAATGAATTGCGTAGAAAGATGGGTGGAAGAAATTACGACTCTTCCAAACTTAGGCTACGAGAGATTTGTAAAAGGTAATAAGCACAACGTGCTTACCCCACCAGCCACTCGGTCGGTGGGGTTTTCTTTTGTGTGAAAGAATTGGAGCAAAAGCGGCAGGAAGCGCGGGAAGCACACAAGCGACAAGAAAAACAAGTATCTCTACCGCCCCATACCATAACACAAGGCTTCTGCGGGGTATTTTCCGCAAAATTTTATCCCACAACTTTCCTCTTTCAATTCAAAATTGTATCTTTGTGATTGATGAATGGCTTCGCGCCTGAAAATATCACAAAACGCTACCTATAAAACAACGCAAATATGGATTACAGCACACTACACAAAGCCCACCCGTGGCACGGTATTGACCCCGGAACTCCCGAGGAAATTCGCGCATTCATCGAGATTGTACCCACCGACACTGTGAAATACGAAGTGGATAAGGCGAGTGGTTATCTTGCACTCGACCGCCCACAAAAGTTCTCCAACATAGTACCCTCTCTCTATGGATTTATTCCTCGCACACACTGCTCAACCAACATGGCAGAACTCACCAATAAGGCTCTGGCGAGGTTTGATGTAGAGGGCGATGGTGACCCGCTGGATATTTGTGTGTTGACAGAGAAGGATGTGACGCATGGCGACATTTTGGTTTCGGCACGTCCCATTGGTGGTTTGAGGTTACTCGATCATAATCAAGCGGACGACAAAATTATTGCTGTGCTGAAAAATGACGCCATCTACGGAGATATGACCGATATCGAACAGTTGCCCACCCGCATCGTAAGGCGACTTATACACTATTTCACCACCTACAAAGACATCCCTGGTGAGAACACTCAAAGGATGAAATTTGTAAGCATCTATGGTCCCGATGTGGCTCGCGATGTTATCCAACGTTCGATGGACGACTATAAGCGCCTTATAGATAGTGCAAAGGAGTAGTATTCTTCCGAATAAACAAAAATAACAATCCCCTCCGATTGACTCGGAGGGGATTGTTATTTACTTAGAATGGCAGGTCGTCGAGCGTGTCTTCCATTGCGGGTTGGATAGGTGATTGGAAGGGTACCGCTTGTGGTTCGGCGAGGTGTGGTTGAGCCATTGCGGGTTGTGGCGAGGGGGTGTAGGTTTGTGCTGCGCCATAGCTGGGGGCGGGTGCTCCTGCTTGGGGTGCTGCGCCAGCCTCGCGTTTGCCGAGTAGTTTCATCTCGTCTGCCTGAACCTCGGTGGTGTAGCGTTTGTTGCCTGCCTGGTCGGTCCATTCGCGTGTGCGGAGTCGACCTTCGATATAGATTTGTGAGCCTTTGCGCACATAGCGGTCCACCACGTCGGCGAGGTTGCGCCAGAGGGTTATGGTGTGCCACTCGGTATGCTCGGTGGTCTGTTGTGTTTCGCGGTTGTAGTACCTCTCGCTTGTTGCAAGCCTTACGCGGGCGGTCTTAACACCACTTTCGAGGGTGCGCACTTCGGGATCGGCACCCACATTACCTACAAGTATAACTTTGTTAATCATGGCGTGTATTAGAGTGTTTTGAGTAATTCGGTAAAGAGTTTGGTCATATTTTTCTCGGCGAGTTTGCCGTTTTCCTGCACCTCTTCGTGCGATATGGAGGTATTCTCCATTGTGTCGGTGATGATGGACACGCCAAAGACAGGAATATCCATATGGCGTGCAGCAATAACCTCGGGGGCGGTAGACATACCCACAGCATCGCCACCGATGAGTTTCACCCACATATACTCCTTGGGTGTCTCGAAGGTGGGACCCGTCAGGGCAACGTAGCAACCATACTGCAACTTGATACCCTCGCGCTCGGCAATTTTTGTTGCCCTCTCAATGAGTTCGGGGTTGTAGGCATCGTTCATTGCGGGGAAGCGAGGACCGAGCTCGTCGATGTTGCGACCAATGAGTGGGTTGGGTATGAGGTTTATGTGGTCGTTGATGACCATCACATCGCCCACGCGGAATGTGGAGTTCATCGAGCCCGCAGCATTAGACACAAAAAGCGTCTTTATGCCGAGGAACTTCATAACCCTCACAGGGAATACCACCTGCTGGGCGGTATAACCCTCGTAGTAGTGGAACCTACCCTGCATAGCCACAACCTTCTTGCCTCCCAGCACGCCCATAATGAGCCTGCCGCTGTGACCCTCTACGGTCGATACGGGGAAACCGGGAATTTCGGCGTAGGGTATGGAGTGCTCAATCTCTATTTTCTCCACCAAGCCACCCAAGCCCGTACCAAGAATAATGCCCACCTCGGGGCTGAAACCTGCGGTGCGCTCGTTGATGTAGCGAGCCGCCTCTTTTATTGCGTTAATCATACTTTTTTATTTTTATTCTTATACCTTTATTTCGCACCTTTCCTCTTCGCGACTTTTTATAAAAAGTCGCCCAAAAATTTTTATGCGATACTATGTATCGCTTCGCCTGTGCTATGTCCTTTATTAGTATTCCCAGCACAAAAGCGACGCTCTGACGCAAAAGGTGCTACCAAAATTTTAGTGCAGCAACCAATCGTGGTACTACCTACCGTTTGCCTTTGGTACAGACAGCCAACTACATCCTTTCGAGCATACCCATAATCAGGGCGCTCATTCTCTTCTCTGCCTTTGCGCCCTCCTGCTGTACCTCTTCGTGGGTTGACTTCTGACCGCTGAAAGCAGCATTGGTAATAATCGAGATGCCGAATACGGGCAGCCCCATATGGCGTGCGGCAATAACCTCGGGCGTTGTGGACATACCCGCAGCATCGCCACCGATAGCCTTGAAATATCCATACTCCTTGGGGGTTTCGAAGGTAGGACCTGTGGTGCCGACATAGCAACCATACTGCAACTTAATACCCTTCTCGGCAGCCACCTCCGTAGCCAACGCTCCGAGTGCTCGGCTGTAAGGCTCACTCATATCGGGGAAGCGTGCGCCGAGTTCGTTGTAGTTCTTGCCTATGAGCACATTGGGAATGAGGTTTATGTGGTCAGTGATAACCATCAGGTCACCCACCCTAAACGAGGAGTTGATACCTCCGCTGGCATTCGACACAAAGAGGTTCTCGATGCCGAGCATCTTCATAACCCTCACGGGGAATACCACCTGCTCGGGAGCGTAGCCCTCGTAGTAGTGGAACCTACCCTGCATAGCAACAACCCTCTTGCCACCCAACGTGCCAAAGATAAGCCTTCCGGCATGTCCCTCGACAGTCGAAACGGGGAAGTTGGGAATCTCGTTATAGGGGAGAGAGTGTGCAATCTCGATGTGGTTTACCAAGCCTCCCAAACCCGTACCGAGTATAATACCCACCTCGGGGGCGAAGTTGACCTTTTTCTGGATAAATTCTGCTGTTTGTTTAATTGTTGTTATCATAGTTTTTTGTTTTTAAGTTCTTGTTTGAGCCTCTCGATAAATTGTGCTGCATCACCGTCGCGGAAGTTGAGTTCTATGGGTTGCACAAAAAGCCTCTTTTGGAGCGACTCGGGGATGTGTTTGCGCGAAGTGAGTTTCACACCATCTTTCTCCGTGGTGATAACTACAACTCTCTCGCCATACTGCTCCACCAACTCGGCAATTCGCCTGACCTCCCTTACTTTGTAGATGTGGTGGTCGTTAAATGCTACTCTCTCGACAACCTCGTAGCGGCTTGAAAGCGAGTCAAAAAACCTCTCGGGATTGGCAATACCTGCCAAAGCCACCACCTTACTTCCCGATGGTATTCTCTCGGGCGCCACATCCGAAAAAATGGGGCGAGGCTCACACTGCTTCGTATCCGTAAAGAAAATACTTTGGAACGGGGAGGGTTGTAGTTCCTTCTGGGCAATGTTTCGCTCAATGGGCGACATTGTCTTTGGGGTTTTGGTTATGAGCAGAATATCAGCACGATAGAGTTGCGAAGGGGTGTCGCGAAGAGTTCCTGCGGGCAACATCTTATTCTTGTAGGGCGGCAGAGTATAGTCCGAGAGCAAAATGCTCGTCTTTGGAGTGAGCGCTCGGTGTTGGAAACCATCGTCCATAAGTATGAGATTCACCTCGGGATGTTCTGCCATAATACGCCTAACACCCTCTACCCTCTTCTCGCACACTACAACCACAGCATCGGGAAATTTGCGCTTAATCTGTTTGGGCTCGTCGCCTACCCTGAGGAACGAGTCGCCAACCTCCACCTCAATGTATCCCTTTGTGCGGCGGCGATAACCCCTCGACAGTACGGCAATGCGGTATTCGCCCGAGAGTCGGCGGAGCAAAAACTCCACCGTAGGAGTCTTTCCTGTACCCCCCACGGCAATGTTGCCCACACACACGATCGGAATATCGAAGTGCTCGCTGCGCAGAACCTTCATGTCGTAGAGCCAATTGCGAAAACCAACTCCCGCCCCATACAGCCCTGCTGCTATACTCTTAAACAAACCCATAACTCCTTCTGTATAGATTATTCTCTCCTTTTTGTTTCTCAATTTGTCGCCCCCCTTACGCCTCCTTCGAGTTGCGGGCTTTGGCGTTCACTATCATCTGGCGCATCATCTCCGGAGCACCACAACTGACCACATAGCGTCTTTTGGTCGTATGTACCACGACGCTTCGGCTACGCCTTGTGGCATATACCCTATATATGCGCCACTTCCTAACATCCAAGTAGCGACCGTAGTACCCCCAAAAGCCATAGATGCCAACCAAGGGTATCTTTCCCCTCAGCGCACCACACTCCAAGACCTCCACATCTACAATGCTCGCCAAAGGGATATAGGTCGTCTCAACCAAGCAGCGCAACTCCACCGTCTCCTCGCCGACAATAATCCGTCTTGGCACCGACAGCAGGCACAGCGCAATAATCACAGCGCACGCCATACTAACCCACGCAGCAAGGTAATAAGCACCTCCCGCCGTCATCCACAAGGCGGCCACAAAACCACCCGTCAACAACAGACACAGAGCAGACACCCACCATACTCTGCCATCAAAACCCCCATATCGGAACTTTACATTCAACGTGTCGTTCTCGTTTTTCTTGTTTCTCCTGTCACCCCTACAAGAAGGACAGGAATTTTCAATTTTCAACTCCCAATATCGCCTTGGCGATAACCAAATCCTCGGGAGTTGTGATTTTTATGTTGCTCCTCTCGCCCTCGTAGTAGTGCATCTCTATGCCCAAAGCCTCCACAACCGTAGCGTCGTCAGTAAAACGCTCCTCTGCGTCCCTTTGGTATGCCCTCAGGAGTAGCTCACAATCAAACATCTGCGGGGTTTGTATCGCCCTCAGCAGGCTACGGTCAACAACCCTCAGCACTCCATCTTTCACAACGCGGAACGAATCCACAGCACCCACCGTAGGCACCGCCGAGCCGTTCTCTATGGCGCACTCCAAGCCCCTGGCAATCATCGCCTCCGACACCAAAGGTCGTACACCATCGTGTATGGCTACAATATCACACCCCTCCCCCAGAGCGTGCAAACCGTTCTGCACCGAGTGAAACCTTGTCGCACCACCTGCACAAACACTATGCGTGTCCCATAGGTTGCACTCCTCGGCAAGTCCTCGCCATAGCCCCATCTGGTCCTTTGGCAACACCACAACGATACGGTCAGCGTAGGGCAGAAACCTCCTCAGCGTAACCGCCAAAATAGGCTTCCCGTCAAGGCGCAAAAACTGCTTGGGAACATCGGCACCCATACGACTACCACTGCCCCCGGCAACAATCACAACGCCTATTTTTTTGTTTTTATACATCTTCTTTTTTCGCACCTTTTTGTAAAAAGGTGCTGCCAAAAACTTTTAGTGCAGCCCTTGCGGTGGTGTGACTGCCTTGCGGCAGGTCTGAAATGAGCAAACCACCAATCTCTTTCAAACAAGTTTGAGAGATGGTGCTTTCCTCATCTCTGCTCCTTCGGAGCATTCCACACCACCGAAAAAAATCTCCTCTCAAACTCCCCTATTACCCCTGTAATCCTTGTTACACCTGCTACCCTTGTTATCCCTGCAAGAAAAACAAGATAGGTAGATGACAACCGCCTGCCTACGGCAGTCGTGGCAAGACAGACAGCAACAGAGAAGGTTTGTCTTATCACATATCTCTCAGTCCTCCCATAACTCCCATACACCCTATAAGCCTTAGGACTATTGACGTTAGACCTTACACGTTAGACCAAAAGTTCTCAACTCTCAATTCTCCCCAGTGCCTTATACAGTGCGCTCTTCTCTGCCCTCATCCTCACCGAGTCGGCAGCCGTAAGGGTTACTTCGGGGCGGGTTGAGGGGTAGAGGTCGTAGGAGTTTACCCTCTCGCTCTCCGACACCTCGCCTTCGAGTTCTGCCATAACCTTAGCCTTTATCTGCTCGAAAGCCGCCTCGTTTGCCTTTTTGATAGGCTCCACAGGGTTGGAGGGTATCTTCAAGGGGTCTATCGCTTTGCCGTTTTTGTAGACGCGGAAGTCGAGGTGGGGACCTGTCGATGCGCCCGTATTGCCTACATAGCAGATGGTCTGCCCCTGCGACACGCGAGTGCCCACATTGATGCCCTTGGCGTACTTGCTCAGGTGGAGGTAGGAACTCGTGTAGCCGTTGGTGTGTTTGAGTTTCAGCACATTGCCGCCACCCTTTTTATCCCAATACTTAGCCGTTACCGTACCATCGGCAATAGCGTAGACGGGAGTGCCCGTAGGTGCTGCGTAGTCCACGCCAAGGTGGGGGCGGCGCACCTTGTAGATGGGGTGGAGTCGGTTGGGGTTGAACTTCGAGCTGATGCGTGTGAATTTCAGAGGTGCTTTGAGGAACTGTTTGCGCATACTTGCGCCCTTTTCGTCCCAATAGCTCAACTTTCCGCCCTGCTCGAAGGGTATTGCGTAGTAGTCTTTGCCGGCGTGCGTAAAGCGTGAGCCCCAAACGGTGCCCACCCCGACACTCTTGCCGTCTATATACTTCTCGTCAAACACCACTGTGAAGGTGTCGCCCTGGTGCAGTGCGAAGAAATCGACACTCCAACCATAGATATCCTCCATCTTTATGGCAAGTTCGCCGGGGATATCCTGCTCCACAAGGCAGTTCCAGAGCGAGGACTCGATACTTGCCGACACCTTGCGCCTTACAAGCGTCTCCTCCTTCTGCTCGGAGTGTACCGCAAGACTGTCGCCCTCTATCGACACAAAGAGCATATCACGATTGCTATACTCATAGACAAAGTGCCTCATGTGCAGACCCAGCGAGTCGCTCTGTGCGAAGATTGTCCACTCGTCGCCCACCTTCATTTTGCCAAAATTGTAGATGGGTTTCGACTCTTTGTAGATGCGGTTGATATCCGCCTGCGAGGTGTAGCCATCGAGGAGGTGGGAGAGTGTTTGTCCACTCTCCACCTCTCCGTGCAGCACTTCATATTTGCTCGTATCGAAACCATAGAGCATCTCCACCTCAGGTGCTTTCTCGACCTTCTCTTCGCCACCTCCACCCGAGGAGCACTTTACGCACAAGACGGTCAAGATAATGATTGCTGAAATGAGGATTGCCGGTACTTCCCAGCGCACAAAACGATTTGCTATTCTAATACCCTTCATAAATGGTTTCGATAACGATGCTTGTTAGTTTAATTAGTTAAGAGTGGGCAGGTTAGAGTAGTTCTGCGAGTAGTAGAGCATCTGCTCAACATAGTTGTCGGGGTACTCAATCTTAACATCTACAACCACGCCGTCCTCCTCTACGAGAGTGTAGATGGGGTTGATGAAGCCCGAGTAGGGTTTGATGTTCAGCGAAGCGTAACGCTCCAACACCTCTTTGTGCAATTCGGGGTCAATCTTAACGGCATATTTCTCCACCAGAGCCTTACCTGCCTCATAGTCGCCCTCGGATTTGATGCGCTGGATTTCGTAGAGCATCTCACCGAAGAGTTCTCTCAGGCGCACAAAGTCGTTCACAACAACATAGGTCTTGCCATCCTGCTTAACCCACTCGATGACATTCTCCTCTTTGCCACGCTCGTAGCACCACTCGGCAATGAGTTTGCGGTTCTGCATATGGCTCTCAACAACATCTTTGCCGAGTTCGATACGCGAGAATTGAGTCATCATACCGTTCATAATGTACTTGGCATACTGAGCCTTGGCTGCCTCAAACGAGGGTACCAAGCCAAGTTCCACGAGTTTATCATCGCCAAGATAGTAAAGACCAAAGAGGTCGGCACGAGCCTCTTCGAGCGTTGAGGAGTATTTGCCAAGTTCGCCACCCTTCACACCAGGAGCAAGTTGTCCCGAGCCGTGACCGAGACACTCGTGGATGTCGGTGTGGAGATTGTCGCTAAGTGTGCCGTATTTTTCGAGGCGGTCGCGGTCCTCTTTGCGGAGCATAAACTCTTCATTGAAACCACTGCCCTTGCCACTCTCGGAGTAGGCTTCGGTGATGTTGTCGATGGTTACCGATTTTGAGCCGTGCTCCTTGCGAATCCAGTCGGCATTGGGGAGGTTGATACCGATGGGGGTTGCAGGATATGCGTCACCTGCGAGGGTTGCGGCGGTAATAACCTTTGCCGACACACCCTTAACCTCCTTTTTGCGGAATGCGGGGTTGATGGGCGAGTTGTCTTCGAACCACTGTGCGTTGCTGCTTATAAGCTCGGTACGCTTGGACGCTTCGGCACTCTTGAAGTTTACAATACCCTCCCAAGCACCTTTCCTGCCGAGGGGATCGCCATAGTCCTCGGTAAAGCCGTTCACGAAGTCTACAAGGCTCTCGGTGTCTTTGGTCCAAGCGATGTTGAACTCATCGAAGAGGCGCAAGTTGCCCGTTTGGTAGTACTCCACGAGTTTCAGAATGGTCGATTTCTGAGGCTCCTCGGCAACATCGGCTGCTTTTTCGAGCCAATAGCAAATCTGCTCCAAGGCGTTGGAGTACATACCACCCACCTTGTAGGTCTGCTCATAGATTTTACCATCTTTCTTCACGAGTTTGCTGTTCAGACCGTAGGAGATAGGTCGGGGGTCGTTCTGTGCAGCCATACCTGCATAGAAAGCCTCCGCCTCAGGCTGTGTCAGCCCCTCATAGTAGTTCATTGAGGATGCTTTCAGCACATCGTCAACACCTGCCTGCACATTTTTCGAGGGGTAGAGAGCGGGGTCGAAGATGATGGGCACGATGGTGTCGAGCAACATAACCTTCGAGCCGAAAGCCTCAATGGGGAATTTGTTGGTATCGCTGTTTGCCACAAGTTCGCCCATAAAGTAGTCGCGACTGAACTCGGGAGCGAATTTGTCGTTGCCATAGTGGTGGTGGATGCCGTTGGCAAACCACACTTTTTTGAGGTATTTTTCAAACGCCTTCCACTCTTCGCACTCTTTGTCGCCTTTGTAGGTGGTGTAGATTGCTTCGAGTGTGCGGCGGATTGCGAGGTTATACTTGAAATTCTGGTCGAAAATCATATCCCTACCCCAGAGCGAAGCCTGATTGAGGTAGTAGATAAGTTCCTTTTGTTGGAGGGTCAAATCCTCAAATCCGTGTACTTTGTAGCGCAACACTTTGATATCATCAAAGGAGTCTACCTGCCACTGAAAATCATCATTGTTCGAATTGCACGAAGTAGCCATTGCCATTAATGAAGCGAAAATTGCCAAAAAGGTTAATTTTTTCATTGAATTTTAACTGAGTTTTAGTTTTGGTTTGTCTATTTGGGGCAAATGTAGCAATAATTTTCGGATTTTCCTCTGATTTACCAACCTAATTCGTGTCAGATTTTTGCTCCTACAACAAACACTCTTAATCGTTGAGCATTAAAAGATTTGGGACGCGAAAGATTGCCTTTCGCGTCCCAAATCTTCTATCCGCACTCCTCAAAACAAGTGCGCTCGCTGCAATTAACGCAGATGGGGTTTGTCGTACTTAAAGGTGGATTCCTTTGTCATGCGACGAGGAGTCCTGTCGAAACCTGCGGCCTTAGCAGGAGCAGATGCCTCGGTATTCTCGGCATTCGAAAGATCCTCAATCGAATCAACATCACCATCGTGAACGTATTCGAGATAGACGTATGCAAGTCCACCAGCCAATTTAAGATCGAACTTGTATTTGTTGTTTCCATAGTTGGTCACTACCATAGCGCCCCAGGAAACAACATCCATGATACCCGTTTCGCTATAATTCTTGAATACCGAACCACCCTTGTACACATCCTTGCCTGCTTCGTTCTTGCCTGCAATACCGGGTGCAACAGTAAAGGGCTCACCCTCCTCGGTCTCCTCGAAAGGAGTACCAGCCTCTGCGAGATTGTAGGTTCCGCTTGCCAAACCATCTGCAAATTCCAATCCTTTCTCGGTATAGCAATAGAGAATTGTGGTAATATCATCCTCCTCGTCACCGATTTTCACCGTCCACTTGTTGGAGCCGTGGTAGTAGAGTTTTGCAAACTTGCTATATATTGGAGCCTCGCCCTCATCCCAAGTAATGAGCTCGCCCTCATAGGTTACAACATAGGGGATATAGGATCCGTTATAGAACACCAATTCGAATTTGTAGGTACCATCGCCATTGTTGGTAACCTCCATGTAACCACCAATCATAATGTTTTCGGTTTTCAAGGTTTCGTCAGCCTGAACCTCATACACAACCGAGCCTCCCCAGTAGTCACCGGTTGTAGGATAACTCATATCGATGCTGAAAGGTTCCATGCTATCACCAATGTCATAACGACCCGAGGGGATACCCTCCTCATAACTTGTGTTGTTGGTGTTAACGTACATATTCATGAAATATCCGGCTGGATCATCAAGTTGCAAAAGCCAGTAGGGAACACCATTTTGAGTCGACCAGTCGCCATAATAGACTGCGCCTGCCCAGTCGGGATTGTAACGGCGGTTGTTCTCAACCTTGTCGATAGCACCAATGTAGCGG
>CALDPX010000050.1 GCA_937911745.1 uncultured Alistipes sp. | reverse complement strand
TGAGGAGTCCGCTCTCTGAATTTTGGTGCAAAAAGCACCCGTTATATGCGTTTTTAGAAGAATTTAACGCGCTCGTCCTCAATCTCCGCACCCTCACTCAAAGCCTGATCGATGCGCTGATTGAGATAGTAAAGCTGGTACGAATCGAGGCGTACTTTCTCGTTCTCGGCAGTTACATTCTCGGCAGTGGTACGACCATCAACCGACAGAACATATACACCATAGTTACCTGCAATGGGGTTCACGATAACACCCTCTTCGGCGGCAGCAATAGCACCTACGAGTTTCATATCGGGACCTACGCCTACAACATTGTTAGCATTACCCAAGAGAGCCTCTACCTCAACAACTTTGCCATCAATCTTCTCGGCAACCTCCTCGATGGTAGCAACGCCTGCAACCTGCTCGGCTACCCAAGCAGTTTTAGCCTCGTTGCGGAGTGTGTTGAGGATACGGTTCTTAACCTCTGCCAGAGGCATAGTGCCTTCTTTGCGAATCTTAGTAACGGTAGCCACTACATAGTCGCCGTCAATCTCCATTGCGCCCGAGATTTTACCCTCCTTATTGTTGTAAGCCCAACGTACGAGTTCGCGAGCATCATCGAATCCGCTAACGGTGCGGTCGGTATTGCGAATGCGTGCGGTACGTTTTGCAATGCCAAGTTCCGAAGCAGCAGTTGCAAAATCGCCATCGTTGGCAGCTGCGATGAACTTATTAGCCTCGTTAGCAGCCTCCTGGATGGTAGCATCGCCTGCTACAACATCGTAGGTAATAGTTGCCACCTGAGCCTTACGAACATTTTTCGAGCGGTAAGTGAGTTGTGCGATGTGGATACCGAATTGGCTCTCCATCTTCACAATCTGGTTGAGTTTAGCGTCCAAGAGGGCGTTGCTGAACTCGGGAACCATAGCCTCGGGAGCGAATTTACCCAAGTCGCCACCATTCTGTGCCGAGCCATCGAGCGAGTATTTCTCGGCAAGTTCTGCAAAGTTCTTGCTATTCTTGCGCAAAGCGTTATAGATGCTATCTGCCAACTCGCCCTGGTCGAACGAGAGGAGGATGTGGCGTGCACCAATCTCGTCGGGCATATTGCGGATATCGGAGATGCGAGCCATAGTATAGGTGTTACCCTCCAATACAGGACCGTAGAGCTGACCCTTCTTGTTGCCAAAAGCGTAAGGTTTCATCTTGGCGTCAATCTTCTCAGCCGAGAAATATGCGTTGTCGGTGGTGCTATGGCTGTTGGCAGCAGCAAACTGCAAAGCATTATCGGCAGCCTTAAACTCCTCTGCGAGGGTTTCAACAGCCTCTTTTGCCTCTGCAAAGTCGCTCTCCGAGGGCTCAATACTGAACACTGCATACTCCACCTCGCGGCTGGCAGCCTGACGGAAGAGGTCTTTGTGCTCTTTATAGTATTGTTTTACTGCTGCATCCGAAGGAGCAGTCACAAGCGAATCGGCGATGGTATAGTAAGGTTTAACCACAACCTTAGCATTCGAGGTGGTGTTGGCAGCCTCTACACTCTTGGCAACCTCCAAGTTGTTTGCCACAAAACCTGCACCTACAAGCGAGGTGAAGTTCGACACGAGGCGCTGCTCGGCTGCTTTTTTCTTAATATAGTTCCAAAGGTCGTAAGCCACCTGGTTGCTCTCCACCTGAGCAAGGAAACTCCTGAGAATCTCGGGGCTATAAGTGCGAGTTGCAGGATCCGAGAAGAACGAAGTGATGATGGGCGAGAGAAAACCTCCCTGAATCATATCCACAACCTCGGCGTCAGTAACCATCAAGCCCAACTTGTTGAACGAAGGAGCATAAGCATTAGCCATCACAAGGTCGTTCCAAGCCTCGTTGTAGATTGCGTCATACTGTGCAGCGTCAAAAGCACTCGAACCATAGAGTGCAGTGTAGATGTTCTTCACATACTCGGTCTGGTAGGCGTACTCTTGGTACTCGATGTTCTGACCGTTGATTTTACCTACGCGGTTAGCTCGTGAAGTGAAGATGCTACCGCTGCTGAAAAGGTCGCCAAGCAAAAAAGCGACAAGACCAACGGCGATAACGATCGTTACGATAACGCCACCCTTGGTCCTCAAATCATTTAATGTTGCCATACGTTGAGTTAAGTTTTTATTGTTATTATTTTGTTTCTTTTTGCGTTTTTACAAAATCAGCCTCAAATATAGTGATTTTCTTGAAAATACTATCACAAAATCCTAACTTTTGCCAATTCTACCCTCGAAGAGGTCGATTTTAGTATTTTTATCTCTTTTCCTTCGCTCTCTATAATGGTGCCAACGGCAGGAATGCCTCCGTATTGTTCGATGATATAGCCCGCCAGAGTGTCATACTCGCCCTCTTCCGAAAGCCCCAAACCATAGCGTTCGTTGAGGTATCCCACCTCCAAACGACACGAAAGCACCCACTGTTTATCTTTGAGTACTTTCTCAACCAATTCGGGCTCGTCGTGCTCGTCCTCTATCTCGCCTACAATCTCCTCCAAGACATCCTCCAAAGAGATGATGCCTGCCGTACCGCCAAACTCGTCAATCACCACCGCTACACTCTGTTTCGAGCGTATCATCTCGCCCATAAGTTTCTCCGTCACCATAGTTTCGGGCACATATCTCACAGGCATAAGTATATCCTTGATACTCTTTGGATTACGGAAAAGGCTCTTGGTTGTAACATAGCCCACAATGTTATCAATACTCTCTTCCCACACAAACAGTCGCGAGAATGACGTTTCAATAAATCTCTCAGAAAGTTCTTCAATGCTGATGGATGCCTCGACAGCCTCCACATCCACCCTCGGAACCATACAATCTCTCACTCTCAAATCCGAAAAATCGAGAGCATTCTGGAAGATTTTTATCTCGTTAGTTTGCGTCTTTTCGCTGCCATCGGAACTCTCATCTATAAGATTTTCGAGATCCAACTTACCAAAACTCTTGATGTTATGCTCCTCTCTAACCTTCAATCCCACAAGTCTCAGAATACCAAACGAAAGTGCAGTGGAGAATTTGGCTATCGGGTAGAGCACAAGGTAACAAATGTAGACAGGAATAATCAGCGCCCTAAAAAAAGCATTGGGGCGCATCTTGAATACACTCTTTGGGGTAAACTCACCCAAGAAGATAATCACAAGTGTCGATATGAGCGTCTCGACAACCACAGCATCCTCCGCCATAGGCACACCCATACGGGCAGCAAGCAGGTGGATAAGTTTTGCCATTGAGGTCGAATAGATTACCAGCACAATGTTATTACCCACAAGCATTGTGGTGATAAACTCGCCAGGCTTGGAGGCAAAACGCGCAATGATGCGTCCCACAACTCCTCCCCTCTTGCGATCTATCTCCATACGCAGGCGGTTGGCGCTCGTGAAGGCAATCTCCATACCCGAAAAGAAGGCAGAGAGTGTGACCGACACAATCACAATAACTATGACACTAAGTAGACTTTCTTCCATATAAACTTTGTTGTATCCATTTTTCTATCTAAACCACTTGTTTATCACTCTTTTGCCCCTTGGGCAATTGAGTTTTTATTGGCGGTTTAGTTGAAGATCTCCGCTCTCGACGGGGCGCACTCGATTCAAAGACTGACGCTCTTGCAATGTGGGCTTGTGCTCCATCTTTCGTCTATCAATACGCTCCCTCTCGCGCTCCTTATCTCGTTCGCTACGCGATGGGCGTTGTTTGGAGCGTCTTTGGCGTTCTTGCTCTTCGAGGTAACTATTGGGCTGAGGCTCTTTTTTCTGCTCCTCTACCCTCCCGTTATTCTCCTCCTTTTTGTCGGCTTTGGGTTGTGGGTTCTCGCTCTGCGAAGCGTCCACCCACATTCTACCCTCGCTCTCACGGAAGAGCCAATCGTTAAACTCAGAGTCGGACTCAAAGCCTTCACCCACAAACTCGTCATCACCATCGACAATCCTACAATCCACATTGGAGTAGACTTTGTCGGTCTTTTGGTCCCAAAAGAGTTGCTGCGTGAAGAGTTTTCGCCCGTCGGCACTCTCACCCACAACATTACCTCTTGTCTCCCACAACTCTCTCTTCTCGTAGAAGATGGCGTAGTCTGCCCTCAGTTTGGAGTTATCTGCACCAAGCGAATCGAAGGTTATGATATTGATACCTCTACGGAATTCCATATAAGGGTCCCTTGCAAACTCATAGCGCTCCATCAACGGAGTCCAAAAGCGATACTCCTTCACACCATTCTTTGTAAAGACCATTGTGAGGGTGTCGCTCTGCTGGGTAATCATGGTCTGCATATTGACCTCTTGGGGCTTTTTCCCACCCGAGCACGAAAACAGCAAGATAGCACCTCCCACAAGAGATGCTACCATTGCCATCTTATATATCTGTCCTATTGACACTATTTAACAGGTCTAACAGTGGTGGTTCCCGACACCCAGCCGCAACTTACGGTATATGCATCACCCTCCTGCAAACCACGGAAGAAGCAATCCGACTGTTTGGGGAAGTAGGTGCGGTAGGTATTGAGCAAAGTAGTGCAAATCTCCTGCTGAGCCTCTTTGCCTACGAACAAATCGCGAGCCTTGGCAACAAGATCGGAAGCCAGCCAGAATACGGTCTGTTTGTCAAAAGCATCACAGTTGGAACCATCCACATACGCCTGAGCCAAGCAGAGGTATGCCGAGCCACTCTCGGGATTGAACTCAATGGCCTTCTTAGCCCAAGTAGCAGCCTCTTTTGATGCGCCAGCCGAGAGTTCGGTATTGGAAATCTGAACACAAAGGTCCGATTTCGTTTCAAGGTTCTCCTCAATATCCACCGCCGATACAAGGTACTCCAAAGCTTTATCGAACTTCTTGTTTGCCTCGAAAGCGCGGCTCAGCAACTGAGCAGTGGTAGTCGAGGGAGATTGTGCATAATACTTCTCACCCACCATCAGGAAGAACTCACTCTGGCAATTGTTGCGGGCAAGCAGTTTGAATGCCTTCTCAATCTGAGCTGCATCATCGGGATTCTTTGCAAGCCTATCGCCGAAAATGGTTTCGAGGTTCTGGCAATCTGCCGCACCCGAAGAGATAAGCAATGCATCGAAAGTGGTCTTTGCCTCAGCATCGTCAACCAAATCCATCTTCGAGGCCATAAACTCATACTCATTCATAAAGTGGTCGGTCTCCACGTTCAGGTTATTATACTCCTCAACAAGCACAGTAAAGTATTGGTTGATGAAGGTTGCATCCACTTCGGGGTCTTTCTCGATAGCCGTACGGAAGAGTTGGAGCATACCCTGCTTATCCTCCGAGCGGTATTTGTAGTAGTCTTTGGCCTTGTTTTTCAGGATGTAAACCTCACCATACTTCTCGTCGTCCGAGAAAGCCTGCAAGCGCATATCCCAAAGGTTCATCAGTGCCTCAATGTGACCAACCTTCTCGTCCATACTCTTCGAGCGGGCAATTTTGCTACGAAGAATGTTAGCACCGTTCGAGTAGACACTACTACGAGCCTTGGGGCAGTTCTGAATCAGAGTGTACATATACTCCAATGCCTTGTCGTAATCCTTGTTGTTGTAAGCATCGGTGAAGAAGTTGAAGATGCGTACATTCTCCTCCCTCTGGGCAGCAGTAGCATTCTCGCCCCACTCGGGACCGAAAGTGGTTGCAGGTTTCTGCTCTTGAACCTCACCATTCTTGGCAGCGGCAGCCTTCTGAGCGGCAATAATTTTGGCAATTTTTTCCTCCTCAGCCTTACGCGCTTTCTCGGCCTTCTCGGCAGCCTTGCGAGCCTTCTCAGCCTCTTTGGCAGCCTTCTTCTCGGCTTTCTCGCGTGCTTTGCGCTGTGCGGGGGTTTCCTCAATCTGCTCGGTCTGCTGGCTCTGTGCCATAACCGAAACGGTGTTCATCGTGCCTGCTGCTACGAGCGACAGCACAACCATCGATTTGATTACAATCTTTTTCATTGGTGTTTAGGTATTCTTGTTTGTTTTATATGTAATTTGTTTTGTTGTCTTTCTTTTCTTCCGCTTTTTGTAAAAAGCGGAACCAAAAACTTTTAGTGCAACCAACGCCTTGCAGTTCTATCCACCGCTTTGCTTCGGAGCCACCAACACAAGAGCGTCACTCTGACGCCTTTTTGTAAAAAGTCGCCCAAAAATTTTTAGTGTAACCCTTGCTCTACCATAATGGGAGTTATGAGAGATATGGGAAATTCTCAACTCTCAACTCCGCGAATGGGTTTTGTGGAGGGATTTTTGTGCCAAACAAGCGAGCAACTCCGCAGTTTGCTCAGCGCAAATGAGGAAGTTGCGATGCGCAGTTTGGTGCAAAAAGCACCCACAAGGCACTCTCGCCCACAGAAATCAGCCGCCCGCGAGATGTGCTTGTTAGTCGTATTTGGCCTTCACAAACCAATAATCCTCTCCAAACAGGCTGAAACCTATGGTAAATTTCAGGTAGTTCTCCTTGGAGAGTCCTGCCTTTGTAGTACCCCTCTGTCCCAACTCCAAGCCGAGGTTCACATTCGACAAACCGGTCATACGCAAAGGTATGCCCACACCGAAGGTGAGAGCCACATCGCTAAAAGGTTGGTTGTTGAGCACCATATAATATTCGCTCCAACGCACACCTGCACGGTATGTGAAGCGGTTGAATGCGCTGCGCACATCGCCTGGATTGGGGGTATACTGACCTCCCACACGCACTGTATTGGTATTGCGGAACGAGAGGCGGTCGGTAACATCCGCCTTGTTGCGCGAACCCCAATCAGCAAACTCATAGTCGGCACCGAGGCTATACTTGGGAGTATGGTAGAAAAGTCCCACTGCATACACCGAAGGCATCGAGAATGTTGAGGTAAAGGTCTCGTCCATAGCATACTCGCCAGGCAGAAGCGTGCTATTGACGGGCACTCGCCTTACCACCTCGCCGCCCAACGTACCACCCAACTGGTAGGTTGCTCCAACGGTCAACACTCTATCTTTCTGCACCATAGGTGTCCACTGCATACCGAAGCGGGCATAGAAACTATTAATCCTCTCCAACTCTGTGCCGCTGAGGGAGTAGTACGTACCGCTGCCAGTAATGCTTGTGGGCTGTGCCGAAAAATCACGCTCTATACTGCCGTGAAGGTAGATAAGATCGGCACCGAGCGAGAAGTTCTTGAAAACCTCGTAGCCCACACCAGCCTTGAATTGTGTCACATCGCCCGAACCAGAGTATGCGTAGAACATCTGACCAATGCCTGCCTGAACATCGGGATTAGTATCGTAGTAGCTGACATTGTAACCCACCGAACTCAGGGGCATAACACTCAGCGCAGCACCCATATTCTTCATCAGAGGGAACGACATAGAGATGTCGCGAATGTTGAAGGTATTGAACGAGGTCTTGGCGTCTGTCGTGCGAGCGTAGAAGTTCTGCCCCTCCATATCGAAGTTCGAGAGGAACGAATTGCTCCTTACCGAACTATACGATGCTGGGTTGAGAGTGTTGATGTATAGGTAGTTGCGGAAGCCGATACCTGCACCACCCATAGCCCTCAGCACCGCGTTGCCCTCGTTGTGGAGGTCGCCAATGCCGTAGAAGGTGTAGGGCGAGTAGGTATTGAGGCTACTGCTCTGCGCCACGAGGTTGGTTGTACCACACAGCACAGCCATCGCAAAAATCACTATCTTATCTCTGAGTTTCATTCTTTCTCTCTATGCTTTACATTGCCCTCATAGACAAAGTCTATGATACATTTTGCAAATATCGTGTTTTTTAATTGTTTTTCAAATTATTTTATCTCTCCGACACAACTTTTTTACGATTTTTGGATGTCGGGCTACTTATGCGCCACTTGTTTTTCGCTCTGCAAGGCTGCCGCAAGGTCATCGAGCACCCTGCAACCTTCGGCAATGGAGTCTATATTTCTAACGGTCATATAGACCTTATTGTTGTTCTGTTTGAGAACAAACTTGTCGGCGTGGGCGGTAATGTAGCGCAAGATGCCGCCAAAGATGGCACTCTTGTAGTAGAGACTTCTGCCGTCAGAGGGGAACCAAAGGAGCATAAGTCCGTTTTTGACCTTTGCGCGTTCTATACCGAGAGCCACAGCCCTCCACCTAAGGCGCACGATATCCACCAGCGTCTGAGCCTGCTGAGGAAGTCTGCCGAAGCGGTCTTCCAACTCTGCCACAAAGCGAGTGATATCCTCCTCGCGGGTGATGCCGTCCAAGCGGCGGTAGAGTTGCAACTTCTCGCTTGCCTCGCCCACATACCTATCGGGCAGCAGTGCCACCTGGTCGGTATCGACCTGACAGTCCGTAACATAGCGCATCGTATCGGGCAACGTGAGTTCCTCTCTCTCGCCTCCTCCCAATATGTCATCCAAGCCCTCGGTACCTTCGGTACGCAGTTCGGTAATTGCCTCATCGAGGATTTTCTGGTAGGTCTCGAAGCCCATATCGGCAATAAATCCGCTCTGCTCGGCACCCAAAAGATTGCCCGCACCTCGAATATCCAAATCCTGCATTGCGATATTGAAGCCCGAGCCCAAATCGGAGAACTCCTCAATAGCCCTCAATCTGCGCCTTGCATCGCCCGTAAGGAGTTCGTCGGGGGGCGAGAGCAGGTAGCAAAAACTCTTCCTGTCGCTCCTGCCTACCCTACCTCGAAGTTGGTGCAACTCGCTCAGTCCGAAGCGGTGAGCGTTGTTGATGATGATGGTATTTGCGTTAGGAATATCTATGCCGTTTTCGATGATGGTCGTTGCCACCAGCACATCATATTCGCCATAGATGAAGTCCATAATAAGCCTTTCGAGTTGTTGAGAGGGCATCTGTCCGTGTCCTACCACAACTCTTGCCGAGGGGCGCAGTCGCCTAACAAGCGCGGCAATGCGGTCTATATCCTCCACCCTATTGTGAAGGAAGTAGACCTGACCGCCCCTATCCAACTCAAAGTCCAGAGCCTCTTGGATGATAGCCTCATCGAAGGTATGACTCTCCGTGACAATAGGTTGGCGGTTGGGCGGAGGAGTGGAGATAACCGATAAGTCGCGGGCTCCCATCAGCGAGAATTGGAGCGTGCGGGGGATGGGTGTTGCCGTCAGAGTGAGCGTATCTACACCCACACTAAGAGTTCGCAGTTTCTCTTTGGCTGCCACGCCAAACTTCTGCTCCTCGTCAATAATAAGCAGTCCCAAGTCCTTGAATTTAACCTCCTTACCGAGCAGTTTATGGGTACCCACAATGATATCTATCTTACCCTCGGCGAGGTCTGCCAAAATCTGTTTCGTATCCTTCGAGGAGCGGGTGCGCGAGAGGTAATCGACTCTTACGGGCAGTCCTCTGGTGCGCTCGGCGAAGGTGCGGTAGTGTTGGAGCGAGAGAATGGTTGTAGGCACCAGCACCGCCACCTGCTTGCTGTCGCAAGCCGCCTTGAATGCCGCCCTAATTGCCACCTCCGTCTTACCGAAGCCCACATCGCCACACACGAGTCTATCCATTGGCTCGCGCGACTCCATATCCGACTTTATCAGTTCGATAGCCTTCTGCTGGTCGGGAGTCTCCTCCCAGGGGAACGAACTCTCCATTTCGTATTGGAGGTAGCTATCGGGCGAGAAGGCATAACCACCACTCGCCTTGCGCTCGGCATAGAGTCTGATGAGCGAGCGGGCAATATCCTTGACCGCCTTTTTGGTTGCCTCCTTGACCTTCTGCCAAGCCCCCGAGCCGAGGCGGTAGACACGAGGTGGGGCATCGCTATCTTTACTCTTGTAGCGCGATATGCGGTGGAGCGAGTGTACATTCACAAGTAGCACATCGCCCTCCTTATAGACAATTTTTACCGACTCCTGCTCCTTGCCATTCTCCACCGAACGTAGCAGACCTCCAAACTGACCAACGCCGTGGTCTATGTGAACCACATAGTCGCCGATTTTCAGTCGGTTGAGTTCGGCTATCGTAAGGCTCTCTTTGTGGTCAATTTCGCCACGCAGCGAGTAGCGGTGATAGCGGTCGAAAATCTGATGGTCGGTGTAGAGGCTTACCCTCAGAGTCCTATCCGTAAAACCCTCGTGGAGAGTCATTTTGAGCGTCTTAAAGTGCACATTGCGGCGAGTGGCAGCAAGCAAGTTTTCGAGCCTTTCGCTCTGCGCCCTATTCTCCGTAAGGAAGTAGGTGGTGTAGCCCTGCAAAGCCCTCGTTTCGATATCCTCGGCAAGCAGGTCGTACTGTCGGTTGATGGACGCCTGTGGCAGCGTATTGAACGTCACCTGAGCCGTTGCCTCACGCTTTGAACTCGCCTTGCGGAGCACCATACTCGCCCCTGCGGTATCGGCAAGAAAAGCCTTTGACGAGGTTACCCTCTGGGCATCTTCGGCTGGCTCGTCACTCTCGGCAAGGAGTTTGCGCCTTTCGTCATCGAGCCTTGCAAGGGTGTGGTCCAAGTTCTCCATCCACCACACCACTTCGCCCGCATAACTCGCCACCGACACCTTTGTGCTACTCTCAAAGTTTTTCAGGTTAGGGAGTATCCGTATCCTCTCCAAGCGTTCGGTAGAGAGTTGCGAAGAGAGTTCGAAGCGTCTGATACTCTCCACCTCGTCGCCAAAGAAATCGAGCCTGAAAGGTTTGTTCTCCGAATAAGAGAAAATATCGAAAATACCACCTCGCAGCGAGTACTGACCGGGCTCGTGGACAAAATCAACCCTCTCGAAGCCCATCTCCTCAACTCTCTGCTGTAACTCCTCCATAGACACCCTCTCGCCTACCGCAATCTCCACAGCCACAGTGCCGACATTCTCTGCCGACACCACATTCTCGAAGAGTGCCTCGGGGTAGGTGCAGACCACAAGTCCCTCGCCACGATGGTTGCGGATAGCCTCCAAAGCCGCAGTACGTTGCACCACACCCGAAGAGTCTTCGCCTCCGTAGCGAATGGAGCGTTTATAGCTCGAAGGGAGAAACATAACCCTCTCGGGTTCCATAAGGGCATAGAGGTCGCTCGCAAGGTATGCTGCCGAATCCCTATCGTCTGCCACGCAGATATGCACACCACCTCTCTTGCCAACCGTAGCGGCAAAATAGAGAGCAAAAGCCGAACCTGCCAGAGAGGAAATCTCTGCCACGGTTCGGCTCTCAATCTGCGCCACCAACTCCTTCACAGGGGCTGTGCGTGCTGCACGCTGAACAATCTCCCGTATGGAATTATTCTCGTTTTTCAACTATAACCTCCGATTGGTTATTTCAGTTCTTGGCGTTTCTTATCCACCAACTTAAATTCTATCATACCCATCGATTGGTCTACAAGCAGTTTGATACGGCACAAGTAGCGGCGACACCACTTACGCCTAATGCTCCACAGACCGCCCTTTTTGAGGTAGGCTGCCAAAATGGGATTGACCACAATACCCAATCGGCGTTTGCGTTTCTCGATGGCATAGTAAGCAATCTGATTCTCAATCTGTTTGTCAATGAGTATCGAGGGCGAGATTTTACCCGTACCACCACACGTTGGGCAGGTCTCCTCCGCCTTGCTGATAGCCTCGGGGCGCACCCTCTGGCGGGTAATCTGCATAAGTCCGAACTTCGTAAGAGGCAGAATGGTGTGCTTAGCCTTGTCGGTAGCCATCAGTTTCTGCATCTCCTCGTAGAGTCTTTGGCGGTTCTCTGCCTTATGGAGGTCGATGAAGTCGATAATCACAATACCGCCCATATCACGCAAGCGCAACTGACGGGCGATTTCGGCTGCTGCCGAGAGGTTTACATCCATAGCCGTACTCTCCTGATCGTCTGCCACCTTGGCACGGTTGCCGCTATTGACATCTATGACGTGCAGAGCCTCGGTGTGCTCGATGATGAGGTAGGCACCCCTTTTGAGCGACACATACTTGGCAAAGAGAGATTTAATCTGGCGCGAGATGTCAAAGTTGTCGAAGATGGGCTGAGTACCCTTATAGAGTTTGACAATTTTGAGTTTCTCGGGCGCAATAACCTTCACATACTCCTTAATCTCGTTGTAGATAGCCTCGTCGTTGACGTGTATGGCATTGAACGAAGAGTTCAGCGAGTCGCGTATGATGGTGTTTGCTCGGCTCATCTCGCTGAGAAGCTGAACAGGTGGCACCTTGGTCTTTATTCCTTCGAGGGCACTCTCCCAGCGCTTAATCAGCGAGAGTATATCCTGCTCGATATCGACATCGCTCTTGCCCTGCGCTGCGGTGCGAATAATTACACCGTAGTTCTTAGGTAAAACCTTATCGCAGATGCGTTTGAGGCGTTTTTTCTCCTCGTTGGAACGGATTTTTTGGGATATGGATATTTTGTTTGTAAAGGGAATGAGTACTACGTTGCGACCCGCGAGAGAGATGTCCGAGGTAAGTCTAGGACCTTTGGTCGAGATTGCCTCCTTGGCAATCTGCACCATAATGGGCTGTCCGCCCGCAATATAACTCGCCAATTTACCCGTTTTACCTATGGGCTGGTCGAGTTTGAGACTCTCAATTCGCACGTTTTTCTTCTTTGTCGAGAGGTTCGCCACGAGTTTATGGAGCGTGGTGAACTGAGGTCCGAGGTCGAGGTAGTGTATAAAAGCATCTCGCTCGTGACCGATATTGACAAATGCGGCATTCAGTCCGGGCATAATCTTACGAACCTTGCCCAGATAGATGTCGCCCACCGCAAAACCACTCTTACAACTCTCCTTGTCCAACTCTACGAGTTGCTTATCCTCGACAAGGGCTATGGTTACCTCGGTGGGTGTTACGTTGATAATTAATTCTCTGTTCATAAATCTTTTTGAGTGCGTAATTTTCTACCCTTCGAGGCAGAAAGGAAGTTGTCGGAGCACTTTCGACAGAGCCTCAGCCGTATGGGGCATTTCTCACTACCCCACCGCCTTACAACCCTGCAAGCCCCTTCACATTGAGCCCTCTAACGAAAAAATAAAGCCAAAAGCCCATAGCAGGGCTTTTGTGCTCTATTCTTTCTATTAAAGGTACAACAACAGATTATTTCTTGTTGTGTTTGTGGCGATTTTTGCGCAGACGTTTTTTGCGTTTGTGGGTCGCCATTTTGGGACCTTTCCTCTTTTTACCGTTAGGCATAGTTCTTAATTTTTAGTTTGGTTTATAAAAATTCTCTTCCTACACTCTTATTTCACCTTGCTTGCGAAACTCTTTGCAGGCTTGAAAGCGGGAATGTTGTGTGCGGGAATGGTAATAGTGGTGCCTTTCGAGATGTTGCGAGCAACTTTCTGAGCACGCTCTTTGATGATGAAGCTACCGAAACCCCTGAGGTAAACGGGCTCATTCTCGATCAAAGAACCTTTAACATTCTCCATGAAAGCCTCAACAACCTGCTGTACGAGTACTTTCTCAACACCAGTCTCTTTGGCGATGTTGTTTACGATATCTGCTTTGGTCATAACTTTATTTGTTTTAATTAGTTTATGAAAATAATCTTCTATTTGTACCTTTCGACTTGCCCTAAGAACACATAAGGGTTTCAAATCGGAGTGCAAATATACACCATTATTTGATTAATTTACAACTCAGTAGCGATTTTTTTTGAATTTTTCTTTTTGGAGCAACCATCTCACACCCCACAACAACGTCACAACCGCCCAAAAACACACAACCAAACACCAAAAACAACTCCTTTCAGAGGGACAACTATCGTGCCCCACAGCCCTTGCACTCATCATCGCATCACCTATTTGTCGTTTTATTTATAAATAAAGGTAAAAAAATTTTGTCATTAGATTAAAAAAAACTACTTTTGGGGGAAACTACGCTCACACATGGCTTGATTTGACCATATTCGGGCAATATTCACTATGATTTAAGCACAAATAACTCAAAAACAAATAACTAACAATTAACTATTTACATCTATGAAAAAACTTTTTGTAGTTCTCTTGGCTGCATTGCTGAGTCTTCCCGCTTTGGCTCAGGATCTGACTCCCAAGAAAAACGCCCGCGGCAAATGGGGCTATGTAGACAGCAAAGACAACTGGCTGATCAAGGCAAAATATGAGTTTGCCGAAGAGTTCGCAGCAGATGGTCTTGCTAAGGTTAAGAACTCCAAAGGTAAATGGGGTTTTGTAAACAAAGCTGGTGATGAAGTAGTACGCCTTCGTTACGATTGGCTCGGCGACTTCTCGCTCGACGGTATCTGCAAAGTGCAGGAGGACGACAAGTATGGTCTTGTAAACCGCGAGGGCAAGGTTCTGGCAAAGGTTAAGTATGACGAGATTGAGGAGTTCTCGCCAGCAGGCACCGCCGTTGTTCGCATCGAGGAGAACTACGGTATGATCAACAAAGAGGGCGACGAGATTATCAAGGTTCGCTACCAGGAGGTTACCGAGTTCTCGGCAGACGGCTTGGCATGGATTAAGCAGAGCGACAAATGGGGTATCATCAACCGCGATGGCAAGACTATTGCCAAAGTGAAATATGACGAACCCGGCGTTTGGAATGAAAACGGCACTGCCCACATCAAAGTAGGCGGCTTGGTAGGTATCATCAACAAAGCCGGTAAGGAGATACACAAACCCCAATACGAGAGCATCGGTACGTTCAACGAAGAGGGTTTGGCATGGAGCACTAAGGATGGTTTGTATGGTCTGCTCAACAGCTCCGGCAAACGCCTTTCGGACAACAAATACGACGAGGCTGGCGAATGGAACGAGAGCGGTATTGCTCTGGTGAGGATTGCCACCAAGTGGGGTTTTGTGAACAAATCGGGTAAGGAGGTTTTGGAAGTTGCATACGACGAGATTGGTTCTTTCAACGACCTTGGCGTTGCAAAGGTTATGAACGAGGGCAAATATGGTCTTGTTCACATCTTGGGCAAAGTGCTTGCTCCCGTAAAATATAGCACCATTGGCGAGTTTGCAGGTGGTTTTGCAAAGGTTAGCATCGATGGCAAGTATGGTGTAATCAATGCCAACGGTAACGAGGTTACAGCAATCAAATACGACACCTTTGCAGAATATGCACAAAATGGTCTTGCACTTGTTACTGCCGATGGCTTCATCGGTTGGGTTGACCGTGGCGGTAGGGAGATTGTTCCCGTAGCAAATGACGAGGTTGGCGAGTGGACCGAGGATGGTCTTAACTGGGTTCGTCAGGGCGAACTCTATGGCTGGATTGACATAACCGGTCGTTTCATCACCAAGGTGGAGTACACCAAACTTTGGGCTTGGGACAACAATGGTCTTTCGAAGGTTGCCAAAGGCGAACTTATGAGTTGGATTACCCGCGAGGGCGACCTCATCTCTCCCGTTGTCTACTCCGAAGTTGGCGAGTGGAATGAATTGGGTCTTGTTTGGGTAAAACAGGAGAACCTCTATGGTATGCTCAATGTGGAGGGCAAAAAGGTTGTACCTATTAAATATACCTCGCTTGGCGCATTCAATCAATATGGTGTTGCCATGGTTTCGCTTGCCGAGAACAAATGGGGTTGGATTAACACAGCAGGTAAAGAGGTTCTCAAAGCAAACAATCAGGCTGTTTGGGACTTCAATGAAGAGGGTCTTGCAAAATTCCGCGATGCAAAAGGTAAGTATGGTTTCAACAACGCCGAAGGCAAGAAGATTGTCCCCGCCAAGAATGACTATGCAGACGACTTTGTGAATGGTCTTGCAAGGGTTAGTCAGAAGGGTACCTACGACGAAAATGGCGTGTATAGCGGTGGTAAATGGGGTTTCTACAACACCAAGGGTAAAGCCGCTGTTCGTATCAGTTACGACTATGCAGACGCCTTCTCCAATGGTTTGGCTCGTATCAGCACCAAAGGTGTTTGGGCTGACGGCAAATACTCGGGCGGCAAGTGGGGCTTTGTAAATAACCGCGGCAAAGAGGTTATCAAACCCAAATATGACGATGCCGGCAACTTCTCGGAGGGCTATGCCTGGGTTAGCGTGGCTGGCAAATATGGATGGATTGACCAGACCGGCAGGGAGGTTATCGCTATCCAATACGACGATGTTCATAGTTTCGACCAGGGTGTTGCAAGGGTTAAACTCGGTGGCAAATATGGCTGGCTCTCAAAATCGGGCTCCGAGGCTATCGCCATCAAGTATGACGTTGCCGACGATTTCGATGCCAACGGTTTGGCAAGAGTATCGCTCGATGGTAAGTGGGGCTTCATCAACCGTAGCGGCGAGGAGATAATTCCTATCAAATATAATGGTGCAGAGCCTTTCGATGCAGAGGGTATTGCAATGGTACAGAGCGGTGACACTTGGTTCAAGATTGATACGAAGGGTATCATCACCGTTACTCCCAAGTTCATCGGCTCGCTCCACTTCGACGAGGGCTTCGCTCCCGTAGCACTCGATGGCAAATGGGGCTTCTGCAACATTTCCGGTACTATGGTTGTACCTGCCGAGTTTGACGCCGTTTGGGCATACTCGCAGGGTGCAGCAATGGTTAAGAAGGGTGAGGTATACTTCTGGATTAACGTAGAGGGTAAGCCTCTGAACGAGAAACGCTACAACTCAATTGGCGAGTTTGGTGAGAATGGTCTTGCAAAGGCTTCACTCGCAGACAAATGGGGTTATGTAAACCGTGCAGGTGTAGAGGTTGTTCCCGTGGTTTACGAGTCAGTAGGCGACTGGGATGCAGCAGGTTTGTCGAAGATTGAGAAAGAGGGTAAATTCGGATGGACCAACCACGAAGGCAAGGTTGTAGTATCGCCCAAATACGAGGAGGTTGGCAACTTTGGTGAGAATGGCTTGGCTCACGTTACCATTGGTGGCAAGATGGGCTTCATCAACACCAAGTATCGCGAGATTATCCCCGTAATCTACGACCAGGTAGGCGACTTCGTATATGGCGTTGCTCGCGTATGTGCCGAGGGTAAATGGGGCTTCATTGACGTTGACGGCAAGGAGATTACTCCTCTGAAATATAGCGAGGTTGGCGATATGGCTAACGGCATTGCAAAGGTTAAGGAGGCTGGCAAGTGGGGCTTCATCGACTCGAAGTACGACGAGATATTGGCTCCCATCTACGACGAGATTGGTGAGTTCACCGACGGCATCACTTGGGTACGTTTGGAGGGCAAATGTGGTCTTATCGACAAGAACGGTCGTGGCATCACTGCTCCCAAGTATGACACCATTGCCGACTTCGAGGATGGCGTAGCATTGGTAAGCATCAAAGGCTTGTATGGCTACATCAACCGCACAGGTGCTGAGGTTGTTCCCGTAATCCACCTCTCGGCTGAGGAGGCTTCGGACATCTGCAAGGAGTTCCTCTACTATCAGAAGTTCTCGAACTATGCCAACGAGTATATGGCTCCCAAGATTGCCGCATTCGAGGTTAAGGACGAGTTCGAGACCGAGGCTCAGTACGCTTCGCGTGTAAACGAGGAGACTTTGGCTGCACTCAAAGAGAAACTCACCGAGGAGGCTGAGGTTGAGTACATCAAGGAGCGTGGCAAGAGCGTTGTTCTGCAACTCACTTTGGGCACCTATGATGCCGAGAACGAATGCTTTGCAGTTACCGACAACAACTATGGTGAGTTTGTGGTCAACGTGCCTCTGAACGTAGCACGCGACTTCAAGTCGTTGTGGGATGGTCTTACCAAGACCGCTTCGTTCTGCGTGAAAGATGACGCTCTGGCTGTTGAGAGCATCACCTTCCGTATGCCCGACGGTGCTGAGTTCACCACCAACAAGTAGGTTTTTACACCTATGTATTAAAAAAGGTCGCACCCCGCTTTGGGTGTGCGACCTTTTTCAATGTATCTTAACATAGTAGATGAAACGACTTATCACCATACTATTAAATCTCCTACTGCCATTTATACTATGCCACGCTCAGGAGCGCGTGGGAGTGATAGAGGGCGAGGTGGCACTCGGTCTTGTCGGTGGCGCAGGGCACGACTCTTTTGCTACCTCACAATCGGGAGAGGCGACTGCCGAGATACGTTTTAACCTACCTCGCTGCCCACTATCATTGGGTTTGCAACTCGGTGTGGTAAAGTATAGTAGAGAAGAGCAGAAAAAATATAGGCACGAGCATACTACTATTTATACCGACTACAACTATCGCCACCTCAGAGCCTTCAACCTTTTTGTGGGTATCGGTCTGGGTTATGATGAAACTGTACGGAGTGCATCAAATTTTTCTCCTAATAGCCCCACAAATGAGTTTAGACAGCATTTCACATTTGCTCCTCGCTTAGGAGTAGAACTATTCAATACTCTTCGTTTATCATTAGAGAGCAAAATTCTCACGCGAGAATATACCTATTGGGCGCTTTCCTTAGGTCTTGTTATTGGTGGCAGAGAGATAAAATAGGCTACGTACCTTTTAAGAAAGGTCGCACTCCAAATGCGGGGTGCGACTTTTTTTTATGAAAACTTTGCACAATTGGGTATAATTAAAGAAATAAATGTTATATTTGTGGGAGAAAGAGCCCACCAAGATGGGTGCTTCCAAGGCGAAAAAGGGAGAAAATTCGTCTCTTAAAGATTGAAACACACACATTTATTAACTTAAAACCTTTAATGTTATGAAGAAACTTGTACTTACTTTGGCTGCTGCTCTCGTGGCACTTTGCGCTTCGGCAAACAACTACGTAGCTAACGACGCTGCTATTGACGCACTCGTTGAGAACTCGGTAGAGATGGTTATGGAGGCTGCTGCTCCTGCTGCTCCCGCAAATATGGTTCAGCTGTCGAACAACCAGGATCCTCTGATTGCAACTCTCCTTAGCTGGTTCACCGGTTGGGTAGGTCTGCACCGCTACTATCTTGGTACCTCGGTATGGATGGCTCTGCCCTATGCACTCACAGGTGGTGGTTTCGGTATCGTTACCCTCGTTGACTCCGTATTGTTGACTATCGATCTCGTTCAGAACAATTCGATCAACAGTCAATATATCAACAACCCCAGAATTCTTATGTGGGCTAATTTGTTCTAATCCACATTTTATACTATCTTTACGGGGCGAAGGAGCGAATACTCCTCGCCCCGTATTTTTGTTTTGTTATACCTATTAGTAGCATGAATAGACTCCTAAGAACATTGCTGGCTTTGGTGGCAATCCTCTCTCCGCTGTCAAGCCCTGCACAGCAGAGGCTCTCGGTAGATGTCAAAACTGTGCAAGTAGCTCAGGGCAAGAAGGTCACCACAGAGGGAAGCATATATCTCCAACCCGACGGACGTATGACAAACGTGCAGCAACGCCCCAAATACACCATCACGCTCACCAACTCGCTCGGAGAGATGCGTATCTACGACCCCAAAAGCAATACGGTGGTGGCGATAAACGACCAAGAGATGGCTTCGAGCAAGAATACTATTGCAATGTTCGCCTCGGGAGCCTATGCGGATATGGCTCTGAGTCAATATGGCTACACGCAAAGCGGTATTCGTAACGAAGAGGGGCTTCTGATAAAAACCTTCATTCCCAAGGGCACGAGTACGGTGGCAAAGGTGGAGATAGTCTTCCAGCAGCACCTGCCCATCTGTATGCTCTACTACAACGCCAAGGAGGAGTGTATGCGCAAGGTCTACTTCTCGCACTACGAATATGGCAGGATTCCTATGCCTATGCGTGTTACGGAGGTGGAGTACACACCCAAGCGCGACTCACTCGTAAGGCTCAGCACATACAGTAACCTGCTCTTTGGCGAGGATGCCACCTCGGAGATGTTCGAGTGGCAAATTCCTGCCGACGCAAAGCGCACAGAAATCGACCCCAAAACCCTCCTACAACAGCAATAGTTGTGACAAACCACACCATATACCGACACCTTTTGTTGGCGCTCTTCTGGGTGCTAATTGCCTCACCGAGCCTTCGGGCACAACAGAGCGATATGGACCTCCTGCGACAACACCGATTTGAGGCTCCCCAAGAGGGGTGCAGTGTGGTGTACGGCATTGAGCCGGGGCGCACCACCCTCTCGCCACTCTACCACGCCGCAAGTGGCTCTCTGTGGCTGTGGGAAAACCTCGTGGCTCCCGATGTGTGCTCGCCCGGGGGATACACCGACACCAACACAGCCTACTTCAAGGGCTTGGTGGTGGAATATGGCGCAGTGAGGGCTCTCTTCTACGGTTTAGACCGTATGGTGCGCAATACCAAAATCGGACGCCATACAACGCCCAAAAACCAGCGAGGACTCATTGAGGACTCCTTAGAACGCTACCGCCAATGAGAAAAATTTTGTGCATATTGGTTGTGGTGCTGTTGGGCGGCGTGTTTTCGCTCTCGGCACAGCGCAACGCTCTTGCCGACTACCGCTTTGGCAGTTATCTGCTCGGCAAGGGGTTGATGCGCGATGCGGTTACCCTCACCCATACCCTCTCTGACGATTATAGCCCCGCAGCACTTGACACGATGCGCTACTTGAAGGGGTGGACACTCTACCAGATGCAGGATTTCGGTTCGGCAAGCAGCGCATTCTCCGAGGTCGGCTCAGTCTCTTCGTTCTACCCCAAAAGCACATTCTACGGGGTTATATGCGACTTGGAGGTTGGCAATGTAGAGGGTGCCAAGTGCCGTCTGGATAGGCTTGCGCTCTCGCCCCACTCGTCAGAATTCAAAGAACTACTCGCCTTCGAGCGTGGCGGCATAGCACTCTTGGAGGGCGACTACAAAGCATACGAGGAGCAGAGCAAGGATTTTTCGTACAGCCATTTTGCCCTCGCGGGCGAACAACAAGCACTCGACCGCATAGCCCAAAACCGCCCTCGCGACCTCTCGCCCTGGGTGGCCGGCGTGGCGAGTGCCATAGTGCCCGGTTTGGGCAAAATCTATGCAGGCAACGTAGGCGAGGGTGTTGCTTCGTTCTTGCTTGTTGGGGCTTTTGCGGCTCTCACAGCCGACAGTTGGGCTAAGGCTGACACACCCGCCAATTGGCGCACCATAACCTATGGAACAATAGGCTCGTTGCTCTACATCAGCAACATATTCGGTAGTGTTGCGAGCGTTAAAGTATATTACAAGAACTTTGAAGAGATTAATCGTCAGGCTGTTATGTACAGCATCCATATTCCTCTGCGCGACATTTTCGACTAATGCGCAGCCCACAGAGTGGGACGTGAGGGCTTTGGAGTTGGAGCGTGAGATTTACGCTGCAACCTCGCCCGCTACCCACAATGCGGCTGTCTTGGCGAAGTATGAGGTGCGCAAGGCACAGGGGCTCTACATGGAGGCTCTGGGCGAACTCTCACGCCTCTACACATACGCACTTAGCCCCGAAGAGATGGAGCAATACTACACCCAAAAAGCCCTCTGTGGCTATCTGGCAGGCGACTTCGACACCGCTCTTGCCACTGCCGAGGAGGCGCAATACTACGTTGCCGAGAGCGACCTAAGGTTGCTTGTGGAGGCTCTGGCTGCGGGCGAGAAAGGCGATTGGGAACGCTCGCGGCGTGCAGCAACCGCCTATCTCGAACATCAACCCGATAGCGAGAAGCGACTCTCTCAGATTGCCGACCTCTACGACCACACGCCACGCCTACGCAACCCTATGACGGCATATTGGCTCAGCCTTGTGCCGGGTGTGGGGCAGTTCTATGCGGGCGAGGTGTGGAGCGGCTTGGTGTCGTTGGTGGCAAATGGTCTATTGGGAGGTTTCGCTGTGAGCGAGGCGGTGGCAGGGCAGTGGCTCAGTGGCTGGATTGTGGGCTGTGGCGGTCTGAGTACCACCTATTTTGTCGGTCAGGAACGCGCCCGAGTACTCACCGAACACCGCAACGCACGCCTACTGCGCACACACAACGACCTACTGCGCAAGGCACTGCTTACGGAGTAACATACTCCCCCACCCCGACACTTACGAGGCTCCCTGCGGCACACTTTGAGGCTCTTATTGTGGCACACCACCCTCTCGCCCCAGAACAAAAACTTTTTTGTGACAAAAATTTGCCATAATCAAAAAAGTGCCTATATTTGCACCCGCAAAACGGATTTTGCTCCGTGGCGCACTTATAAGATAATGCGGAAATAGCTCAGGAAGGTAGAGCACAACCTTGCCCCAAGAGGAGTAAACACCCCAACCTTGGCAAGGAAGGGCAAAACCGAAAAGCCAAACCGCAACATACGCGGAAATAGCTCAGGAAGGTAGAGCACAACCTTGCCCCAAGAGGAGTAAACACC
>CALDPX010000049.1 GCA_937911745.1 uncultured Alistipes sp. | reverse complement strand
TTGACGGCATCGTAGCCGCGATAATGGCTCTGGGCGAGTGGATGACCGCCCAAGCAGATGAAGACAACAACCCTTATAACCAGAGAGGAATGCTTGAATTATGACACGAAGACAATGCACAAAACAAGAGGAACGAAAACGCAGTGAGTTAGAGAGTCGGCTTCAATCCCTTGCACCGATATCGCCAGAGGTTAGGCAAATGATGTCTCTTGAAGGCTTCGCACTCTGGTTTGATAGTATGAAGTATCTCTATCCAACTAAGGAAGATGCATACGAGGCGTTGGAGTTTCACTATCAACGATTAACGGGTCGCAGGCGGTATTCGGAGCTGCGCTCATTCCTTAAAGCCCGCATGATTTATAACCGAAAACACCTATCCGTAAAGGAGTAATTTACTACCAAGCGAGGGGATGCTGAGATTTATGTTTGCACCAAACAAAACGCAACAACGGTGTCAAACATTTTCTCTGGTCTATTCACTCGTATCTACTCTGCTTTCCGAGGGGAAGAGCGCATGACTTCTGCTGAATTCGAGTCAGCAGTAAATGACGCTCTCCTCTCTGGCACCGTTTCTGACAACACCCGCACACCCATCGTCACCGAGGAGGGGGCATTGGCTATCACTGCTGTATGGGCGTGTGTTCGCATACTATCGGAGACTATTAGCTCTCTACCAATTCATCTCTACAAGCGCACCGAGAAGGGGCGTGAAAAGGTCACTAGTTCCACCCAATTAAATGTCCTCAATCGTCCCAACGAGTACAGCGGTCGTTATGCGCTCATGCAGCACCTGATGATTGGCTGTACGCTTTGGGGCAATGGGTATGCGCGTATCTACCGCGACAAGAAGTATCGCCCAGAGCGCATCCTCTTCCTGCATCCGACAGAGATAGAGCCTATCCTTACACACGACGACCACCTCTTCTATCGCGATAGCACAGGACTATTCCTGCCACCCGAAGACATAATCCACCTCAAAGGTGTATCGACCAACGGCTACAAGGGGTTAAGTCCCATCCAGGTACATCGCCTAAACCTCGGCTTGGCAGTGTCGGCATTTATGTACGGACTGCGCTTCTTCAACCAGGGTGGCAATATGTCGGGCGTGTTCAAGTATCCCGCAACACTAAAACCAGAAGCCTACCAACGCTTAAAGCACGATCTCATCGCTCAATCTACGGGTCTGCACAACGCCCACACGCCACTGCTATTGGAGGGTGGTATGACCTATGAACGCATATCTATACCTCCCGAAGACGCACAATTCATCGCTACGCGCAAATTCCAGAAAACCGAGGTGGCAACTATCTACGGAGTACCTCCGCATATGATAGCCGACCTGGAGCGTGCTACGAACAACAACATCGAGCACCAGGGAATGGAGTTCGTGCAGTACTGCCTCATGTCCTACATCACTCGTCTCGAAGAGGAGTTCAACCGCAAGCTCCTACGCGATGACGAGTACAACGAGTATTACTTCCTCTTCTCTCTCAATGGCTTGCTGCGTGGCGATGCCAAGACTCGCTCCGAATACTACAAGAACATGAACTTGGTGGGTGCTATGTCCGCCAACGAGATACGCGCCTTCGAGGATATGAACGCCTACGAGGGTGGCGACACCTACTTCGTGCAAGCCAATATGCAATCTGTCGAAAAAGCAATCTACACAGAATATGACGAAGTTACAGAATAACCCAATAGAAGTTCGCTGCCAAGTGAGCGAACTGAGAGCCAACACCGAGAGCCGTACCATCATAGGCTATGCCGCCAAGTTCGAGTGTTGGTCAGAGCCCATCATGGGTTGGTTTCGTGAGAAAATCGACCGCGATGCCTTCTCCGAGTGCGATGTTACGGATGTGATTATGTGCTTCAACCACAACATCGACTCTATTCTCGCACGCACCACCAGCGGAACACTCACGCTCTCGACCGATGAGGAGGGGCTACGCTTCGAGTTCGAGGCTCCCGCAACCTCTCTCGGCAACGACATGGTGGAACTGGTACGCAGGGGCGACATCTCGAAGTGCTCCTTCAAATTTACGGTCGAGGAGGACGAGTGGCTCTACGCCAGCAAGGAGAATGGTCTCGAATACGATGAGCGCACCATCCGCAAGATCGACAAACTATACGATGTGTCGCTGGTGGTTTATCCCGCCTACACCGACACTGAAGCCAGCCTCCGACATCTCGAAGAGCGCAAGCAGCAATTCCTTAATACCCAACACAATGAAGAAGATTCTAACCACCCTCAAGCGGGCGTGGCAGTGGACGAAGCAGAGGCTCCTACTGCCGACAGCCAAGTGGCTCGTGAGAATCCTGCAACAATGGATTCACAGAGTCGAAGACGAACAACCGACATGTTAAACCTAAAACTTAGATAACCTATGGGAAAACTTAAAGCACTTAAAGAGAAACGCGCATCCATCTACACCAGCATCGATGAGTTGCGTCAGGCTACCGATGGCAGAGAGATGACTGCCGAGGAGCAGCAACGCTGGGACACTATGCTCTCGGACTACGACAAGGCTGACAAGGCGGTCGAAGCCGAAGAGCGATTTATGGACATTCAACGCAAACAAGCCGAGCAGGAGGTCGCGGGGCGTGACCACCGCCTGGGTGAGCAGTTAGGCGAAGAGTACCGCAGAGCCTTTGGCGACTACTTGCTCAACGGAGCTTCGGGCATCTCGTCTGAGAGCCGAGCCATTATTGAGCAGCGTGCAGGCATCGCTGGTTTATCGGGCGGTCTTATCATTCCGCAGACCCTCGCCTCGGAGATTGAGGTGGCACTCAAAGCATACGGAGGTATGTTCGAGGCAGCAACCATCCTTAACACCTCGCATGGTGGCGACCTTATCTTGCCTACGGTAAACGACACCAATGCCAAGGCTGCTATCGTGTCAGAGTACGACCAGAGCACCAAGCGAGCTCCTTCGTTCGGCTCTGTTGTACTCAAAGCTTACACCTACCGCACCCCGATCATCCCCGTATCGCAGGAGCTGATCCAGGACTCGGCATTCGACCTTGATGCACTTCTCAGCCGCCTTCTGGCAGACTCGTTCAGTCGCGGTGTGAACGAAGACCTCACAACGGGTAGTGGTACGGGCAAGCCTACGGGTATTGTCACCGCAGCGACAGCCTGCACAACACAAGCAGCCGCTGCGTCTATAAAGCTCGATGACATCATCGACCTTATCAAGTCGGTAAACTCGGCTTATGCGCGTAACGGCAAGTTTATGTTCAACCGCAACACGCTCTGGGAGCTCACCAAAATCAAAGATCAGACGGGTCGCTACATCTGGCAGGACTCGACCAGGGAGGGTACGCCCGCCACGCTCTTCGGTAAGCAGTATGTGCTCAATGACGATATGGCGGATATCGGTGCAGGCAACGCCTCGGTGCTCTTTGGCGACCTCACGAAGTACAACATTCGCCTGGTGCAGTCGTTCCGCGTAATTCGCCTCAATGAGCTGCTGGCGGAGTACCTCTCGATTGGTCTCTTCGGCTTCGCGCGTGTCGATGGTAACCTCCTCGATGCTGGTACTAACCCCGTAAAGAAACTCGTACACGCTAAATCGTAATCCGTATGTCAGTCCCCATTTCATTAGAACTCGCAAAGGCGCACCTCCGCATTGGAGAT
>CALDPX010000048.1 GCA_937911745.1 uncultured Alistipes sp. | reverse complement strand
TCGCAACAAAACTCTTTAAGGTTGCAGGTGCTCTGACCAATGTCGGTGTTGCACTCGGCTTTATAGGCAAGCAGTCGGCAGCGATGGCGGGAGCAGATGCCATTACGGGCATTCTCGGTCTTGGCAGAGGTGGTAAACTATCCTTCACACAGAAGCGAGCCATCGTAACCCAGATGCGTGCTGCGGGCGTTGCAGGTCGTGGTGCTATGACCAAGGCACTGATGGCAGGTGGTGGCGTGTGGGGAACTAAGAGTGCCCTGCAATCGCTCTTTGCCACTCAGGTCGCTACGGGTAACGGTATTACAGGTGCTGCGGCATCGCTTAGTGCTATTGGTACGGGAGCAGTAGCCGCCACAGCGGGTATTGCTGCAGTTGTTGGAGCTATGGGCTGGCTTGCCTACAAGACTTGGAAGGTTAAGGAGGCTAAGGATGCTGTCTTGGAAGAGATTGAGTCAAACAAGAAGTACCGCTATCCATCTATCGAGGCTCTCCACTCTTCACTCAGCGAGACCTACAATATGGCACTCAAGACCAAACGTGCTGTTGAAGAGGTCGTAGCAGGTAAATCCATTGAGGAGGCTTCTGGACAGAAGATTGGAGCATTCACGGGTAATTGGTGGACTGCAACATTTGCTGAGGGTGCTGCGATGTCAAGGGCTGCAAGAACAGGTTTCTATACTGACCCCGGTTACTCAACCGATGATGCCCGTCAGGATGATATCCGCAATGCCCTTATCACCCTTGCCAAGCGAGATAGCCAGGCGAAGATTGATGCTGCCTACGCCGAGTTTGGTCAGTTGGGAACGGTCCTCGAGATGGATGCCTTTATCCGCACCATACAGCAGCGTTTCGGATACTCGGATACAGATCTAGACAAATCCCTGTTCAGCATTGTCAATGGCAAGGCGGTCTATGTCCCTAACATTGGCGAGAAGAATGAGGCGGTAGCGGCACAGACCTACGACTATGCCCTCTATATGAATCAGAACACCGTTCCTGAGATTATCAGGGCGGCAACGGCTTACCGTGATGCCATCTCAAGTGCTACAAAGGCTCAGGAGCTGATGCGTAGCGGCGGCTTCGACTTCAACCAGTTGGCAGCGTGGGGATTCTCGATGGACGAGAACGGACACTGGGTACAGAAGGTCTTGGGTAAAGATGCTACGGATGATGAGCGTGTAGAGAACCTTGCTAATCGTAAGTTGGCACACACCACGCTAGTGAAATTCTTTGCTGCCTTGCGTCAGACATTCGGAGGCTCGGCAGAGGCAGCAGAGAACATCTTGCGAGTGGCAGGCTTTACCCCCGATATGTACAGCAACGAGCCTGAGTCGAATGATGTACGACCATTTGACAGCAATCCTATCACTAACCAGCATCTATACGATGAGGGCCCGGATGATGGAGGTGCCGGTGGCAACTACTCAGGAACAGGCAGACTATCATCTGCTGCACCAAAACAGGTAATAGTAAATATCGAAAGCCTTCTCAGCGTCTCCACCATTGACCTTATGAAGAGTAAGGAGGGACAGACCGAGGAGGTACAGAACTTAAAACAACAACTTGCGCAGGCACTCATCGATGTGGTTCACGACTTTGATGCCTCGTGGAATGCATAATAACTATGGCACGACTACTACAAATAGCAAAATCTACACTCCTCAGTGGAGGTATTCTTGGAGGTGGCAACTGGATGGGATACATCAGTAATGCCACTCGTCAGGCTATCGGTATGGGACTGGCGGAGCTCTCGGAAGGTCAGGTACATTACTTTTCCAAACATCACGACCTACTGAAGCGTGCCGCTATACAAATCCTCTCGCAGTATGGCTACGGTCTACTGCGCTCATATCCTCGCTACCTGCAATACTGGGAGCAGCGTGTGCGTGATAAATATCTCGAAACGCAGTCGCAGTCGAGCCTTGCTAACAAGACCGGCCAATACTACAAGCTTATCAGCGAGCAGCAGGCGGTAGCGCAGAAGAAGAACTACACCGATACTATTGTCGGTAGAACGGTGCAAGACTACCTCGAACTATCCATATCCAAGGAGGGAAAGTACTATGATAACAAGGAGTGCAAGGTTGAGCCTAATACCAAGTATGGCATTGTAACCTTTGTAGATCTTGGTCCTCATGTCAGTGTGTCGAGCAAGAACAACATCTTGCTCACACAAGTGCAGGGTCGTGACTACACCCGCAAGGAATTTATATCGGGTGGCGATATGGAGATTACCATCAACGGAAAGATTACATCGAAGTATCCCGATGTCTATCCTGAAGCGGAGATATCCAAGTTTATTAAGTTGGTGCAGTACAAAGGTGTCATCGACTGCGATAATACCGTGTTGCGTCAGTTTAACATCTCACGCCTGATTATTCAGGGTTATTCATTTCCACATACAGATTGCAGAAATGTACAGCCCTATACGCTAAACTGCGTAGCGGTAGAGCCTTCGGAGGCTGTAGAACTCAAGATTGCAGAGGCCGAAAAGGTTGATGAGGCTATCAAGCATACGAACAAGTGGATTAAGTGGGTGAAGTTCGGCGCAGAAGTTATTGACCCTACATCACTGATAAAATTTGCGTGGTTATGATGGATGTCCTTTGCTGCAAGATTACCATTGGCGATGCAAACCCCTCAAATCCTATGGAGATTAAGAATGCCATAGAGATTACCGAGGTGCAGAGCATTGAGATAAACGAGACATACAAGAAGCTTATCGGGACGGCGAAGATAACCCTTCCGAGAGGTTCTGTATGTCGCTCAACAATCATCGGTACGGTAACAACCGAAGGTAAGGATGCCTCGACATTTACCACCGAGATTATGGAGGATGGCGTTATCATCGAGAAGCAGACAACGCAGCGACTTGTCGATACCACCACCTTCAAGGTTGGTCAGCGTGTGAATATAAAACTTGGTTATAACGGTATCTTGAAGAATATGTTTGATGGCTACATTACGGGCTACAACTCGGAGAGCAATCTTGAAATAGAGTGTGAGAATATGGCCTACAAACTCAAAC
>CALDPX010000047.1 GCA_937911745.1 uncultured Alistipes sp. | reverse complement strand
ACGTGATTTGTAATCTCGGGGTCGTTGGTTCGAATCCGACAAGAGGCTCAAAAAGTCAGAAATGACTGGCCGGGCGAATACCAGAGTGGCCAAATGGGGCAGACTGTAAATCTGCTGGCGTATGCCTTCGGTGGTTCGAATCCATCTTCGCCCACAATCTGCGGAAGTAGCTCAGTTGATAGAGCATCAGCCTTCCAAGCTGAGGGTCGCGAGTTTGAGCCTCGTCTTCCGCTCAAAAAGAAACAAAACATTAACACAAATACTTATCTAATAACAACTACAAAGTTATGGCAAAAGAAAAATTTGACAGGTCAAAGCCTCACGTAAACGTAGGTACCATTGGTCACGTTGACCACGGTAAAACTACCTTGACCGCTGCTATTACCCAGGTTCTTGGTAAGAAAGGTCTTTCGGAGCTTCGTTCGTTCGACTCTATCGACAACGCACCCGAGGAGAAAGAGCGTGGTATCACCATCAACACCGCTCACATTGAGTATCAGACTGCAAACCGTCACTATGCTCACGTAGACTGCCCCGGCCACGCCGACTACGTTAAGAACATGGTAACCGGTGCTGCTCAGATGGATGGTGCTATCTTGGTTGTGGCTTCGACCGACGGTCCTATGCCCCAGACTCGTGAGCACGTTCTTTTGGCTCGCCAGGTGAACGTTCCTAAGATCGTTGTTTTCATGAACAAATGCGATATGGTTGACGACGAGGAGATGCTTGACCTCGTTGAGATGGAGATTCGCGACGTTCTGAGCGCAAACGGTTTCGATGGTGACAACGCTCCCGTTATCCGCGGTTCTGCTCTTGGCGCACTCAACGGTGAGCCCGAGTGGGAGGAGAAAGTTATGGAGCTTATGGATGCTGTTGATACTTATATTCCCCTGCCTCCCCGTGACGCAGACAAACCTTTCCTTATGCCCGTTGAGGACGTATTCTCGATCACTGGTCGTGGTACCGTACTTACCGGTCGTATCGAGACTGGTGTTATCCACGTTGGTGACCCCGTTGAGATCGTAGGTTTGGATGAGAAGATTCGTACTTCGGTATGTACCGGCGTTGAGATGTTCCGCAAACTCCTCGATGAGGGTTCGGCAGGTGACAACGTAGGTCTGCTGATGCGTGGTATCGACAAGAAAGAGGTTAAGCGTGGTATGGTAGTAGCTAAACCCAAGTCGATTACTCCCCACACCAAATTCCGTGGTGAGGTTTATATCTTGAAGAAAGAAGAGGGTGGTCGTCACACTCCTTTCCACAACAGGTATCGTCCTCAGTTCTACCTCCGTACCATGGATATTACCGGTGAGGTTCGTCTTCCCGAGGGTATCGAGATGGTAATGCCTGGTGACCACGTTGAGATTGAGGTAACCCTCATCTACCCCGTTGCTTTGAATGCAGGTCTTCGTTTCGCTATCCGCGAGGGTGGTCGTACCGTGGGTTCGGGTCAGATCAAAGAGGTTATCGAGTAATCTACCACTGAGAAAAGAGATTAATCTCAAACATAGGGGCGAGCGAAGGGCTTGCTGCGAGAGCGATAGGCTCGGCGAGTCGCCCCACTTTTTACGAGAGTAGTTTAATGGTAGAATAGCGGTCTCCAAAACCGTTGGTGGGAGTTCGATTCTCTCCTCTCGTGCTGAGTAGTCCGGTGGCTTTGCAAAAAGAGTGCCGGACTTATTGAGTGAAAAGAAACAAAGAGAAAAAGCATAATTTATGAAACTCGTAAACTACGTTAAGGCTTCGTACGAAGAGTTGGTTCACAAAGTGTCGTGGACTCCTATGAAAGAGTTGCAGAATCTTGCAGTTACCGTTATGGTTGCTTCCCTGCTGATTGCTGTTGTAGTTCTTGCTATGGACCTGACCTTTGAATCCATTATGAAGGCAGTATACAGTGTTTTGGCACATTAGTTCAGAGGTTTTAGTTTAACTCTTTAAGACGTAAACAAGACAATGAGCGAACAGACAAAACAGTGGTATGTGTTACGCGCCATCGGCGGTAAAGAGAAAAAGGTCAAGGAGTACATCGATGCAGAGGTACGCCACCTTGGTCTTGAACATCTTGTATCGCAGGTTCTGATTCCTACCGAGAAGGTCTATACGATTCGCAACGGTAAGAAGGTGAGCAAGGAGAGGGTGTCGTATCCTGGCTACGTATTGGTTGAAGCGGCTATGGTTGATGAGGTTCCTTACGTTCTTCGCAACACGCCCAATGTGCTCGGCTTCCTCGGTGAGACCAAAGAGGAGAGCCAGCGCCTTATTGCCACCCCTGTGAGGGAGGCGGAGGTTGCTCGCATTCTCGGAAGGGTTGACCAAATGAGCGCGGGTGAGGAAGAGAACGTGATTCCTTTCTTCGTTGGAGAGACCGTAAAAGTTACGGACGGTCCCTTCTCGAGTTTCTCTGGAACCATCGAGGCTGTCGATGAGGAGAGAAAGAAACTCACGGTATCTGTGAAGATTTTCGGACGCAAGACGCCGATGGAGTTGAGTTTTATGCAAGTAGAAAAAGAATAATTAACAAGGAAAACTATGGCAAAAGAGGTTGCTGCATTTATTAAGTTGCAGATTAAAGGTGGTGCCGCCAATCCTTCGCCCCCAGTAGGTCCCGCATTGGGTTCCAAGGGTGTAAATATCATGGACTTCTGCAAGCAGTTCAATGCGAGGACTCAGGAGAAGGCAGGTAAGGTATTGCCCGTAATTATCACCGTATATAGCGACAAGTCGTTTGAGTTTGTCGTTAAACAGCCACCCGTTGCTGCTGCTCTCAAAGAGGCTGCTGGTATCCAGTCTGGTTCTTCGGAGCCCAACCGTAGCAAAGTAGGTAGTGTAACTATCGAGCAGGTTGAGGCTATTGCTAAGGACAAGATGGCAGATATGAACTGCTTCACCATTGAGTCTGCTATGCGTATGGTAGCAGGTACTGCACGCAGTATGGGTATCACCGTCGTAGGCGAAGTTCCTGCAAAGTAATTAGATTAAGAAGATGAGTAAATTGACAAAAAATCAAAAAGCAATGCTCGCAAAGGTAGAGCCCGGAAAGCTCTACAAACTCAGCGAGGCCGCAGCTCTTCTGAAAGAGATTACTTTCACTAAGTTCGATGCTTCGGTAAATGTAGACGTACGTCTTGGTGTAGACCCTCGTAAGGCTAACCAGATGGTTCGTGGCGTTGTAACCTTGCCCCACGGTACGGGTAAAACTGTTCGCGTGTTGGTGCTCTGTACTCCCGACAAGGAGAATGAGGCACGTGAGGCAGGTGCAGACTATGTAGGTTTGGACGAGTATGTTGAGAAGATCAAAGGCGGTTGGACCGACGTTGATACTATCATCTGTACTCCCAACGTAATGGCAAAAGTAGGTGCTCTGGGTCGTATTCTGGGTCCCCGTGGCTTGATGCCTAACCCCAAAACCGGCACCGTAACTATGGACGTGGCAAAAGCCGTACAGGAGGTGAAGGCCGGTAAGATCGACTTCAAGGTTGACAAATACGGTATTGTTCACTCGGCAGTAGGTAAAATTTCGTTCAGCGAGGACAAGATTGTCGACAATGCTAACGCATTCATCGATATGATTCACAAGCTGAAACCCGCCGCAGCCAAAGGTACTTATATGCTTAGTATCTATCTCTCAACGACAATGAGTATCGGTCTCCAAATTGACCCCAAATCGCTCGATTTCAAATAGTAAAAACATCGAATTATGACAAGGGAAGAAAAAAGAATAGTAATTGAAGGCCTGACCGAGCAACTCAATCAGTATCCTAACTTCTACATTACCGACATTGAGGCGTTGAACGCTGAGCAGACTGCTAAGTTGCGCCGCAAATGTTTCGAGAAAGGCGTGAAGTTGGTTGTAGTAAAGAACACCCTCTTCATCAAAGCTCTCGAAGGCGTAGAGAAGGCAGATGCTGCACTTGTCGAGGTTCTGAAAGGCACTTCGTCGATTATGTTCTCCGAAGCAAGCAAAAGCCCTGCACAGGTTATCAAGGAGTTCCGCAAAGGTTGCGAGAAACCCATTTTGAAAGCCGCTTATGTTCAGGACTGCGTTTATGTAGGTGACAATAACCTCGATATGCTTTGCAACATCAAATCGCGCGAGGAACTCATCGGCGATATCATTGGTCTGTTGCAGTCGCCCATCAAGAATGTCGTTTCGGCATTGCAGGGTAGCGCTGGTCAGAAGGTTGCAGGCATCGTAAAGGCTCTTGAAGAAAGAAATTAATTTTTCCAAACAAAACACAAACAACGAAGTAAAACAATTTAATTTTTATACAAAACTATGGCAGATATTAAAGCATTGGCAGAAGAGTTGGTAAACTTGACTGTTAAAGAGGTAAACGAGTTGGCAACCATCCTCAAAGAGGAGTACGGTATTGAGCCCGCAGCTGCAGCTGTTGCAGTTGCTGCTCCCGCTGCTGCTGAGGCAGCTGCACCCGCAGAGAAGACTTCTTTTGACGTTATTCTCGTAAGCGCAGGTCAGGCTAAGATCGCAGTTGTTAAGGCTGTGAAAGAGGCTACCGGTTTCGGTCTGAAAGAGTCGAAAGACTTGGTTGACGCTGCTCCTAAGGCTATCAAAGAGGGCGTATCGAAAGAGGAGGCTGAGGCACTCAAAGCTGCTCTCGAAGACGCAGGTGCAGAGGTTGAGGTTAAATAGTTCCGACTATTACTTCACTCCATACTGGGTATAGAGCTTATGCAAAATAAGCTCTATGCCTTTTTCGCGTCTAAAAAGCAGGGCGCGAATCTAACATTGGGTTAGGTTGAAAAAGTTGGTCTGTAAGTGACTGACTTACAGGATGTTCTTCGGTCGGTGGGCTGGGGAATAATCTTGTGCCAGCAATTGGCAAGGCGACATTAAGAGGCTCGGGCTGTGCCCGAAAAATTCTCTCGCGCGTGCGAGGGTGCGTGCATATCACGCGAGGGCGCGGAGCCTGCGACGTGAGGTAATCGCAACGAATAGGGCTCGCATAACGGACGATGCACACAGCAGGCGAGGGAATAGAGCCGGGACACAGACACAGGGCTTCAAACACAGAATACTTCAAACAAATTTGCAGACAATGTCCTCGAAAGCAAACAAACGAATTAGTTTCTCCTCCATTTCACACAAGATGGATTATCCCGACTTTTTGGAGGTGCAACTCAAATCATTCCACGACTTTTTTCAATTAGACACTACTGCCGAGAATCGTAAGAATGAGGGACTTTACAAGGTTTTCTCCGAGAATTTCCCCATTACGGACACCCGTAACAACTTCGTTCTCGAATTTATCGACTACTACATCGATCCCCCACGCTACTCGATTGAGGAGTGCTTGGAGATGGGCTTGACTTATAGCGTGCCCCTGAAAGCGAAACTGAAACTCTCGTGTACCGATCCCGAGCACGAGGATTTCGCTACCGAGATTCAGGACGTTTACTTCGGCACGATTCCCTATATGACCCCCGGTGGTACGTTCGTCATCAACGGTGCCGAGCGCGTAGTAGTTTCTCAGTTGCACCGTTCGCCCGGTGTATTCTTCGGTCAGAGTGTTCACACCAACGGCACAAAACTCTATTCGGCACGAATTATCCCATTCAAAGGCTCGTGGATAGAGTTCGCAACTGACATCAACAACGTGATGTATGCTTACATCGACCGTAAGAAGAAGTTGCCCGTAACTACACTCCTCAGGGCTATCGGCTTTGAGGCAGATAAAGAGATTCTCGAAATCTTCGACCTTGCCGACGAGGTTAAGGTTAACCGCACCAACTTGAAGAAGAACTTGGGCAGGAAACTCGCTGCAAGGATTCTGAAAACCAGCTGGGAGGATTTCGTAGATGAGGATACCGGTGAGGTTATGCCTATCGAGCGTAGCGAGGTAATCATCGAGCGCGAGACGGAACTCACCGAGGAGCATATTGAGGATATCTTGGAGAGTGGTGTTAAGACCATCCTGCTCCACAAGGACAATCCCTCGGGTGTTGACTACTCGATTATCTACAATACGCTCCAAAAAGACCCCTGTAATACGGAGAAAGACGCAGTGGTTTACATCTATCGCCAGTTGCGCAACTCGGAGCCACCAGATGAAGCAACTGCAAGAGATGTCATCGACAAACTCTTTTTCAGCGACAAACGCTACGACTTGGGCGATGTAGGTCGTTTCCGTATCAACAAGAAACTCGGTTTGGAGATTAACCCCGAGGTGCGAGTTTTGACACGCGAGGACATTATTGCCATCATTCGCTACCTCATCGAGCTGATCAACTCCAAGACCGATGTAGATGATATCGACCACCTCTCCAATAGGCGAGTAAGGACTGTGGGTGAGCAACTTAGCAACCAGTTCTCCATCGGTTTCATCCGTATGGCAAGGACCATCCGCGAGAGGATGAATGTTAGGGATAACGAACTCTTCAAACCCATCGACCTGATTAATGCCAAGACTCTGTCGAGCGTTATCAACAGCTTCTTCGGCACCAACCAGCTCTCGCAGTTTATGGACCAGACCAACCCTCTGGCAGAGATGACTCACAAACGTCGTTTGTCGGCTCTCGGTCCTGGTGGTTTGAGCCGCGATAGGGCAGGTTTCGAGGTTCGTGACGTACACTACACCCACTACGGTCGTTTGTGCCCCATCGAGACTCCCGAGGGTCCCAACATTGGTCTTATCTCCTCGCTTTGCGTATATGCGAAGATTAGTCCTATGGGCTTCATCGAGACTCCCTACCGCAAGGTTAACGATGGTAAGGTAGATTTGAACGATGAGAACATCCGCTATTATAGCGCCGAGGAGGAGGAGAACCTGAACATTGCTCAGGCTTCGGCTCCTATCGACGAAGAGGGTAACTTCCTCAATCCCAACCGCATCAAGGCTCGTAACGAGGCAGACTTCCCCGTTATCAGGGATAAGCAGGTAGACCTCGTGGACGTTGCACCCAACCAGGTTGCTTCGATTGCCGCAAGCCTTATTCCCTTCTTGGAGCACGATGACGCAAACCGTGCGCTGATGGGTTCGAACATGATGCGTCAGGCTGTGCCCCTTATCAACCCCGAGGCTCCTATCGTAGGTACAGGCTTGGAGGGCGAGATGGTACGCGACAGTCGTATTCAGGTTGTTGCTGAGGGCAGCGGCGAGGTAGTCTTTGCCGATGCTTCGCAGATTCAGGTTAAGTATGACCGCACCGAGGACGAGAAGTTGGTAAGTTTCGATCCCGAGATTACCACCTACACCCTGCCTCGCTACCGCAAGACCAACCAGAATATGTCCATCACCCTGCGTCCTATCGTGAAGATTGGCGAGAGGGTAGAGAAGGGCGACATCCTGACTGAGGGTTACTCGACTCAGAATGGCGAGTTGGCACTCGGTAGGAACTTGAAGGTTGCGTTTATGCCCTGGAAGGGTTACAACTTCGAGGATGCAATTGTTATTTCGGAGCGTCTGCTGAGGGAGGATTTGTTCACTTCGGTACACGTTGACGAGTATATTATGGAGGTTCGCGAGACCAAACGCGGCGTTGAGGAACTCACTTCGGATATTCCCAACGTGAGCGAGGAGGCAACCAAAGACCTTGACGAGAGGGGTATCATCCGTATCGGTGCTAATGTGAAGCCCGGCGATATTATGATTGGTAAGATTACCCCCAAAGGCGAGAGCGACCCCAGCCCCGAGGAGAAACTTCTCCGCGCCATCTTCGGCGACAAGGCAGGCGATGTGAAGGATGCTTCGTTGAAGGCTCAGCCTTCGCTCTTTGGTACCGTTATCGACCGCAAACTCTACACCCGCAACGTGAAGGACGGCAAACGTGGTAAGGCAGAGGAGAAACACAAACTCGAAGAGGTAGAGGCTAAGTTCCAGAAGGAGGCTGCTGCTCTAAAAGCAGTGTTGGTGGAGAAACTCTACACCTTGCTCAAAGACCAGACTTCGCTGGGCGTATATGACTACTTCGGCGTTGAACTCTATGCCCCCGGCACCAAGTTCACCAAGAAGATGCTCGAAGAGATTGACTACCTCGACCTTGGCGCAGGCAAATGGGTAGAGGACGAGAGGGTAGCAACGCTCACCAAGCAGGCTATTAATAACTATACCATTAAATATAAAGAGGCAGACGCAAGGGTTAAACGCGAGAAGTACAATATCACCAATGGTGACGAACTTCCCAATGGAGTTATCCAACTTGCTAAGGTTTATCTCGCCAAGAAACGTAAACTCAAAGTGGGCGATAAGATGGCAGGTCGCCACGGTAACAAGGGTATTGTTGCCAAGGTTGTTCGCGATGAGGATATGCCCTTCTTGGAGGATGGCTCGATTGTCGATATCGTACTGAACCCTCTGGGCGTACCTTCGCGTATGAACTTGGGTCAGATCTACGAGACCGTACTCGGTTGGGCAGGTAAGCAGCTCGGCTTGAAGTTCGCTACTCCTATCTTCGATGGTGCTACTTTGGACGAGATTAACGAGTACACTGCCAAGGCGGGCGTACCTGTGAACGGTTGCTGCCACCTGAGGGATGGTGGTACGGGCGAGAGGTTCGACCAGCCCGCGACTGTGGGTGTCATCTATATGCTCAAACTTGGTCATATGATTGACGATAAGATGCACGCACGTTCGATTGGTCCTTACTCGCTCATCACTCAGCAGCCTCTTGGTGGTAAGGCACAGTTTGGTGGTCAGAGGTTTGGTGAGATGGAGGTTTGGGCACTCGAAGGCTTCGGTGCTGCCAACATCTTGCAGGAGATTTTGACCATTAAGTCCGACGACGTTATGGGACGTGCTAAGGCATACGAGGCCATCGTTAAGGGCGACAACCTGCCTACTCCCGGCATTCCCGAGTCACTCAACGTGCTGCTGCACGAGTTGCGCGGTTTGGCAATTAGTGTAAAACTCTCTTAAACTTGGAAAGAAGAATATGGCATACGGTAAAGATAATAAAGTCAATATGACTAATTTTAGCAAAATCTCGATTGGTCTTGCCTCGCCCGAGGAGATTCTCGAAAATTCGAGCGGCGAGGTACTGAAACCCGAGACTATTAACTATCGTACCTACAAACCCGAGAGGGATGGTCTTTTCTGCGAGCGCATTTTTGGTCCCGTAAAGGACTATGAGTGTCACTGCGGTAAGTATAAGAGGATTCGCTACAAAGGTATCGTCTGCGATAGGTGTGGTGTTGAGGTTACCGAGAAGAAGGTGCGCCGTGAGCGTATGGGTCACATCCAACTTGTTGTGCCCGTGGTACACATCTGGTACATCCGCTCGCTACCTTCGAAAATCGGCTACTTGCTCGGTATTCCCAGCAAGAAACTCGATGCAGTAATCTACTACGAGCGCTATATCGTTGTTCAGGCGGGTGCTGCGGCCAACCTCAACCTGCCCAATGGTTGCCAGAAACACGACTTGCTCTCCGAGAAGGAGTACCTCGATATTTTGGCTGCTCTGCCTAAGGGCAATCAGCAGTTGGACGACAGCGACCCCGACAAGTTTATCGCACAGATGGGTGCAGAGGCAATCCTCACCTTGTTGCAGGGTTTGGATTTGGATAGGCTTAGCGAGGAGTTACGCCACAAGGCTTCGCACGAGACTTCGCAGCAGCGCAAGACTGAGGCTCTGAAAAGGCTCAACATTATTGAGGCTTTCCGCGAGTCGAAGGATATCAACAAACCCGAGTGGATGGTGTTGAAGGTTATTCCTGTGACACCTCCCGAGTTGCGTCCTTTGGTACCTCTGGATGGTGGTAGGTTCGCTACTTCGGATTTGAACGACCTCTATCGTAGGGTTATCATCCGCAACAACCGTCTGAAACGACTCATCGAGATTAAGGCTCCCGAGGTTATCTTGCGCAACGAGAAACGTATGTTGCAGGAGGCTGTGGACTGCTTGTTCGATAACTCGCGCAAGACCAGCGCAGTAAAGAGCGAGAGCAACCGCCCCTTGAAGTCGCTTAGCGATAGCTTGAAGGGTAAACAGGGACGCTTCCGTCAGAACCTACTCGGTAAACGTGTGGACTATTCGGCACGTTCGGTTATCGTTGTAGGTCCCGAGTTGAAGATGCACGAGATGGGTATTCCCAAAGATATGGCTGCCGAGTTGTACAAACCCTTCATTATCCGCAAACTCATCGAGCGCGGTATTGTGAAGACTGTGAAGTCGGCTAAGAAGATTATCGACAGGAAAGATCCTATCATCTGGGATATCTTGGAGAACGTCATCAAGGGTCACCCCGTACTGATGAACCGTGCTCCTACCCTTCACCGTCTTGGTATTCAGGCGTTCCAGCCCAAACTGATTGAGGGTAAGGCAATGCAGTTGCACCCCCTGGCTTGTACGGCGTTCAACGCGGACTTCGATGGTGACCAGATGGCAGTGCACTTGCCCCTTGGCAATGCGGCAATCTTGGAGGCTCAGCTTCTGATGCTCGGCTCGCACAACATCCTCAACCCTGCCAACGGTGCGCCTATTACCGTACCTTCGCAGGATATGGTGCTTGGTTTGTACTACATCACCAAGATTTTCGGCACCGAGGAGCGTTCGGGCAAAGATAAGGCTGCCTACCTTGCCGAACTCAAAGAGAGGGGTGAGAGCGTAAATCGTTGGGATGATTTGCAGAATGGCGACATCAAACCCAAGGAGGGCGTGAAGCCAGCCTTTACCTTCTACGGTCCCGAGGAGGCTATCATCGCCTACAACGAGGGTAGGGTAGATTTGCACACTCTTGTGAATGTGAAGATCAATACTGTTGATGAGAATGGTAACGACATTACTAAGGTAATTCCCACTTCGGTAGGTCGTGTGCTCTTCAATCAGGTTGTACCCAAAGAGGTTGGTTATATCAACTTGCTCTTGAAGAAGAATACACTGAGGGATATCATTGGTGTTGTAATGAAGAAGTCGGGTGCCGACAAGGCTGCTGCCTTCCTCGATGACATCAAGGCTCTGGGTTATAGGATGGCATTCCAGGGTGGTTTGTCGTTCAACTTGGGTGCAGTTATCATCCCCGAGGAGAAGAAGACGCTCGTAGAGCAGGGTAACCAGCAGGTTGCTCAGTTCTTGGAGCAGTACAATATGGGTCTTATTACCAACAACGAGCGTTACAATAAGGTTATCGACGTTTGGACAAACGTGAACAACCGAGTAACCGCAGCGGTTTACAACCACCTGAAAGCAGACCAAGATGGCTTCAACCCCGTATTTATGATGCTTGATTCGGGTGCTCGTGGTAGTAGGGAGCAGATTCGTCAGCTCGGTGGTATGCGTGGTCTGATGGCTAAACCCCAGAAATCGGGTGCTGAGGGCGGTCAGACTATCGAGAACCCCATCTTGTCGAACTTTAAGGAGGGTCTGTCGGTGTTGGAGTACTTCATCTCCACCCACGGTGCTCGTAAAGGTTTGGCGGATACCGCTTTGAAGACTGCGGATGCAGGTTATTTGACCCGTCGTCTGGTAGACGTTGCAAATGACGTTATCATCAATGAGGAGGATTGCGGTACTTTGCGTGGCTTGACTGCTACGGCTGTTAAACGCAACGATGCAGTTATTCAGAGCCTCTACGATAGGATTTTGGGACGCACGGCTGTTGAGGATGTTATCAATCCCCACACGGGCGAAATTATCGTCAGGTCGGGCGAGGAGATTAACGAAGACGCTGCTGCGGCAATAGAGAAAGCCGGCATCGAGAAGGTGGAGATTCGTTCAGTACTCACCTGCGAGTCGCGCCACGGTGTCTGCGCTAAGTGCTACGGTCGTAACCTTGCAACGGGTCGTCCCGTACAGAAGGGTGAGGTTGTGGGCGTTATCGCTGCTCAGTCCATCGGTGAGCCCGGTACTCAGCTGACTCTGCGTACCTTCCACGTCGGTGGTGTTGCAAGTGGTTCTTCGATTGACAACCGCCTTGTGGCTAAACACGACGGTGTGCTCGAAATCGACGAGTTGCGTATCATCAAGACCAAAGACCGCGATGGTAATGCCAAGAATTTGGTTGTTAGCCGCCAGGCTGAGTTGCGCATTGTAAGCAAAGAGACTGGTAGCACTCTGTTTACCTACAACTTGGCTTATGGCTCGACTCTCTTCAAACTTGCTGGCGAGAGCGTACAAAAGGGCGATGTTATCTGCGAGTGGGATCCCTTCAACGCAGTTATCATCTCGGAGTACGATGGTAAGGCACAGTTCGACAATGTTGTTGAGGGTGTTACCTATCGCGATGAGTATGACGAGACAACCGGTCTGAGGGAGAAAGTGATTATCGAGTCGCGTGATAGGAATCGCAACCCCTTGATTCGTATCGTAGATAAGGACGGCGTTGAGCAGAAACAGTACAACTTGCCTGTTGGTGCACACGTTGTTGTTAAGGAGAACGCCAAGATTAAGGCAGGCGAGATTCTGATTAAAATTCCTCGCTCGTTTGGTAAGGCAGGCGATATTACCGGTGGTCTTCCCCGTGTTACCGAGTTGTTCGAGGCTCGTAACCCCTCGAACCCCGCAGTGGTTTCGGAGATTGATGGTGAGGTATCGTTCGGCAAAATCAAACGTGGTAACAGGGAGATTATCATTACCGCTCGCGATGGCGAGGTTTGCAAATATCTCGTGCCCCTGAGCCGCCAGATTTTGGTTCAGGAGAACGACTACGTTAGGGCAGGTATGGCTCTTTCGGACGGTGCAATTACTCCCAGCGACATCCTTACCATCCTCGGTCCTACCAAGGTTCAGGAGTATATCGTGAACGAGGTACAGGAGGTTTACCGTGGTCAGGGTGTGAAGATCAACGACAAACACTTCGAGGTAATCGTTCGTCAGATGATGAACAAGGTTCAGATTGTGGATTCGGGCGACACCCGCTTCCTGCCTGAGCAGATTGTCGACAAGTGGGAGTTTATGGAGGTTAACGACTCGCTCTACGACAAGGTTTACGTTGTTGACGCTGGCGACTCGCAGAATGTAAGGGCAGACCAGATTATCTCGGTTCGCCAGTTGCGTGACGAGAACTCCTCGCTCAAACGTAAGGACCTCAGGACCATTACCGTTAGGGAGATTGTCCCCGCAACCTCGCGCCAGGTATTGCAGGGTATTACCCGCGCAGCATTGCAGACCAGCTCGTTTATGTCGGCTGCATCGTTCCAGGAGACCACCAAGGTTCTGAACGAGGCTGCAATCTTCGGCAAGGTCGATCCTCTGTTGAACCTGAAAGAGAACGTCATCTGCGGTCACCTCATTCCTGCCGGTACGGGTGTTCGTGATTGGCAGAACGTGAGCGTAGGTGCTAAGAGCGATTTCGACAAACTCGCCGAGTAAAAAACGCATATAAGCGGCGATTTAGTCGTTGCACTGCGATAAATCCCCTCCTCATTTGCGCTTAGCAAACTACGGAGGGGATTTTCTTGTGCGCCTATAAATCGCTCGCTTCTATGCGTTTTTACAAAAAACACATATAACGCGCGTCTGCTGCGTTACGCTCGTGCTCGAAATGCTCATTTGCGCCCAGCAAACTCCGCTTTCTCGCCCATCGCAAGTCTTGCATCTACGGCACGACATGCACTCGCAGCAAGCGTGTCTTGTGGGTACTCTTTGCACCGATAGTCGGCTCGCAACCCAAAATCATCATCCCAACAATAATCACACCCACTACCAATGCAGATTCGCTACGTCGGGGACGTAGTCGATGGTGTACGAGCCGTCGTCGTGTTCCACAACAGCCATAAAGTCGAGCCATACCTCAGAATCTATGGCGTGCATCTGAACGTAGTGGTTTATCGCCTTCGTGAGGTTGCGAATCTTTTTGCTTGTGAGGGCTTCCTCGGGCGTGGTCAGCGATCCGATGTGTCGCGTCTTGACCTCCACGAAGTGGTAGTGACCATCGTTAGTGAGGGTCACAAGGTCAATCTCGTGGGGCGGGGTGCGCCAATTGCGCTCGACAACAACGTGGTCGTGCTGTCGGAGCCACTCCATTGCCGCCTTCTCGCCCTCGGCACCTATGCGTAGCGTGTCGCCCATAGGAGAGGAGCAGAGGTGAGGTTATTTCAGAAGAAAATCGAGCGAGTCGCCTGCCTGCACCTCATATGGCTCTATGCCATAGCGGAAGATGCGCATCGGGCGAGGACCAATAAGCGAGAGATTGCCATCGACATAGCGGAGCATACACCCCTCGCGCAAACCTACAACCCACATTGTGGGGTTGGCAACCACATACTCGGCAATGCGCTGCTCGCGGGTTTCGCCGGCGTGACCCTCGGGGTTGGCATCGAGATAGTGTGGGTTAATCTGGAAGGGTATGGCACCAATGGCTCTGAATGATGCGGGCTGCACGATGGGCATATCGTTGGTGGTGCAGAGGGTGGGGCAAGCCACATTGCTGCCTGCGCTCCAACCAACGTAGGGTGTTCCCTCGTTCAACTTCGAGAGGATAGCCTCCATAAGCCCCTGCTCGTGCATATTCTTCACCAGATGGAAGGTGTTGCCGCCACCCACCACAATAGCCTCAGCCGAGAGGATAGCCTCGCGGGGCGAGGCAGCGTGGTGTACGGAGCGCACACGGATGCCAATCTCGTCGAAGCGAGCCTGCACCTTAGCCTCGTACTCGTCGTAGGAGAATGTCACGCCTGCATAGGGGACAAAAGCGACCTCTTTGACGCCACTAAGATGTTCGGCGATTTGTGCCAGGGGATAGCGCAGGTACTCTTCGCCTGCGTTTGTGGAGTTGCTTATGAGCAATAGTTTCATAGTCTTTATGGTTTTAGGTAATTGAAATTCTCATTAAAGGTACGGATAATTGCCGAGAGCGACAAATTTGTGGCTTGTTTTTTGCGAAAAATGGCTAAAAATTCCCGCAAGAAGATAATTGGCGACTTTTTAGAGGTTGAGCGTAAGTTGTACATAATCAGTCTAATAGAAAGGTGGCGACTTGTGATGAGTGCAAAAAAGTCGCCAAAATGAGCGAGTTTCGGGAAAAAGTATTATATTTGTAACGATTTTCGCTCTCGTAGCGAGAAGAGAAGTAGCCACACAATGTTAAACTTAAACTTATAAATTATGTCAGAAATTTCTCAGAAAGTAGTTGAGATTATCAAAGACAGGTTGAATCAGGATGTTAAGAACATCGTCCCCGAGGCAAGTTTCGCAAACGACCTCGGTGCAGATTCGCTCGACACTGTTGAACTTATTATGGCTTTTGAGGAGGAGTTTGGTTTGGAGATTCCCGATGAGGCTGCAGAGAAAATCTCGACTGTTGGCGACGCCATCAAGTACGTTGAAGAGCACGCGAATTAATTTTATCGCGCTCAAAGCAAAGACTCAGCAGAGTATATGGGTGAGGTAAAATGTGCTATTTTACCTCACTTTTTATTTTAGCACACATTTTTTGTTGCTACAATACTAACACCTAACAGAAACGAACAATTTTTATTATGGAACGTAGGAGAGTAGTAATTACTGGTATTGGAACCATCAATCCGCTTGGACACAACGTAGAAGAGTACTTTGAGGCTTTGGCTGCGGGTGTGAGCGGAGTGGACTATGTGAAGAGTTTTGATACCACACACAATAAAACCAAGTTTGCAGCCGAGATTAAGAACTATAATCCCGAAGATTACTTCGAACGTAAGGAGGTGCGCAAACTCGATGCTTTTACACAATATGCACTCATCTCGGCAGACGAGGCTGTAAAGGATGCAGGTTTGGAGGAAGCCGAACTCGATAAAAATAGGGTTGGCGTGATTTGGGGAGCGGGTATTGGTGGTATCAATGCCATCTATGAGGAGATAGCCGCATTTTGCCATAGCGAGAGCGATACACCCCGTTTCAGCCCCTTCCTTATACTCAAAATGTTGCCCAATATGGCAGCAGGTCACATTTCGCTCAAATATGGCTACAAAGGTCCTGGTTTTAGTACCGTTTCGGCATGTTCATCGAGTACCCACTCTATTGTGAACGCTGTGGATCAGATACGCCTCGGTAGGGCAGATGTTATGGTTACGGGTGGTTCTGAGGGTGCTGTGTCGGTTGTAGGCTTGGGCAGTTTTAACTCTATGATGGCTCTCTCAACCCGCAACGACGATCCCAAGACCGCCTCGCGCCCCTATGACAAGAGTAGAGATGGCTTTGTGATGGGCGAGGGTGGTGGTGCTCTGGTTATTGAGGAGTTGGAGCATGCAAAGGCTCGTGGTGCGAAAATTTATGCCGAGATTGTCGGCTCGGGTATCAGTTCCGATGCTTACCACGTTACGGCTCCCGAGCCCGAGGGCGAGGGTGCTCGCTACTGTATGGAGAGCGCACTGAGGGAGGCTGGTATTGCCCCCGAGGATATCGACTACATCAACACTCACGGAACCTCTACTCCTCTGGGTGATTTGGCAGAGTTGAAAGGTATTCAGAAGGTCTTTGGCGACCACGCCTATAAGATGAACATCTCATCGACGAAGTCTATGACGGGTCACCTTTTGGGTGGTGCAGGAGCTGTTGAGGCTTTGGCTGTGGTTATGGCAATTACAAAGGGTATAATCCCTCCCACCATCAACATAGAGGAGTTGGATCCTGCCATTGACCCGCGTTTGAACCTCACACGTGATGTGGCACAAAAACGCGAGGTTCGTTATGCTTTGAGCAACACCTTTGGTTTTGGAGGTCAGAACTCCACCATTATACTGAAAAAATACGAAGAGTAGATAGATTAACTATGGGATGCATTGCACGCATTTGTCATCGCCTATGGGGCGCGGATAGGGAATACTACCGCGCCTTTCGGCGTATTTTTGGGGTTACTCCCGACAATGTCGAACTATACAAACTCGCCCTTGTACACCGCTCGGCTTCCGTGAAGGTGGAGGGAGGCGAGAGTATCAACAACGAGCGCTTGGAGTTTCTGGGCGATGCAGTGTTGGAGTCGATAGTGTCGGACTACCTCTTTATCGAGTATCCCCACCAGTCGGAGGGCTTTCTGACCAAGACAAGGTCTAAAATTGTGAGCCGTCAGTCGCTCAATGCTTTGGCTCGCGAATTGGGACTCGATAGAATGGTTATCTATAACTCTACGGGTAATTTTGCACACAAACATCTCTTTGGCGACTGCTTGGAGGCGTTGTTGGGTGCTCTCTACTTGGACAAGGGCTACAATGTGGTCAATCGCATTGTCATCAATGACTTGCTGAAAAACCACATCAACATCGAGGACCTCACCAACTCCGAAAATGACCATAAGAGTCGTCTTATTGAGTGGTGTCAGAAGAGCAAACGAACCATTAGTTTCTCCACCGAGTCCGATGGCGAACACACCTCGGGTAATCAGGCTGCCTTTGTGTCGCGAGTGCTGATAGACGATATGAGGATTGGTGTGGGTAGAGGCTCTACCAAGAAAGAGGCGGAGCAGAATGCAGCCCAAAATGCTTGGGTACTCCTTGGCGACGAGATGGGCGACTTTATATTGGACCGCTACGACCACTTGCAAGATGAAGCAAACCAACGATAAGATGGTGCGCGAGAAGTTTGTTGCGAAGGGAGTTGGAGCACTCAGCGATGCCGAACTGCTTAGCCTCGTGATGGCGACAAAGGGTGGCGAAGAGGGTGTTGCAACTGCCGAGCGACTGCTTGCCGATGTGGGCTCTCTGGCGGCTCTTTCACGCCTTACGGCAGGGGAGTTGCGACAGCGTGAGTCGCTCGGTATGGAGCGTGCTACGAGGGTTGTGGCGGCTATGGAACTGGGGCGCAGGGTGCTTGTTGCCGAGAGTGGCGAGCAACCCGTCATCCGCGACCGCAACGATGTTGTGGCTCTCTTTGCGCCACTCATCTCCACCCTCGACCACGAGGAGTTGTGGGTATTGTACCTCTCTACGGCAAATAAAGTCATCGAGCGCAGGCGTATCTCGGTTGGCGGCTCGTCGGCTGTTACAACCGACTGCAAACTCATCGTTCGCCACGCTCTTACGCTTGTTGCAGCATCTATCATTGTGGTACACAATCACCCCTCGGGTACGGCTGAGGCAAGCCCAGAGGACGAGCGTTTTACTCAGCAATTGAGGGATGCGGCGGCACTCTTCGACATCCAATTACTCGACCATATTATTGTTGCACGAGGCGGGGGTTCATATAGTTTCCGTTCCGCTGGTAAGTTATAAGATATGAGGTCGCCCAAAGGCGACCTCATATCTTATAACATTCAACTTTCAACTTTCAATTTTCTCCACCCCCTTGTTCCATAAGGTAAGCCTTGATGAAGGCATCTATGTCGCCATCCATAACCGACTCCACAGCCGAGGTCTGGTAGCCCGTGCGGTGGTCCTTAACGCGGCGGTCATCAAAGACGTAGGAGCGTATCTGCGAGCCCCACTCGATGCGTTTTTTGCCCTTTTCGAGTTCGTTTTGTAGTGCCATACGCTTCTCCAACTCCCTCTGGTAGAGTTTCGAGCGGAGGATGCGCAGTGCGTTCTCGCGGTTCATAAGTTGCGAGCGGGTTTCGGTATTCTCGATGAGGAACTCCACAGGCTCGCCCGTATCGGCATCCTTGCCGTGGTAGCGCAGGCGCACACCTGTCTCGACCTTATTGACATTCTGACCGCCCGCACCACTACTGCGATAGGTGTCCCACTCGTAGTCTGCGGGGTTGATGGTTATCTCTATGGTGTCGTCCACAGCGGGCGACACAAAGACCGAAGCGAAGGTGGTCTGTCGTTTGTTGTTGGCGTTGAAGGGCGAGAGGCGCACCATACGATGCACACCACTCTCGCTTTTGAGGTATCCGTAGGCGTAGTCGCCCTCGAATAGTAGTGTGGCGGATTTCACACCCACCTCTTCGCCTGCCTGGAAGTCCTGCACCCTCACTTTGTAGCCGTTGCGCTCGCCCCAGCGGGTGTACATTCTCAGCAGCATCGAAGCCCAATCGAGGCTCTCGGTACCTCCTGCACCCGAGTTGATATCCACAATGGCTCCGAGTTTGTCCTCTTCGCCACGGAGCATATTCTTCATCTCCAACTCCTCTGCGGCAGCAAGCGTGCGCTCATATTGGCTGTCGAGTTCCGCCTCGGTAGCACCACCCTCGCGCACAAACTCCGCAACAACCTCCAAGTCGTCAACCATCGCCGAGAGTGCCTCGTAGGAGTCTATCCACGCCTTTATGGAAGCCACCTTTTTGAGTTGCTTTTCTGCCGCTTCGGGATTGTCCCAAAAGTCGGGAGCGGTGGTTTTGAGCTGTTCCTCCTCGTGGGCTATGCGCTTATCCTCCACCGCAAGATAGCGGTAGAGTGCATCGCGCCTCTGAGTAAGGTCTTTTATCTGTTCGGTAGTAATCATCTCTGAGCCGTCATTAACCTATACTTATACTCTTTCTAACCTGCCACGCTACACTCTATGCCCAGAGCCTTTACCCTTTCGGCAATCTCTCGGAGTTCCTCTACGGGCACTTTTTCGAGGTTGGGTGCGGGGGTGTCGCGGTCGATGGTGTAGACCATCACACTGCGGGGTGCAATCTCCTCCACAAGTCGGAGCCACGCCTCCACCTCCTCGGGTGTTGTGTTGTCGACTCTCTCGCCCTCGAACTCGCCACGAAGGAACATCGTCTGCACGATGCACTCGCCACCAAAACTCTTCATCCACTCCACGACCTTCGCTATGGAGTAGTTGCCCAGAGGTTTGTCTATCAGTTGTGCGGTCTTGTCGAATGCCGAGTCGAGTTTCAGAATAGGGTTGTCCACCCTGCGGAGGGCTCGCCTTACGCTCTCGCGGTGGAGCATTGTGGCGTTGGAGAGCACCGATACCTTCGCCTTGGGACAGAGCCTATCCCTGAGGGCAATAACCCCGTTGACAATCTCCTCAAAGTCGGGGTGCATCGTTGGCTCACCATTGCCCGCAAAGGTCAGCACATCGGGAGGAGTTCCCGCCTCAACCATCTCGCCCAGTACAACTTCGAGCATTGCAAGAACCGCTTTTTTGTCGTTGAAGCGGGGTTTATGCCCACCCAAAGTCCAGCCGCACTCACAATAGATGCAGTTGAAAGAGCAGATTTTGCAATCCACAGGCAGTAGATTGATGCCGAGCGAAAGCCCCAGACGGCGCGAGCGTATGGGACCGAAGATGAGGTTGTCGTAGAGTACTGACATAGGTTTTGAGTTTTCTTGCCACGAAGGTACGCTTTTTTGCCGAGAGCAACAAAAATTTTGCCCCCTTTGCTCCATTGGCACCGATTTTGAAACGTAGAGGAGAGTTGTTTATTACTTAATATCACACTCAAAACCATGAAATTCAAGATGATTGCTTCTCTGCTGATGGTTGTTGGTGGTTTCTCGCTACTGACGCTCACTCTCTGCTCCTCGCGTGCCCCACAGCCCACTTTCGACAATTCAACGGTCGATAGTCTCGACCTCGACCGCTATACGGGTGTATGGTATGAGATTGTCCGCAAACCCCACTTCTTCGAGAAGGGTATGACACACGTCAAGACCACCTATACTCTGCTGCCCGATGGTAAAATAGAGGTTCGCAACGAGGGTATCAAAAAGGGTAAAACAAAGGTCACCAAAGGCAAAGCTCGTACTACGGATGTTCCCGGGCAGTTGAAGGTTACATTCTTTGTCTTCCCTGCCGAGTATAACATTATGGAACTCGCACCCGACTACTCCTACTCGGTTGTTGGCGGCTCGGGCGATGGTTATTTGTGGATACTCTCCCGCACCCCCACAATGGACCCCGCACTACTCGAAGGTATCTACTCCAGACTCGAAAAGCGCGGATATGATTTATCCGATATAATTGTGGTTGAACAAGAGTGACGCTCAAAGTGCAGGTGGCTCCGAAGCCACTCCTAAGCAAAGCGGTAGGTAGTACCACGATTGGTTGGTGCACTAAAAGTTTTTGGGTCCGCTTTTTACAAAAAGCGGAGAAAAAATCCCCTGCCGAAATGCTCGGCAGGGGATTGTGTTATTATACAAGTGAATTTCCTCTACTACTCGTCAGCGGCTACGGCTGCGGTGTTGTAGGGTTTGAGGATGCCGCGTTTGGAAGAGCGGATGAACTCTACTACCTGGTTGCGGATTTCGCTCTCGGGGAATTGTGCCATAACGATGTCGCAAGCCATAGTGTAGGTGTGACCATCTTGGAAGAGCACGCGGAAGATATCCTGAATCTGCTTAATCTCCTCGTTCGAGAAGCCCCTGCGCCTCAAACCCAAGAAGTTGGCACCAACGTAGGTGATGGGGGTGTGGGCTGCCTTAACATAGGGAGGAACATCTTTGTTCACATAGGTGTTGGCGGCAATCATTGCGTGGTCGCCGATGCGACTGAACTGGTGAGCACCCGAGTGACCACCAAAGACTACGAAGTTGCCGAGTTCTACCTCGCCGGCGAGTGACACGTTGTTTACGATTACGCAGTTGTTGCCGATTACGCAGTCGTGGGCGATGTGGGCGTAAGCCATCACAAGGTTGTTGGAGCCCATAACTGTTTTGCCCTTAGCGTCCGTGCCGCGGTTTACCGTGCAGCACTCGCGGAAGGTGTTGTTGTCGCCAATCTCGCAAGTGGTGTATTCGCCGTGGAATTTGAGGTCCTGGGGCACGCCGCCGATAACGGCACCGCTGTGCACCTTGCAGTTCTTACCCATGCGGGTACCTGCCATAACGCTGGCGTGGGGACCAATCCAACTGCCCTCACCAATTACTACGTCGCCCTCTATGTAGGCAAAGGGCTCTACTGTAACATTCTCACCCAACTTTGCATCTGGGTGGATATAAGCCAAATTACTAATCATACTCCTTAAACGTATATTCGTAGTACTTTATTATCTCTATTTCAAATCCTTCTCCAATAGCTGTGCCATTTGTGTATTGGCATAGTGTCCGGGGCGCAGAGCCTCAACGTGACCTCGGATGCGTCTGCCGAGCAGTGCCAGGTCGCCGAGTATGTCGAGCAACTTGTGGCGTGCAATCTCGTTCTCGAAACGCAGAGGTTGGTGGCTCAGGTAGCCTCTCTCGACCTCGATATCCTCTCTGCCGAAGGTCTTGCAGATGCGCTTTCTGGTGCTATCCGAGATGGGTTTTTCCACCACCACCATAGCGCTCTCCACCGAGCCGCCCTTGATGAGTCCCAACTTCAACAGCAACTCTATCTCGTGGAGGAATACAAATGTGCGGCAGGGTGCTATCTCCTCGCGGTAGTTTACCGAGGCATCATAGCGGTGCTGCTGCACACCCACCACCGTAGAGTTATAGTCCACCGTAACATTCACAGAGTACTCCTCGGCAGGCGTGATAACCACCCTCACACCCTTCTTGGGAATCTCGAAGAGGAATTCCTCTTTCACCTCGAACCACTTGCGCTCGGCATCTTGCTCCACAGTGCCAACCCTCTCAATCTCGGCAGCGTATGCCCTTGCCGAGCCATCCATGATGGGTGTTTCGGGAGCGTCTATTTCTATAAGTGCGTTGTCGATACCCATTGTCCAAAGGGCGGAGAGTATGTGCTCTATGGTAGATACTTTTGCCTTGCCGTCTTTGATGGTCGTACCCCTCGACGTGTCACACACATTGTGTGCTAATGCTGCCACTTCGGGAGCCCCTTTGAGGTCCACGCGGCGGAAGACAATACCCCTATCGACCTCCGCAGGGCACACCTTCATGGTTACCAACTCGCCGGTGTGTAGCCCCTTGCCACTGAATGATATCGCCTCAGCAATAGTTCTTTGTTTGTTGGACATTATGTTGTTTTCCTTAAATTTCTATTTTTTTGAACTACAAAGGTAATCAAATTTTCAATAAAAGTACTATCTTTGTGTGAATTGTGGTATTTTTGCGCTATGGAACAACGCCAGCAACCCCCAAAAACGAGCCGTCCGCGACTCAATCTGCCATATACCCGGAAGAGGGTAGATGTGGGTGTTTGGGCGTACGACCATAGGGTGGCAATTTTGGTTACGGTGGTGGCGTATGTGCTCTTTGGTGTGGCATTTGTGGCTGCCGACATTATCATTGAGCGCAAGAGTTCCCAGGCAGAGATTATGCTCGACCTTACCGACCTGGAAGAGTTGCAGAAGGAGTTGGAGAGGGCGCAGGAACTCAACCGCCTGCTCAACGAACGCTACGAGGATAGCCCCACTGAAAATCGCATCTCCAACGAGAACGCCCTCGATGAGAGCCTCGAAGATCACCGCACCAATGCACGCGAAATCTATGCCGAAGCAGAAGAGGTGCAACAAAGAGTGCGTGACAATGCTGCCGACTACGCTCTCGGACTCAGTAAGGAACGAGAAATACTCGACCAACACTACGAGGGTGAGAAGATAGAAAACCGCAAGATAAGGGGCAATGTTACGGTGTCGTACTCGCTTTCGGAGCCTGTGCGCTACGCCTTGAAGATGCCTGTGCCTTCGTATATGTGCGAGGGCGGTGGCAATGTTGTTGTGGATATTGTGGTCAACCGCTCTGGGGAGGTTGTGGACTGCAAAATTAACGATGCGCTCTCGGCAAAGAACAACTGCCTGAGAGAGGCGGCACTCTCCAAGGCGGGCGAGTCGCTCTTTAATGCCGCCCCCGATGCACCGCAAAGGCAGAAGGGTGTCATTGAGTATCAGTTCATCGCCCAATAGCGAGTGTGCCTTGTGGGTGCTTTTTGCACCAAACCGCATATCGCAAGTTCCTCATTTGCGCTAAGCAAACTGCGGACTTGCTCATTTGTTTGGCACAAAAATCACCTCACAAAACCCACTCGCTGCGAACTAAGGCAAATGCGAGTTGAGCGAGGGCAGAGCGGGCTTGCAGACTATGCCGAGCGGGAGCGATTTGGAGCACGCGAAGCGTGGTCAATTGAGAACTCTCATAACTCACAAATTGACTTAGGACTATTGACATTAGACCTTAGACGTTAGACAAGAAAAGTATGCAGAGAACAATAGAATATATCCTCTTTTTTGTGGCGGTGGTGCTGTTGCAGGCACTGCTGTTCGACAATCTGATGTTTTCGGGTTTGGTGGTGCCACTCTACTATGTAGTCTTTGTGTTGCTACTACCCGTTAAGATGGAACGACTGTGGCTACTTGTTGTAGGCACCGTGTTGGGCGTGACGATGGATGTGTCGATGGGCACTGCGGGCTTGAACACCATTGCTACGGCGGCGGTGGCTTTTGTGCGTCCATGGATTATGCAAGTAACAATAGGCAAGGATGTTGCACACGAGAGCATCCCATATGGAGGAGCAATAGATGACAAGGCTTTTTTGTCCTATGCAGCTATCCTTATCTTGGCTCATAACCTACTATTCTTCGGCTTTGAATCACTCGGCAGCCATTTGTTATTTACACTGGGCAGGATTGTGTGCTCAACGTTGGTCACTACGTGTTTGGTTATATTCACTGCTCGTGTTTTTCGTAAAATTGTGACATAACCTAATGGGGTTAAGAGATAGTATGCTGGCAGATCGTTCACATATACTCAGATGGTTTGTTGTGGGGCTCTTTGTGATATTGGGTCTGAGACTCTTCCATATCCAAATTGTAGACCGCTCATATCGCCATGCTGCGGAGAATAATGTGCTGCGTTACGAGGTACAACACCCGCCAAGGGGCGAGATTTACGACCGCAATGGCGAGTTTCTGGCGCAGAGCGTAGCATCTTATGACCTTATGGTCGTGCCTCGCAACATCCCTAAGGAGGGCTTTGATACGCTGGCTTTGGCGAAGATTGCGGGCGTGAGCCAAGAGCAACTTGCAAAGTCGTTGAGGGCTGCCAAGAGTTACTCCTCTTCACGCGCCTCGGTGGTGGTGCGCCAGATGACTACGGAGGCAAAATTGCTCTTCGATGAGGGAGGCTTTGACGGCTTCTACACCCACTTCCGCACCCAACGCTCCTATCCCCGAAAAATTGCCGGCAACCTCTTGGGCTACATCGGTCAGGTGAGCGACAAAATCATAGACCGAAACCCATACTATGCTCGTGGCGACTACATAGGCTACTCGGGTATTGAGAGTGCCTACGAGGAGTTGTTGCGTGGCGAGAAGGGCGAGAAGGTGAGTGTTGTGGATGTGAGGGGTACGGTGAAAGGTCCCTACCAAGAGGGACACTACGATAAGGCTCCTGTTGCGGGCACAGCCATCACGACAACCATCGATGCTCCATTGCAGGAGGCTGCCGAAAGACTCATGAAGGGTAAGGTAGGAAGTATCATCGCCATTGAGCCATCGACGGGCGAGATTTTGGTTATGGTTAGCAGCCCTACCTACGATCCCGATGAATTGATGGGTAGGGATAGGGGCAACAACTATGTCAAGATGCTCGATAACCCCCGCCAGCCACTCTTCAACCGTGCGGTAATGTCGAGTTACCCCCCGGGCTCCACATTCAAATTGGTCAATGCACTGATTGGTTTGCAGGAGGGTGTTGTAACCCCCTCGCGCCGCTATCCCTGCCACGAGGGTTACCACGTTGGTAGGGGTGTGAAGTGCCACGACCACCGTTCGCCACTCAACCTTAAAGAGGCGGTGGCTAACTCGTGCAACGCATATTTCTGTTATGTGTTTAGGGATATTTTGGACAATCCCGAAAGAGGAGGTATTGGAAATGGTGGCTACGACAATTGGGCACATTATGTGGAGAGTTTCGGCTTTGGCAAGAAGTTGGGCTCGGACTTTGCCTCCGAGAGGAGCGGCTTTGTGCCCAGTGCTGAGTTCTATGACGACTACTACCCCAAGTGGAACTCGCTGACGGTGATTTCGATGGCTATCGGTCAGGGCGAGTTGGGCTGTTCGCCATTGCAGATGGCAAACCTTGCGGCTATTATGGCTAATAGGGGCTACTACTACATCCCCCACGTTGTCAGACACATTGACGGCAGAGACTCGCTCGATAGTCGCTTCTATGAGCGACACTATACGATGGTCGATGAGAAACACTTTGAGCCTGTTATTGACGGTATGTGGGGTACGGTGCATCGTGAGATTGGTACGGCGGGCGTGGCATACGTCAAGGGCTTGGATATTTGCGGTAAGACGGGTACGGCACAAAACCCCCACGGCAAGGACCACTCCACATTCCTCGCCTTCGCACCCAAAGACAACCCCAAGATTGCCATTTCGGTCTATGTGGAGAATGGCGGCTTCGGTTCGAGTGTTGCGGCACCTATCGCTTCGCTGCTCATTGAGCAGTATCTGACGGGAGAGGTCAAACGCCCCGAACTTGCCGAATATATAGAAAAAATGGAGATTGCTTACCCGAATTATGAGAAGCGTAAACGATAAACTCGGCTGGACACGAATAGATTGGAAGACCATATTGGTCTTTGTTGCGCTGGTCTTTATTGGCTGGCTCAACATCTATGCTGCGGTCTATAACGAGGCCCTCTCGGGTGGCTTCGACCTCTCGTCAAGATATGGTATGCAACTCATTTGGATAGGTATTTCGGCTGTGGTAGCGATGGTCATACTGCTGATAGACGATATATACTATCATCTGCTGGCATACCCCTTCTATGGGCTTATGATGGTGGTGCTGGTGCTGACGCTCTTTGTGGGTAAGGAGGTTAATGGTGCCAAGTCGTGGCTCGCTCTCGGACCCATTGCGGTACAGCCGGCAGAGTTTATGAAACTCGCTACGGCTTTGGCTTTGGCAAGAGTTATGAGCGAATATAACTTCTCGCTCTCGCGCCCCAAAGACCTCGTGACGGTGGCTCTGCTACTGCTTGTGCCCATTGGGGTTATCCTCTTGCAGAACGATATGGGCTCGGCACTTGTCTACTGCTCGTTCCTTGTGGTGCTCTACCGCGAGGGACTCAATCCCTGGGTTTACTACGCACTGTTTCTTGTTGTGGGACTCTTTGTGGGCTCGTTCCTGCTGTCGGATGTGGCGTTGCTGCTGATACTGATAGTGCTCTTTGTACTAAGCCAGCTGCCCTCGAATAGAAATCCGCGCGAGAGTGTGGTGTGGGTGGCTGCTGTGGGATTACTGAGCCTTGTGATATATGGCGTATCGTGGACGGCAGGATGGGGTGTGGACTACCACCACTCGTTGCTTGCAGCATCGCTCGTTATGCTCCTGCCCGCACTGTTGTATGCCTATCGCCACAAACTCTCGACCATCTACCTCTTTGCCATAATGTTTGTGGGCTCGCTTGCCTTCTTGGGCGTTGTGGACTATGTCTTCAATGATGTGCTGCAACTCCACCAACAAAAACGCATCCTCGACCTGCTGGGCTTGGAGAGTGACCTAAGGGGCTGGGGCTATAATGTCCACCAATCGAAGATTGCTATCGGCTCGGGAGGCTTCCTTGGCAAAGGCTTCTTGGAGGGTACGCAGACCAAATATGACTTCATACCCGAACAGAGCACCGATTTCATCTTCTGCACCGTAGGCGAGGAGTGGGGCTTTGTCGGCTCAATTGTTGTGCTGGCACTCTTTGCAACGCTCATTGTAAGACTTATGAAGATGGGCGAAAGGCAGCAGGAACCCTTCCGCAGGGTGTATTGCTATGGCGTGGCGGGCATCTTCCTCTTCCACGTTATTATCAATATAGGTATGACCATCGGTCTGATGCCCGTCATAGGTATTCCGCTACCGATGTTCTCCTATGGTGGCTCGTCACTGCTGGCATTTACGGTGCTATTTTTCATCGCTGTGAGGCTCGATTCGCAAAACAGCGCAATATCTACGACATATAAACCGTATTAATAGGAAACATTTCCAAATTAAAAACGACAAGAAACAATGGTGTATATACTCTATATTTTGGTGTCGGTGGCTGTGGTGCTGCTCTCTGTGAAGGCTTCGAATTATATCGACCAGATAGACCAAAAAACCTCCATCTCGGGTGCCTTCTTGGGCGGTGTTCTGCTCTCGGCAGTGACCTCGCTACCCGAACTCTTTACGAGTATTTCGGCAACATTGCTACTCAAAAAACCCAGCCTCTGCTTGGGCAACATCTTGGGAAGCAACATCTTCAACTTGTTGGTGCTGGCTGTAATGTTCATCCTCTTTGTGGGCAGCAGCCACTCGGCAAGGCTCGCAAAGGGGCACAAGATGGTCATCGCCTACTGCATTACGACCTATGCAGTGCTGGCTCTGAATATGTTTCTGCCCGAGGTCTTCGACTTCCACGCACTCACGCTGAGCGTCACCTCTATTGCTATTGTTATTTTCTACACTCTGGGCGTGAAGTACCTCTCGGCAGAGGATAGTACGGAGAGTGCAGGACAGAAAGCAGAGGAGTCCTCGCTCACACTGAGGGGCATTGTGGTGCGCTTTGTACTGTGTAGTGTGGGACTCGTGGGATTGAGCATTTGGTTAACATACCTTTCGGACGACATCGCCACCTTGCTCGGTATGGGTGCAGGTCTTGCGGGGGCTCTCTTCTTGGGTGTTGCCACCTCGCTGCCCGAACTGTCGAGTACCGTTACGCTCTTCCGCCTGAGGAACTACAACATTGCTGTTGGTAACATTGTGGGTAGTTGCCTGTTCAATATGATTATTCTTTCGGTTGCAGACCTATTGTGGTTTGGTGGCTCCATCTACGACTTCTCGGATGGCAACATAGGACAGATGCTTGCCTTTGGTGCTGTGGCAATGGTTGCCACTATGCTCTCGCTTGAAACCAAAACAAAGGTGGGCAAAGTTATCACCTCGCTTGTGGTTGTGGCTTGCTATGTGGCTTTTGTGGTGCTGTAATGCGGTTTTTGAGAAAAAAAGATAATTTTTTTGGTCAAAAATTTTGCAGGGAAGAAAAAACGCCTTATATTTGCATCCGCAAAACAGAATTAATGCGGAAATAGCTCAGTTGGTAGAGCACAACCTTGCCAAGGTTGGGGTCGCGAGTTCGAGTCTCGTTTTCCGCTCAAAATGTAGAAAGGGAGAAATGACACAGAGATGGGTCATTTCTCTTATTTTTTGCCTTAACCCTTTCTAAACCTCTTCTCTCCGAGGAGAGGTTTGTTTTTTGGGCTGCAAACGAGAGTTTCAACGAGCAAACTTTGAAGACACAAGACATAAATAACCACAAAAAACCACAAAATATGAAAAAACGTCTTGCTTCATTATTATTAATGATGATGCTTGGAGGAGGTATTGCCTCTGCGGACAACCCAAACCTTTACCACAAGAGTGGTAACGATAGGTTCTCAATTAAGATTCAGCCCTTTTTGGGCACCTATATGACCCCGAGTAGTAATATGAAGGAGATAAATCCCGGCAGTCCTACGGGTATTGATTTCGGCATTGAATTTCCTTCCTCGCAGCAACGCCCTTGGCAGCAATACCTCGGCAATCCCACCGTAGGTTTGGGCGTGTCGTATCTCGACTTCGGACACAAGACAATGGGTAAAGCTATTGCTATGTATCCCTACATTTCTATATATGGGGTACGCTCGGAGCATTTCAACCTGAAATTTAAGTTTGGTGCCGGTATTGCTGCTGTGACCGAGACGTTCTACACAACGCAAGATGAGCCTGTACCAACCCGTACATTCTCCACACCAATCAATGCCTACCTCACCCCAAGTGTAGCATTGGAGATTCCCATCACCCGCAACTTTGCAATAAATGGCGAGTTCGGCTTTATGCACATGAGTAACGGTCGTAGTGTAGAGCCTAACAAGGGTGCCAATATCCTCTTTGCGGGCGTTGGTCTTGTGTCGACCTTCAACCCCGCACCCGAGGACGAACTCACTCCTATTGAGTTCCCTGATCTGCCCTATAAGTGGAGTTTCAATATCACACTCGGTGGCGGTGTTCACGCAGCAGACGAGAGCGATCCCCATCGTTTTCCTGTTGCCACCTTCCACACAGGTGCAATATATCACGTTAACAATTGGTATGGTGTGGGCATAGGTGCCGACCTCTTCTACAACGATGCTATTGCCAATCCCGAAACCAATAGGGGTATGTATATCAAGACAGAGGAGGACTGGAAGAGGATGCGTGGCGGTCTGTCGTGGAACAACGAGTTCAACTTCGGTGCTGTTACTGCTTTGGTTAATTGGGGTGTTTACTTGTTCAACCCTGTGCGTAACCTATACGATGCCGACCACCCCGATTATGGCAGAGGTCCCCGCCCCTTGTTCTACAAGTCTTATGATGTGGGTGTTGAGGAGGCTTTCCACTACATCCAGTTTGGTGCAAGGGTGCGCATCTTCGACAACTTACACTTCCAGGTCATCTGCAAAACCCATATGCATATTGCCGAGTTTATGGAGTTTGGCATTAGCTATAAGATACCCTACATCAGCAAGGGCAAACGTAGTGGCGGTAAGTCGATATTCCACCACAGAGCTGGTTGGTGGGAAGAGTACCAATAGTTGGCTACTGTGCCCTGCATAATTTTAACGTCAGTTTCGCCAATTATAACACACTGACTTTTTAAGACAGGCGCACTTAAAATGATGTTGATTAGCAACAACTTGCTTTGCGCCAAATTCGCAAAACTTACGTTATCTTAGGTATGAAAAAAGCGATTACCCCAAAAAGTTGGTATACAACGTTTGGGGTAATCGCTTTTTGTGGCGGTGGAGATATCCCGCAAGGTAGTTATCCTACATCTGGTCGGTAACATCCCACACAAAGGCACGCAATCCTTGCAGTTGGGTGTCCTTGTCAATCTCTCTGAGGGCAGCCATGGCAGGCTCCACCTTCTCGTCCTCCACGATGGCGATGATGGTGGAGTTCATGGCGGGCCAAGTGTGGTTGGCTCTGTGAGGTTCGCCAGTAAAGGAACCCCTGCCGTGGGTGAGGGGAAAGAGCGTGAAACCACGAATACCAACCTCGTCGAGCATAGCCTCTACACGCTCGGTGGTCGCCTGATTGTATGATATAAAAAGTGCTTTCATAATTCTATGTCTAACGTCTAAGGTCTAATGTCTAACCGACCTAAGTCTTAAATAATGCTTGTAATTACTATTGTTGTTTGCGTTGGGCTATTGCTTGTAATTTGAGTTGTGCTTTTCTCTCACTACGAGCCTTCCTGCGGGCAATGTATTTCTCGCTCCTGCCCATGAAGACGTAATAGAGGATGGGAACTGCCACGAGTGTCAGTATGGTAGAGAAGAGCAAACCACCCACAATGGCGATACCCATGGGCTGCCACAACTCTGCGCCATTACCCAAGCCGAGAGCCATAGGCAACATACCGAGAATAGTGGTCAGTGAGGTCATCAGTACGGGGCGCAGACGGCTCTTACCTGCCGTATATACAGCCTCATACATTCCCACACCACGTTCGCGGAGCAGGTTCGTAAAGTCCACCATCACAATACCGTTCTTCACCACAATACCCACCAACATCACAATGGCAATGAGTGCCATAAGGCTCAGAGGGGTGTCGGTAATCCAAAGCGCAATAGCCGAACCGGGCAGAGCGTAGAGGATGGTAAACATAATGATGAATGGCATTACAAACGACTCAAACTGTGTGGCCATAACAATGTATACGAGCAACACAATGAGTATCAGCAGTGTGCCGATATCAGCAAATGACTCTTGTTGGTCTTCCCAATCGCCACCGATGTAGGTATAGACATCCTCGGGTAGGGGGTAGTTGTCGAGTACACTGTTGACTTTGGAAACCATATCGCCCAATACCACATCATTACCCAAAGCAACCGTGATGGTCACAAGCCTCTGACGGTTTTGGCGTTCGATGGTTGGTGGAGCATAGACCTCGGTAACTTTACCAATGTCGCGTACCCTGACACCCTGACCGCGCGAGTTATAGACCAAAATATTCTCCACATCTTCGAGCGAGGTGCGGTGCTCCTCACCATAGCGCACCTTTATGTAGTACTCCTCGCCATCCTCACGATAGATGGAGGCGGTCATACCGTTTATTCGGTTGCGGATGGCTGATGATACGGTCGAGGAGTTCAGACCATAGTAGGCGAGTTTGTTCCTATCGAACTCCACGTTATATTCGGGGCGCATATCGTCCCTCGAAAGCCTCACATCCCTTGCTCCCTCCAATGCGGAGAACTCTGCCATTAGTTCCTCGGCAATGGCGTTGGTGCGCTCAATGTCGTGACCGAATATCTGAACCTCGACACTGCTGCCGCCACCCATCATGCCTCCACCACCGCTAACCATAGAACGTTTAATCTCTGGGATTGTGGCAAGGTCGGCACGAAAAGCATCGGCAATCTCAAATACGGTGCGCTCCCTATCCTGAGGATCCGTTAGGCGGAAGGTGTAGTTGATGATGTTGCTACCCGTAGTACTCATTGCTGAAAAGACATTCGAGGTGCTCGACGAGCCTGCCGAGGTCGAGAGCAACATCACCTCGGGGTATTTGGCATAGACGATGGAGTCTATCTGTCGGGCGATGCGGGTGGTATACTCCACGCTGAGGTTCTGGTCGAGCGTAACGGTAGCACTCATGTGGTCGCCATCGCTGCTGGGCATAAACTCAGTGGGGATTTTGGTGGCAAAGAGCCATACGCCAAAAACCAAAAGCAACATTGGTGCAAAGAAAACAATCTTCTTGTGAGCCAAAGCCCAACGCAAAACAGCTGCATATGCCCTGTCGAGCCAAGCAAGGAATTTGTCAATGGGTTTATAGATGGCGCTCAGACCTTTGTAGGTGTGTTGGTTGTTCTCCATTTTGAGCAGCAATGCCGACATCATAGGGGTGAGTGATATTGCAGCAATAGTAGAGGTACAAACCACCAACGATACAATCCAACCGAGTTGTTTGAACATAACGCCAGCCATACCTTCCACCATCGTCAAGGGCAGGAATACGGCAACAACCACAAGCGTGGTGGCGATAACCGACAGCCAAACCTCGTTGGTACCATAGATTGCCGCTTCGCGAGGTTTGCTGCCTCGCTCGATGTGGGTAGTAATGTTCTCCAACACCACAATGGCGTCGTCCACCACCATACCGATAGCAATCGAGAGCGAGGAGAGCGAGATGATGTTGAGTGTTCCGCCGGTCAGTTGCAGGTAGATGAACGACACAACGAGCGAAATGGGTATCGTAAGACAGATAATCAGCGTAGCCCTCCACCTACCAAGGAAGAAGAGCACCACCAAAATCACAAACAAGAAGGCGAACATCACCGTATCGGTAAGTGTCGAGATGGAGTCCTTGATGTTCTTTGAGGAGTCGTTCAGCAGGTAGATCTCCACATCCGAAGGGAGATTGCGCTCAATCTCGGGGAGCATCTTTTTGACCTTCTCTACAATCTTAACGGTATTGGCACCCGACTGCTTCTGTATCATAACCCTCACGCCCAACTCGCCATTCATCCTCTCATCGAGAGTCTGTTTTTCGAGTGTGTCGCGAATTTCTGCAACATCCCTCAGGTAGATTTCCTGACCATTCATATTGGATATAAGGATGGTTTTTAGGTCATCCGAGGAGTTGAATTCGCCGTCGGCTTTGAGGTTGTAGGTGTGGTTACCAACATCGAGCGTACCACCCGAGGTGTTGATGTTTTCCTGCGCGATGATGGCACCAATTTGCTCCACCGACAATCCGTAAGCCTCCAACTTCACAGGGTCTACGTTCACCTGAATTTCCCTAACGGGCGCACCCATAACGCTCACCGAACCTACACCATCGATGCGGCTCAGGCGGTTTACGAACTGCTCTTCAAGGATTTTGTTCAGGGCGGGATAACTCTCATCTGCCGTAATAGAGAACGACATAATAGGCATCATTGAGGAGTTGAAACGGAAGAGGATGGGGTCCTCGGCATCTTCGGGCAGGTAGTCCGAGAGTCTGCCCAAAGCATCGCGTATGTCGTTAGATGCTTCATCGAGGTTCGTTCCCCACTCAAATTCGAGCGACACGAGCGACACACCATCACTCGACTTGGAGGTTATCTCTTTCAGGTTGCTGACGGTATTCAAACCATCCTCAATGCGGCGAGTGATGTTATTCTCAATATCCTCGGCATTGGCGCCCTGATAGGTTGTGATAACCGAAATGGCGGGCAAGTCCATCTCGGGTAACTGGTCAATTGCCAGATTATTCAGCGAGAAGAGTCCAAAGACAATCACAGCGACAAAAATCAGTGCCGTAGAGATTGGCTTGCGGACTGAGGTTTCGTATATTTTCATTGCTTTCTATCTGCTTTTAAGTTGGTGCGTTACTCTACAACTTTAACGGGAGTGCCGTTTTTGATTTTCGACAGAGCGGTAACCGCTACTTCTTCGCCAGCCTCTACGCCCGAGAGAACCTCTACACGAGTGCCCACCTGACGTCCGAGTTCCACAACTCTGCGCTCAGCAACGCCATCCTTAACGACATACACATAGCGGTCGTTTACACCCATCTGCTTCTGTACTGCTACATCGGGTACCGTAAGGCTCTGGCGGTTGCCCATATTAAACTCCGTACGAGCAAACATTCCGGGGCGCAAAATCTCCTTGCTATTGGGTACTATTACCTCCACATTGAATGTGTGGGTTGCGGTGTTGATGGCTGGGTAGATGATATTAACCACACCCTCAAACTCCTTATCGGGGTAGACGTCGGCAGTAACCTTAACCTTCATACCCTTATATACCAAAGGATAGTACTTCTCCGAGATGGCCACCACGGCTTTGAGGCGATCAATTTGCATCACCTGCAATACGCCAATACCGCCATCGGCATTACCCGCCATTGCAAAGAGGTCGCCGGGCTCGTTGTAGCGTCCCGTAACTACGCCATCGATGGGCGAGCGGAGTTCTATGTTGCGCTCCAAGTTTGCCACCGTCTCGCGCAGAACCGTAACGGAGGTTTCGAGTTCGTCAATCTGTGACTTGCTCACGCCGCCCGCCTCATAGACGGTTTTGAGTCGTGCAAGATTCTGCTCGGCATTCTTCAACTGAACGGCAGATTGGTTGTATTGGTTCTTGTCGAGGGTTGCCACAAGTTGGTCTTTTTTGACGTGGTCGCCAACCTCCACCCTAATCTCGTCGATGCGGAGAGCCATTTGGGGTGTGATAAAAGTCTTCTTGAAGGGGAGCAGGGTAGTGGTGAAGTCGACATCCTCTGCTACCTCCACACTCTCTACGGGCGAGGTTTTGGTCAGCACCTCGGTGGGTTTGCTCTCCACAGCAGAACCTTTCTGCGAGGCGGTACCCTGACCGCCACACGAAGTGAGCGCAATGGCTGCGAGGGTTGCTACAAATGTGAAAATTGTGTTGCGTTTCATACTCTATACTTTATTATTTATTCTCTTCTGCGTTTTGGGTATTAGAGGTCTGTTCCTCGGCATTGGTGTCTACCTCAAAGCCTTCGCCAATGATTTTCTCGTAGTCGGCGCGGGCTGCAAGGTAGTCGTAGATTGCCTGAGAATAGTTGAGTTTTGCTTGCGTGAGCGAGAGTTCCGAGGAGTTGAGTTCGAGAATTGTTCCCGTACCTGCATTGTATCTCACCTCGGCAATCTCGTATGCCTTCTGAGCCTGACGTACCGTAATCTCGTTGCTGGTCATCTTCTCGCGTGCCGTAAGGATGTTGTTGAAGGCACTCTCCACCTGCACATTTACACTCTGGCGCAAGTAGTCCTTCTGCAAGGAGAGTTGCGAGAGTGTATTGCGAATTTCGTGTGCCTTGTTGATGTTCTTGCCACCCGAGAAGAGAGGTATGCTGATGGAGATACCTGCCGAAAGAGGGTTCTGCCACCACCACTCTTTTTTTGTCGTGGATGTGGAGCCGCCGGTAGAGCCGCCACCTGCACCTCCAAAGCCGCCACCCATCATGCTGCTGAAATCCATCGTGTTGTCGTTACCCGAATAGATGAAGTTTGTGAAAGCAGCCACAGTGGGCAGGCGCGAAGCGTTGACGAGTTGGAGTTGGTGTTCGAGCAGTTTGGACTGCAAATCCAGTGCCCTTAGGTCGGCATTGTTCGACAAGTCGACTTCGTTGGTCGGAACGGTAGCCATTGCCACCTCCTCGGCAAAGTCGTCGAGTGTGCCCACAAGCGTAAAGTCGGCACTCTCGGGCAGTCCAAGATACATCTTAAAGAGCAACTTGGCAGTCTTTATGGAGTTTTCGGTCTGAATGATGGTGGGTTTGAGGTTGGAGAGTTGCACTTGTGCCGACAGAAGGTCGTATTCCGAAGCCAAACCCTGCTTGTACATCGTCTCGGTGTTACCCACCGTCTCGGCAATAGATTTCTCGCTCTCGCGGAGCACCACGAGCGACTGCTCTGCCAAGAGAATGTTGTAGTACGCTTTTTTGACCTCGTTGGCAAGCGATATTTTCGACGAGCGTGCGCTCTCAACGGCTTGCTCCATCTGAGTGCGGTTCATTTTGAGCGTTTCGTAGACTGTGGGGGCATAGAGAGGCAGAGTGAGGGTAGCCGAGTTACTGATGGAGTTATCGGCACCAAACGACAAGCCCTTTGCCATCTCCTGCTTTACGATGCTGTAAGAATACTGACTCGAAATGGATACGTTGGGTAGCAGATTGCCCACTGTCTGTTTCCTAACCCAATCCTGACGCTCAATCTCCATGTCGGCGACTTTGATTGTTGGGTTGTCCGAAAGGGCAATTTCGAGGGCTTTGGTAAGCGAGAGTTCAAAACTCTGCGCAGAGAGCCCACACACCACCCCACAGAGCATGAGCAGTGCGATAGAAAATTTCTTCATAACCTAAACCATTTATAATGTTATAATTAGACTTAATACTCTTTTGAGAGAAAATTTATCTCGCAAATGTAATGCGAAACTCGCAAACAAGAACGCATTTTTTAACAAATTATTGCACTATTTGTCGCAAAAAGCGGGAAGAAACACTTTCGTGAGAAAATTGCGAGGTCGTAACCCCTGTAATCCTTCTAAAAAAACAAAAAGGCTACACTTTAAGAAGAAAGTGTAACCTTTTAATCAACAGGGGATAGAATCACTTCTAACCCTGCTTCTACTAACCTAAAACTACTAACCTAAATGAACCTTAAAACTTCGTTGCAAAGATAAGGGGTTTTTCTGCAAACTTCCAAATATATTAAAATTTTTTAATAATAATTTAACGTTAAGTTTACATTGTGGATAGCGTTTTTTAAGTATAACTCATTGATTGTCATTTAGTTTTATGGCTTAATGGCAATAGTAAAAAATTTTAATAATTTTTAATGTTAATAGGCTAAAATGGTCTGTTTCAAGCCAAATGCCACTTTTTGTGTTAACCTCTGCCGGTTACAGATTTTACCTTACGGAATACCTCCTCGGGGGTGATAGAGTGCATACATTGGTAGTCGCCCATAAGGCAACGGCGGCGACCACTTGTGGAACAAGGACGGCAGGGAAGTTCCTTTTGGATAGCATTCTCGGGGTTCTGACCATAGCCACTCGAATTGAGGAACGGGTGGGTAGCTCCCCAGAGCGACACCGCAGGAGTGCCAACTAATGAGCAGAGTCTCAGTATGTCGCCATCTACGCTCACCACAGCATCGAGCGAACATAGTAGGTCGAGGTGCTCGTTGAGTGACAATCGTTCGGCAACGGAGATTACGTTGGGGTGTAACTCCTGCATACCCTCCGAGAATTGGCGTTGGTATTCCCCTTTGCCAAAAACAAAGACTTTCGAGTAGCGACCAGACAACAACTCTACAAGTCGTGCAGCGTGATGTATGGGGTAGCAGGTGCCGTTGTAGTTCGATAGCGGGGCAATGCCCACCCAATTGCCGGTTTTCTCGCCCGCCAGAATGTCGATTATGGCAGGCAGGGGTACATTGCGACGGCGTTTGACGGGCGCTGGCATACAGAAGGGTAGACCGAGCGAGCCGAAGAGATCTCGCGAGCGGCTTGCAAGAGGGGCGAGTTGTACCATTACCTTGCGGTATTTGCGTGTGAGGGCTTTACCCTCTAAGCGGATGCTCTCCAAGCGTGCAACCTTGCGCCTCCAAGGGGTGAAGGAGAACGAAAGGAGGCGCGAGAGTGGTGTGACGCTAAGGTCGGCAATGGCGTCTGCGCGAAGTCGTTGCAGCCCTCGCCACAAGCGAAATTTGCCAGCCAAGCCTTTGTAGCGTTCCTCATCGGCAAAGATAAACTCCAAGCCATCCACATTGCGGAACAGCGGTTGCCACTCGCTCCGAGTTAGCACCGTAATGCGTAGGGTGGGGAAGTCGCGCACCAAACCCCTCAGGGCGTGAACACACATCGCAACGCTCGACAGAGTGCCGAGGCGTATGACAAGTATGTGTCGTATGGAGGTTGTGACCATCGGGGCGGAGTTGCTATATTGTTATATGGTGTAACTTTTCGCCCACAAAGGTAAGAAAATTAAAATTCCCTTGCACCTTTTTGAGCGAGTATTCAAAAAATATCTATCTTTGTCGTTTGAAACCCTTAATAAACAAAAGATTCGGATGGTAGGAGTGAGGAAGATAGTCTTGGCTGTGATTATGGCAATGTTGTGCCTCGGCGTGCAGGCGCAACAGACCATCACTCGCGCAGAGTATATAGAGCAGTATGCACCACTTGCGGTGGAGCAGCAGATGCTCTATGGTATTCCCGCAAGTATTACTCTCGCACAGGGACTTTTGGAGTCGGGCAATGGCAACAGCCGCTTGGCAAGGGAGGCTAACAACCACTTTGGCATTAAGTGTGGCTCCTCGTGGGACGGCGAGAGCATACGTCACGATGACGATGCTGCACAGGAGTGTTTTAGGGCATACTCATCGGTTGAGGAGAGTTTCATCGATCACTCGCTCATCCTCTTGGAGCGCAAGTGGTACCGCCCCTTGTTTGACCTCGACCCCAAGGACTACAAGGCTTGGGCACACGGTCTGAAAAAGGCAGGCTATGCCACCAACCCCCTCTATGCCGAGTTGCTCATAAAGATTATCGAGGACAATCAGCTCTATAAATACGACAACGCACTGCTCTCCGATTGGCAGAGTGGCAAGCAGGAGGAGTCTATCGCTCCCGCCACCAAGGAGTCGGCCGCTGAGGTGGTAGAGGATGCTACCCCCGAGCCCGAGCCACAGAAGCCGCTGAGGGTGGATGTGGACAATCTGCGTGTGGCGCTGAGCAACGTGGGTGGCTATGGCATATTCTCCGAGGGCGGCAGACGTTATGTGGTGGCTGCCGAGGGCGACAATCTCGCACGAGTAGCTAAGGCTGTGGGCGTTTCCGAGCGTCGCCTGCGCCGCATCAACGGCTTCGACAAGGAGCGCACCGTATTTACCGATGAGCGCATCTTCATAGAGTAATCAATCATTACCTTTTTATATAACTATGGAATCACAATCTGATTTACGCACACAAATCAAAAAACTATTGGTAAGCAAGTCGGGTCTCAAACAGCAGATTTTCGACAATACCAACTCGCTTTTCAATGAACTCAAAGAGGCTCTGCACGAGTTTTCGACCGAGATTGATGAGGAACTCGACGAGAGAATCGACAAACGTATTCGTATTGAGTATAGCGATAGGGGTAAATTTGAGGCGCAAATTCAGCTTGCAGGCGACCTCTTGGTCTTTGTGATGCACACCAATGTCTTCAACTTCGAGCGTGGTCACCGTATATGGCAAAATCCTTATGTTCAGGCAGATAGAAACAATGCTTACTGTGGCGTGATAAACATCTACAACTTCCTCGCTGACTCTATGAAGTTCAAACGCGAGGAGGACGAGGGCTACCTGATTGGTCGTATCTTCGTAAACCGCGAGGGTAAGTTCTTTGTGGAGGGTAAACGTCAGGAGCGTTGGAGAGTTGAGGAGTTCGGTGGCGAAAACATTTCGCGCGAGGCCATCCTCGAAATCCTCGAAAGGGCAATCCTCTACTCGCTCAGCTTCGACCTTCTGGTTCCCGCCTACGACACCGTTAAGCACGTCACCGCCGAGCAGTTCCTATCTCGTCAGGAGAATACCAAACTCCAAACGGGTAAGCGACTTGGGTATGAGTTCCGCTCGGACGATATTTAACAACAAAAGCGCATCCTTCGGGGTGCGCTTTACTGTTGGATGCTATCAGAAAGGGGTTGAGGGAAATCGAGGGAGTTTAAGGAGATTAAGGTAAAACTCTCAACTCTCAACTCTCAACTTTCAACTCTCGACTTTCAATCCTCTATTGCTATTTCGAAAACATTTGTTATTTTTGCGACGAAAACAACCAAAAACAACCAAAAACAACAAATAACTATGAAAAAACTCACTAAATTTTTCTCAATGGCACTCGTTGTTGTGATGAGTGTTATGATGGCGGCTTGTGAGGAGAAACCTGAGCCCACAACCCCCAGTGAACCCGAACAACCCGAACAACCCGAACAGCCTGAACAAAAAGAGCCAACCATTAGCGTTACAGCAGGCGAAGTAGGCGAGGATTGGATTTCGTTTACTGTAACCTCTGAAAATGTAAAGAGGGCTTTCTTTGTTGCAGTTGCTGAGGATATGATGGCTCAGATTTCAGCCGAAGAGGGCTTTGACCTTACGGAGTTCGTACTCAGTTCGCCCAATATGGTACCCGAGCCCAACACTTCGTGCGAGATTGTCTTTGATGGTCGCCTTGCAGACACAAACTACCTTGTTTATGCGGCAGGTTTCCAGGGTGATGTGAAGGTACTTTCGGAGTGTGTGGAGATGAAAACCCTTGCACACCAGTACGACACTATTACACTCCCCGAGGCTACAAGTTGTGCTATCAATCTTAGGGCTCTCTCTGCGATGGATCGCTATGCTTTCTCGCTCCAAGATGATAATGGCAATTTCAGTTTCGAATTCAATCTCTACACCGAGGCTGGTTTGAATGGTGCAATTCCTGCCGGTGTATACTCCGTTGGCGGTGCATCGCCCACCAACATCGACTTCAATAGTATTGTGGTGGAGCACAATGGTCTGCCTATCGCAATTTCGGAGGGCTCGATGGAGGTGGAACTCTACGATGAGGGTAAGAAGATTCGTTTGGATGGCGAGTTTATTCTTATGTCGAACGATACCGCAATCTTTGAGTACGATGGTGATGTAACTATGACGGGTCTTGGTGGTAGCCAGGATGATGGTACCATTGTATTTACCCGCATTCCTATGGTTGGCACAAGTGGCGAGTCCGGACACTACGAGATTCAGTTCCAGCCTGCCGAAGGCATTTCGGTTCTTGATCTGCAATTTTATAGCGACCCCGCGAAGAAGTATCTCACAGATGGTAGATATCAGGTCTTCGGTAGCGCAGATGCAGCAAATGCAGCAGGCTTCGGCAAGAATTGGATCTATGTGGTAGAGGGTGCTCCTGCCGGTTCGTTCTATCAGGACGACATGATGATTCCTTCGATTATCTTGACCGGTGAGGATAGTTATGTAGATGTGGTTACCGATATGGACAAGGGGGTAGACTACTACGAGATTACCTTCTCGCTCAAATTGCAGTCGCTTATGGATCAGTCGGTAAGCACTCTGAAAGCAGTCTATAAGGGTTCGCTCGGTTTTGGTCCTTCGGAAGAGGTTCCCACTATGAGAATGGAGTCGATGTATGTTGATGTTACTACCGAGGGCAATACTCACACCTTCAACTTCCACGGTGGCTTCACAACAATGATTATGACCGTAGAGGGTGCGCTGCCCGAGATTAATGCCGAGCCTATTTGGTACGATATTGTAAGCGGTAACTTCTCGGACGCATACGCGGGTATTTATAGTCACGCCATCACCGATGGTCGCGTTGCAATCAAGCGCTTCCCCGATGCAGCTGATGCAAGCGATGAGGGTAGGGTAAAGGCTTATTACGGATTCCAAATCGAGGGTAAATTGGTTGATGTATACCAGAAAGATAGCGAGACGGGTGAAGAGACCATTACAACCTACGATCTTGTGGGTGATTGGACTTCGTGGGATACTCCCTATGTTTCGGAGTGGTAGAAAACCCATAAGGGATAAGGGAGTCTATTTACTTTGAAATGTTCTTTGGTTTGCGGGCAACAATTTTGTTGCCCGCAAACTTTTTTTGAACGAAAAATTTGGAGAAACAAAAATTATATGTACTTTTGTGGGCTTTTCCGCAAAACGTGAGGTTCATTGAGAGATGCATTGTTAATTAATCGTAAAATTTGCGTTGCAGATTTGGCGAAATCGAAACTCTTACTTACCTTTGCGGCGAAGTTTTTAAGGTTCATTTAGGTTAGTAGTTTTAGGTTAGTGAAGGAATGAGGGGCTAAGGCACCTTGCCAACCCTGATTTCCTTGTTTTATGCCCAGGTGGTGGAATTGGTAGACACGCTACTTTGAGGGGGTAGTGACCGTTTAGGTCGTGCAAGTTCGACTCTTGTCCTGGGCACACTACGAAGACCGCATCAAACAAAAGTTTGGTGCGGTTTTTTATTTCGGACTTTTGCACCTCGATGTCGGCGATGGGGTGACTATAACTACCCAAAAACGCTCGGCACACAATTTGAACAACTTATAGTAGGAAACAAATAAAAATAGATATGACCAAATGTGATAAAACCAAAACAACTGCTGATAATCAGCAGGTTGAAAACGAAAACAAAGAGGTAAAACAGGAAGAGACCACCACTGTCGAAACTCCCGATGCTGACAAAGTGGCAGAGGGTGACGTGGCAGAGGCTGACAAAATGGCGCAAGCCAACAAGGAGGCCGAGGAGTGGAAGGATAAGTACTTGCGTCTGAGTGCTGAGTTCGACAATTACCGCAAACGTACCCTCAGGGAGAAGATGGACCTCATAGAGAGCGGTGGCGAGGATGTCATCAAGTCGATGCTCTCGGTGATGGACGATTTTGATCGTGCGCTCTCGGCAATGCAGAGTGCAACGGATGTGGCATCGGTGCGCGAGGGTGTGGAACTCATCTGGCAGAAGATGCGCGATGCTCTTAAAGCAAAAGGCGTGAACGAGATTGAGGCTAAGGGCGAGATGCTCGATACCGACCTCCACGAGGCTGTTGCCAAATTCCCCGCAGGCGATGAGCAGAAGGGCAAAGTGATTGACGTGGTGCAGAAGGGTTACAAACTCAAAGAGAAGGTTATTCGCTACGCCAAAGTGGTAGTGGGCGAGTAGCGAGCGCATCTCGTGGGCGAGCACATCTCGCACCGCATCTGCGGCACGATATGCACTCGCTGGCGAATTGAGAGTTGAGAATTGAGAATTGAGAATTGAGAATTGAGGCAAATGCGAGTAAGCGAGGGCAGAGGCTGCTTGCAGACTATGCCGAGCGGGAGCATTTTAGAGCAGCCGAAGGCTGGTCAATTGAGAATTGAGAATTTCCCATATCTCCCATAACTCTCATAAGCCTTAGGACTATCGACATTAGACGTTAGACGTTAGACAAACAATAGTATGGCAAAACGTGATTATTACGAGGTGCTGGGCGTGGAGAAGAGCGCAAGTGCCGATGAGATAAAGAAGGCATACCGCAAGGCTGCCATCAAATACCACCCCGACAAAAACCCGGGCGACAAGGAGGCTGAGGAGAAGTTTAAGGAGGCTGCCGAGGCTTATGATGTGCTCAGCGATGAGCAAAAGAGAGCTCGCTACGACCAATTTGGTCACGCAGGTATGGAGGGTGGTGCCGGAGGTTACGGTGGCGGCGGCTTCTCGGGAGGCTTCTCTATGGAGGACATCTTCCGCAACTTTGGCGACATCTTCGGAGGTCACTTCGGTGGAGGCTTTGGTGGCTTCGGAGGCGGCTCCTCGCGTGGTAGGAGTGTCAACCGCGGTAGTGACCTGAGAGTGAAGGTTAAACTCTCGCTCAAAGAGATTGCCGAGGGTTGCACCAAGAAGATTAAAATCGCCAAACAGGTCGCTTGTGACCAGTGTGGTGGCTCGGGAGCTAAGGACTCGCACAGCCACTCCACCTGCCCCAACTGTAATGGCGCAGGCTACACCATCGAGACGGTAAACAGTTTCTTCGGTAGGGCACAAACCCAGAGGGTATGCCCCACTTGCGGTGGCGAGGGTAAGGTTATCACTTCGCCCTGCTCGAAGTGTCGTGGCGAGGGCGTGGTGCGTGGCGAAGAGGTTGTGGAGATACGCATCCCCGCCGGTGTTGCCGAGGGTATGCAACTCTCCGTAAGTGGCAAGGGTAATGCAGCCCGCAGGGGCGGCATCAATGGCGACCTGCTGGTTGTTATTGAGGAAGAGAAGAATCCCGAACTCGTTAGGGATGGTGATGACCTGCTGCACAACCTGAAAATTCCCGTAACAACAGCCATCCTCGGTGGCGAGGCAGAGGTGCCCACCATCGACTCCAAAGCACGCATTAAAATCGCTCCCGGTACGCAGGCGGGTAAGGTGTTGAGGCTCAAAGGGAAAGGTCTGCCCGAACTGAACGGCTACGGTAGGGGCGATATTTTGGCTGTTGTGGATATTATCATCCCGACGAAACTGACCTCCGAGGAGAAAAAACTGCTCGAAAAACTCTCCGCACAGCCCAACTTCAAAAAAACCGACACACCGCGTGGCGAGGAGAACATTTTTGATAGAATGCGCAATTTTTTCGGATAAAATAACGTATTTTTGTGGGTGGCTTTTTGCGAGTCACCCACAAATGTACAACATAACACCCACTGAGAGATGTTTGGAATAGGTCAATCCATTAGGCGCAAGCCCCGCCAATTTAGTTATAATCCTCGCTACTACGATGCCGAGAAGGAGGCTCGTAATCAGAGGCGTATAGAACTCGGTCACGCCCCCTTGGAGGATGATGGCACACAGAGCGAGCGTAAACCCGGCGACCTGCTCCGTGCTCGTGCCGAGCAGCGTATGTTGCGCACCGAGCGCGATGTGGCAGCCCGCAAGAAGAGCAATATGACAAGGCTTTTGTTTGTGGTGTTGCTTATCGCGGGTTTCTACCTTCTGCTGCGAAGCATAAACTTTTAATTAATTGAAAATTGAAAATTGTGGAGTGCCTTCGGCACAAGTTTTTAATTCTCAATTCTCAATTCTCAATTCTCAACTCTATGAAGATTCGTGTTTTACCCGATAGTGTTGCCAATCAGATAGCCGCCGGTGAGGTGGTCGGCTCGCCATCTTCGGTTGTGAAGGAGATGACTGAGAACGCCATTGATGCCGGTGCTACGGAGGTGATTGTGAATTTCCGTGCCGACGGCAGGGAACTTGTGCAGGTTATAGACAACGGCTCGGGTATGACTCCCGCAGACGCGAGGCTCGCCTTCGACAAACACGCTACAAGCAAGATTACCTCGCTCGATGATATATACACCCTTGCAACCTTCGGTTTCAGGGGCGAGGCTCTGCCTTCTATTGCGGCAGTGGCGGAGGTGGAACTTACCACCCGCACCGAAGATGACGAGCTGGCAACACAGATAGTGATTGAGGGTGGAGAATTCCGCTCTCAGGAGTTGGTGGTGGCACCTAAGGGCAGTAACTTCAAGGTCTGCAACCTCTTCTACAATGTCCCTGCAAGGCGCAAATTCTTGGAGAGTAGCGAGAGGGAGGCGGGTAAGATAAAGACCGAGTTTAAGCGCGTGGCACTCTGCCACCCCGAGGTTGCTTTTTCACTCTATAAGGACGATGCACCGCTCTACAACCTCCCCGTCAGCACGCTCAAAGGCAGGATTGGTGCTGTTATGGGTAGGGGCATTGCCTCGCAACTCTTGGAGGTGTCTACTCAGACCTCAATCGTTAGCGTAGAGGGCTTTGTGGGACGTCCCGAGGCTGCCAAAAAGCGCAAAGAGGAGCAGTTCTTCTTTGTGAATGGTAGGTTCTTCAAGAGCCCCTATTTGCACAAGGCAGTGATGTCGGCATACGAAAAACTCATCCCCGCAGGCGTCACACCCTCCTATTTCCTCTACCTTACGGTCGATACACATAAGGTGGATGTCAATGTCCACCCACAAAAGACCGAGGTCAAGTTTAGCGAGGATTCGGAGATTTGGCAGATTGTAAGTGCCGCTGTCCGCGAGTCGCTTGCCAAAACGGGTGCAGTGCCTATGATGGATTTTGAGGACGAGGGCGAGGTGCAGATACCCGTACTCGATAGGGAGCGTGGCGGAACATTCAGCGAGCCCCGCACCGCCTTTAACCCCTTCTATAACCCCTTCGATGAGGAGGGTGAGGAGCCACAAAGCAAGACGCAGAGCAGTGGTAGCCCCTCGTTTGTGAGTGGATGTGCTGAGTCCTATCCCACATCGGTAGCAAGTAGCAGGGAGAGGGAGTTTGAGAGTAGTATGGCAGATTTTATTGAGGGCTTCGAGGAACCCCGTCAGGCTGAATTGGAACTCTGCACCGAGGGATGCGCCTATAAGGGTGTGTTACGACTCTCGGGAGGCTATGCGGCAACAACCCTCGGCGGCAGACTTGCTGTTGTCAATTTGGCAAGGGCACGACAACTTGTGCTCTACAACCGCTATATGATGCTGCTCGATGGTGGTAACTCCGTAAGCCAGAGCCTGCTCTTCCCCGAAAGGATGGTGCTCTCGTGTGACGATGTGGAGATGCTTCGCGAAAATGAGAACTATTTTGCCGATTTCGGCTTTGAATATACCATAACCGACCCCAATAGCGTTGAATTCTCGGCACTGCCTGCCGACCTGCCTATGGCTCAGTTGGAGGATGTGGTCTACGATATGCTCGACTCGCTGCGCGATGGTGTGGATTTGAGTCGCGCACGTCGCAGGGAACGCTTGGCTCTCATCCTCTCGCGCACAAGCGGTGTGAAGGAACTCTCTCAGGAGGAGATTGAGGCACTTTTGGTGTCGCTCTCGGATGTGAAATCGACTATCACGCCCGATGGTAGGGTTGTGGTAAGGGTGCTTGATGTGGCAGAATTGAAGACAATGTTGTTGTAGATAAAAATGAGATAATAAATGGATAATAACGCATACTACCGTCCGCAGATACATATACCGCCCGTTGTCAAGAACCTTCTTATTATCAATGTGTTGGTTTTCTTGACACAGAATCTCCTCCCCGGTGGACTCGAAGATTGGTTCTATCAAACCTTTGCGCTGAGTTTTCCCGTTGGGTTGAAGACACTCTATCAGACGGTGTCGTATATGTTTATGCACGCCAACTTCACCCACCTTTTCTTCAATATGTTCGCTCTGTGGATGTTTGGACGTATTGTGGAGTATGATTTGGGTAGCAAACGCTTTTTGGTCTACTACCTTGTCTGTGGTGTGGGTGCGGCACTCATTCAGCTGGGTGTTAATTATGCCGAGATAGCCTCGCTTGTGGCTCAGGGCTACACCTCCCTGCCTCGCTTTTCGACCGTGGGTGCTTCGGGTGCGGTGTTTGGTCTGCTGCTCGCCTATGGTATGATTCATCCCAATAATGTGGTAATGCTGATGTTCCCGCCCATTGCACTGAAAGCCAAATGGTTTGTTGTGATTTATGGTGTGTTGGAACTAATGGGAGGCGTGGCTTCGAGTGGCTCCAATGTAGCACACTTTGCTCACTTGGGAGGTATGCTTTTCGGCTTTCTGTTACTCCGCTATTGGAAGAAGAAACATCAAATCTGGTACTAACCCCGCAAATTATCAATAGTAATGGCTCGACACACCAACTACTACCACGATGAAAACCGCAAGGTGCAGCGCACACGCCCCAAAGGGGGAGTGAAGAGTGCTGTGCTATGGGTGGCGGATGTAGTGATGTTTGTAGTATCCATTGCCTCGGCTTTGGCGCTGCTCGGTGGTGTGTTGGCGAGTGTTGTTAGTCCTCAAAAAATCTCCATATTTGCCTTTGCGGGACTCTTCTATCAGGTTGTCTACCTTGTGAACATTGGGTGCGCCCTTTGGTGGGTTGTGCGCTGGAAGAGATGGTTTTTCCTCTCGGCGACAATGCTTGTGGTGGGACAGAGCAATATAGGACTTTTCTATCGCTCCGACTTAATGGAAGATAATGAAACGATTGAGAAAAGTCGTGATGATTTGGTTGTTGCCACCTACAATGTGATGAATTTTAGCGATAAAGATTCCGCGGAAGGAGTGAGTAACTATCATTGTGTGGGTGAGTGGCTGAACGAACAAGGTGTGCAGGTTGCCTGCTTGCAGGAGGCACACTTTTCGTCGAGCAAGAGTTTTGCGGAATTCCGCCAGGGGCTCCGAAAGATGAGCTATGGCTTCTTTACCAATGCACAAGTTGGCAACGAAGAGTTGCAAGAGGGGTCGGGTTATGCCATATTTAGCACCTATCCCATTGTGCGACATTCGGTTGTTGGTCAAAACGAGAAGAATATATATGGTGTATGGGCGGATCTGAAAGTGGGTAGGGATACGCTGAGGATTGTGAACCTACATCTTCAATCTACGGGCATTACGAGTGATGAACGTCGAGGTACTCTTTCTCCTCAAATCATAGACGACACCATGGCTCGCGAGAAACTCTCGAAAGTGGTGACCAAGATGGTAGAAAACTACCGCCAAAGGGCAGAGCAGTCAGAGTGTGTGGCTCAAATCGTGGAGCAATCACCCTATCGAGTGGTGGTGTGTGGCGACTTTAATGATACGCCTGCATCGTACACCTATAACCAAATTATCTCCGAGGGGCTCGCGGATGCCTATGGGGAGCGAGGTAGGGGTACGGAATATACCTTCAAGGGGCTCTATAACCTCTTCCGCATAGACTACGTACTGCCTGCCGAGGAGCACTTTAACGTCAAACAATACAACTCCTACGATTTGGAGTACTCCGACCATAAGGCAGTGGTGGTAACTCTTGCTCCTAAGGTGGAGTAGAGGCGAAAAGGAGATAATAAAAAGTGGCACAGAGAACTCTCTGTGCCACTTTTTGTGTTTGTCATTCCCGTTAATTCCTCTCGGCAAAATGCTTTACCAGCGAGGCTGCAATCTCGTTCTTGGGGAATTTGTGAGCCAGGGTGCGAGCCTTGCGGAACATTGTGTCGCAGAAGGTGGCATACTCGCTGCTTTCGGGGTGCAAGGGGCGATGGTTGCGGGCATCGGTAAGACGTGCAAAGAGTTCGCCGTCTGCCTCCACCTCGCGTGTCAAGCAATACTCTCCAAATCGCTCCCACACATAGTCCACACCCGCCTTTGAGGGATGCAACATATCGTCGCCATAGTAGCGGTAGTCACGCAAATCGTCGAGGAAAATCTCGTAGGAGGGGAAGTACTCCACTTCGCTGTGGGCGGCTGCCACACGCTCTATGGCGAGCCTTAGGATTGATTTCGACACCATATTGCCCTCCAAACCGTCGCCTACGTACCTCACGGGGCTGAGCGTGAAGATGACGTGTTTGCCTGCCGCCATCTCCACAATCCTTTCGAGCGACTCGCTAACCTCTTCGATTGTCATCAGGCGGTGTGTAAACTCCGATGCGGACATTCGGTGGCAGTTGGCAACCACCTTGCCTGCTCTTTCGTAAACCATTGCAGTGCCGAGCGTTACGATGAGCCAATCGGCTTGGGAGAACTCCTTGTGAGCCTCCACGATGGAGCCGTTAACACTCTCCAAAACCCTCTGTGGGTCGGGGCTGTCGAATGAGCCGTGGGTGTCGAGCGAAAACCACATATCGCCCTTGCAGTGCAACTCCTCGCGCTCTATTTTCTGTGCCTCCACAACCCTGCGAATACAACTCTCTACCGACAAGGGATTGTAGAGCACCCCCAGAGGATTGCTGTGGGTGGGAATACCGATGCGCACAAGGCGCGAGGCAATCTCTTCGGTAAAGCAGGAACCGACCATAAAAACCCTCTGCTGCTGGTCTATCTTGTGGTCGTTGGGACGGATGGTAATTTCGGTGCGTAATTTCATAGTTTTAGGCTTTTGTAGGCAAAGATAAAATAATTATCTTTGTTCTCACAATAAACCCTCAATTAAAATGATACTTACAGCACACCCCAAAATCAATCTCGGACTCGATATTCTGCGCCGCCGAGCAGACGGCTACCACGATATAGATACGCTTATGGTCCCCGTAGGTGCCATTGCCGACAAGATAGAAATTGAGCCCTCGGAGGGAGGAGGTTGCAGCCTTGCAATAGAGGGACTCAGTATCGACTGCGCCTCGGACCGCAATCTGGTGGTTAAGGCTTGGATGTTGCTCCGAGAGTTGTATGGCATAGGTGGTGTTAAAATCAAGTTGGATAAGCAGATACCCTTTGGCGCAGGGTTGGGTGGCGGTAGTGCCGATGCTGCCGCTGCCATAAAGGGTATGAACGAGATTTTCTCGCTCAGGCTCTCCACCGAACAGATGGTGGAGTGTGCCGCAAGACTCGGTAGCGATGTGCCATTTTTCATCCACTCGGAGCCGATGTTCTGCCGAGGTAGGGGGGAGATTATGACTCCCGCCAAGGAGGTGGACCTTGCGGGGCTGTGGTGCGTTATCTCCAAGCCCTCGTTTGGCATATCCACAGCCGAGGCTTATGCGGGTGTGGTACCCCACGTTCCCGATATGCCGCTCGAAGAACGCCTCAGACTCCCACGCGAGCAGTGGCAGAGAGAGATTGTCAATGATTTTGAACCATCGCTCTTCGGGCGACATACCGCACTTCCGAATATCAAACGCGAAATGATACGAGAGGGGGCTCTCTACGCTTCGCTCTCGGGCTCCGGCTCGGCAATGTTCGGACTCTTCGAGAAGAAGCCCTCCTACACGCCAATCTTCGCAGGCGAAGAGGTCTTTGTGTGTAGGCTCTAAGGGCTCAAAATCCGCCAAAAAACCGAAAAAACCCCTCGCAGAGAAACTTTCTTCTTTGCGAGGGGTTAAATATCATAGATATTTATTATCTTTACCCGATATTTTGACCAAATCGTATGAAGAACCGTTTGCTGCTACTCTCCACCCTGTTTCTGCTCGCCTTTGGGGCGAGGGCTGCCGAGCGTCCACGCTTGGTGGTCAACATTGTGGTGTCGCAGGCACGAATGGTCGATTTGGAGCGCTATGCCGAAGGGTTTCGTGCGGGAGGTTTTGAGCGTCTGCTCTCGGGTAGGAGTTACCCCTACGCCTACTATCCCTTTGCGCCTACTACCCCCTCGGCTTTGGCAGCACTCTCTACGGGTGCTTCGCCTTGGCTTAGTGGTGTGGTGGGTGATTGCTGGTGGAACAACAACAACGGCTCGAAGATGTTGGTGGTGGGAGATAGCCGCTGCTGCACTTTCGATGCCGACCACCCCGACAGTCGAGTGTCGAACGCCAATCTCGTGCTCGAAACGTTGGGTGATGTGGTGGTGCGCTCTGTGGAGGGTGCCAAGTCGGTGTCGGTGGCTGCCGATGCCTCCTCGGCAATCATTCTCGGAGGTCTTGCCCCCTCGGAGGTGTGGTGGATAGACTCTCTCTCGGGTAGGTGGACAACCTCCACAAAATACAAGACAACACTCCCCAAGTGGGTGAGCAAATATAACGCCTCGGGATATTGGCGAGAGAAGATAGGAGAGGAGTGGGTGCTCTCGCGCCACGAGGGTGAGTATAGAAATAGCACCTCTTGTGTCGCAAAGCCCTACGGCTATAAGCCACCTCGTGGAGAGAGGAAGAGTCGCGCCTCGGCTGACGATGTCGTGGAGTTGCTCTACACGCCAATATCCAATCAGATGGTTGCAGAGTTCGCTAAGGAGGCTATAATCTATAACCGACTCGGACACGACGCGGCAACCGATATGCTCAGCGTATGTTTCGATTCGCCACGAAGGATTATTGCGCGTCATGGGCTCTCCTCGCGCGAGGTGGAGGATATGTATTATAGGCTCGATGAGGCTCTTGCCGACCTTATGACCTTTGCTTCGGCACAGGCAGATGGTAAGGTGCTCTTTGTACTCTCAACCGATGGCGGTGTGAGGGAGGCTCTCGGTGGCGAGAATGTATTGAATGCCTCGCAGGCTCGATTTCTTATCAATAGTTTTCTCAACGCCACCTATGGCAAGGGCGATTGGGTGTTGGGGTACTACAATGGTGGGGTGTGGCTCAACCATACGCTTGCCTTCTCTAAGGGGCTGGACCTTGCGGCACTCCAACGTCAGGTGGGTACCTTCGCACTTGGACTGAGGGGTGTGTCGCACGCCATCACTGCCTCGGAGATGATGGATGGAGGCATCAAGGGAGGTGTTGTGGATATTGTGCAAGAGGGCTTCTATCCCAAACGCTCGGCAGATGTGCAGTTGGTACTGATGCCCGATTGGTGCGAGGTGGAGAGTGAGGGTGTGATGCCCCAAGTGACCTCTTCGCTCATCTATGCGCCCTATCGTAGGGCTGTGGTGGCACTCAGTGGAATGGGTGTGGAGAGATGCAGAATCGAAGAGAAAGTCGATGTTCGCTCGTTGGTGGTTACGCTCGCCGAGATGATTGGCGTGGATGTGCCGTTGGGAGCCGAGGCAAAGCCTTTGGGAATTGAGAATTGAGAGTTGAGACAATCTCACATCTCTCATAACTCCCATTGGGGTAGAGCAAGGATTACACTAAAAGTTTTTGGTTCCGCTTTTTACAAAAAGCGGAGAAAATACAAAACACAAGATATGAAAGACGAGATACAGGAAGAGATTATTGCGGACTTTGGGATGTTTGATGATCCCGATGATAAGTTGCAGTATTTGATAGATATGGCGGAGGAGTGCAGGGAGATTGACCCGAGGCACAAGACCGAGGAGTATTTGATTGACGGTTGTCAGTCGAGGGTGTGGATAGATGCCGAACTGAGGGATGGCAAGGTCTATTTCTCGACCGATGCAGATGCTCTTATCGTAAAGGGCATTGCGGGCTTGCTCACAAGAGCTTTGGGTGGTCGCACACCCGAGGAGATACTCTCCACCGAACTCTACTTCATCGACCGCATAGGCATCCGCTCCTACCTCTCGCCCACGAGGGCTAACGGTTTGGGCGAGATGCTGAGCCAGATGAAGAGGTATGCGTTGGCTTTTTCAGTAAAAAAAGAAGAGTAGAAGAAGATGACACCCGAAGAGATACAGAGCGTAGAGAGCGATATTATCGATACGCTGAAAAATATATACGACCCCGAGATTCCGGTGAACATTTACGACCTCGGATTGGTCTATGATGTGGACTATACACCCGACAGGAAAGTTCATATCCGTATGACACTTACAGCCCCCAACTGCCCTATGGCGGACTTCCTTGTTGAGGAGGTGCATACGCAGGTGGCTAAGGTTAGAGGTGTTGACGAGGTGGTGGTGGAGATAGTCTTCGATCCACCTTGGGACAAGAATATGATGAGCGAGGAGGCTCTGATGGAACTCGGAATGTTGTAGTAGCGAGGCTATGGAGCGTGGTGTGGCGGAGCATATGATGTGTAGGGAGAATCTGGCAACGATGGAGCCCCTCAGGAGGACCAAACTTGTCGAGAGTCTCTTGGTGCAGAGGATTGTGCGCAAGAGCCAAAGGGTGTTGGAGATTTGGGAACAGTACAACAAAGATTGGAACCAAACACTCTACGTTATGACCGCCTACGCTATGGGAGCACCCCGCAACTCACAGCCTTTTGAGGAGTTGGCACAAAGAGTCCCCTATCTCGCCTGTCTCAAAGAGCGCAACTCGCTCACAAGGGTGGAGGCTCTGCTGCTTGGAACGTCGGGATTGCTTGGCGGAGAGTTCTATGACGACTACATTGTGAGGTTGCAGCAAGAGTTTGACTACTTGTCGAGAAAGTATAACCTTTGTGCAATGAGTATGGGTGCTTGGAGAAGGTCGGGCAATTTCCCTGCCGGAAATCCCGTTATTAGGATTGTGCAGATGGCGGCTCTGGTTGCCAAGGAGGAGTTCTCGATGGACGCACTGATGGGTGTTGGGAGTTTGGCAGATGTGGAACGAATGTTTGCCATTACCACGAGCGACTATTGGCAAAGGAGATTTAAGATTGACGGCAAGAGAGTAAGTAGTGGAGGACATCTTGGACGCGATAAGATGAATATGCTCGCCATAAATCTTGTGGTGCCGATGCAGTTTGCCTATGCGACGGTTATGGGGCGCAGCGAGATGAAGAGTGCGGCTCTCGACCTACTCGAAGAGATACCCTCCGAGAAGAATAGACTTGTGAGCCGCTGGACGGGCGTTGGAGTACCCGCAAAGTCGGCATACGATAGCCAGGCACTCATCGAACTCTCGCACTTGTGCGATGAGGGTAGATGTGGCGAGTGCCCGCTGGGAAGGATGATGAGGAGAGTTGAGAGTTGAAAGTTGAGACAATCCCATATCTCTCATATCTCCCATAACTCCCACTAAGGCGTAGCAAAGTCTACACTAAAAGTTTTTGGTAGCACCTTTTTACAAAAAGGGCGTCAGAGTGACGCTTTTGTGTTGGGAATACTAAATATAAGGCGTAGCAAAGGTAAAGCGATACGCAGTATCGCATAAAAATTTTTGGGCGACTTTTGTGCCAGAGTGACGCTTTTGTGTTGGGAATGCTAACATAGGGCATAGCAAAGGTAAAGCGATACGCAGTATCGCATAAAAGTTTTTGGTAGCACCTTTTTACAAAAAGGTGCGAAAAGAAGAAACAAAAAGGAAAACAAAAAAATATAGAAGAAAAGATGAATGTAGTACAGTCGGTTTTGAAACTCTTTTTTGGAACGAAGAGTGATAAGGACAAGAAGGAGATCCAGCCTTATGTGGATAAGATACTTGCGCTCTATCCCACGATAGACGCGCTGTCGAATGATGAACTGAGGGGACGCTCGGCGGCTCTGAGGGAGGGTATTGCGGAGTTCATCCGCCCCGAGGAGGAGCGTATCGCGAGGCTTAAATTGGAGATTGAGGAGGATATTCCCATCGACAAGAAGAGTGCCATCTCGAAGGAGATAGAACAGCTCACCGAGAAGATTGACGAGAAGATTGAGCAGAGGCTCGATGAGATATTGCCCGAGGCTTTTGCCATTATGAAGTCTACTGCCCGCAGGTTTGCCGAGAATGAGACCGTGGAGGTTACCGCCTCGCAGTTCGATAGGGACTTGGCTTCGGTGAGGGACTTTGTGAGCATCGAGGGCGACAAGGCTGTATGGCAGACCACTTGGACCGCAGGAGGCAACGACATTAAGTGGGATATGGTCCACTACGATGTTCAGCTCTTCGGTGGCGTGGTGCTCCATAAGGGTAAAATTGCCGAGATGGCTACGGGTGAGGGTAAAACCCTTGTGGCTACGCTGCCCGTATTCCTCAACGCGCTTGCAGGCAAGGGTGTGCACGTTGTGACCGTGAATGACTATCTGGCAAAACGTGACTGCGAGTGGATGGGTCCTATGTACCAATTCCACGGCTTGTCGGTGGAGTGTATCGACAACTACCGCCCCAACTCGGCAGAGCGTAGGAGGGCATACGAGGCTAACATCACTTTCGGTACCAATAACGAGTTCGGTTTCGACTACCTGAGGGATAATATGTCTATTCAGGCTAAGGAGTTGGTGCAGAAGAAACACCACTTTGCCATTGTCGATGAGGTGGACTCGGTGCTTATTGACGATGCCCGTACCCCTCTGATTATTTCGGGTCCTGTGCCTAAGGGCGACGACCAACTCTTTGACGAATATCGCGATATTGTCGAGCGACTCTACAACCTGCAACGCAACTTTGCTGCCGACTGCCTTGTTAGGGCTCGCAAACTCATTGCCGAGGGTAAGACCGAGGAGGGTGGTATCTTGCTGCTACGCTCACATAAGGGCTTGCCCAAGAATAAGAACCTCATCAAGTTCCTTTCGGAGCAGGGTATGAAGGTGCTGTTGCAGAAGACCGAGGCAATCTATATGGCAAACAAAAACGAGCGTATGCCCGAGATTACCGACGAACTCTTCTTTGTTATTGATGAGAAACTCAACTCCATAGAACTTACCGACAAGGGACACGAGATGTTGGCCCGCTCGGTGGGTGATGATAAGTTCTTCGTGCTGCCCGATATCGGCTCGGAGATTGCCGCACTCGAAAAGAGCGATATGACACCCGAGGAGAGAGCCGCCAAGAAGGATGCAATGCTTGCCGACTATGCCACCAAGAGCGAAAGGGTACACACCGTAAACCAGTTGCTCAAAGCGTATAGTATGTTCGAGAAGGATGTGGAGTATGTGCTTATGGATGGCAAGGTGAAGATTGTCGACGAGCAGACGGGACGTATTATGGAAGGTCGCCGCTACTCGGACGGTCTGCACCAGGCTATTGAGGCTAAGGAGAGAGTTAAGGTGGAGGCTGCAACGCAGACCTTTGCGACCATCACCTTGCAGAACTACTTCCGTATGTACCACAAACTCGCCGGTATGACAGGTACCGCCGAGACGGAGGCGAGCGAGTTTTGGAGCATCTATAAACTCGACGTTGTAGTTATTCCCACCAACCGCCCCATTGCACGTGAGGATAAGGAGGATCTGCTCTATAAGACCAAGAGGGAGAAATATAATGCTGTTGTGGAGGAGATTGAAAGGCTTGTTGGCGAGGGACGCCCCGTATTGGTGGGTACTACCTCGGTTGAGGTATCGGAACTTCTGAGCCGCATCTTGAAGATTCGCCATATACCCCACAATGTACTCAATGCCAAGCAGCACGCTCAGGAGGCTCAGGTTGTTGCCGAGGCAGGTAGGGCAGGACAGGTTACCATCGCAACCAATATGGCGGGACGTGGTACGGATATTAAACTTTCGCCCGAGGTGAAGGCTGCCGGAGGTCTTGCTATCATTGGTACCGAGCGTCACGAGAGTCGCCGTGTGGACCGTCAGCTCAGAGGTCGTTCGGGACGTCAGGGTGACCCCGGCTCGTCGCAGTTCTTCGTGTCGACCGAGGATGACTTGTTGCGTCTGTTCGGTGGCGACCGCCTGGCGTCGATGATGGATAAAATGGGCTTGCAAGAGGGCGAGGTTATCTCTGCCAAGATGATGAGCGGAGCCATCGAGAGGGCGCAGAAGAAGGTTGAGGAGAACAACTTCGGTATCCGTAAGCGACTTTTGGAGTACGATGATGTGATGAACAAACAGCGTACGGCTATCTACACTATGCGCCGTCATGCACTCTATGGCGAGGGTGTGGATGTCGACCTGAATAATATGATACTCTCCTTTGCCGACACCTTTGCGGCAAACTTCAAGGGTGTTCCCTATGAGGAGATGTCGCTGGAACTCATACGTCAGGTGGCTATCCAACCTTCGTTCAGCGAGGACGCCTACAATAAGGCAGATAGTGCTGCGTTGGCAGATATGATTGTTGAGGATATTCGTGCTGCCTATGCCCGTAGGGCTCAGATGGTGGCTCAGACCGCTATGCCTGTCATCAAGAATGTGGTTGAGAGCAATCCCCAAGCCGAGAATATGTATGTGCCCGTAACCAATGGCACCCTCGTCTATAATGTGCTCGTAAACCTCAAAAAATGTGTGGAGAACGAGGGCACCGAGATCTATAAGATGTTCACCAAACTCGCAATGCTCACCACCATTGACGATAATTGGCGCGAGCACCTCAGGGAGATGGACGATCTGAAACAGAGCGTTCAGAATGCCACCTACGAGCAGAAGGATCCCCTCCTTATATACAAAGGCGAGTCGTACAACCTCTTCGAGGCGATGATAGACAAGGTAAATGCCGAAGTTATCTCCATACTGATGAAGGGCTTTATCCCCACTAAGGAGCAGGCAGAGAGCCGCCTCTCGCGCCGTCAGCAGGCACAGCAGAAGGTTGATGTCAACAAGTTGCAGGCTTCGCGTATGGCTGCCGCTGCTCAGGCTGGTCAGGGCGAGAAGAGCAAGCCTATGCCCGTACACGTTGAGAAGAAGGTGCGCCCCAATGATCCTTGTCCTTGCGGCTCAGGTAAAAAATACAAGCACTGTCACGGCGCTTAAAAACGATTTTCGCGGGTAAATTTTGCACCGCACTGCGATAGGCGAGTTCCTCATTTGCGCTAAGCAAACTGCGGACTCGCCTTCTTGTTTGGCACAAAATTTCCTCCGCGAAAATCGTTTTTGGTTGCCACTTTGCTTGGAGATGAATTCTTGTGTATAAAAAGTAAGAGCTTAGTTCAAAACAAGGCAGCACAAAAAATAACCGCCCACAAATTGTTTGTGGGCGGTTGTGTGTTTCGTTTACATTTGGCGTTGAGCCAAATGTCCGATTGGTTTAGAAGCGGCGATTGCGACGATCGATGTTGGACTCAAATTCAGCATCTTTGGCAACCTTGGAAATTGTCTTGTTGCTTCTGATAGCAGCTTTTGCAGGAGCAGCACTCTGAGTTGTGTCGTATACATCAAACTCACCCTCGTAGGTCCAAGAGGTATAACCAGTCAAGTCGACATAACCCTCGTTTTGGAGATTAATATCGATCTTATATGTGTCATTGCCCTTGTTGTCAACTACGGCGGTACCACCACTAACTAAATCATAAACACCACCATTGTTGCTGTACTCTCCGAAATATGAACCTTCAACGTAATTGCCGTCGATATAACCGGCAACAATAGTGAAAGGAGCTGCTGTGTCGGTTACGTTGTAGGTGCCGCTTGCAAGACCATCATTTATGCTGCTATTCTCTGCGGTGTACATTTCCAATGCATAGCAAATGTCATTCTCTGCGCTGCCAAGGGCTACATACCAACGGCTATTGCCATACCAGTACATCTCTGCGTAGTCCACTGGACGGGTGTCGTAGTGGGACAACTCACCCGAGAATACTGCAACCTGAGGAATGTTCCAATAGTTGTAGTAGGTCACTGCGAATTCGTAAGTGCCATCGCCATTGTTTACAATCTCCATCTCGCCACCCCAAAGAGTGTCATAAAGGCCTAAGCCCTGAGAAGTTTCCTCAAAGAATAAGGAACCACCAGATATGATTTGACCATTCTCGTTTGTGACAGTAGGAATTACGGTGTTAGCCTCACCAGTGTATGCGAGAGGATATGTACCCGAGGGGATACCGTCCTCAAAAGTGTTGGTAAGAGGAGTGAGGATGTAGAAATCGTAGAAATATGTGAATGACTCCTCAACGGCAGCCTCAATCACCCAAAGATTTGCTTTTGCATTGTACTGGCCTTGGAACAATGCGTATGCGGGGCAATCCTCAGTAGCAATAACCTCGATGACATTGGGATTGAAGACCAAATCGTTCTCAAAGCGGAACTCGATATCCTCAACTGCTTTGCCGGTTGCAGCATCAACACCCTTTGCCCATATGGTCACGCGGTGACCTTTGGAAGTGTGTTTAACCTCCATGGTACCCTCAGTAAAGAGAGCAGTGTAGGGGGTTGTAGCAACAAAGTTGTCGTAGTACGAACCTTTGATATAAGCACCGGTATCGCCTACCTCACCCTCGGTCAATTCGTATGAACCCTCGGGAAGAACAATGTTATCAAGCCCAACTTCCAGATCAACACCGGGAATGGTGACCTGTGCCGACAGAAGACGAGCCATAGCGGTGCCGTCGCTGGTGTAGCTATACATTTGGAGGAGGAAATTGTCGTTGCCGAGAATGGTAACGTCAGCATCATCCATCATCAAGCCGTAGAACTCCTTCTCGGTGTCACCACCAGGCTCTTTGCCCTCTTCGGAGGGAGTACCGCAACTTACCATAAGGCTGGCAGCAGCGAACATGAAAGCATAAAATAGTTTTTTCATTGTTGTTTAGTTTTTAATTATTGTGAATAGAGTTTGTGAAATTTCGTCGTAGCGTCGGTTTGTTCCGACAAACATAGTGATTTTTTTTGAAAGTGGTGTAGTTTTAGCCAATAATTGTCACTACAAAGCGTTTTTTCTGAAAATAGCGGTTAGCAACCTCGCGCACCCTTTCGGGGGTAATGGCAGCCACCTCGCCGAGAAAGCGCTCCGTATAGTCGTTCTTCTCGCCATTCTGGATGTTCTCAATGGTGACATCCGCGGCACCAAAAGGACCATCGAAAACCCTCATAACATCTCCCACAATAGTCTTGCGCACCAGTTCCAACTCCTCGGCACTCATTGGCTCGCTCGTCATACGTTCCACCTCGCCAAAAATCTCCGCCACAGCCTCCTCGGTGTGATCGCCTGCCACATCGGCACTCATCACAAAGTAGCCCGAGCGGTCGAGATTTATCATTGCGGCATAGGCTCCGTAGGTGTAGCCATTCCTCTCGCGCAAATTCTGCATCAGGCGCGAGCCGAAATATCCGCCCATAGCCGTGGCAACCACCTGCATAGCCACAAAGTCGGGGTGGGTGCGGGCAAAGAGCGGCAAGCCTATCTTAATGCACGACTGCACAGCCCCCTCCATCTTCTGGCGTACCTGTGGGGTGGGCGAGGGCTCGGGAATGGTGCGCTCGGGGACCTCGCCTTCGGGTAGACCTTCGAGAATGCGGAACACCCTCTGCTGCTCCTCCTCGCCAAAGTCGCCCGAGATGACAGCAAAAGTGCTCTCGGCATTGTAGTGCGAGAGGTAGAACTCTCTGAGTACCTCGGGTGTAATGGCATCGTAGCACTCCTCCGAGGAGGTTACGCCATAGGGGTGCTCCTCGCCAAAGAGTGCCCTGCCGAAGACTTCGCGCGAGATTTGCTCGGGTTTGCTGCGCTGAACGTGGAGTTGCTCTTTGCGCTTGGCGCAGTAGGAGGCAATCTCCTCCTCGGGGAACGAGGGGCGCAGGATGACCTCCTCGGCAATGTCGAGGGTTGCGGCAGCGAACTTTTTGAGCATACAGAAGGTTACCACCGACCAATCGCGGTCTATGTTGGCATCGTAGTAGGAGCCAACATAGTCGAGAGCCTCGGCAATATCCTTGCCCGAGTGGTTTGCCGTACCCTCCGAGAGGGTATTTACGACTGTGGATGCACTGAAAGGAACCCTCTGGTAGGAGGTGCCTGCACGAAAGACAAAACTCACTCTCACGACACCCTGTGATGAGTTGTGCAGAGCGTAGAGTGGGGTGCCATTGGCAGCACTTAGGGTGGTGTAGTGGGGTATGCGGGGCATACCGATGGGTTTTATTTCGGGACGTTGTATCATCTCTTGCGGTGGTAGATAAGGGTTGCACTTTGGTTGCGGTTGAGGTGGGTGCTGATGTACTCAGCAATCTCCTCGGCAGTAATCGAGCGGTAGATGTCCACCTCGCCATTCAGCAGGCTCATATCGCCCAGCATACGATAGTAGCCGAGGTTCATAGCCTTGTTCATCACGTTCAGTTCTCCGAAGGTAATGTTGGCTTCAAACTTGTTCTGTACCTTGCGCAATTCGTAGTCGCCCACGGGCTCCTGCACCAAGCGTTCCAACTCGCCATAGAGCGCATCCTCTGCCTCTTGGATAGTTACCGAGGGGTTGAGTTGTCCGGTCAGTATCAACATTCCCTGCTCCCTTTCGCCTGTGATGTAGGCGTTGGCAGCGGAGAAAATCTGCCTTTGGCGAACAAGATGTTGGTAGATGCGTGCCGACTCGCCACCCGCCAAAAGGTCGGTCAGCAGGTCGCAGAGGTAGTAATCCCTCGTCCCACGCTCGCCCATTAGAAAGGCAATGGTTATCTGGTCGGCAGGGACATTGGACTCTATGACCTTGCGGCGTGGCGAGGTTATGGCGGGCTCCACAACCCTCTTCCTACGCTCGATAGTACCACGACCGGGCAGTACACTAAAATATCTCTCGGCAGCCTCGAAGATTTGCTCGGCAGGTAGGGCTGCCGAAACGCTCAATATGGCATTCTCGGGGCGGTAGTAACGCTCATAAAACGCCCTTACATCCTCCAAAGTGGCGTTGCGGATGTGGTCGGGCGTGAGTCCTATGACGGGCGAGCGATAGGGATGGAGGGTGTAGACCATCTCCCTCAGACAGTGCCACTGCTCGCCATAGGGACGGTTGAGGAAACGCTGGTTGAACTCCTCAATGACTACCGACTTTTCGACCTGCAACTTCTCGGGCGTGATGTCCAAACCCATCATACGGTCGGCTTCGAGCCATAGGGCGGTCTCGAAGTTCTCTTTGGGCGTAGTAATATAATAATTGGTGTAGTCGGCAGACGTGAAGGCGTTGTTCTCGCCACAAACCTCCTCGACGGGAAGGTCGAAGTCGGGCACACGTTTTGTACCACGAAACATCAGGTGCTCGAATAGGTGTGCAAAACCTGTGCGTGAGGGCTCCTCATCTCGCGAGCCTACCTCGTAGAGTAGGTTTACGGCAGCCATTGCCGAACACTCGTCGTAGTTGGCCAAAACGGTCAGTCCGTTGGCAAGTTTATGCTCTTTGTAGTCTATCATCCGAGGTGCTTTTGTCCTATGTTAAATTATGTTTATTTTTTTGTAGTTATGGAGTCGCAAAGGGACAAAATAAGCCATTTTACGCTCCTAAACCAAGTGGTTTATAATCAGCCAAAAAAGGGCATTTTGTGGTGCTGTTATTTTTGTAACACACTGATACTGTTAGACAAATAACAATCGGTGTAGCACATTTTGGGCCCAAAAATTTCCACAAATTTAACGAATTTTGGAAAAGGTGTATTATATTTGCGTGATGAAATTGGGATGGAGGCTCTTTGTCTCTTCTGGCATTGGTGGGCTAAGTCCTAATTGTTAGCAGGTTAGTGTTCGAAATTAAAGTTACAAAAGGAAACAATATGGCAAAGAAAAAATTTATCACTTGTGATGGTAACTATGCTGCCGCTCACATCGCTTATATGTTTAGCGAGGTAGCTGCTATCTATCCCATCACTCCTTCGTCTACTATGGCAGAACTTGTTGATGAGTGGGCTGCCGCAGGTCAGAAAAACATCTTCGGCGAAACCGTAAAAGTTGTGGAAATGCAGTCTGAGGCTGGTGCCGCAGGTGCTGTTCACGGCTCGTTGCAGGCTGGCGCACTCACCTCCACCTTCACCGCTTCGCAGGGTTTGCTATTGATGATTCCCAATATGTACAAGATTGCCGGCGAGTTGCTTCCCGGTGTATTCCACGTTTCGGCACGTGCCTTGGCTGCTCAGTCGCTCTCCATCTTTGGCGACCACCAGGACGTTATGGCTGCACGCCAAACAGGCTTTGCCATGCTCGCCACCTCGTCGGTGCAGGAAGTTATGGACCTTGCAGGTGTAGCTCACATCGTATCGCTCACCTCGCGCATACCCTTCCTCCACTTCTTCGATGGTTTCCGCACTTCGCACGAGATTCAGAAGGTGGAGCTTATGGAGATGGAAGACTTGGAGCCCCTGTTCGATAGGAAGGCACTTGCTGACTTCCGCGCAAGGGCACTCAACCCCGAGCACCCTGTAACTCGTGGTACAGCTCAGAACCCCGACATCTATTTCCAGACCCGCGAGGCAAGCAACAAGTTCTACGATGCTGTGCCCGATGCAGTGGCTGAGGCTATGAAGAAAATCTCGGCTATCACGGGTCGTAACTACGCACCTTTCACCTACTATGGTGCCGAGGATGCCGAGAATGTGATTGTCGCTATGGGTTCGGTTACCGAAACCATCAAAGAGTGCGTAGATTGTCTTACTGCCCGAGGCGAGAAGGTGGGTGTTGTTACCGTACACCTCTACCGTCCTTTCTCGGTGAAGTATTTGGGTGCCGTACTGCCCGAGACTACCAAGCGTATCTGTGTCTTGGATCGCACCAAGGAGCCCGGCGCAAACGGCTGTCCCTTGTATCTCGATGTTGTTGAGGCTTTCGCTTCGTGCAAAGATATCCCCGCAGAGTGCAAACCCCTCATCATTGGCGGTCGATATGGTCTCTCCTCGAAAGACACCACACCCGCACAGATGCTCGCAGTGTTCGAGAACCTGAAAGCCGAGGAGCCTCGCAACCAATTTACCGTAGGTATCGAGGACGACGTTACATTCCTTTCGCTGCCCGTAGGTAAGGAGGTATCGATGGCTAAGGAGGGTACCTTCGAGGCTGTGTTCTATGGCCTGGGTGCAGATGGTACTGTGGGTGCAAACAAAAACTCGATTAAAATTATCGGTGGTACTACCGACAAATACTGCCAGGCATACTTCTCCTACGACTCGAAGAAGTCGGGCGGCTACACCTCCTCGCACCTGAGGTTTGGCGATAGCCCCATCCGTTCACCCTACTTGGTAACCACTCCCGACTTTGTGGCTTGCCACGTTCCTTCGTATGTCGACAAATATGACGTATTGAAGGGTTTGAAGAGGGGCGGCTCGTTCCTTCTGAACAGCGTTTTGGATGCAGAGCAGACGCTGGCTACTCTGCCTACCCATATGAAGATTTATATGGCTAAGAAGGGTATTCGTTTCTATATCATCAACGCTACCAAGATTGCCTCGGAGATTGGTTTGGGCAACCGCACCAACACCATTATGCAGTCGGCATTCTTCAAGATTGCTGGTGTAATCCCCTTCGAGCAGGCTGTTGAGGAGATGAAGAAGGCTATCTACAAATCCTATGGCAAGAAGGGTGAGGATATCGTCAATATGAACTACGCTGCTGTGGATAAGGGAGGCGAAGTTCAGGAGGTTCTTATTCCTGCCGAGTGGGCTAATCTCGTAGAGGAGGAGTGCGCTTGCAAGGGTAGCGACTGCGAGAAACCCGAGTTCGTAAGGAACATTTGCGAGCCTATCAATAACCTCAAAGGCGATTTTCTGCCCGTTAGCGCATTCAACGGCAGGGAGGATGGTACTTGGGACAACGGTACGGCTGCTTACGAGAAACGTGGCATCGCTGTGAAGGTGCCCGAATGGATTTCGGAGAACTGTATCCAGTGCAACCAGTGTGCGTTTGTCTGCCCCCACGCAGCAATCCGTCCCTTCCTCCTGACTGAGGAGGAGGCAGCAAAGGCTCCCGAGGGTGTCGCATTGCGCGATGGTATGGCTCAGACTAAGGGCTATAAGTTCCGCATCCAACTCTCGCCTCTGGATTGTACCGGCTGTGGCAACTGTGTGGACGCTTGCCCCGCTAAGACCAAAGCCTTGGTTATGAAACCCCTTGCAGAGCAGATGCACGAGCAGGCTAATTGGGACTTTATGAACAAAGAGGTGGGCTATAAGGAGGATGTTATGGACAAGACCAAAACCATCAAGGGCAACCAATTTGCCCAGCCTCTGTTCGAGTTCTCGGGTGCTTGTGCAGGTTGTGGTGAGACCCCTTATATTAAGACTATCACTCAACTCTTTGGCGACAGGATGATGGTTGCCAACGCTACGGGTTGTACCTCTATCTACTCGGGTTCGGCTCCTTCGACACCCTACTGCACAAACGCGAAAGGTCACGGTCCCGCTTGGGCTAACTCGCTCTTTGAGGACAATGCCGAGTTTGGTTTGGGTATGAAGGTGGCTGTTGAGAAACGCCGCGATATGCTCGCTTCGAAGATGGCTGAGGCTATTGAGAATTGCGACTGCTGCTCGGCAGAGCTCAAAGGTGTTATGCAGGAGTGGATTGACTCGCGCCACCTGAGCGCCAAGAGTGCCGAGGTTGCAGCACGCTTGTTGCCTATGGCTGAGGCTTGTGGTTGTGACACCTGCCGCTACATTGTCGAGAACAAAGACCTCTTGGTTAAGAAGTCGCAGTGGATTATCGGTGGTGATGGCTGGGGCTACGACATCGGCTTCGGCGGTGTAGACCACGTTTTGGCTTCGGGCGAGGATGTTAATATCCTCATCGTAGATACCGAGGTTTACTCCAACACCGGTGGTCAGTCCTCGAAATCCACCCCTGTGGGTGCCGTTGCTAAGTTCGCTTCGGCAGGTAAGCGCATCCGCAAGAAAGATATTGGCGCAATCGCTATGACCTATGGCTATGTATATGTTGCTCAGGTTTCGATTGCCAACCCCAACCAACTCCTTACGGTGTTGCGCGAGGCTGAGGCTTACAACGGTCCTTCGCTCATCATCGCCTACGCTCCCTGTATCAACCACGGCATCAAAGGCGGTATGACTCGTACCCCCAGCGTTGGTAAAGAGGCTATCGAGTGTGGTTATTGGCACCTGTGGCACTATAATCCCGAACTTGCCGAGAAGGGCGAGAACCCCTTCAAACTCGACTCTAAGGAGCCCGATTGGAGCAAGTTCCAGGCATTCCTTGCTGCCGAGGTACGCTACTCCTCGCTCAAAAAGATGTTCCCTGCCGAGGCAGACGAGCTCTTTACGGCAGCGGAAGAGAATGCTAAGTGGCGTTATAATGGCTACGTTCGCCTCTCCAAGCAGGAATACTAAAAAACGCATATAGCGGGTGCTTTTTGCACCAACATTCGGAAGAGCGAGTCCTCGGTTTGCTTTGCGCAAACCGAGGACTCGCTCTCTCTTTTGGCAGAGGGTGAGATTTCCTACCCAACCCCTATGTCGTGGTGCTCTTGGAGAGGAAAAATACTCTCGGCTGAAAACCCTTACGCGTCTTTTCTCATTAGTACTCAATTTCCTCGAAAAAGTCGAGCAATATGTCGCCTACTCGGGTGGAGTGGTAGTAATTCTACACCGAGCGATTTGCAAAGTTGTTGTGCCGTTAGGCGCCATATCTCCTGAGGCATCTCTCTGCCCAAAGAGGTGTAGTAGCGAGTGTATTTTTGTCTTATGTTGTTAAGAGTATCTTTTAGGGGCAGGGTGTTGGGTGTCTGCCTCTTTGCTTCGCCCTCCATCTCTAAGAGGATGGAACGATTGAGCCACTCAAAAGCCTTGTTACTCTGGTTTGCAAGGACGAATTTTGCAATGCCCTGCAAGAGTATCTCATCGGTGGTTATGTGGCGCAGGTGTAGTTCCTGCTCTTCTCGCTTTGCATCAAGATGGTGCGCAATGCTGTTATCCTCGGTCACGCTCCTACAACTCTCTTTGTGCCCCATATACTATCTTTTTATGCGCCTAATCAGTTGAATGTCATTCGACCATATAAAAAGCGCAGACTAAACTCTCTCTATCGCATATCGAGGTTCTGGAATACCTTGTGGCAATAAATCAAGTGAAGCCCACGCTGCATAGGCGTGAGCATCAACTTCACTTCTTTTGCCACAATTTGAAATTTTCCAGATTTCGATATGCAAAGCAGTAAAATTAACGCTTTCTAAGTATGTCTAAATGTGTGCACCCTTGGAGGGCTAATGCTTCATAGGCAGATGGTTGTCTGTTTACGTTCTACAAATATAAGTTTTTTTCTCATTAGTACCCAATTTCCTCGAAAAAGTCGAGCAATATGTCGCCTACTCGGGTGGAGTGGTAGATGTAGGAGCCGTGGTCGGCATTGGGGACAATCAGCGTTTTGCCCTGCGGGATATTGTCGCCAATCAGGTGGGTGTGTTCGGGGCGTATGAGGTCACCATCGCCCGCCATAATCAGTGCTGGGCACCCGATACGCTGCATATCTTCCACAGTCATTGTGGGCTCGTTCATCATCATAACATTCAGTGGGTTGGGGTTCTCTTGTGCAAAAAATCCCGCCTCAAATTCGGGTACTAATGCACCCCTCACAAAGATGTTGGCACCTCCCGTAGCAATAGCACCCAGAGTGCCGGGGTACATAACCTCCGTCATCAGTGCCACGATGCCACCATCGCTGAAACCGAACACCGCAGGTTGTTCCAACCCTTTGGCGGTGATAAACTCGTGGAGGTCGGTAGCCATATCGTGATAGTGATACTCGGCAAGTGGGGTATTACTGCCCTGACCGCGCGAGTCGAGGGCGTAGACAAGGTATCCCGCTTGTGCTATCTGGCGGGTAGTGGTCTCCATATCGTTGTGGCTGCCACCGTTGCCGTGGAGCAGTATGACGGGCTTACCTCTGCCCTCGGCAGCATAGAAGAGTTCCACATCGCCTGCATCGAAGGTGTCGGTATAGCTAACATATCGCTCACCACAGCACGAGGCAAAGGCTAACGAGAGGGTGGCGGTTGCCACTATGAGGGTGTGTTTGAGTGTCATATTGCAGTGTCGGTTGTGGTATTAATAGTCAAACGAAGAGCCGCCTACAAACTCCCTTAGGATGGAGGTGGGGGGAATCTCGCCCTCATCAAGGAGCGAGAAGTTGTCAATAAAGCGAAGTAGTCTTACAGCCTCGCCATAGACCTCCTCGGTGTCGGGTACGCTCATCAGCAGCGGTACAACGTGGCGTTTGAGCACAGGTAGTTCGTACAGAAGCGAGGAGTTGAACATCACATCGGCATTCTCCTGATAGGGGAAGATGTACTTTTCCTCGCCACGGCGCACACTCTGCCAGCGTTTGAGCGTTGCCTCTGCCGAAGTGCCACGATAGGCGTTGTCGCGCACCATACGGCGTATGAGTCTGTTGTCGGTGGTGTGGATGCGCGAGAGGTCGTCCATAGAGATGGATGTGAGGCACGAGATGTAGACCTTGAATTTCTTGTTCTCGGCAATCTGTGCGGTCAGTTTGGGATTTAGGGCGTGGATACCCTCCACGATGAGAACGGAACGCTCATTGAGTTGCAGGGGCTTGTCGTGCCACTGTCGGCGACCTGTTATGAAGTCGTAGCGTGGTATATCAACCTTCTCGCCCGCAAAGAGGCGATTGAGGTGGTCGTTGAAGGTTGCAATGTCGAGAGCATCTATGGTCTCGAAGTCATAATCTCCGTTCTCGTCACGAGGGGTGTCCTCTCTATCCAAAAAATAGTCATCGAGCGAAATCATCGTAGGTTGCAGACCGAGGATGCGGAGTTGGATGCCCAATCGTTTCGAGAAGGTGGTCTTGCCACTCGAAGAGGGACCGCTGACGAGTACCACGCCCGCACCCTCTGTACGGTGTGCTTCGGCAATGCGGTCGGCAATACCTGCGAGTTTCTTCTCGTGGAGTGCCTCGGCAATCTTCACAAGGTCGCCACCATCGCCCTCGGCAATTTTGCGGTTGAGTTGTCCGATGTTGGCAACGCCCATAATGTCGCCCCACTCCTTGTACTCGCGGAAGATGTCGAACATCTTGTCCTGCGGTATCATAGGCTCAAAACTGTCGGGCTCACGGCGCGAGGGTACGGCAATGTAGATGCCATTGTAGTATACCCTCAGGTCGTAGAGGTGTATGTAGCGCGTGGAGGGTGCCAGAGCACCATAGAAGTAGCCTGCCAGGTCGTCCAGCGTGTAGAAGGTGACGTAGAGATGGGGGCGTGAGGAGATAATCTCCACCTTATCCTCAAAGCCGAGCTTACGGTATATTTCCAACACCTCGTCTTTGAGCATCTTGTGTCGCACGATGGGCATGTCGGCAGCGATAATCTCATCGAGCCTTGCCTTTATGGTAGACACCATCTCGGGCGAGGAGGGCATACCCTCAATCTCGCAATAGAAACCTCGCGATACGGAGTGCGTGATGCGGAAACGACAACCGGGGTAGAGGTCCCTTACAGCCTTGTGGAGAGCCAGAAAGAGGGTGCGCTGATAGACTCTCTGTCCCTCGAAGTGGGTGATATCTATGAAGCGTACACTTGCAGGTTCGCCGATGCGGGCGTCAAGTTCGCGGATGGAGTTGTTGACATAGGCGGCAAGAAATGGCTGTCCGCTTGGGCTGCGAAGTCCCTGGGCAATCTCGCCCAACGAAGTTCCCCATTCAACCTCCATTGTAGATCCTATATTCTCGCATATGATTCTAACTTTTGGCATATTCATACTCGGCAAAACATTTAAGGTTATAATACTCCTTTCAAAGTTACAAAAAACTTTGTATATTTGTATGACTAAAACGCAAAAGCGAAGAATTTAATTATGAAACAGACAAAATTAGCCCTTCTGATGCTCGGTATGATGCTCTCGGCACTATCGTGCACACCCCGCGAGGAGAACCTCATTATTATCTCCACAAGCGACATACACTCCAAACTCGATATGCTGCCACGCCTGGCAACACTCATCGATGAGGCACACGCTCAGGATACCGCAAGAGTCTTTGTGGTGGATGCGGGCGACAGGTGGACAGGTAACCCCTATGTGGATATGGCTTCCAATGTGGGACGCCCCATTATCGAGCAGATGAACCGCCTCGGATATGACGTGGCAACCTTTGGCAATCACGAGTTCGATATGGGACTCGACACGCTCCAAAAGCGTGTGGAGGATGCCGAATTTGACATTGTCTTAGCCAATATAGACACCAAAGAGAGCGCACTCAGCCAGCCCAAGCCCTACGTCATCAAGCGTGCAGGGGCTGTGAAGGTGGGCTTCTTGGGTATTATCACCAACTATGCCAACGGACACCCCGATGGCAAAGATGTGATTTTTGAGGGTACGGAGTTCTTCTCGCCCGAATGGACCGCCGAGCGTTACGGCAGGGAACTAAGGGAGATGTGTGATGTTATGGTTCTGCTCTCGCACTGCGGTCTGGACCGCGATACCACCAACCTCGCCACTTCGTTCCCCTATGCCGACCTCATCGTGAGCGGTCATACGCACGAAACGTATGCCAATAGGGTAGGCAATGTGGCGGTGGTGCAGGGCAACAATAAGTTGCGTGCCGTAGGTCTTACGACTATCAAACTGCTCGGAGGGGAGATTGTGGACCTCAATACTCAATACATAACCCTCCCAGAAGAGGGCAAGGAGAGCGTGGCGGAGGAGATAGAGGGGTATATGAAAGACCCCTATCTCAACCAGAGTGTGGGCACTCTTACTGCCGAAGCTACCAAGATGGGTTTGGCTCAGATGATGGCAGACGAGGGGCGCAAGGTGGCAGGTACCGACCTGGCTTTCTACCATATTGGCGGCACACGCATTGCCTCGCTCACCGAGGGAGATGTGCGCCGCGCCGATATCTACGAGTTGGAGCCTTTTAGCAGCAACCTTGTGATTACCGAGATGACACTCGATGAGATTGAGGAGATGATTATCAACAAGTTCAACGATACGACCAACTACAAAGAGTCGCACCGAGTGGATTTGATTCCCTCAGGCTTGACCTACACTATCCATACCGACTCGAAGGGCGATGCAGTGCGTGTGCGCTTCCGCCCCGAGGAGAGAAAAAAGGTCTATACGGTGGCAATGTCGAACTATGTCTACGAAAACAAGACCTATAAATACACCCGCCGCCCCGAGGTTGGTCGCACTCCGCTTGTGACCACCTACATCTTCGACCGACTCGCCGAGGGAGCCTACACCCCCGACAATACCCCTCGTGGAGAGATTAAATAGTGCGTCATCCCAAAGGGGGCGATACATTGCAATAAAACAAAGAGATTCGGGATTTTTAGAGCGTTGAAATCCCGAATCTCTTTTTCGTGTATAGCCAAAAACCTCTCGCTATGCGAAACCGCCACCACCCAGAGTGTTGTTGTGGGGGTTCTTGGAGATGTTAATCTGACCGAAGTTGCGCTCATAGCGAGCCACATTCTCCTGCAACGAGAGCAACATCTTCTTGGCGTGCTCGGGGGTGGTTACGATGCGGCTCTTAACCTTCGCCTTAGGCATACCGGGGAGCATTGCCGCAAAGTCCAAGATGAACTCCGATGCGGAGTGGGCAATGATTGCAAGATTGGAGTACTGACCCTGTGCCACCTCGGGCGTGAGTTCGAATTCGAGTTTGTGTTGGTTGTTTTGTTCGTTTGCCATAGTGTTGTATAGTTTTTGTGATGAATTATTGCTCGTTGCTAAGGAGCCTTAAAGACTCCTCTTTGTCGTTGGCGATTTGGGCAATCAACTCCTCGCGCGAGGGAAACTTGCGCTCGGGGCGCAGGTGGTAGAGAAGAGTGAGGGTTATCTCTTTGTCGTAGAGGTCGCCCTCGAAGTCGATGATATGAGCCTCTATGCGCCTTGTGCCGTGCTCCACCACAGAGGGGCTGTAACCGATGTTGATGACACTCTTGTAGCGCGAGCCACCTATTTCGCACACACCTGCCCACACGCCATCCTCCGCCTCGGGGTGTTCTTCCGAGGGTAGAATGTTGGCGGTAGGGAAGCCAAACCCCCTACCTAAACCATTGCCATAGGTCACGCGACCTACTATTTTTATATTCTGACGGTTGGTTTTCAACTTTTGTTGTTGTCCTTGTTGTAAAAAATTTGTAACTTGCGCCAAATATACGCATTTTTTATGGAAGAGATTGTTCATCCCAAAGGTAAAATTTACTACTCTATGGGCGAGGTGTCGGAACTCTTTGGAGTTAATGCCTCGCTGCTGAGGTTCTGGGAGTCGGAATTCCCTATTCTGAAAATAGCCAAAAACTCGCGCGGACATCGCATCTACACCACTGCCGATGTCGACAATCTGAGGCTTATCTACCACCTCGTCAAGGAGCAAGGTATGACACTCGATGGTGCCAAAAAACGCCTGCGCCAAAATCGCGATGGCGTGAGCCACGAGGCGGAGATTGTCGAGCGACTACGCTCCATACGCAATATGCTTGCCGCATTGAAGGCAGAGATGGGCGAAGATGTGGAGGTTATCGATGTGGATGACGAGGAGGTGGCAGCAGAGGCGGTTGTGGCAGAGGCTGCATCCGCAGTTGTTCCCGAGATGCAAGAGGTTGCCGCATCCGAACCAGCCGCACCCGCCGAGCCTTATGTTGCCCCAGAGCCCGCAAAGGAGAGGCTTGCCGACTTTCAGATGCAGATGCCCTCTTCGGAGCCACAGCCCGAGGAGCCACGCAAACCACGCACCCCCAAGATGGGTACGCTCATTGGTGGCGACCTCTTCTCGCCCGAGGATATACGCCTTGCGGTAGCCAAGAAAAACTCCAAAGAGGCTAAAAAGCAGGTCATTGAGCAAACTCTCTTCTAATACACTGTGCAGGCTATGAAGGTAAAAGATATTGCATATATTTTGGAGCAGAACATTCCTCTCTCGTGGCAGGAGTCGTACGACAACGCCGGATTGGTTGTTGGTGACCCCGAGGCTGAGGTTGAGGGGCTGCTTGTGGCTCTCGATGCCACCGAGGAGGTCATCCGCGAGGCGATTGAGGTGGGCGCAACGATGGTTGTTACACACCACCCGATAATCTTTTCGCCCATCAAGCGTCTGGTAGGTGCCAACCGTCAACAGCGTGCCATAGCACTCGCAATGCGCAACGGTGTAGCCCTCTACGCTGCCCACACCAACCTCGATAGTGCACCCGAAGTGGGGCTTAGCCACCACTTGGCATCGCTGCTCGGTTTGGAGGTGGAGCGAGTGTTGGAGCCCTCGAAGGAGGAGGGAGTGGGCATTGGTGTTGTGGCTTACTTTGAGGAGCCTATGGAGCCTCGTGCCGCACTTGCCCTCATCAAAGAGCGTCTGGGTGTAAAGGTGCTTAGGCATAGCACCCTGAGGACCGACAAGGTCGCAAAGGTGGCAATATGTACAGGTTCGGGCGGCTCGCTTATAGCCACCGCCGAGGCAGCAGGTGCAGACCTCTATCTTTCGGCAGACTTCAAATACCACGATTTTGTCGATGCCGACCGTATGATTTTGGTCGATGCGGGACATTTTGAGACGGAAATTTTTGCAATTGATATTTTGTTTGACATATTATCAAAAAAAATATCTACTTTTGCACCTCGCAAGAGTGCTTGTGCGGAAAATCCAATGCACATTTATGGTTTAGGTCAATAATAAAAAGAGAATATAAATAGGTTAATCTATGGCAACAACTAACAAAAAAGCAGCAGAGAGCAACGATTACACAATGCAGGAGCGTATCAAAGCACTCTATGAATTGCAGAAAATCGACTCGAAAATCGACGAAATCAACAAGGTAAAAGGCGAACTCCCCATCGAGGTTGCTGACCTCGAAGATGAGGTTGCAGGCTTGCAAACCCGCATTGATAAAATTCAAAGCGAAATAAACGAGCTCAATGCACTTATGCGCGAAGCAAAGGAGGAAATTGAGCAGAACAAGGCTATGATTGTTAAATATACCGAGCAGCAGAACAACGTACGCAACAATCGTGAGTTCGATGCTATCGGTAAAGAAATCGAGTATCAGGAGTTGCAGAACCAGCTCTGCGAGAAGCACATCAAAGAGTACACCGCAGCACTGAAAGTGAAGAAACAGTTGCTCGAAGATGCTGAGGCTGTCAAGGCTGACCGTAGTGTGGATTTGGCTGCTAAACGCGAGGAACTCGACAGCATCGATGCCGAGACCGCAAAAGATATCGAGGCACTCCGCGTTGAGGAGGAGAAGGCTCGCGAGGTTATCGACGAGAGGCTCCTCACTGCTTACAGCCGCATCCGCTCCAATGTCCGCAATGGCTTGGCAGTGGTGTCTGTTAAGCGTGATGCTTGCGGTGGTTGCTTCAACCGTATTCCTCCCCAGCGTCAGAGCGAAATCCGTCAGGGCAAGAAGATTATCATTTGCGAGTATTGTGGGCGTATATTGGTATCCTTCCCCGAAGAGTAAAATCGCTCAAATATGCGGCGTCTTTGGCGTTGCACTGCGACAAACCCCTGCCTCATTTACGAAGAGTAAACTCGGCAGGGGTTTTCTTGTGCGCCT
>CALDPX010000046.1 GCA_937911745.1 uncultured Alistipes sp. | reverse complement strand
AAAGAATCCGGCTGGGTTTTGTGAGATGGATGCAAGGCTTGCGAAGTGCGAGGAGGCGGAGTTTACTTTGGTGTAAATGAGCACTCCGAGCACGAGTGTAACGCAGCAGACGCTCACAAGGCACAGCCGCACGTTATTTGCGGTCAAGCATAAAATGGACCTGGTAATCATTCTTCCCAAAGAATCCGGCTGGGTTTTGTGAGATGGATGCAAGGCTTGCGAAGTGCGAGGAGGCGGAGTTTACTTTGGTGTAAATGAGCACTCCGAGCACGAGTGTAACGCAGCAGACGCTCACAAGGCACAGTCGCACGCTGAAAAGAGATACAAACTTATAACAGAACAAAATAATAACTATGAACCGTATTATTTCACCCTCGATGCTGTCGGCAGATTTCGGGCATTTGGAGAGGGATACCAAGATGATAGACCGCAGTGCTGCCGAGTGGGTACATATTGACGTTATGGACGGCGTGTTTGTGCCAAACATATCGTTTGGTTTTCCTGTGCTGAAAGCCATCTCTTCGGCAACCAAGAAATTTATGGACGTGCACCTGATGATTGTCGAGCCCGAGAAGTATGTGGTGCGCTTTGCAGAGGCGGGCGCCGACCTTGTGACCTTCCACATTGAGGCTACCGACAAGGTTGAGGAGTGTATTGACCTCATCCGCAAGGCTGGCGCAAAAGTGGGTATCTCCATCAAGCCCAAGACCCCCATTGAGGTTTTGGAGCCCATTTTGGACAAGGTGGATTTGGTGCTCATTATGAGCGTTGAGCCGGGCTTTGGCGGTCAGAGTTTCATCGAGGGAAGCACCGAGAAGGTTGCAGCCCTGAGGAAGATGATTAGTGATAGGGGCTTGGATGTGATGATAGAGATTGACGGAGGCGTGAGCCGCCACAATGCCCGCGAGTTGTATGAGGCAGGTTGTGATGCCCTTGTGGCTGGCAGTGCGGTGTTCAAAGCCCCCGACCCCGAGGCGGAGATTGTTGCAATTCTCGAAGCGTAACTTCGAGCATTGCAACAATTCAAAATTCAAAATTCAAAATTCAAAATTTTAGGTGGTTTCGATAGATAATGTAACGGTAAGTTTTGGTGGCTGGGACCTTTTCAAGGATATCTCGCTACTGATAAACCCACGAGATAGGATTGGTCTTGTGGGCAAGAACGGTGCGGGCAAGACCACGCTACTGAAAGTCATTATGGGTATGCAGCCCCCAACGGCAGGTGTTGTGACGATGAGTGGCGACACCACGCTCGGCTACCTGCCCCAGCAAATGAAGGTCCACGACACCACAACCCTTGTGGAAGAGACCGCCAAGGCTTTCGAGGAGGTCTTGCACTTGGAGCGCGAGATGGAACGCCTCACAGCCGAGATTGCCCAGAGGGAGGACTACGAGAGCGAGGAGTATGGCGACCTTGTGCATAGACTTAGCGAGGCTACCGAACGTCATAATCTTCTGGGTGGCGAGAGCCGCGATGCGCAGATTGAGCGCACACTGCTCGGCTTGGGTTTCAAGAGAGAGGATTTGAACAAGCCGACAAGTACTTTCAGTGGCGGTTGGAGGATGCGTATCGAGCTGGCAAAATTGCTGCTAAGGCGTCCTTCGGTCTTTCTGCTTGACGAGCCTACCAACCACCTCGACATTGAGAGTATTCAGTGGTTAGAGGGCTACCTGAAAGATTATCCCGGTGCGGTGTTGCTCATCTCGCACGACAGGGATTTTTTGGATAACGTGACAAATCGCACTGTGGAGTTGTTGTTGGGCAAGGTCTACGACTACAAGGTGCCCTACTCGCAATATGTCGTTCTGCGCAAGGAGCGTAGGGAGGCACAGATTGCCGCCTACAACAACCAGCAGAGGCTTATAGAAAAGACCGAGGAGTTTATCGAAAAATTCCGTTATAAACCCACCAAGAGCAATCAGGTGCAGAGCCGAGTGAAACAACTCGAAAGGCTCGATAGGATAGAGATTGACGAGGAGGACCTGAGCGCACTGAACCTCAAATTTCCCCCTGCACCACGCAGCGGTCAGATTGTGGCAGAGATTAAGGAAGTGGGTAAGAGTTTCGGCACAAAGAGGGTATTTTCGGGTGCCAACTTCACAATCGAGAAGGGGGATAAGATAGCACTTGTAGGTCGCAATGGCGAAGGTAAGACCACGCTGGCACGCATACTCATTGGCGAGGTGGAGCCCTCGGAGGGCAGTGTCAAGAGGGGTGCCAACGTGAGCATCGGCTACTATGCCCAAAATCAAGACGACCTTATGGATGGCGATTTTACGGTCTACGACACCTTGGACAAGGTGGCAGTTGGCGACATCCGCACCCGCCTGAGGGATATTTTGGGAGCCTTCCTGTTCCGAGGCGAGGATGTAGACAAAAAGGTGAGGGTGCTCTCGGGTGGCGAGCGTTCGAGGCTTGCTATGGCGCGTATGATGCTCTCGCCCCACAACCTGTTGGTCCTCGATGAGCCCACGAACCATATGGATATGCGCTCGAAAGATATACTCAAAGAGGCTATCAAAAAGTATGACGGCACATTGGTGGTCGTATCGCACGATAGGGAGTTCTTGGATGGCGTGGTGGATAAGGTCTACGAGTTCCGTGACGGTAGCGTGAAGGAGTACTTGGGAGGTATCCGCTACTTCCTCGAAAAACGCCGCTTGGAAGATATGCGCCAGATAGAGGTGCGAGAGGCGGTCGTAAAGGAGCAGAAATCCACCAGCGGCAAAGAGGACTACCTCGCCAAAAAGGAGAACGAAAAACTCATCCGCAAGACTCAGAAGGCTATTGAGGAGAAGGAGAGTCTTATTATGGAGTTGGAGGGCAAGGTTGCCGAGTGGGACGCCAAACTCTCCGCACCCGAACAGCACGGTATAGACCTCTCGGATAGCAAGGTCTTCGAGGAGTATAACGCACTAAAACAGCGACTTGCCTTCGAGGAACACGAGTGGGAGAAACTCTCGTACGAATTGGAGATACTCTCTAATTCGTAGAATTGAAAAGTAGTTTTCCTTAATGACATTAAGGTCCTCACAGACCTTAAAGACTTAGGACTATTGACGTTAGACGTTAGACAATAAAAACTTGAAGAGTGCATTTCGAGCACGAGC
>CALDPX010000045.1 GCA_937911745.1 uncultured Alistipes sp. | reverse complement strand
CCGCAGTTTACTGACGTAAATGAGGTTTCGAGCGCAAGCGTAACGCAGAAATCGCTCACAGAAATCAGCCGCCCACAAGGCACACTCGCCCACAAGGCACGCTCGCCTTAAAACTCTACGGCAGGAACACTCTCTGCACCTTTGGTGCTCTCGAAATATGCCTTTGCCTCATAGCCGAACATATTGGCAATGAGGTTAGAAGGGAAGCGTTTGGTCTTGATGTTGTAAGCTTTCACAGCCTCGTTGAAGTCCTTGCGGGCAACAGCGATGCGGTTTTCGGTGCCCTCCAACTGAGCCTGCAACTCCATAAAGTTGTTGCTTGCTTTCAGCTCGGGGTACGCCTCGCCAATAGCCATAAGTCTGCCCAAAGCAGCACCCACAGCACCCTGAGCCTCGTTATACTCCGCCAACTGCTCGGCAGTGAGCCTCTCGGCATCCATCACAACCTGCGTAGCCTTAGCCCTCGCCTCAACAACCTGATCGAAGGTCTGCTGCTCGTGAGCCGCATAACCCTTAACAGTGTTCACAAGGTTGGGAATGAGGTCAAGCCTGCGCTGATACTGATTCTCCACCTGGCTCCAAGCATTATCAACCTTCTCACTGCGGGTAACAAAACCATTGTAGGTCGAAACACCCCACACAATAACGACTGCCAAAACAGCCAATACAATCCATAATCCTTTGTTTTTCATAGTTCTATTTTTTTAAGTTTGTCTTTTCTTTTTTCGCACCTTTTTGTAAAAAGGTACTACCAAAAACTTTTCGTGTAATCCTTGCTCTACCCCAATGGGAGTTATGAGAGTTATGGGAGATCTGAGAGATATGAGATTGTCTTAGCTCTCAACTCCCAGCGAGTGGATTTTGTGGGGTGATTTTTGTGCCAAACAAGCGAGCAACTCCGCAGTTTGCTCAGCGCAAATGAGGAAGTTGCGATGCGCGGTTTGGTGCAAAAAGCACCCACAAGGCACACTCGCTAAAAGCGACCGCCGGCACCACCACCTCCACTAAATCCGCCGCCGAAGCCGCCACCAAAGCCGCCTCCGCCACGTCCGAAGCCTCCGCCACCCATAATGATGGGACCTCCGCCCGAGCCGCCCGAGCCGCCCGAAATGTCGTCCGCCTCGTTGCGCCAAACGATATGACCGCACTTGTTGCACTTGAACGCCACTTTGTAGACCTTCTGGAAGGAGTTTTTCTCTATCTCCACACGGTCGGAGGTGCGCACAAGGGTGCCCTTCTTGCACTTAGGGCAACGGCTATAAAGGTGCAATAGCAGTATAATGAGGGCAATGAACACTATCGCCGTACCGATGAATATGGCAAGACCTATGAGGGCATCATCGTCCTCTTCGGCAGCGAGGTTTTCGGGCACCTCGGAGGTTGCGAGTACGCTCGCAAGAGCCCCAACACCCTCTCTCATACCGCCATCGAAGTCATCAGCCTTGAAGCGGGGTATCATAACGCGCTCTATGATGCGTTTGCAGAGCGCATCGGGCAGAGTACCCTCCAAACCGTAGCCCACCTCTATCTCTATGGCTCCGTCATCGAGCACCAACAAAACCAGCAGACCATTGTCGCGTCCCTTCTCGCCTATGCCCCAATGGCGGAAAAGTTCGGTGGCGAACTCTCTCGGCTCGTCGAACATACCAATCTCCTTCACAGCCACGACAGCCACCTCTGCAATGCGCTCCTCTTTGAGCCTCAGGAGAGTGGTATCTATCTGATAGACCGCCTCTTTGGAGAGTATGCCGTCGGGGTTGCTCACAAAACGGCGGTAGTCCTCGACCTGCACATTGGGAACCGTCTTGGGGGTGTATCTTTTCGCCACAGCACTCTCGGGGGCAACCAAGATTGCTCCGAGCGCCATCGCCACTATAACTAAAAATCGCCTCATAGGTCAAAAATCTTCTTTGGGTTGAATACAAATATACATATTCTTTGTATATTTGCGAATGCAGTGAGCAAAAAATTAACGTAAACTTTATAAAACTATTTTATCTATGAAACTGAAAATCAGGTTGATTATTATGAACTTCCTGCAATATGCAGTTTGGGGTGCCTATCTTACGAGTATGGGACGCTACCTCGGAGGTGCAGGTATGGCAGAGAACATCGGTTGGTTCTACGCTATGCAGGGAGTGGTTTCGATTTTTATGCCCGCTTTGGCTGGCATAGTTGCCGATCGTTGGATGCCCGCACAGAAGGTGTTGAGCCTTTGCCACGGTTTGGCAGGTGCTGCGATGTTGGCTGCCGGTATGTATGGTCTTTCGACCGCAACCCCCGAGTTTGGCACGCTCTTTACGCTCTACTCTATTAGTGTAGCGTTCTTTATGCCCACCATCGCACTCTCCAACTCGGTGGCTTATTCGGCTTTGGAGGGCGCAGGTATGGATACCGTAAAGGACTTTCCCCCTATCCGCGTATTTGGTACCGTAGGTTTCATTTGTGCAATGCTCCTTACCGACTATCTCGGCTTCCAAACCAATGCCAAACAACTCGCCTTCTCGGGTATCATAGGCTTGGTATTCTGCCTCTACGCACTCACCCTGCCCGCTTGCAAGGTCAACAAGAGTGGCGAGAAGAAGAGCCTTGTGGAGGCTCTCGGTCTGAAAGCCTTTGCACTGTTCAAACAGAAGAAGATGGCTATTTTCTTCATCTTCTCGATGCTCCTCGGTGTGTCGTTGCAGATTACCAACGGCTTTGCAAACCCCTTCCTCGGTAGTTTTGAGGCTATTCCTGAGTATGCCAACACCTTTGGCGTACAGCACTCCAATATGCTCATCTCGCTCTCGCAGGTAAGCGAAACACTGTGTATCTTACTCATCCCCTTCTGCTTGCGCAAGTTCGGCATCAAGAAGGTTATGCTTATGGCAATGCTTGCTTGGGTATTCCGCTTTGGTCTGTTTGGCGCAGGCAACCCGGGTGGTGGCGTGTGGATGTTCATCCTCTCGATGATTGTCTATGGTGTGGCTTTCGACTTCTTCAACATCAGCGGTTCGCTCTATGTTGACCAGGAGACCGAGCCTTCGATTCGTTCGAGCGCACAGGGTGTCTTTATGATGATGACCAACGGTATTGGTGCTACGGTAGGTACCCTTTCGGCTCAGGCTGTTGTGAACGCTTGCGTAAACTCGCGCCCCGTAGCCGAGCAGGCAGCAGGTTGGAGCACCGCTTGGTATATCTTCGCAGCCTACGCACTCGTTGTGGCAGTGTTGTTTGCTATCATCTTTAAGTACAAACACCAGCCAAACGCATCTCGCGAGTAAAATTTGCACCGCACTACTATAAACCTCCTCCGCATTTACCCCAAAGTAAACTGCGGAGGAGGTTTTCTTTAATACACCCTCCCCTAAGTTAGGGGAGGGTGCGCATAGCGAGGGAGAGGTCTGTCCGTCTTGCCACGACTTGCGCAGACAAGGCGGTTGGCATCGACCTTGCTTTTTGTGGGCGACCAAGTCGCCCTTTTCTTTGCCACTTTTGGTGGCAAAAGTGGCGCAAAAGCCACGCACCGCATCTCTGGCAGGAGGGCGGGAGAGGTCTGTCGCCTATAAGCCCTATAAGCCCCATAAGCCTTATACGAACTCGGGTATTAAAAAAGATACCCGAGAATTAAAGGGGGAAGTGGCGGTTAGGGGCGGTTGGGGTGGGAGAAAAAGCACTCGCGGGTATCTTTTTGGATACCCGCGAGCAAAGGATAAAGCCTTAAAGCCCTTAACGCCTAAAATCTAAAAATCGGACACGGCACGCACATAGTTCTTATTTACGTATTGGCCATATTTGTTCGTAGCTCTCGGAGTTTCACCTGAAGTTCCACCATCACTCATGTTGAGAACGACATAATAGAGCCCCCAATAACCATTACCATCTGTTCCTGTCCAATATTTATCAGACCAGTTCATTTCCGTTGCATTAGCAGATTTCAAACCATTTCTAAAACTATTATTTTCCTTTAACTTATAAATTGTGAGAAGCTCCTTCTCGGTGGGCAATCTATACGCTCCGATTTTTGAGCACCATTCTTTCGCATCCATATGAGTACCATAAGACTGTTCAAGGCTCACTATTTTTCCATGTCTACCACCATCAGAGACCTCGAATACAACACCTTCCTTTCCGTTGCGATTATAATAGTAACCAACTTTATAAAGTCCGTTGTTGCCCAAGCCTTGCTTTACTGCTTGTGCAGTATTGCGCCTCTGCTGTTCCTCTGCAAGACGACTCTGTTTCTCGGAATAGGTCTCGGTGGCATCGGTCACAAGCAACACTATTCCGCTGCCCGAAGAGTTGGAGGTTGTCATATATGCACTGTCGTCTATCATTCCATTTGCTCGCAACAAAACCAACTCCTCATCGTAAGGCAAGCGCCAAGTGTCATAGTCGTGCATCGCTTGTTTATTGACTTGGGCTATCACGGTCGTAGGATTACCCGTAAATTCGCCCAACTCGTTGGGAAACACTTTCAAGTACCCCAACACAACTGCCACACTATCTCTAACCATCGGTTGATGTGGTTCCTTTGGTGCTTGTTTGGGTTCTATTTGTTTGGCAAGGCGAGAAGCAAGCCCCTGCATCAAACCACGATAGGAGGCATCTTGTCGCCAAGTTGCACCCTCCTTTGCAGCAATTACACCACTCTCCACATCAACAACCCTGACATCGAGATTGTATTCGTAATCCACAATATTTACATCTCCGATGACAAGTTTCTGAACATTGAGTAACTCTCCGAGTTTTACCATCTCTCTTTCGGTAAGTTTCCCCTTCTGAAAATTCTGCTCCCTGAGGATACTCTTCACGGTTGTTCGCTCAACAAAGGTGTAGCCTTCGGGCGAAAAATAGGTGTTGAAAATTGCGGCAATGCCATCCACATCTTGTTGCGAAATGCCAACCCCCGCATTAAAGTCCACGACGGCAATGCGCTGTACAAGGTTGTTCTGGCTATTGCACGATACACACAGCAACACCAGCAATAAATAGAAAAGTTTCTTCATTTTAGTAAGAATTATTAAGTTAAACTCGTTGTTTCTCAAATTCTTACTATCCGCACCCCGATAGTGATTTATAAGCAAAAAGAAAGCGTGGTGCTGAAAGACTTATTTCAACTGAACAGGTCGTAGGAATAACCATAGTGAATAAAATAAGCGACAGCCCACGCCTATACCCCATTGCAGGGCAAAGCGTAGGAATAGGTCTGCTTACTCTCTTCACTGTTGGAATTTCCTACGTTCGTTCAGTGAGAATAAACTTACACTTTCCGTGTGTTTTTAGTATGTTGCTACAAAAATAGTATTTTATTCCATAATTTTCAATTCCCAATTCTCAATTCTCAATTTTTATCGGTATTTTTGTCAGATGTTATGCGCTTTTTTCAAAACTCTCTTCCGCAGGAAGAGGCAAGAGCCCGATGTTATGAAGTATCTGGTTGTAGGACTTGGAAATATAGGTGCCGAGTATGAGGGCACACGCCACAATGCTGGGTTTGATGTGGCAGACAAATTGGTGGAGGGGCTGGGTGGCACCTTCACACCCGACAGGTATGCCTCGAAGGCTGAGGTGAGGTGGAAGGGTCGCACGCTGGTCGTTGTGAAGCCCTCGACATATATGAACCTCAGCGGCAAGGCTGTGAGGTATTGGATGGACAAGGAGAACATCCAGCGCGAGAACCTCATAGTCATCGTGGACGACATAGCCATCCCCGTAGGTACGCTCCGCATCCGCGCAAAGGGTAGTGATGGCGGTCACAACGGACTGAAAAACATTGACGCTCTGTGTGGGGGCAATAACTACGCCCGTATTCGTATGGGCGTGGGTGGCGACTTCCCGCAGGGGCATCAGGTGGACTTTGTGCTGGGCAAACTCTCTGCCGAGGAGCGCGTGGAGTTCGACAAGATGGTCGATGCGGCAGTGGCAGCCATCAAGGACTTCGCCACCATCGGCATCGAGCGCACAATGAACTACCACAATCATCGCAAGAAATAGTTTCTTGCGATGGTCTAACTGTCAAACGTCTAAGGTCTAACGACATAGAATGTGACTTTTGACGTTAACTGTTATACATAAAGACGCTCACAAGGCACAGCCGCACGTTATTTGCGGTCAAGCACAAAATGGACCTGCTAATCATTCTTCCAAAAGAATCCGGCTGGGTTTTGTGAGATGGATGCAAGGCTTGCGAAGTGCGAGGAG
>CALDPX010000044.1 GCA_937911745.1 uncultured Alistipes sp. | reverse complement strand
CATACAAGGTAGAACTGCCAAAATTGGATTGTAAGGGCAAGAAACCCGATGTGTTCAAGCACCCCGAAGGTGCTGCACACAAGGCAATACGCCAGGCATTGGGCGGTGCCTATTTCAGCTTCCACAACAGCCAGCGACTGCAAGGCAAGATGGTGCTCGGAGAAGACTCATACGGACATAGTGGCGATAAATACTTCTGGCCACTATCATACTCAAGTGCCAAAACCGCTCAAAAACGAATGGATAAATTGGAGAAAGCCGGCATCCGTTGTAAACTCACAGGCTACAATGGTGGCTGCATCGAGTTCCTCGGCTACACTCCAGAAACCGAAGCCCTACTTGAAAAAGAACGGCAAGAGGTTGTCATTGCACATCAGGCGTGGCAGGCAAAGCAGATGCAGACTGCATAAAAGAAAAGTCGGTTGTCCTTGAGAACTATTGGGCAACCGACCTTGATAGTTAAGTCTATTAGTATTTTATCTCTTTCAACTCTACTAAATCGTTGTAGAGGTGTGTGTACATTTGCTTGGATATTTCTCAATAGGACTACTCTCGTGTTGTGTTGATTACATAACTATCATGTTGTTTCCTATTGTTTTAGAACAACTACGACCCATACCACAATCCGTGGATGGTGTAGTGCTACTCCTCAAACTTGTAATCATTCAACAATTGTGCGAACTCTTCCTCGTCGAGTTGGGCAATAAGGCTCTTCTTCATTTCAGAACGTGTCTCATCGCTCTTCAAACGCTCACCCAATTCATTGAATGAAGAGGCAAACATATCAAACTTAATCTGGAAATGGTCGCAGACATCCAGGGTATAGGCAAAAATAACCGACTCATCAACATTAATGAAGAAGAACTTAATTGCCTTAAGAGGAGATTCTATACCGCTGAAGGTAACGGGAACAAGATATGGTCCAGACTCCTGACAGTTGAACTCTTTGATATCGTTCTGAAATTCGCTACTCATAACGGTATCAGAGAGCCAGTCCATTGCGGGCTCAAAAACCTCTTCTATGACATTCAAACAATGCTCCTTCATACTAACTACATGCTCGTTACTCATACTATATAAATTTTAAGTGGTTAAGTTGTTTATAATATTGAGTAATCATTGTAGGTAATTCTATCATTAATACCTTATCGCTTTCAAATCGACCAAGTCGCAATACAATCTCGTGTGCATCTGCTTGGTTATCTCTCGATAGGATTTTTGCTTCTCCTCAGGGAGCATAAGAACTATTTGCTCTCGAATCTCTCGCCAATTAATTAGGGCTGTTTCGTAATAGCGAAGCATCTCGGCAACTTTATCGAAGTCAGTCTTCCCATCAACGCGCTCTCGGGCATAGTCGTAATCTTTTTCTGCCCAATCCGAAACCATCTCTTCTACGATTGTTTCATTTGTTCGGGTCTTGAAGTAAGAGAGTGTCTTCTCAAACTTATTGGGAGATGTCGTTTTAGCATTACTCTTAAAAGGTTTCCAATCGAATGACCAGTAGATGTCTCGTTCGATTTCAAGTTCGGCAAGACGATCCCTTGACCATACCTCAAAAGTGCCATTCAAGTCCATCGAGAGAGCAGAATATCTGGCAGTAGCGTAGGTGTAGAAGTACATTATGCCATTTACTGCATTGTTGATGTCGAACCACTCTTTGAACTCACGATAATAGAGTGCTCTCATCTGCA
>CALDPX010000043.1 GCA_937911745.1 uncultured Alistipes sp. | reverse complement strand
CTTTCAAACAAGTTTGAGAGATGGTGTTTTCCTCATTTCTGCTCCTTCGGAGCATCCACACCACCGAAAAAAGACTCCTCTCAAAAACTCCCCTGCAATCCCTATTACCCCTGCTAACCTTGTTATCCCTGCAAGAAAAACAGAAAAGACTGGAATTTTCAATTTTCAATTTTCAATTCCCAAAACAACATCTATGGAGTCGGCAACGGCTCGTTTGTCCATAGCCAAACTATCCAACAACTCTGCTCTCAGTGTTAGCGAGTCGCCAAGGAGCACCAGCGAGTCGGCTTGTGCCACATTCCTCAGGTGGGCTACTTGTCTTAGCGAGTCGTTGCGGTACCACTTATTGGCGGCTGCCGAACGCAACTTATCGCTCTTTTCAAGGAGTTTCTCTACCTCTTCTCGCAGTTTATCGCCCTCGCCAACGAGTGAATCTGCATCATTTCTAAGGCTCTTGGCGTTCGCCATATCGAGCGAGTCGATGCGCAACCATATCGTATCGTGAGGCAGCATGGGAGGTGCAGCGTCCAAGTAACCACGCACCCTTATGGAGTCGTTGAAGTAGAGCATAGGACGGAACCTAAGCGTAGAGTCCATCTTCGCCAGTGCCACCTCGGAGGGTGGTAAATATACTATTCGTATAGAGTCGAACACAATGTGTGGCTCATCCTCGCGGCGGGCATAATCCGCAAGTGTCAGGCGATACTCCACAGCGCCCTCCTTGGGGCGTATGGTGGTTGTGAAGTGTGTGCTATCGGCTCGTGTAAGCATATTGCGGTTGAAGTAGCTGCGCCTACCCTCATCATCGTACACCTCGTGTGAGGATTGTAAGCGCAAGTTCTTGTCGAGGGTGTCGATATAGTAGTTGTACGTCACAACATATTCACCTCTGTCATGAATGGGTAGTACAATTTGCAGTTTTGTGGTATCTCGCAACCTCTTTACAAAAATTCTATCAATGTTAAGCACCTCTTGGCTGCACTGAGCCTTGGCCAGCGAGTCTACAAACCTGAGGTTGCGCAACTTCTGCTCATAGCCCTCGGAAAGACTTTCAAGCGATGCAATGGCAGACTCTATAACGTCACTCAAACGCGCACTCTTACGCTTTTGGAAGTTGGCAAGAGTGTTGAAGAAATCATCGTGTGTATAGCCATAGTGTTCCAAGATGGGTGTGTAGATATCAAGACTGTCGGTGTTCATTTTCTCGCTGGTGGCATAGGCGTTCACCAGGTACATCTCGCGAGCGATACGTTCCAAATCTCTATCGGGAATAATAGTCTTGCGCGAGCACCCCGCCCCAGCAAGACAGGATAGCACCACAACTACCACAAAGACAACTCTATTAATTGCGTGTTTCATCATCGGGTTTTGAGCCTCTCGGAATCATCCGAGAGATTGTAAATTTTGTTATCAACCAAGTGACAGCCATCACTGCCACAACAATTCCTACTATATCCAAAGGGGCTATGCGTACAGGATAGTTATCCACAACAAAGGTGCTACCCGGCATTTTCACAACCCCAAAGAGTATCTGCACTGCACAGACCATAACGCCCAATACAATACCACCGACAACACCTCTGCCGCCAATCATCACTCCCGTAAGAGTAAAGACTCTCGCAACAAACTCCCTTCGAGCCCCCATTGCATAGAGCGTCGCAATGTCGTTCTTCTTCTCGGTAATGAGCATCACGAGCGAGCCGATGATTGTTGCCGTAGCGATAATCGTAACCAAAAGCAATATGAAGAAGATGCTCCACTTCTCCACCCTTGTGGCTTTGTAGACCGCCTCGTCGAGTTCGTAGCGGGTTTTAACCACAAACTCCTCGCCAACGACACTCTGCAATCTGCGCTTGACCGTCTGCAACCTCTCTCCATCACACACTCCCACAGCCAGACCCGAAGCCCTACCCTCTTGTCCCAGCAGTTTTTGAGCCCAATCTATCGAGGTAAATATGTGGTTAGAAAGTGTCGTAACACTCCCGTCGAGCGTTCCTGCGTGTCGTATCTTACTGCTCTTGATTGCCGACATAGGCAGCAGAGGTGAGATATTCTCTTTACGCAGTGTATGGATGGTCAGGGCGTCGTGCAATGTGGGATTTTTTGCCGCGTAGCCATCAGCAAACAAGTAATCTACATCTCTACCCACAACGGCGCGTCTATAATCGCCGTGAGTTAGTCGCCACTCGCCATACCACATCACCTCTGCCAAGCCCACAACGTCCGAGTAGTCCTCGTCCACTCCCCGAAGCGTTGCAAATAATTGACGACCTCTATACTCTGCCATAACACTCTCTTCAACGTAGGCAGAAACCACCTCCACACCTTCGGTAACCACCACAGCCTCCCGATTAATGCTCTCCAAAGGAAATGTTTTACCCTTCGAGGGTAACACAACAAGGTCTGCCTCGGTGGTGTTGTAGAGTCTTTGGAGCAGGTCATCGAAGCCGTTATAGACCGACATCAATATCACCATCGCAGCAACCGCCACACCCGTGGCGACAGAACTCACCCACGCCGTAGTATTGATGACCGACAGCGACTTTGCCGAGCGTAGAAAGCGGCTGGCTATGCGTAGTGCGAGGTGTTTCATTGTGTGACCAACAACGGCAATTATTTGGGGTACGCCCCCGATGCATTACTTCTTCAAGAGGTTGTCGATATTCTCGATATACTCCAACGAGTCGTCGAGGAAGAAGGTAATCTCGGGTACCACACGCAACTGATTGCGCATCCTTGCGCCCAAGAGTTTGCGTATCCTCCAACTCTCAGCCTCAATCCTTGCCATAATCTCCTCGTGCTTAGCAAAGGGGAAGATGCTCAGATAAATACGGGCATACTCCAAGTCGGGACTAACCCTCACAGCCGTCACCGACACAATAACACCCTTCACAATATCGGCACAATCACGCAAGAAAAGCTCGCTGATGTCCTTCTGTATCTGACGCGCCACCTTCTGCTGACGTGTCGACTCTCCAAATGTGTTCTCCATATCTTTTTTGTTTTGTTTCTTCTTTCTCCGCTTTTTGTAAAAAGCGGAACCAAAAACTTTTAGTGTAGCCTTATAAGACTTAGGACTATTGACGTTAGACGTTAGACGTTAGACCTTAGATGTTAGACCTTAGACGTTAGACCAAAATCTCAATTTTGAATTTCCATCTCCGAAGGCACCACCTCGGTTTGTGCCGCCCGCTTAGCCCTGCGCTTGGCTGGACCAAACGACCAGCTGCCCGAATGCTCCCAACAATACGCCACGCCGAAACTCAGATTTATGTTGTCGAGAGGCGAGCGCAAAAATTGGGTGCCGAGATAGATGGTCTTGCGTTTCACAATATCGGAGTAGCCAAAGTAGTACCTCGCTTCCAGCATAATCTCCACATTGTCTATTCGCCATCCGCCGCCAAGACCCACCACCAAGCCATAGCCCCAGCGGTTGTCCCTCACACTCTGCCACTCATAGTCGAACTCCTCGCGAGTACCCGTTGAGTAGTCGTTATCTTGTCGTCCGTCGGGTCCGTGGTCAATATAGAACTCCTTGGAGCCCCAGTCGAGGTTGTAGGAGAGTGTTGCGCCGGCATTGAGAAAAATCCTCAATCGGTTGTCGAGCAGCAGTGCGTGTGGTTGCCACATCACGGGGAGCATAATGGTATTCATCTTTCTACCATAGGTATAGCGTTTAGTATTCCTATCGAGCGCCGCATACTTGAAGCCTCGTTGCAACAACTCCAACTCCACACACACACCTCCCGTATAGTCATCAGCAAGGTAGGCGTTAGACTTACCGCCGCCATAGTACACCCAGTAGATGCCACCATTGAGTTTGCCCCACTCGGGGGGGCTTGTCCAGTGTGGGTAAAGCCTCACATCTCCCTCGCCCCAGCCCCCTTTAATGCCCAAATACTGCATCTGCGCCGAGGAGGTGGCAGTGCCAAGCAGGAGCAAAAGGAGTGTAATAAAAACTATCTTCCTAATATATCTCATTACTATCTTCTTGTTTCAACTAACGACCAAATTGATTCATACGATTGGAACCGCTGCCACCGATGGAGTTCATTGCACCTCTCATCGAGCCCATGCCCGAGGAGAAGCCTCCCAGACCACCGCCCTGCTGTTGTTGCTCTTGTTTGAGTTTCTCTTGGCGTTTCTTCTCCCTATCTTCGAGTATCTTTTTGAGCCTTGCGGTCTCCGTCTTGCGAAGTTGTTCGTTCACGGTTTCGAACGTTATGGGTTTGAAGACGGAGTTCATATCGGCTGTTATCTCCACCTCCCAATTCGCCTTTACCTCCATTATCTCCTCTCCGTTTTCATCGACATAAGGCTCGGTGCGTTCGGGCTGGCGACGCTCGATGAGGTTGCCCGTATCCCACTTACCATTACCATTGGGGTCTTCGAGCACACTAATCTTCACCTTGCCGGGTTTGACATAATTGAAGAGGTGCTTACCCGTTGTGGCATTCTTAATCTCGGCAATGGTCTTACCCTTCTCGTCGTTCAAATAGAGAACATATTGCGATTGTGGGGTCTTGCCCACGACATTTACTATGACGGTGCCGAACTTCTCGGGGTCAAAAGTGGTATGATCGCTGCGGAGCGTGTCGTTCGACTGCCCCGCAACATTGCGGAACGCCCCCGCCGGAATAGTGAGTTTATATTTCTGTTTCGGCTCCCACTCGGCTCTCAGGTGCCATATCTTCATATCCACACTATCTTGGAAGAGTTCGTAAGGCACTGTCGGGAGTTCGCTAACATCCTCGACAATGCTCTCCACACCCCTCTTTTGTGCCTCTTTTTTCTTCTCTTCGGCTATTTTCTTCTCCTCCTCTGCCGAGAGCGCAGCACCCGCAAGGCGCAGGTCTATGGCTGCCGTATCGACAGCCACCAAGGGCATCTCGAATTTGAATGTAATGGTGTGCTCGGGGTTGAGTTCGCCCTTTGCCATATCGACCTTAAAGGGGTTCTTGGGCACAGGAGGAACATACTCAACGCTATCTTTGAGTGCTTTCTCTCTCTTTTTCTCCTCCTCTTCGCGGGCCTTCTTCTCCTCCTTGCTCTCGAAGTACTTCCAGAAAAGGGAGAGTTTTGCCGTATCGGGCACAAGGTTGTTTATTGAGTCGTGTTTGAGGTATATAACTCTGCCTTTGAGAGTGTCGCCCAAACGCTCCGAGGGTACGTTGAGCCAATAGTTGATGGTGTCCTTGCCGCGTGTAACATACTCCGTAACAATCTCTTCGGGGGCTATGCTGTCAATCGAAAACTCCAACACCTCGGGGTTGGGAGCACCAAAGAAGAGCGTCACCTTGTGTTGCATCTCACGTTTCGACTCCGAGAGGGTTTGGCGTTTGAACCTCCCATCGGTAAACATCTTGAAGTAGAGTTGTGGCTCGGCAGTCAGGTAGTGGCGGGTAGTATCGTACCACACCCTGAAATCGGGCTCCCTCAGAGGGTTGTGCACCGAATCGAGAAAGCCTACCATATCGGTCTCGGGGTCGTAGGTGAAGTTGTTGTTTTTATCGGCAATGGCGTAAATTTTATAGTCTATCGGTTTGAGGTTCTGAGCGATAAAAATACCGTTTGTAGCCGCCTTAGCCACCGCCGCAGGTTTATATTTGAGCAATATGGAGTCGTAGTCGGGAATGGAGTCCACCTCGGCAGGGTAGAAGAAGATGAGCGAAGAACTCACACTATCGCCCTTGCTTGCGCTGACCGTATAGCCACTCATAACCATCGAGTCTATCTCGCTACCCGTAGAGAAGACATAGCGGAAGTCGCTCAGTCTATTGCCCTCGTTATTATCCACAATGGAGTTACCAAAGTTGAGCGCATAGGTCTGGTTCTCTTCGAGCGTATCGAGAATTGTGATGCGGATACCCTTGCCACTTGTGGTAATCGTAGGCGTTTTCTTCATCATTGGCGATGTAAAGAACTCTTTTTGTTGGTCCTTAATCTGCACATACTCGTCAAAACCAATGTAGATCTCCTTACCCGTAAAGTTGGTGGTAAAGAAACCCGGATTGGCACTCACAATGATTGGAGGCAGCGAATCCTTGGGTCCACCCTGAGGCGATGTGATATTGGCACAACGCCACATAAGGCTGCTGCCAAACAACCCAACCATCGCAACCTGCAACAATCTCTTAACCAACAATTTTTTCATTCCGTTTCTCTTCTTCTTTTGCGACTTTTTCTCCGCTTTTCTTTCTCCGCTTTTTGTAAAAAGCGGAACCAAAAACTTTTCGTGTACCAACCAATAG
>CALDPX010000042.1 GCA_937911745.1 uncultured Alistipes sp. | reverse complement strand
CACCTTGAAACAACCCAAGTGTCCCTCGAATTGGGAGTATAGTACTGGGCAAAGGCAATTGCTTGATATACAGAGTAGAGAGCAGATGGACAGACTCTCGTTTTCCGCTCAACGCAAGAAGGATAGCAGAAAGCTATCCTTTTTTTGTGCGTTTAGCGGAAGAGTCCGCGACCATATAGACAATCCCTCCAAACCTCCCTTTGATAAGGGAGGCTTTGCTTGGAGCGGAAAACGAGAGTCGCCACGAGCGACCCTACTCACCCCTTTCAGGGGTTGGGGGTGTAAAATGGTTCGCGAAAATTTGGGGGTGTTGCTCTGACAGGCTATTTTAGCGTTTTGTTACCGATATCATAAAGGTTACAGCGACAATGGCAATGCCTATGCCGACAACTATGTTGGTGGTAAGTGGTTCGCCGAACATCAGTGTGCCGACAAGGATGGCTGTAATAGGCTCAAATACGCCCAGCACTGAGGCCTTTGTTGCGCCGATATTGCGTGTTGCTATGGCAAGCGTAGCGGTCGAGACAATAGTCGGCAGCAGCGCCAACCCCACCAAGTTCAGCCAGTCGCCGCCCGTAGTTATGCCCGCTGTTATTTCGGTATCAGAAAAGGCGATTTTACCCAGGAAGATGACTGCTCCAACTGTTAGGGCATAGAACGTGAGCAGTGTATTCGATATCGAGGCGATGGCCTTGCTGCGGTTGATAATGACAATAAAGAGCGCATATACCAATGCCGAGCCGAGCGACAACAGAACGCCAATCGGATTTATCGCATCGCCGCCACTGCTCTGTGTCATAATTATCACGCCACCAAATGTCGCAGCAATGGCAAGCCACACGGGCCACGAGGGCACGACACGCAAAAAGACCATAATAATCGCTACCAGCACGGGATATAGAAATATCAGCGTGGTTGCCAATCCCGATGCAATATAGTTATAGGCCTCAAAAAGGAATAGGCTGCTCGATGTATATAGTAGGCCAAGTACGAGCAATACGCCCGCCTGCCGTACCGTAATCTTGAAACTCTGTTTGGTGAGCAGAAGGAACGCCCCAAGCAGAACGACGGCAAATGAGTATCGAAAGAAGAGTATCGACTCGATAGTAGCCCCCTTATTCATCAGGGGCACGGCAAACAGCGGATTGAGTCCATATGTTATGCCGGTAATAATGCCGGCGGGGTAGCCTACAATGGCGTTTTTACTCAGTGTTTTCATTGGAGTTTCAGCTTTCGGACTACAAAGATATATACAAAAGCCGTACTATGGTGCTCCGGCAACAGATTATTTTGTGTCTCATTATTGGTCTTTATCATCGGCATTTATCGTTGATCACTGTATATCAGATCAATTTCATTGTCTTTGTGGACTTAGAGTCCCGATATTGAGCGTGGTGATATAGATGTTAAATACCTCCACGCCTTGCCAAGCAGCGTTCGTATCGAAAAAATGCGTAACTTTGGCTGGGGAAAACACGACTAACAATATGCAGCGACTGATTGGCTTGCTTTTACTTATTTTTGTACCACTGGTAACTATGGCTCAAACAGACTATCTTATACACGACGATTTTCGTGCAGCGTGTCGCATCACCGCACCTCTCGGGCGTGGGGTGCTTGGCATAGGCAACGCCTTTCTTGCGACGATGCCAAAGGGTATGACTTCTAATAAAGAGCTTACAATCAACAAAATAAGGATTATATCGACGGCCGATGGCGAGAAGTTCGGTGCGTGGGTGATTACGCCTAAAGGTAGCAGCGCTCCACGCCCAGCGATACTCTTTTTGCACGGTGGAGGCTTTGTGTTCAAGGGTGCGCCATACCACTACGACCTTGCCAAGGAGTATGCTCGGCGTACGGGGTCGGTGGTAGTGATGGTCGATTACCGCACGGCACACAACAACGCATACGGCATCCCGCTCGGCGATTGCGTGGATGCGTGGCGGTGGATGACAGCGGAGGCTCAGATGCTCGGTATTGACACCTCGAGAACTGCCATTGTTGGCGACTCGGCAGGTGGTTTTCTTGCCATAAAGACGGTGCTTGGCAGCGACGTGCGCCCCGCAAAATTGATGCTTATTTACCCCGTTGTCGATTGCTCTATGCGCACCGAGAGTATGGCAAAGTTTAGCGATACTCCTGTGTGGAACAGCAAGTTAAACAAGAAGATGTGGGAGTATTATCTGCAAGGTGTGGCGGAGAAATCGTTGCTTGACCTTGCCCCGAACGAACTGCAAAAGATGCCCGCAACATATATCGAAACCGCAGAGTTCGACTGTTTGCGTGACGAGGGTAACGAGTTTGCGAAAAGGTTGCAAAATGCAGGCGTGGCGGCTTCTCTCATCCAGACAAGGGGTACGATGCATGGCTTCGATATGGCGCAGCGTAGCGAAATCACCCAACGCCAAATCTCGGAGCGATGTAAGTGGCTCGGAGAGTGGTAGAATAATTTATACAAAAAGATTTTCAGGATGACGGAGAAGCAGAAGATGTTGCGTCAGATGCTATATGATGCAAACAGCGATACGGAGCTTATCGAGGAGCGTAAGGTGGCCAAAGAGCTGTGCTACGACTTCAACCATCTGCGGCCATCGGATACCGCTGGGCAGCAGCAGATTATGCGTCGGCTGTTGGGAAAGACTGCAGGTGATAGTTTCTCGATTGTCGCCCCTTTCTGGTGCGACTATGGCTACAATATTGAGATTGGCGAGAACTTCTTTGCCAACCACAATACAGTGATTTTGGATGGTGCAAGGGTCAGGTTCGGCAACAATGTCTTCGTCGCCCCCAACTGCGGCTTTCACACTGCAGGACACCCTATTGATGCCGAGCGAAGAAATCAGGGATTGGAGTATGCCTACCCCATTACTGTTGGCGACAATGTATGGATTGGTGCTGGCGTGCAGGTTATGCCGGGCGTAACGATTGGCTCGAATGTCGTGATTGGCGGTGGCTCGGTGGTGGTCAAGGATATTCCGTCGAATGTGGTTGCGGTGGGAAATCCATGTCGTGTCATACGCCCAATCACCGAGGAGGACAAACTCAAATCGTGGGATAGGGAGTAGAATACAAAAAAAACGTTACCTTTGGGTAAAATTAGAAATAAATATGGGGCTATTCAATATATTTGGACGGCGTAAAGAGGCTACAAATGGCAACATTAAGCCTCAACAACATACTGCTCAACAGCCGGCACAATATCAAAGAGCATTACAATTCAATGCCGAGTTCGCAGGGCTATTGGGCAGCGACTCGTTTATTGCCCGTAGCGATTACAAGCATTTTATCTCGGCATACCAAGAGGAGTACAAGTTCTTTTGCTACATTGTTGAGGCTAATATATTGGGAGATTATGTCAGCAAAAACAATCTCGACCTCGCGCAAATTGAGGCCTTCATAAATCATTACGATGAGATAAAAGACCTAACCCAAGAGTCGGCGACTATCAAAAAGCACAACGACCAATTCGTTGCTAACCACATAGAATCAGAAAAGGAGTATCTTGACAATATCCTCAAAGCGTGCGACCCTGCCATATTGCTCGACAATGAGCAGAGAGAGGTCGTATTGTCGGAGGAGGATAACACTCTCGTCATTGCTGGAGCGGGAGCTGGCAAGACTACAACGGTGGCTGCAAAGGTACGATACTTGGTCGAGAAGCGAGGAGTTATGCCCGAACAAATATTGGTTATATCCTTTACCAACAAGGCTGTTGAGGAGCTACGAGAGCGCATCAATCACAACCTAAAAATTCCAAGTATCATCACCACATTCCACTCCATCGGTTACTCTATTCTACGACAGGGCGAAGAGGAGCAACGCAAGATTGTGGATAATGGCTTTATGTATAATACTATCAACGAATACCTCAAAACGAAGGTGTTGCGTAATCCTCAGCTCGTTGATAAACTTATTTTGTTCTTTGGCTCCTATTTCTCGGCTCCATACGAGGGAGAGGATTTAGGCGAGTATTTCCAATTTGTTGCCGATGCCGATTATTCGACTCTCAAAAGCGATTTGCAAGACTATGTTCAGCAAGTTGTCGATAGGCGTACCCGCCGCACTCAAACCCTCAATAACGAGGTGCTTCGCTCTATGGAGGAGGTGCAGATTGCAAATTTCCTCTACCTTAATCAGATCGAGTACGAATACGAGCCAATGTATCAGTATCGCATTTTGAGTGCGAACAAACCATATACGCCTGACTTCCGTATAGTGCAAGGCGACAAGGTTACATATATTGAGCACTTTGGCATTACGGAAGATGGTCGCAGTAGTCGTTACACCCAAGAGCAACTCAACAAATACAAATCCATTATCAATGATAAAGTCTCTTTGCACCGCAAACACAAGACCGACCTTATCTATACATTCTCGCAATACAAAGACGGGCGAGAGATGTTGGAGCACCTTCGAGAGATGCTTTCGGCTCACGGTTACGAACTCAAAGAAAGACCTACGGCGGAGGTGTATAAACGCCTTGTCGATACCGAGGAGAACAAATACATCACTCGCCTCACACAATTGATATGCACCTTTATCGGCAACTTCAAAACACAAGGTTTTAAGGGTGGAAAGTTTGCCGATTTTAGAAGCAATACGAAGAATG
>CALDPX010000041.1 GCA_937911745.1 uncultured Alistipes sp. | reverse complement strand
ACTCGAAGAAACGGTCGTACCTTGATATCATTATACACAAGACTCAAGCGGCTGTTAAACTCCCACTATCGCCCGCAGCAATCGAACTGCTTGGCAAACCTAAAAAGAGAGGTCCGGTATTCCCGGATTTGACCGAATACAAATTGAGTTTCTATATCCCTCGCCTACTCAAACTTGTCAAGATTGAGAAACACATCACCTTCCACTGCTTCCGGCACACATTCGCTATGCGTCTTCTGGAAAATGGCGTGGATATATACACTATCGCCACACTCCTTGGCCATAAATCCGTCACAAGCACGCAAGTCTACGCCCGCCTCTCGCAAGCACAAATCCGGCAGGCAGTGATGAAATTATAAGATGTGTAGTTTAGCATTAATTGATACTGACGAGATTTGACATTGTTGGGATGTAGTTTTGCCGAAAATTACATCCCACTTATTATGAAAAACAAAAAATATCCCCACTTGCGGGAGCAGGTGCAGAAAATCGAAGAGAGGATTCTTGCCATCACGGGCAAAAATGTGGAGCTTAATATGGAGTGGACTCGCTCGCAACGCAAATGCGAGCAGGTGGAACGCCTAATCTGGAAGCGCAAACATCTGCTCGACAAAATGTTTGTTGCTACGCCCGAGGAGGTGGTGCGTATGGAGCAGGTGAACAGTCGTTTGTACGACCTCACGCAGAAAATGTATGCCCGCACCGAAGCTCTCTATCGCAAGATGGCGACTACGACCTACGATCCCGAATTTGATAACGATGTGGAGGTCGAGGGCTCGCTTAGGTTCTCGCCGAATGGGCACAGTTCTGTTTTGCCAATGGCGAATGACGACTATTACGGCTCGGAATTCTATGAGATGTTTTGCATTATTGACTGGCTATACACTTGCGAGCATCTAAAATTGGAAGAGGTGGAGTCTTGCTGGTGTCTCCGCTCACCTGCCGACTATCGCCCCGAGATGACACGCGAAGAGTTGAGGATAACAGACGACTTCAACGATGGCACGACTTGGTATGAGTCTGTGCAGCCTGCCGCCGAGAAATTGAGCCACCTTTGCATCTGCCACGCCATTCACGATTTGAGCGACCATAAGCCCTACTCTATTCCCGACATTCTGCGTATGAACGACTTTTGCGTGGAGGTCAAGGTCACACATAAGCATTGGGAGGAGCAAGATGGCTGCGGTTGGAAGTGGTGGGAGCGTTGTTCATTCGAGGAGTTTCGGGATAAGTTTGTGCGCGAGGCGGAGCAGAATCGTGCGCCACAAATCCGACTTGGGCAGGAGATAGCCAACCGCACGCGTCTATATTTCCACGATTATTTGGAGGATTTATCTGCCGATATGCCGAGCGTGGAGCAGTGGACGGAGCCATTATCCGATGAAGTTCACTATCGCTGGCGTCCGCAAAAAGATTGCTTCTACTTGGATGAAAATATAGACGACTACCTGCGAGAGTTGTATGAGTTTGTGAGAAAATAATTCTTACTCTGACATAATGTGGCAGTTTGTAGCGTCAACTTTGCACCATCAAACAAGTATTAACCATTAAAATAGTAAAAATTATGGAAGCAAAGAAGAGTTTTGGCGATGCTATTGTGTCGCAGGAGTTGAACAAAGAGGCGTGGAAGAAGTTGTCGCGCGAGTTTAAGTGGAATGAGGAGTTGCTACGCAAGTATCGCAGTGAGATTGATTGGGAGGAGTTGTCGAAGAATACCGAAATGCTCTGGACTGCATCAATACTCGAAAACTTCAAGGGTTATATCGATTGGAAAGTATTGTCGGGCTACGCTGACGAGAGGTTGCTCATCCCAAAAATTATTGAGCAATTTGCAGACAGATGGGATTGGCACGAGTTGTCTGGAAACTACAATTTGAAACTCTCCTATGCTCTGCTTGACAGTTTCGCAGATAAGTGGGATTGGAGTGCTATTATAAACAATTGTAACGGAGATAATTTCAAACCAACCGTTTTTTTTGAAAGGTATAAAGAATATATCTCAGTAGAAGATTTTGGTCGTTCTATTTTGTGGGATATGCTTTTGGAAGAAAGGACGGAAGAATTAAGACAGAGGATTATCGGATAACGAATTATATCCAGATATCGAGGAGTCGAGTAATCGGCTCTTTTTTTACTGACATAATTTTACACTGTCGCAATTTGACAGTGTAAAATTATACCTTTGCAACAAAAATTAAATAGCAAAGATTATGGAACAGAAGAAAACAAGCGAGCAAAATCGCAAGGAGAAATCTTTTAGTGAACAATTGGTGGAAAGCATTGCAAACGAGCCGTTTACAGCAGAGCATTGGCAACGATGCGTCGACTCATTTCCCCAAAATAAGCAGCGGCAACGAAGACGAAGAGCCATTGCTATATCGATAGGAGTCGTTATCGGAGCAGTGTTGATGCACTTTTTATCCTCGCCCGAGCGTTGGATTCGATTATAATTTTTAACTTTACCTAAAATTACGACCGCTATGAGTACTGCAGGACTTATCAACCGCTATGTGTGGTTTGTTACGACCATCTACAATCGAGGACCTATCTCGCTCGAAGAGATACAGCATCGCTACGAGTCGCACTTTGGGCGTGGCGAGGAGCTCTCGGAGCGTCAGTTCCACCGCTACACCGATGCTGTGGAGGAGTTGTTCGACATCGAGATAAAGTATAGTCGCTCGCAGCGAGGCTATGTCGTTGCCGACCGCGAAGGTATCGACAATATGGCTATGCGCAAGTGGCTTATCCAAACCTTCTCGGTGAATAACATTCTGCACGAGAGCCAGGAACTCAAAAATCGCATTCTCCTCGAAAATGTACCTTCGGGGCAGCAGCACCTTACGACCATTGTCGATGCTATGCGCGAGAGTGTAGCACTCTCGATGACCTACCATAGTTTTCATCGTGAGGAGCCTTCGACCTTCGAGGTTGAGCCCTACTGTGTAAAACTCTTTGAGCAGCGGTGGTATATGCTCGGCAAGAGCGAGGGGTACGACGAACTTCGCTTGTATGCCCTCGACCGCATCAAGGCGTTGGAGCCAACCGAGCGCAAATTCAAACTACCCAAGAAGTTCGATGCCGAGAAATTCTTTGAGGACTACTACGGAATTATCATCGGCGATGAGGATTTTGAGGTCGAGCCTGTGGCATTGAAGGTCGATTCGTGGCAGAGCAAGTATCTCCGCACTCTGCCACTACACCACACGCAAGTCGAGGTTGAACGCAACGAAGAGTATTCGATTTTCGAGTATCGCTTGTGTCCTTCGTTTGATTTTCAGCAGAAGTTGCTCTCTATGGGTGACTCGGCAGGTGTGTTAGCCCCCGTGTTACTCAAAGATATTCTCCGCAAGAAAGCCGAAACCACCGCAAATAACAACGCCTCGGCTGGTATGGGCTCGGGGTATCATTTTAAGGTGTATAAAGAGTAATAAGTATGACAACTTACAAAGAACGAGAAGAGGAGTTGTTTGCACGATGGATGGAGGCGTGCCGAGTGAAAGATGGCATAAATCCGGATGAGGATTTTGCCTATGACGGCATCCTGTTTCGTGGGGAACTTAAACTCTTAAATGGCTGTTGGATACACCACTCGGGAAACGAAACCGAATTATGGGATAATGCACCTTGTCGCTTGCTGATTTTGACCAAAGACACTACCCGTAACGGCGGTCAAGAGGATATACGCGAGGAGGCTGCTCTGAAAAACAACATTGAGGATAGGAAAGAGCCGGCAGCAGGGATGTATCGAAACTTAACATTGTGGTCGTATGCTCTGCTCAGTGCGGTGCAAGGTGGCGAGATTGTAGAATACAACCAAACGCCCTGTTGGGATGAGTTGCGTGAGCACTACACCTCTGCCCCAATTGCGCGTGTGAATTGTAAAAAAGAGATTGGAGAGAGTTCTATCAGAGATGAGGTGTTAAAGGCTCATATCGAAAGATATGCCGATTTACTCCAAGAGCAAATTGCGATGTACGATGCCGACATTATACTCTGCTGTGGTGGCGGCGGAATAATCAAAGATTTTGTAAAGAATACCTACTTGCCAGACCTTGAAAAGTTTTCGGATGCTAGCTGGGTATATTTTTCTCCTTCAACCCAAAAGATTGTTATAGATAGCTATCATCCTTCCTATCCTAAATCACACAAAGATATTGAGTTGTACTACGACCAAATGATGGCAGATTTGAAGGCGTTTTTAAGGATACATCCCGAATATCATAAATCCAAAACCGATGGAAGAGAAATTTGATTTTTCGCAGGCTGCCCCTCTGTTTGTCGAGGTAGCAAGATTTGTTGTAGAGAACAATAGAATGGCTTGGGGGAGCCCTTTGGAGCGTAAATTTGAGATTGGTTTCAATCGTTCCAGACGCATCCTCGAGCAGTTGGAGGCAGCTGGTATTGTTGGTGAGGAAGTGCGCTATAAACCTCGCACCGTACTCTGCACCACTGAGGAGTTGGAACAAAAACTCGCCGAGTGGCAGAAATAGCTAACTAATATAGACGACATTCCCCTCTCTGTCCTGATGTGGCAGAGAGGGGTTTTACTTTTGTCGCAAAATCAATGATTTATGACAAAAGAAGAACTCTGCGAGGCTCTCCATCGAGAGATGCTATTCTACTATTTTGCACAGCGTGAGCCTCGGCTCGAAGTCCGCACGGGCGAGCCATTGATAAATGCCGTCGGGCGGAAGATGCTGCCATACGCTGACTGCGGCTTTCCTCGTCCGATAACCGAAGCCGATATCGAAATGCTCTGCAACTGCTCGTTTGCAGGGCTATTCTGCTACGACCTCGAAGCAGGTGCCGAGCGAATTGCCCAACTCGAACAAGAATTGAAATCACTCTGACGGCTTTCGTCTGTGTAAGGCAGTAGTTTTGCCGAAAAATTTAATACTATAACCAAATGAATAATAAAACATTTGATTGGAATAGCCGCGACCCTCTGTTTGATGAGGTGGCGCATTATGTGGTTGAGCGACAGGCGGTGTCGGCATCGGCTATCAGTGATAAATTTTGCATCGGCTTTAACCGAGCAGAACGCATTATCAAGCAGTTGGAGCAGGCGTATATTATTGGCGAAAAGTGGAGTTCCCTCCATCCACGCAAAATCTATTATTGTTGCGCTCGCAAGCTCGATAAAAAATTGGCAGACCTTGCTACCATTGCCCGTCTGCAACCGTTGGAGGATAAATGGCAGGCAAAGTATGCAGCAAATGAGGCAAAAGAACGCGAAGAGGAGGGCGAGTGGTATTATTTCAAAATAGCAAATCACCTTCCGTTTACCAAAGAGGTGCGCGAGCAAGAGGAGGCTCGTGCCCGCTTTGAGGCAATGACCGAGGAGGAGCGACAAGCCGAAATAGAACGCCTCGATAAAGAGTGGAAAGAGGAGGATAAAAATTGGGGCAACGAGCCAGTACACGGAATGAGGCGCGAGGATTGGAATGCCTATGTAGGTGCGCACGATAGACAAAAACACGATATGATTATGCGCGAATTGCCGTGGGGTGGTGATTATGATTGGTCAGATATCTTCCAGATTTTGAAATTCAAAATCGAGCGAATGATTGAATATTGGGAGCAGTTCGGACATTGTCGAAATGGACGTTATGTGGTAAGTACAATGCGTACAGCCTGCAGCCTCATAGAAATAGTTCTAAAAGATGGTAACGAGAGTGGTAATTGCGAGCATTTCCCTTATCGGGTAAACCTGCGCAATGCCGATAGGTTCAAAATATTTCACGACCATAAAGGTCTTATTTGCAAGGGCGACAAGCAAAGAGTGCGTTACTGCAAAGCGTATTGCATTTTGTTTAAGTATTTGGAGTTTCATATGCATAATTGGTGGGATTAGTTATGATTGAGAGCATTAGATTTCATTCGGTATTGCCATTTGATGAGAAGGTTAAGGAGGAATTTATCTCCGAGATTTGGGGAGGAGCTATCCACCGTTGGAGAGGAAATATAACGCCCGATGTTAAGATGAGAATAGAGATGGAGATTGCCACTTTTGAGCAGGTGGATGGGTATATGGAGTATCTCTATTTCGTGTGGCGGGTGGTCTATGATAGCGGATACTATATTATGCCATATCGTACTCTTGCTCACGCCTCGGCTGTGTGCTATGCGCTGGAAATCACGGAGGTTGACCCTATTCGTTTAGGACTTGATTTCAACCGCTTTATGCAGACCGATAAGCCCCGCTTCGTTGAGATTGGTTTGGCTACCAATGCTACAAAAACGCAGATTCAAACCGAGATTATGAACCCCGAATTTGATGAGGATAGGGAGCGTTTAGGTGAACGAGAACTCAATGATGACGCCCCTGCGTTGATAATTTATCCGAGCCAGCGCACTGCACAGTTATTGGGATATTTTAGCGATAAAGTCAATTTTGACTACATACCATTTGATGACCGAGAGACTTTCTACACCTTGTTGCGCTCAAATGACTTAACGGGTGTGTATGGATGTAATGATGGAACGGTTTTGCAGGAATATCTGACGCAAGCCAAACCCCATTTTGAGGATTTAATACCGCTTTGTACAGCGAGCATTATAGACTATCCGACTAATCACATCTATACATCACGCAAATATGGCATCGAGTGTAAGCCTCGATTCGCACCAGAGGTTGAGGCGATATTGAGTGAAACCTGCGGTGATATACTCTACAATGAACAGGTCTATGCTATCGCCAAATTGGTCGGTTATACTACAAGCGAGGCGGAGGCGTTTCGTAAGGTGCTGACTGCTCGCAAAAAGCAGGAATATAATAATCACCGCCGCCGATTCAGTAAGCATAAGGGGTTATTTCGTAAACTTATAAATGAGGGCAGTTGGTCTTTTCCAAAGGCAGTAATGGCGGAGTATGCCCGCTTGGTCTATCTTACCGCCTACCTCAAAACCCACTTCCCGGAGGAGTATACCCATGCAGCCCTATGCGTGGCAACGAGCGAGGATCGCTAACCGCAAAAAACAATTGTATCTAAGATAAATTATTCTAAAAAATACGAAAAATGATGTATCTTTACACTCGAATTAGGGCTCCGGACGGTGAAAAATGATCTATAATTGATTCTCATTATTTATCATGGGTTATCAAATTTTTTCGCCCCATTTGTGCCTCAAAATCACAACCATCTGATTATCAGGTAGTTATATATTCTGCATCGGCAAGTAAAAGTTGTGTGTGGACAGAAAGAGAATTTTAATATATACCTAGGTATAGGAGTGATTATACAAAAAACCATAAACCCTTACAAATTTGTAAGGGTTTATGGTTTTTGACAAATTATCGATTTTCAATTCTCAATTATAATCGGTATTTTTGTGGCAATTATGGAACAAAAGGAGTATAATGTAGTGGTCGTGGGCGGTGGTGCCGCAGGACTTATGGCGGCTGGAACGGCTGCCATCAACGGCAACAGCGTGTTGCTGCTCGAAAAAATGGAGAAAACCGGACGTAAAGTCCGCATCACGGGTAAAGGACGTTGCAACCTCACAAACGTATGCACCGACGAGGAGTTCCTCGCAAAGGTGCAGAACGGTGCGGGATTCTTCACCTACGCCTACACGCAGTGGAACAACAAGAGCCTCATACGCTTTATGGAACGCAAGGGCGTGAAACTCGAAACCGAGCGTGGCGGACGTGTATTCCCCAAGAGCGGCAAGGCGTGGGACATCGCTCAGGCTCTGGTTGATTGGTGTCGTGAAGAGGGTGTACAGGTGGAGTGCAACGCCAAGGTGGAGAAGGTAAATGTCACCTGTGGTAAGGTGCGTAGCGTAACCTATCGCAACGCACGCGGTTTCCAGCGCAAGGTCGAAACTTCGGCGGTAATTCTTGCTACGGGAGGTGCCTCCTACCCCGCTACGGGCTCCACGGGAGACGGCTACCGAATGGCACACGAGGTAGGGCACGAGATTACCCCCATACGTCCCTCGCTTGTTCCCCTGGAAACCTCCTACGAGGAGGCTCCCTTTATGGCTGGATTGTTGCTTAAAAACGTACACGCCGACCTTGTGATTGACGGCGAGGTGGCGCAGAGCGAGTTTGGCGAGATGTTCTTCTCGAAACGTGGTGTGGAGGGTGCCATCATCCTCCGTATGAGCCGCAAGGCTGTCGATGCACTCATCGAGGAGAAAAAGGTGGAGGTCGTTGTGGATCTCAAACACGCTATGAATCACGACGAGTTGCGCGAGCGCATACTTCGCGAGATTGCCGAGCAACCTGCAACACTCACCGTTGGCGAACTGCTGCGCAAGATTATGCCCCGCGAACTTGTGGTGCCTATGGCTAAGGCCTGCGGTGCGCACGCCAAGCACTCGATGGGCGAACTCAAAGAGGAGAAGATTGAGCGTCTTGTGGAGGCTCTCAAACACTTTGTGTTGCCCATCAGCGACTACCGCCCCTTCGAGGAGGCTATCGTTACAGCAGGTGGTGTTGACCTTGCAGAGATTGACCCACACACTATGCAGTCGCGCAAGGTGGAGGGCTTGTATTTTGCGGGCGAACTAATGGATATCGATGCCAATACAGGCGGCTACAACCTCCAAATCGCCTTTTCTACGGGGCGTCTTGCCGGTCAGTTGCGCAAGAGTAAAGACGTAATGTTGTAGTCCCCCACCCGACTATGTGGCTCGAAGAACACCTCCGACACTCGCGCGGCTATGGGGTACACTCCCCACTGCTCTACCGTATTGTGCGCGAGGCGATGATGCCACGCAGAGTAAAAGGCTCCGACACCTCGCTCTACGATGCACTGAGGGCTCGGGGCGTGGATAGGCGCACAGCCACAAGACTCCAAAACCTCCTCTGTGTGGAGGGCTATGGGGGGTGGAGTATAGATGCTGTGGCGGGCAAAGGCGAGATGATGATTGCATCTGCCGATTGCAGAGAGGAGCAACTGATGGCAATGGCAAGGGTGCTCAGAGAGCAGGAAGGGATATTGTGTATCCTACACCCCATCGGCAACCGTACAAGGCGTAGGGTTTGCAAGGCAATGGTTGCAGAGCACCACTCGATGAGTGCCTCAAAGCCCACATTCACACTCCTCATCTCGCGCCAGGATTTACAGAAACAACACATCATAATATAATAGCACAATGGCACGCATATACACACGCTCGGGTGACAAGGGCACCACTTCGCTGATTGGTGGAGAGAGGGTTGCCAAAAATTCCCCACAGGTGGAGGCTTACGGCTCGGTGGACGAACTTGGAGCTCATATTGCCCTACTAACGGACTTTGCCGCCGAGGAGGGATTGGATGAGATGGTAGCACTGCTCAATGAGGTGGCGGTGGATTTGATGACCGTAGAAGCCGAACTTGCACTCTCCGAGAAGTATGAAGGCACCATCCAAAAATTGCGTCCCGAGGATGTTGAGCGTATAGAGCAACATATCGACACCCTCTCGGAGTCGCTACCACCATTTGCGGGCTTTACAATCCCCGGTGGTCACCGCATAATTTCTCAGTGCCACGTCTGCCGCACAGTATGCCGTAGGGCTGAGCGCAGAATTCTCACAGCAGCCGAGCAGTGTGCTGTGGCAGAGAGCCTTATGCGCTATGTAAACCGACTCTCGGATTTACTCTATACTCTCTCGCGTTGGAGCACCCAAAGGCTCGGTGTGGAAGAAAAAATTTGGGGAAAATAGAGAAACTATTGTGGTTTTATGTTTTTTTTATACTTTTGCAGACCGCAATTAATACAAAGTTAACATAACAACCTAAAATTCAGAGTTTTATGTATTGGACACTTGAATTGGCATCGAAACTTGAAGATGCTCCCTGGCCAGCAACCAAAGAGGAACTTATCGACTATGCAGTGCGCAGTGGTCTTCCTATGGAGGTAATCGAGAACTTGGAGGAGATAGAGGACGAGGGCGATGTGTACGAGAGCATCGAGGACGTATGGCCCGACTACCCCAGCAAAGAGGACTTCCTCTTTAACGAGGACGAGTACTAATCAAGCAACAATGTCTTGCAAATGGCAGAAGTACCAGATATTTCTGCCTTTTTTAACCTTAAACGCCTAAGATATGGACTACCAAAGAATAATCGAAGAGATATACCAAAGAATACAACCCTACGCCAAAGAGGGCAAACAAGCCGACTACATCCCCGAATTGGCAAAGGTCAATCCCGACCAATTTGGTATGTGCATACAGACCATAGAGGGCGATGTTGCAGCCATCGAGAGTGCCGACACAAGATTTTCCATACAGAGTATCTCAAAGGTCTTTGCGCTTGCTATGTGCCTCTCCATCAAGGGCGACAGCCTCTGGAAGAGGGTTGGTAAGGAGCCTTCGGGCACAGCCTTCAACTCGCTTGTGCAACTTGAAGTGGAGCACGGCTTACCTCGCAACCCCTTCATCAATGCTGGCGCAATCGTTATGGCAGATATCCTACTCTCGGAACTCAACAATGCCGAGGAGGAGTTTTTGGGCTTTGTGCGTTCGGTGGCGGGCAACGACACCATCGACTACAACCCCACCGTGGCTCTCTCGGAGCGTAGCCAAGGCTATATGAATGCCGCCATTGCCAACCTGCTGAAATACCACCATCGAATCGAGAACGACATCGAGAGCGTTCTGCACTTCTACTTTATGATGTGCTCGGTGGAGATGAGTTGCCGCGAACTGTCGGGGGCATTCTTGGCTTTTGCCAACCACCACCGCGAGTTCGACTACTCGGGCGTAAGGCTTACCTCCTCGCAGGTTAAGCGTATGAATGCCATTATGCAGACTTGTGGATTCTACGATGAGGCTGGCGAGTTTTCGTACCTTGTGGGACTGCCCGGCAAGAGTGGCGTGGGAGGAGGCATTGTGGCAATCTACCCCCTGCAATACTCGGTGGCGGTGTGGAGTCCTCGCCTCAATTCCAAGGGCAACTCCGTTATGGGCATCAAAGCCCTCGAACTGCTCACCTCCGAAACTAAGGAGTCGATATTCTAATCCTCCATACCAAAAGAAAACCCAAAAGAAGGCGAGCGCAGTGTTGCGCTCGCCTTCTTCGCCTTGCCACGACTTGTCGCAGACAAGGCAATCGTGGCAAGGCGGAGTTTTGCATCTCCTATTATTCCTATCACTCCTGCAATAAAAGCGGGAAAAACAAGAAAAACAAATAAAATACCCTCACAAAAAAATCGCGGGTATCAAAAAAGATACCCGCAACTAACCATTCAGGCAAATGTCACAACACTCCTAATAGTAGTAGGTTGAACGAAGAAATGCGTTCCATACAGTTCCCCACAAATAAGCCGAAACATAATCGTCATACACCTCATCATCAACAAAGATATCCAAACTATCAGTGATGGTAAATGTACTAAGCCCATCTATGGTTGGTGGTGTTATAGGGCGACATTCTATTTCCGTAAGCCACGCACATTGCCAAAACGCCTCGTGACCAATCCACTCTACGCTGTCGGGTATAACAATAGATCTTAATGTTGTCGCGAAGAATGCTTGGGGTTGAATATCTCTAATAATTTGGTTAAAGGTTATTACACCACCATCGTCATAATATTTATTACTTACTATCAGTGAGTCATAATTGTTGGGTTCTATAATCTCACCCGTATTCGAGGTGTAGTATATCTTATTGAGAATTGCACCCCGTGGGAAGATATATTCCGCCATATCGGGGAAAGCATCCCTAAACTTGTAGGTTGCTTCCAAATTGGGTACATAAGCCGCCCTTACGTTATTAGTTATGGGACTAAAATCGAACAGGTTTGTGCCTGGTCCCATTGAGGTTGGTGGGGTACCGCTCAAAAAATATAGTGCTTCAAAATTGTCACAAAAACGCACTATCGGCAAGCCAACTTGCTGCACACTCGCTGGGATTGTAAGGCTGTTAAGTGTGGGGCATAAATTGAAAACACCACTCACAATAGAAGTTACTTCACTCGGAACTTCATATTGCTGTACTCGTGCAGATGCAAAACCAACCAACTTGCCGTCAATAATCAAGCAACGACCATCCTTTGAGGCATAGTTACCCTCAAAGCGCTCTAAACCTGAACAACCATAGAAAATTTGAGAATCATCTCCATCGGTTAGTGTTATATTATTCGGAATATAAATACTCTTCAAACTCTCACAACCCCCGAAAGCCATCTGTCCTATGCTTGTAACACTCTCTGGAATAGTTACTTTTTCGAGGCTTTTACAGTTGTAGAATAATCTACGGGGAATATGTACAATTCCTTCGGGGATGACAATCTCTTTGAGGCTGGAGCACTCACTAAACGTCTCTTCATATATCATCGTGACGCTTTGAGGAATGTTTATGCTTTCGAGCTTTGAGCATCCATTGAAATCGCCAATACGAATTACTCCATCAGGTAGGGTAACGTGAGTTAGATTTGTGCAATTCGCAAATCCCTGAACCACAACAACCCCCTCTGGAACAACATATTCGGTTAGACCTGCGGGGGCAAACAATTCCAAAACTCCTTCAAAAATCAGGCAGCGACCATCCTCCGATGCAGCTTTGCCTCTAAACTCCGTAAGACCAACACAACCCTCAAACACATTAGAGATAATTGAGAGAGAAGTTATATCTTGCGTGTCTACAATAGTGAGATTAGTGCAATCTTTGAATGCATAACTCGATATACTAGTGACGCTATTGGGAATTATTATGCTATATAGTGTTTCGGCACCCTGAAATGCATTCAATCCTATACTTGTAACATCCCCATTAAAAGTTATCACACCTTTGCCATCTTCATAAGTGTTTGAAACTATGCTTACTCCGCCATAATCAGAGGTTCCACGAGGATTGACAATTTGTCCATCGGTTGATGTATACCAAATCTCGTTGTTGGGCTGAGTGATGGGATCTTCATTGGAGTTGCCGTTGCCCCCACTTGGTTGTTCTGTTTGATCGCCGCTGGGATCTACATTGTCATTCCCAAAAGGAACGCAACACTCGAAGAAGAATATGAAAAGTAGCGATAAGAGTGTAAATTTCTTCATAACGCATAAGGTTTTTTGAGTAATTATCAGGATGTTGCTACAAATATAGTATTTTTCTGCCAAATGGCAACACTCTTCGAAAAAGGCACAAAAAAAGAGAGGAATTCACATTCCTCTCTTTTTTGTACCCGAAACCGGGGTCGAACCGGTACGGACCTTTCGGTCCACAGGATTTTAAGTCCGGCGTGTCTACCTATTCCACCATTCGGGCACACTCTTTGTGCACCTTGCGGCACACGAGCGCACAAAAATACAAATGGAAATTCAAAATTCAAAATTCAAAATTCAAAATTGAGGCAAATGCAGGTAAGCGGAGTGAGAGGATGTGTGTTGTGAGAAAGTCGCGAGCCTGTTTTCGGCAAGCATTTTGCATCATTCACAGCCGATAACCATAAAAATTATTGGCTTATGCGAAAACTATTCTCTATTCTATTTGTTGCGATTGCCGCTCTGGGAAGCAGCAATCTCGCAGCGCAAAACCAAACAAGGCAGGCACCCTCACCCTTAAAAAGCACCTCCACTCCTGCCTACACAACCGACACCAACCAATATGGGCAAACGGTGAGTGTCGTACCCCTCAGTGCCGAGTCGCAAGACGGCTTTTTGGTCTTCCAAAACAAGGCTGCCGACTATCGTATTTGGTTCGATGTGAGGGTACAAGCCGATGGAGCGGTCTTTTGGGGAGCACCCGATGGCACGGACAAAATTGGAAATGGCGCGAGCATACGCCGTGCGAGGTTCGCCATCAAGGGACAGTTCCGCAAGGATTGGTATGGCGAGTTGGATATGGATCTTGCCGATGGTGTAGTGGAGCTCAAAGACGCCTATATGCGTTTTGACGGTATTCGCAACGTGCAGTTGCAGGTGGGTAACTTCAAGGAGAATTTCTCCATCTCTCGCAACACCACCTCACGCTACTTGCAATTTATCGAACGTCCTATGGCTGTGGCATTTGCGCCATCGCGTCACTTGGGTGTGCAGGCAAAATTCGAGGTACCTCTCTTTTGGGCTGCGGCGGGTTACTTCTTACAGCCCGTAGATGGTGCCGAAACACGCGCCAATGTCGAGGACAACAACAAGGACTTCGGCAACAGCACAGGCTACTCACTGACGGGTAAGATGGTTGTGCGCCCTCTCTACGAACTCGAAGATGCATCTCTTCACATCGGCTTTGCTGCATCCTACCGCACCCCGAAAGCCGACCTTTCGCCCAATCGCTACGGCTCGGTGCGCATCTCATCGCGCAACTCTACGGTAGTCAATCGCAAGAAGTATCTCGACACGGGCTATATTCCCGATGTTAATTTCGAGCTGATGTACTCTGCCGAACTTGCAGGTCACTACAAGGGTTTGCGCTGGGAGGCTGCCTATCTGAGGGATGATGTGCATATCAACGAACACGTTGCCGACAGCCCCACAAAGCGTTTCTGGGGCGTATATGCTCAGGCGGGTGTGTTGCTCTTTGGTGGCAAGCAGAACTACGATGCAGGGGGTGCTAAATATACCCGCATAACTCCCGGTCGTTCGTGGGGTGATGTGGAACTTTGCGCACGCTTCGATCGCCTCGATTTGGATAGCGAGGATGTGCGTGGCGGTGCTGCAAATGGCTGGACAGTGGGCGTGAACTATTGGGTTAACAGCAACATCAAGATGATGCTCAACTATCAGTATGTCACCAATAATAAGTACGCCAACGGTAACGGCAAACTCAACATTGGCTTGAACTCCGAGGGCGAACCCACAACCGACCCCGCTGCTGTTGCGGGCAAAGATGCTGGCGTAAATTACAGTATGCTCGCCTGCCGATTTGAGATTAACTTCTAAAACAAAGGGCGCACTTATGGTGCGCTCTTTGTTTTAGACGGTCCAACGTCAAATGTCTAACGTCTAACGACCTAAGGCTGACACTTTTCAGGCACAGCCTAATAAAGGAAAGAGAAGAGGGTTGAGCGACTTGCTCAACCCTCTTGTTTTACTCCTCAGTTGCCTCTGTTTCTTCGGGCTCCTCAATGGAGAAGTCGGTCATACCCGCCTTAACAAGCAAGTTGAACCACTGCACCAACTTTCTCATATCCGAGAGGTGGAAACGCTCCCTATCGTAGTTGGGCAGCACCTCGTCAAAGAGAGACCTCAGTTCTGCCTCCGAAGCCTTGTGCGAAAGAGTCTGTTCGCCTTTGGTGTGCTCAAAGAGCGAAGTGAGTACGTCTGCCAAAGCCACATCCTCATCCTCGGTAAAGATGCTAATCTCTGCCAACGAACTAACCCTCGAATGGGTACCCGAGAAGTTCTTGCGTTTGCCATCCACAAGGCTCTCGGCGATGACACCATTGCGGCTGCTTGCGATGTAGTTATACAGACCGGGCTCGCCCGAAATTGCCAAAATATCCCTAAGTTTCATACCTTTGTTTTGTTGTGTATTAGTTTATTGTATTACTGAATTTTACTTGTCCTTAACTCGCTCTATGAAGTCCTTTGCAAGGTCCGAGATATCGTCTGTGCGGTCTGCCCAGCCACCACGCTCCAAGAGCACCTCTTTTTCGCGTTCTATGGAGTAGGTTATGGGGAAGAGCGGACGTTTCATTGCCTCATAGCGCTTGCGTTCAGAAGGATTAATCAACCAATCTCCGATTATTATAGCAGCCGTAGGTCTATCGGCAATATACCACACAAAATCGGGCATACGCTGTGGTTGGTCGGCAGGTATCTTGGTCATCGGGTAGATGGTGTATACAGGGTCACCACGATACATAATGCCATCGACCGTATTATCCACAATATAGAACGTCATATCGGCACTCTCGGCAACAAGGAATCCCATCAGCGCGCCATCCGCATCATCGACCATATAGTAGTAGGTCTGCGCATTACCCTTTATGTCGGTGCGATACATCACGCCATCCTCAAACAGTGCCTCTATGGTCTTACCTGCCACCTGATTGTAGCGTGTGGTGTCGATCTCGGAACTCATAATTGGCTTACCCTCCGAAAAGAGCACTTTGTAGGGTTTTTGGTTACGGGTATAGACGTCTGCCCTCTCGCTGGTTATTTGATTGAGGTCATTCCACATTACGCTATTGTGATGTAATTGTGCGGTGGAGTCTGCCGAAAACATCAACATAGAGTCGCAAATACCCTGAAAATCGTTGCGGAAGACCTTCACATTCCTCAGTCCGAGCATAATACGATCCGAACCGTTCTTCTTAGCCATCGTATCCGTAGCGAGTGAGTCGGTGGTCATAGTAAGACTATCGAGCGACACTGCAACACTATCCCTTGCAAGAGAGTCAACCATTTGTACCATAGCCGTAGAATCCACAGGGGGTTTTTGCAGGCTCTCTATCATAGAATCCACCCTATGCGCCACCACCCTAAGGCTATCGTCACCTTCGACCATTTGGAACGATGCTCGGAGCGTGAAGAGGCTATCAAGCAAATCCTTGCGGGCCTCCTCTTTGGCATTTGCAAGGCTATCAGCAACAAATTTCTTCCTCTCTGCTTGCACGATTGCAAGGCTATCTGCTATGCGCTTATCTATTATTGCTTGCAACTTCGCCGCTTGTTCGGCAGCGAGTGTTGCCGAATCCGGACGTGTGAGGGTACAATAACCGAGCGAATCTATGAGGTAGACAAACATCGAGTCGGAGCGCATGTAGATAGTATCGTTTGTGCCGTCGCCATCACTGTCGCCATAGGATACATATGCGGGATTTTGAGTCAAGAACGTATCGCCCGTTTGGTGACTATAATTACCGTAATCGCCAAATATAATGCTTTTATGCTCCTCGTCACGAATCTGCGCATTGTGTTTGAGTTCGATGAATTGCACCATTTCGTGATAGTCCACCGTATCCGCCCACATCTCCCTTTCGCCACTCAAAACATAGGCATTGTTACGAAAGATATATCGTTGTTCCTTGTTGTGGTACTCGCCCTCGTCGGAGGAGAGAATCTCGCCATCCTCTTTCCAAGTCACACTGCGAGTAAAGTATTTGGCAATCTCACTCTCGGAGTTGTAGTTCACCGAATCGGACTTCATCTGGTAGGTGTCGTTCTGCATCTCAACATTATCCACACCAACCATCTCATCCAAATCGGCATAGAAATATCCTCTCTCGGACTCCATAAGGTTATCGCCGTTGGAGAAGGTACCACCGCCATAGAATCTACCAATGTTCTCGGCAGTGTTGAAGACAAGATTATACGTATAGAGCGTAGCCTTCTCATTTCTCACCTTAATGAGTGGCGAATAGACTCTCGCCTCGCCCTCAGCACGGCTATACTCTGCCATATCGCCGTAGATGAAGGTATCCTCCTTATTAATTATCACATTGCCGAAGCAACTCATAGCGTTCTCGCTATAACGCACCACACTATCGCATGTAATGACTGCTCCATTGTGATAGAGCACAACATCGCCCGTGAGTGCATAACCTGTAGAATCGCCAACAGGCACAGGTCGTGTACGCTTAGACTTGATATCAACGGGTGTAAGTTCTTTACCCTCGGCATTGCGTTTTTTGGTCTGCGCCGAGGCATCCGGACCTCCGCACACAAGCATAGTCGCAAACGCCAATAGTATGTAAAATGCTCTTCTCACCCCTGCTTACTTAATCCAATTCTTATTCTCAAACTCCGACGTATCCATCATTGGGTCTATGCGCACATACATCATAGAGATTTTCTTATTGAGCCACTTTTCGAACTCCACCTGCTGTTTGTGTTGGAGTGCGATCTGCTCGATTTGCAGATAATCATTCGAGAGGCTTGCGGTGTGCGCAGGAATGATGTCGAGCAGTTTGATGAGTTTTGTGAGCGTATTACCTCTCATATCGCTACTCTGGAAGGGTTGAGACATTTCGCCCACCTTCAATCCACGCATGTAGGTATAGTCGCGTCCTAAGTCCTCCTTATAGAAGGCAGTACGCGAATAACTCGTGTCATTTGCACCATAGACCTCCAAAAGTTCGTGATTAGTAACCAAACCGCCATTCTGTTTGGAGTATTTATCGTCGGAGTGCTTCAAAGCAGCCTGCTCGAAGGTCATACGTCCCTCGGCAATCTCGGTGCGCAGGCTATCGAGCATCTTCAAGTCATCTGCCAATTCGTAGTCCGTAAATGTAGGACGCAACAGAATGTGGCGACACTTATACTCCTCGCCCTTTTTGTCGATAAGTTGGATGATATGGTAGCCGTAGACTGTCTCCACAACACCCGAAATCTGATTGGGCTGCAACTTACCCAACGCCTCGGCAAATGGTTTTTCGAAGTTCGCAAGTGGCGTATAGTCCATCTCACCACCTTGCAATGCGCTACCCGGATCCATAGAGTACATCCTCGCCAGCATGTCGAACCTCGAACCATTGATAACCCTCTCTCTCATCTCCAACAAACGCTCACGAGTACGCTGTTTGGCTTGTGTGGTCGAAGATGGCATTTTGGTAATCTGAGCATAGACATACTGTTCGGGAACAATAGGAAGCATATCGGTTCGCAACGAGTGGTAGTAGTGTTCCACCTCTCCGGGAGTTATATTCACACCCTGCATAATTGTATTCTGCATCATCTGCGCATACTGTCCCTCCTCTGCCATACGGCGCATATCTGCCTTAATCTCAAAGATGGGTTTACCTGCATCTGCTTCGAGGGCCGCGATGGAACCCACCTCGGCAATCATTGCCTCCACCCTCTTCTCAACATTCTCCGACACCATCGAGGTGTTAATCTCGATGGAGTCTATCAAAGCCTGATTGTAGAGCAGTTTCTGCATCAGTAGCCCTTCGAGCGACTCACTCATAGGATCTCGGTCGGATGTATAACCCCTCTCTTTACGCTGGGCCACAATCTGCTTGCTATAATCCACCACCTCCGAATAGAGAATCGCGGAGTTGCCCACAACAGCGACCACCTTATCCGCCACAACAGTCTGAGCCTTTGCGCCCAAACCTGCCACGAGTGCCACTATGGCTATCAAAATTCTTCTCTTCATATCTTGCTGTTTCAACTTTTTATTCTTTGTTTTTAATTCGGATTTTACCTTCGAGCAACGCAGCATTGTATAGACTATCGTTATATTGTCCGACAATCTCTGCTCTGCTGCGGTTGTAGAGCAATCGACGCACCATATCTTCGACTCTCTCGAAAGGCGCCGGTTCGCCCTTGCGCACAACCTCTCTTATCTCGATAAAGTACTTACTGTCAACATCCGCCATTTCGCGAATCTCGTCGCCCGATAGGATATAGTCATAGTTTTTCCCCTTGCGTACAGGCAGGTAAGAGAGAAACTCGCCAAAATCAACCCACTGCTCAAAGGTATGCAACTCAAAGTTATTCTTGGTGCACAAATCGAGGAAATCTTGTTGTTTTTCCTTACTGCTCGAACCCATGAGTTTGAAGAGTTTGACCGACTGGCGATAGTTGTCGGGAAGTCTTACGATGCGTCCTTTGAGGATAGTTCTATCCATCACAAAATCCTTCCTATGCTCAGCGAAGTAACTCTCAACCATACTGTCGGTGATGAGCGTATCGAGCCTACCTGCAAGATAACGCTGTTCAAGACGGTTAGTAAGGAGCGAAAGGCGATACTCCTCTACAAGCCTTTCCACATCGCCCATCTCTGTCGCGAGAACTCGCTCTGCTTCTTGGCGTTTTACCTGACGCTTGACCCATTGGTCTATGTAGTTATTTGCCACACAAAGGCTATCTTCGCCCACATATCCCTTGGTTGCCACATCCAATTCCGAACGTAGCAGACGGCTCTCACCCACCCTTGCGACCTCTTCGTCGTGGTTGAGCAACTCACAGCCCGCAACACCCATTGCAAGCACCAAAGTCGTTATGTAAATTCTTACTCTTTTCATTCGCAGGCGCAAATATAACCCTTGCGAGTTAAAAACGCAAAACAAGGGGTAATAATTGTGGCTCGGAGGCACTTTATCGGCTCCTTGCTCACTAACGAAAATCTATCACTTCAAATCCCTCCACCGAGGGTACTGCAAACTCCTTGTCGGAGAACTCTGCGGGCACCAAGGAGCGGATCTTCACCACAAGCCCCACACCAGCCATATCGTAACCGAGTCTTATTGGCAGATTGCTCTTACTATCCACCAACACCTCAACTCTCTCTATTCCATCAAGAACACCCTTCTGTGGAAGCAACGAAAGACTCCACACGCCCTGTGCCTGACTCTCGGCACTCTCCACAACGAAGAGTTCTTCGGCAAAGTCGAAAGCCTTTGTCGGGTTATCGAAGAGCGAGCGGCTTTGGGGGCGTGGTTCATCGAGCGTAATCTCTTGACTTGTGGTGTTCACAGCCCACACGACCGTACCATCTGAGCCCTGACTCATATCCTCAATGGCTATCACATACCTCTCGCCGTCCACCAAACAATAACCGATAGACGTGGCGGTTGCCGAGGGTATTTCCAACTCAAAATCAATGCGATAGGTCCCCATCGCGCCAATCTTCTCAGCCATAGCACCAAGCACCTCTGAGCCATTCTGCGAATAACCCGCCATAGCACTCAGCACCGCGGCAAAAAGTATTACTAACTTCCTCATAGATTCTCAATGAAAATGTCGTTCAAAGTCCTCTCCAACGATGCGGGGTCGGAGATAAGCACTTCGCGGGGCTTGCTACCCTCGCTCTTGCCCACAATACCGAAAGCCTCCAATTGGTCCATAATACGTCCTGCGCGGTTGTAGCCAATCTTGAACTTGCGCTGTATGAACGATGTGGAGCCCTGCTGATTGGCTACAACAAAGCGTGCGACCTCATCGAACATACTATCCAAATCGCCCACTTCCTCCTTAGGCTCTCCCGCACCGCCATCTTCGGGCACATAGTCGGGTAGCAGGTATGCCGACTCATAACCCCTCTGACGTGCCACAAAGTCGGTTATGCGCTCAATTTCGGGAGTGTCTATGAAAGCGCACTGCAAACGGGTTTCGGCACCATTAATCTGCACCAGCATATCGCCCTTGCCGATAAGTTTCTCGGCACCAGTACCACCCAAGATAATCTGTGAGTTGATGCGGTTGGTAACCTTGAAGGCAATACGCGAGGGGCAGTTGGCACTGATAAGACCCGTAATAACCTTAGCATCGGGACGCTGGGTGGCAATAATCAGGTGAATACCGATTGCACGAGCCAACTGTCCAAGCCTTACGATGGGTGTTTCGACCTCCTTGCCTGCCGTCATAATCATATCGGCAAACTCGTCAATAACGACCACAAGGTAGGGCAAGTAGCGGTGACCATATTTGGGATGGAGTTTGCGCTCCAAGAACTTCTGGTTATAGGCGTCAATTCTCTTCACACCCGCAGCGCGGAGGAGTTTATACCTCTCCTCCATCTCGTTGCAGAGCGAGTTGAGCGTATAAACAACCTTTTGGGTATCGGTAAGTATTGCATCCTCTTCGCTCTCCATCTTCGCCAAGTAGTGCTTTTCGAGTTTGGCATAGAGCGAGAGTTCAACCTTCTTGGGGTCGACCATCACAAATTTCAGCTCGGCGGGGTGTTTTTTGTAGATAAGTGAAGCGATGATAGCATTCAGACCTACCGACTTACCCTGACCCGTAGCACCCGCCACAATCATATGGGGCATCTCGGCAAGGTCAAATACGAAGGTTTCGTTCTGGATGGTCTTGCCAATCACAACAGGGAGTGCAGCCTTGCTCTCTTGGAACTTCTTAGACTTCATCACAGAGTACATCGACACCGTGCGGCGTGTGCGGTTGGGAATCTCTATACCGATAGTACCCCTACCCGGCATAGGGATGATAAGGCGTATACTCATCGCTTTGAGTGATATGGCAATATCATCTTCGAGCGACTTGATGCGAGCCACCTTTACGCCCATCTCGGGCTCTATCTCGTAGAGCGTTACCGTTGGACCTATGGTAGCGGTAATCTTCTTGATTTTCACACCAAAAGAGTCCAGAGTCTGCTTGATGAGGGTTTTATTCTCGTTTATCTCCTCGGTGGAGAACTGCACCGCCTCCTCGTCATATTTTTCGAGTATTTCCACCGGTGGACGCTGGAATTTGGAGAGTTCCTTAGTGGGGTCATAGAGAGTACCTATTTTGCCTGCCTCCTCGTCGTTGTGTTCACTCACAATAACTTGCGAGGTGCCGTCCTCGGCAGTCTCCACCACGCCCCCCGTGCCGATTGTCATCTCCTCGGTCGTAGAGGTGGGTTTGGGCAGTCCTTTCATACCCTCAACCGTATTGTCTATAATCTCGAAATCCTCGTCTATGCTATTATTGGCGACTGCTGGCATAGGGGTGGGCTGGGCGGTTGCCTCAACACTCTCTCCAACCTCCACGAGGTCATCATCTATAACCTCAACATTATCAGCGCTTTCCTCTGTTGTTAGTTCCTCCTCAATGACGGTTTCTTCCTCCTCGGGTACGATTATCTCCAAGTCGTCATCCTCCTCGGCTATATCCTCCTTGGAGTAGTCATCATCATCCTCCGAGAGCACGTCCACATCCTCTTCATCGCCATAGTCTGCGACAACTCTTTCATCCTCTTCTGTTTCCTCTTCGGCAGTGCGTGGGCGTGACTTAAAGAGTGCGGCAATGCGTTTTCCGAGGCTACTCACAGCCTCGATGGTGCGGCTGCTATTGATATATACTGCCACCAGCACCCAGCACATAAAGAGCAACAGCCCCAAGCCAAAGCGACCTATATATGTGGTAGCCCATCGTGCCACATCAATACCCATCTTTCCGCCAAGACCCGAGCCGAAAGCGCCATCAGCACCCGTCACAAAGCCAAAGGTCACACTACCCAAAATCATAACCATTGCAAGCACTTTCAGCACCCTGCCCACATAGCCACTCTCGCCACGATGTACCCTCAGCGAGAGCAGAAAACCCGCAATAGGAATACACAGAGCAAAGATACCAAAGCTCTCTCCCACCAGCAGGTTGGCAATGCCCAATCCCCACGAGCCACCACTATTGCTAACGGGCATACCTTTGACTCTCACCTGGTCTGCCTGCCACGAGAAGTAGTGCGACACTATCGAAAGAGTCACAAAGGCTGACACAAAAAAGAGGATGAAACATATTACCCAACGCTGATTTTCACTCAGCATCAGTCGCTCCTTCAAAGGGCGTTTGGGCTCTTGCTGTTTTACCTCTTCCTTGCGTTGCCTACCATTAGCAGAGAGCGTTGTGGTAGTCTTGCCGTTTTTCTTTGTTGCCATAGTGGTTTGGGGTTATATAGGGGTTCTCTATTTCGCTTTTTCTACTATTCGTGCTGAGCTATCTGCATAGCCTTGTCGGTAATACGAGCCAGATAGTTATCGCCACCAAAGGTCACAAAAGAATACTCTGCCTTGTGTCCCTTGCAGGCTCTCATTCCATCGTTGTCCAATATCCACTCCACCCTGCGAGCCACAGCGGGCGCAGGATTAACAAGCGTGACATCTCTCTCAGCAATAACTTGGCTCAAAGCCGACTCCAAGAATGGATAGTGAGTACAACCTAAGACAATTTGGTCAGCACCCTCTTCGATAAGGGGCTCCAACACCTCTCGCACCATCGCGAGCGTTGCCAAATCATTCTCTCGTCCCTGCTCAACAGCCTCCACAAAGCCCTCTCCTACCGCTTCGAGCACTCTTACATTATGGGCATACTTTGCCGAGGTAGTACGGAAAAGTTCGCCCCGCAAAGAGGCTCGGGTGGCAAGAATTCCTATTGTACCGCTTCGGGTGGCGAGTGCCGCAGGTTTGACCGCGGGTTCCATACCCACAAATGGGATGTCGAACTCCTCTCGCAACGAGTCGATGGCGACTGCGGTAGCTGTATTGCACGCCACAACCACCATCTTCACACCTCGTGCCAAGAGTTCCACCACAGCACGCCTCGTGAGTGTAGCAATCTCTTCTCTCGGACGCTCTCCGTAGGGGCAGTTTTTGCCATCGGCAAGGTATATAATAGACTCCTCAGGCAGAAGGTTTCGCACCTCGCGCCATACCGACAATCCACCCATTCCTGAGTCAAAAATTCCTATTGGAGCATTTTTATCCATTTTACATCTTTACCAACCTACAAATGTACAAAAAATTGTTGAAAGATGATAAATTATTTAGGGAAATTAAGGAGGTAAAAGGGCTTAATGACGAGAGATTAGGGCATTAAGGGCATTAAGGGCATTAAAGCCCTATAAGCCTTAGGACTATTGACGTTAGACGTTAGACGTTAGACAAAAACAGACCTCTCCCCCGCTTTGCGGACCCACCCCTAACTTAGGGGAGGGATAAAGAGTTCCTCAAACACCACAAAAAAAATGCATAGAACGAGATAGATGCAAGGCATACGAGAAAGCGGAGTCCGCAGTTTACTCTTCGTAAATGAGGAACTCCGCTTATCGAAGTATAACGCAGCAGATGCTCGTTATATGCATTTTTACCCGAGTTCGGACTCTTTCAATCTCTCCGCATTCTCCGCCACAATCAACTGGTCGATGCAATCCTGAATGTCGCCATTCATAAAGGCGGGCAGGTTGTAGATGGTGTAGTTGATACGGTGGTCGGTAATACGTCCCTGAGGATAGTTGTAGGTGCGAATTTTGGCACTCCTATCGCCTGTCGAAACCATTGTTTTGCGTTTGGAGGCTATCTCGTCCATATACTTTGCGTACTCCAAGTTGAAGATACGGGTACGCAACTCTTCGAGTGCTTTGTCGAAGTTTTTGAGTTGCGACTTCTGGTCCTGACACTGCACGACAATACCCGTAGGGATGTGGGTAAGGCGCACTGCCGAGTAGGTGGTGTTCACACACTGACCACCGGGACCGCTTGCGCAATAGGTATCCTTGCGGATGTCGTTCATCGAGATTTCCACATCGAACTCGTCTGCCTCGGGGAGGACAGCGACAGTTGCTGCCGAGGTGTGGATTCGACCCTGAGTCTCGGTTGCGGGTACGCGCTGTACACGGTGCACACCACTCTCGTACTTCAAGGTGCCATAGACACCATCGCCCGTAACCTTCATCACAACCTCTTTGTAGCCACCTGCGGCACCCTCCGAGAAGGAGTTGATTTCGTAGCGCCAACCCTTGCTCTCGATGTATTTCATATACATACGCAAGAGGTCGCCCGCAAAGAGTGCTGCCTCGTCACCACCCGTACCGCCACGAATCTCCACAATAGCGTTCTTGCTATCTTGGGGATCCTTGGGGATGAGCAGGATTTTAATCTCCTCTTCGAGCTGTGCTGCCAGAGGTTCGAGCTCTGCCACCTCTTCGCGTGCCATTTCGCGCATATCCTCGTCTTTCTCGTTGGCGAGGATGTCCTTTGCATCGGCAAGGTTTGCGAGAGTCTTTTTGAACTTGTCTGCCGCAATCACCAGGGGCTCCAACTCTCTGTACTCCTTGTTGAGTTGCACAAAGCGTTTCATATCGGCAATTACTTCGGGGTCGGTCATCTGCTGACCCATCTCCTCGAATTTAATTTTCAGACCGTCAAGGCGGTTAAGTATTGCGTTATCTACCATAATTTTTTCTACTTTGGGCGCAAAGATATGATTTTTTGGGGATTTGTTCAAATATCGAGCGGGAATAATACCTCCAATTTAGCCACACAATTCGCATTCTTATCAAAAAAAGAGTTATATTTGTGAATAAATACAGCAAAATCAAACCAAATCAGCGTATGAAAACAACGTTTAGTCGTATCGCAATATTGGGTGTGCTATTGTGCTCCGCCCTCTTTTGCAGTTGCACCAATACCGTCAATAAGTACATTCTCTACAACAACGAGACGGGTGGAGAGATTCCCCTCTACAAGTCCGTCAGCGAAGATGCAGCGGTAGTCAAGCAGGTGGAGTCTGGCACTCCCTGCTTCCTCTACGACGTCAAGGTTGGGGATACCGATATGGCAAAAGTCGGTTTTTCCGATGGTACTGGCATACACAATCCAGACCTCACCCACTTTGTGGATAACGACTTCGTGTTCCGCCAAAAACTCAGATACAGAGCACATTGGAATCACAGCGAGGATATCACAATGGACAGTGCGATGATACTCTGCGACCTTGCCGACGAGTTGCAGGACTCTCATTTCCACTTCCAGTGCTCGCCCGCACTGACAACGCTACTGCTGCTGATATTTATGCTGACTATGGGCGGTCTGTTGACTTGGGCTGCTGATGTTAAGAACGACACCCGTTTCAACCACAAGGCGATGCTCCCCACCCTGATAGTGTTCATTCTTACAATGGGTTTGGAGTTTATCAACTACCTTGTGTTGGGCGGTGGATATGTGGATTTCTTGAAGTGGGATTGGCTCTATAACGACTGGGAGTGGCTGTGGAACTTCCTTAGTTTCTGCCTGCGATTGGTGCTCACTTTTGCCCTCATCATTGGTGCAGTTGTTCTGCCACCCTCTATGGGACACTTCCTTGCGCACCACACAAAGGCGAAAGACGACACCGTGTCGGTCGTTGTCAATCTCGCAATTGCAGTAGTAGCCTACGCTGGCACCGCATTAGCATACTTCTTGGAGAGTTTCGAATTCCTTTTGGTTATTGGTATTATCGTTGGCGTAGCCTCATTGTTCAACGCAATTTGGGGCTTGTGCAAGGGCAACGGGTGGGCTATTTTGTTCATCTTCTTCCCCCTCTTCTACCTCATCACTGCCGAGGCGCTCTTCAAGTTGCTTGGTGCGCTGATTGCGATGCTGATTATTGTTGCGATTGTGGCACTTGTTGGCATAGGCTCAATGCTCAACCCCATATCCCTTAGGGGCAGACGCAGTGGCGGTATGGTCATCAATGGCGAAGAGGTGCAGGAAGTTACCGCCTGCGATGGTTGGAGCCGAGTATTCCAATCCCCCACTACGGGTCATAAGTACGGCACCCACAACGGTACAGATTTCACACAATTTTAGCCACTCGAATAAGTAAGCAACACACTCTATGCCTACCGAAAAACACATAACTCTCTCGGAATTGCTCGCGGGCGTGAAAATTGCGCTTGCCGAGCGGTTTCCGCTGGGCGTGTGGATATGTGCCGAGATTGGCGAGTTGAAGGAAAACCGCTATTCGGGGCACTGCTACCTCGAACTCATCGAGAAGGGCGAGAGGGAAGGCACACCCAAAGCCAAAGCCTCGGCAGCCATCTGGCGTAGCCGTTGGGGTGCCATAGAGAGTTATTTCCGTGCGGCTACGGGCACACCCTTGGCAGCAGGTATGAAGGTGCTCTTGAAGGTGAGTGTTTCGTTCCACGAGGCGTATGGGTTGTCGCTCGTTGTGAGCGACATAGACCCCTCGTACACCCTTGGCGAGAACGAAAAACGCAGGCGTGAGGTCATTGCAGCACTCACAGCCGATGGAGTTATAGATCTCAACCATCAACTTGCCCGTCCTCCCCTATTCCAGCGTGTGGCAGTAATCTCTTCGGCTACGGCTGCGGGCTTGCAGGACTTCCTGCGCCACCTTGCCGAGTCGCCCTACCACATCGAGCACACCCTCTTTGAGGCTATCGTGCAGGGCGCAGCAGCCGAGGAGTCCATCATTGCGGCTTTGGGCGAGGTTGCCGAGCGTGAGGAGGAGTTCGACTGCGTGGCACTGCTTAGGGGTGGCGGCTCGCAGAGCGACCTTGCGTGTTTCAACTCCTACACTCTCTGCTCGCATATTGCACAATTTCCGTTGCCCGTACTGACGGGTATTGGTCACGACAAGGACACCTCGGTGGCTGATATGGTCGCTGCCGAATCGCTCAAAACCCCCACAGCCGTTGCCGACTACCTTGTTGGGCGCATAGAGGGCTATGTGGCTGAGGTCGAGAACCTCTACGAGCGCATAGGGCAGACAGCAGGAGCGATGCTTTCGACACACAACAACCGCCTTGTGCTCTGCGGAACAAAACTACAAGCGGGCACTCAGCGACTCTTGGGCTCACTCGGCTTACAGTTGGAGCGTGCCCAGATGCGCCTCGCTCACGCTACGGAGCGCACCTTTGCCGACCACACGAGCAAACTCGCCACTTTGGAGGCTAAGGTGTTGGCAGCCTCGCCCGAGAGAATCCTGAATATGGGCTTTGCGCTTGTAAGAAGCGGTGGCAAGTCGGTGAGTGACGCCTCCCTACTCCACGAAGGCGACACAATAGAAATTGCACTGGCAAAAGGTAGCGTAGAGGCTACGGTAACACAATACAAAAACTAATAGAACAAACGACACAAGACTATGGATAATAAGGAATTAAGTTACAGCGAGGCTCTGGGCGAATTGGAGGAGATATTGCACTCCATCGAAGGCGGCACTTCGGATATCGACACACTCGCAACGAAGGTCACCCGAGCCACCGAACTCATCAAACTCTGCCGTGCACGTCTTGCAAAAGTCGAGGGCGAAGTGAAAGAGATTTTGGAGAATTGAAAATTGACGAAAAAAATGTTTTTTCGTCTAAAATGCTCCCGCTCGGCATAGAAAACTTGTTTTCTCTGCCCTCGCTTACTCGCATTTGCGAAAATTGAGAATTGAAAATTTTCCCATATCTCCCACAATCCCTATGTGCCTTATAAGCCTTAGGACTATTGACGTTAGACGTTAGACGTTAGACGTTAGACATAATAACGAATAGAACGGATGTTGTTTGAGTCAAAATAAGGAGCGAGTCCTCAGCATGATAAATCTATGCAAGGGACTCGCTCCTCAAATTTTGCTACAAAAAGCACCCGCTGTATGTAGTTTTTAGTTTTCGACTACCCAGTCCGCAAAGGTTGCCGTAGCAGTATTCGTGTTATTGCCGCTCGACACAGCCAAGCCCACATAAACCTCCTCGGGAAGAGTAGCAGCGAACGTGTCGCTCTTAACGTCCGTAAATGTCACGCCATCTGTCGAGTAGGAGGCAGTAACCTTATCCCCCACCCTCGTAAGGCGAAGCACCACCTCGCCTGCATCAGCGCGAGCACCACCCGACTTTTTGCCGGAGTTGCCGACTGCCAAGCGGTAGTGGCTATAATACTCCGAGAGTGTCACGCCCGAAGTCATGTAGAGCATATCCGTACCGCTCGCCTCGGGGTTTACATTCAGCATCAGACACGCAGCACTCTGGTTGCCGTCCTTGTCTGAGGAGTAACTCTTCAAGCGCACCGTAGCCGTAAAGTCGCCCGCAATCTTGCGCCATACGAATCCGAATTTTTGGTTGCCACTCTCGAACTTACCATTGGCAGTAAGGGTAAGTGTACCGTCTTCGGTCATAGAGCCCGTAGCATTCGAGTCGCCGACAGACATAAGAGTCCATCCATTGCCAATTTCGCTTCCTGCGGGCTCTTCGGGCTCGGTAGTGCCGCCCTCGTTGCCGCCCTCGCCCGTATTATCGTCGCCGGAGCCATCATCGCCACCATCGCCCGAACTCATACCGCCATTATCGACAGCCACAGGAGCCTCCGCATAACCCGAAAGTCTGCCTACACCCGCACCGCTCTTGACAATATCGGCAACCTCCTCGGCAGCGTCAACAACGTAGTGGTAGGAGGGCTTAAAGTCTGCATAAGTGTAGGGCTCAGCAATCGTGGAGCCACCATAGGAGGTATATTCCACATTTGTGAACGGATAGGGGTCGGAAGCATCGGCTGGGATATTCGTGTAGTAGTTATCCAGAGCGTAGGCAAAGCCCGCCACGCTACCCGTAAGGTTCGATACCCACTTACTGCCGCTTGGTTTTGCGGGGTAGGTGCAGATGTCTATCGGCAGCCTCACACCATCAAATGAGTTGTGCTCCACAAGTACCATTGCACCATAAGCACTACCCACTCCATAGGTCGATACGTTATCGTAGAAGTTGTTGAAAACGTGCGCCTTACCAAATCTAACCCTCGGGTGGCGCGAGTTGCTATGGTCGAACCAATTGTGGTGCATTGTGATAGTAATGCCCTTATCCGCCGTAGCACTATTAGAGTGCCCCACAAGGCTACTCTTTTGGCTCTTGATATAGTGGCACCACGAAATCGTAACGCCATAGGTCTCGTGTGTCACATCGCACGAGCCGTCCTCGTAGTCTTTGGTCTGATTGACACTCTCGAAGGTGCAGTGGTCCACCCACACGTTGTGGCTCTCCTGCATAGAGATACCATCGGCACCATTGTCCGCCTTGGGCTGAACGATATAGACGTTGCGGATGATGATGTTGCTTGCCTCGTTGAGGAAGAAGCCCACATTCTGCATACGGAAGTCGTTGGTACCATAGATGGTGATGTTGGAGGTACGCTTGATGTCAAACCAGGGGCTACCCGTATCCCTGCCATCACTCTTTGTGAAGGTGCCACTCAGCCACACCACTGCGGGCTCGCTGCTCTTGTTCTTTTCGCGCAGTTTGAGCCAATCGCGGAAGGCAGTACCACTATTGAAGTGGTGCACTGTGCCACCCTCTCCACCGGTAGTATTCTCGCCATAGCCAATCAGAGCATCCAAAGGTACATCGCCCACTACGGGAGGATTCTCGGGCTCAGGATTTTCAGGGTTCTCTGGATTCTCAGGGTTCTCAGGGTTCTCGGGGTCCTCGGGATTCTCAGGATCCTCAGGATTCTCAGGGTCCTCAGGATTTTCGGGGTTCTCAGGATTCTCGGGGTCCTCAGGATTTTCAGGGTTCTCTGGATTCTCGGGGTCCTCAGGATTTTCAGGGTTCTCGGGGTCCTCGGGAGTTTCGATTACATCCTCCTCGGGGGCTTGTTCCTCGCAAGAGGTAAGTGGCATTGCGAACAATGTAGCCGCAACTACACACATCAACAAATAGAAGCGTTTGAGTTTCATATATAGAAGTATTATAGTACTTTCCAAATTACTCGGGCATAACTACCCTATCCAAAATACCCTGCAAATGGGCGATTGCGAAGCCATAGTTGGTCATAGGTACACTTTGGCTCTCGGCAACAGCAAGTCGTGAGAGAACGTGGCGACGAGTGAACATACAAGCACCACAGTGAATCACAAGGTCATAGGAGGTCAAATCCTCGGGGAAGTCTGCTCCACCCACAACATCAACTTGCAACCCCTCTCCTACTCTACGTCTCAGCATACGAGGAAGTTTCACTCTTCCAATATCCTCAGTCTGTGGCGCGTGGCTACAAGCCTCGGCAATCAGCACACGCGACTGCTCCGTAAGGCTGTCTATAACCCTTGCACCCGCCATAAAAGCCTCCCTATCGCCCTTACTACAAGCCAGCAGTACCGAGAAAGAGGTAAGGCTGACTCCCTCGGGCACCCGCTCGGCAACATAGCCAAAGACCTGCGAGTCGGTAATAACCAAGCGTGGAGCCACCGCAAGACCTTTTAGCGTACTCTCCAACTCTTCGGGCTGGCAGCATGTGGGGATAGCGTGTTTATCGAGCAACTCGCGCAAGGTCTGCACCTGAGGCAGTATAAGTCTACCCTTGGGGGCACTCGCATCCTGAGGCATAACAAGCACCACCCTATCGCCTGCACCAACCAACGAACCAACAATACTCTCGGGGAGATTACCCTTTGAGCTATGCTGAGCAACAAGCGATTCCACAACTGCACCAACACCGATTTTATTCGTTGCACTAACCAGCAGCGGTTTGATTCCCAATGCGTTCTCAATTTGTCGGGCACGCTCAGCAGGTGAGATTATCATATCACACTTACCCAACACTACAACCACAGGCACTTTTCGCTTTGCGAACTCCTCCAACAATCCCTTTTCGAGTCCATAGTCCTCCTCGGAGCCACACACCACAACTGCCATATCGCATCTGGCTGCGGCTCGCATAGTCTGCTCGCGGCGCATCTCGCCCAGAGAACTCCTATCGTCAATACCTGCCGTATCTATCAGCACGCAAGCCCCCAAAGCACCTATCTCCATACTCTTTACTACCGAGTCGGTGGTGGTGCCCGCAACATCACTCACTATTGCCACACTCTGACCTGCTATGGCGTTGATAAGCGACGATTTACCCACATTACAGCGACCAAAAAAGCCGATGTGGGTGCGCAAGGATTGAGGTGTCGTATTCATTGTCGTAAGTTTTGGTTACACAATTATCTTAGAAGCGGAAATCACGCTCGCCATGCTCTATTTTTGCAAGATTTTCGGTCGCAATGCGCCTAACCTTCTGGTGGGGCACACGCTCCAACTCCTCGACAATAACCTTCAAACCGAGGCGCAGTGTTTCGGGCGAAGCGTAGTCCATAAGGTACTCTTTGAGGGTCATTAGAGCATTGGGTTGGCAGCAGTTGGCAATCTGTCCGCTCTTAACGAGCGACATAAACCTATCGCCTGTGCGTCCCTCACGGTAGCAAGCCGTACAGAAACTCGGCACATAGCCCAACCTGAGCAGCCACCCGACAACCTCATCGAGAGTGCGGTGGTCGCTAACATCAAATTGTGCCGTTTGATGGCTCTTCTCCTCGTCGCCATCGGCATAGCCTCCCACACCCGTATTGGAGCCACCACTGAGTTGCGACACACCCAACTCCAACACCCTTTCGCGTGATGCCTGGCTCTCGCGGGTGGAGATAATCATTCCCGTATAGGGCACCGCAATGCGGATGACAGCCACCATCTTGTGGAAAATCTCGTCGGGCACTGCATCTTTGAAGTCGGCAACGTCAATATCGTCTGCGGGGCAGATGCGCGGAACGCTTATGGTGTGAGGACCTACACCAAATCTTGCCTCCAAGTGTTCAGCGTGCATCAATAAGCCCACAAAGTCGTAGCGGTAGCCCTCCAAGCCAAAGAGCACTCCGATACCCACATCGTCAATGCCACCCTCCATAGCCCTATCCATAGCCTCCGTATGCCAAGCATAGTTACTCTTGGGACCGCGCGGGTGTAGTCTTTCGTAGCGTTCCTTATGGTAGGTCTCTTGGAATAATATATAGGTACCTATACCGGCATCCTTCAACTTGCGGTAGTTTTCAACCGTTGTGGCAGCGATATTGACATTAACCCTGCGTATTGCACCGTTCTTGTGCTTTATGGAGTAGATGGTCTTGATGCTCTCCAAAATATACTCCAATGGGTTGTGCAGTGGGTCTTCGCCCGCCTCCAATGCGAGCCTTTTGTGTCCCATATCCTGCAACGCCACCACCTCACGGGCAATCTCCTCCTGGGAGAGTTTACGGCGGGGAATGGTCTTATTGGCTATATGGTAGGGGCAGTAGGTGCAACTATTGACGCAGTAGTTGGAGAGATACAAAGGGGCAAACATCACAATCCTATTGCCATAGAAACGCTGTTTAATCTCCTTCGCGAGAGCGAACATACGCTCCGTAAGGTCGGGCTCCTCGCACTCCACAAGCACTGCTGCCTCGCGGTGCGTGAGTCCCTTGCACTCCTCCGCTTTGCTTATAATACTCTCTATGAGAGCCCTATTGTTCTTATTCGCCTCGGCATACTCCATTGTGGCGAGAATCTCGCTATGGGAGATAAACTCCTCGGCAACATTGGACTTTGGGTTATACATATCTTTATCTATTTTTTGCGGTTAATCTTTCTTTACAAAATCGGGGTGGTCGCCACGTTCCATAGCGGCAGTGTAGCCCACGCCGTTCAACTCCTCTTGGAGCAATCTCAATCCCTCGCCCGACTCCGAGCCTATGCTCTTTTTGCCGTCATATATGGCATAGTGAGGACGATATTGGGGAGGGGTTATATTAGGCATCACAACATTTGCACCCGCGAGCACTCCCCTTACCGTACCACTCTCGTCCGAAGATGCCAAAGCGGTTGTAGCGGGCAGCAACACTTTCGGAAGTGCAATCCTCACAAGCGAGAGCATCAACAGAGTCTGCTCCACACTGCCCCTCTTCATATTGGCAAAGGGGGTGTTGCTCTGTGGTATAAAGGGACCTATTCCCACCATCTCGGGGCGCAACTCCAACAAAAACTCCACATCGCGGGCGAGTTCATCCTCTCTCTGGTAGGGCGAGCCGACCATAAAGCCGGCACCCACCTGATAGCCGAGTGAGCGCAACACCCTCAGGCAGCGCACTCTACCCTCGTATGTTTGGCGTTCGGGATGCAGGCGTGCATAGTGTTCCTTGGTTGCCGTTTCGTGGCGCAGCAGGTATCTGTCCGCTCCTGCCTCGCGCCAGAGAGCATAGACCTCCTCGCTCTGTTCGCCAAGCGAGAGGGTGACAGCCACATCGGGCATCATCTGCTTAATCTTGCGCACCACATCTGCCACGCTCTCGGCATTGCCCACAACCTCGCCACCTTGCAGCACAAAACTGCGAAGTCCCAAACGGTAGCCCTCCTTGCAACTCTCCAACATTTCCCCCTCGGAGAGAGTATAACGTGCCACATTGCTATTCTCTGCCCTCAGTCCACAATAGTAGCAGCCACCAGCACAGCGATTGGAAATCTCCACCAAGCCCCTGAGGTAGACCTTGCGACCATACACCTCACTCACAATCTCTCTTGCGAGTCCTGCGGCGTAGTCAAGCATCCAGCCATCCGCAGAGCCAATAAGTCCCGTCAACTCCTTGTGGGACACCTCTTTGTGGGCAGCAAGCCATTCGAGTATCTTTCCGTTTCGGCTCATAGCACTATGGCGGGCAACAACTTGTTATATACAAATATACTATTTCTACACGAAAAATGCAACTATTCCGCAAGCGGCAACCACCAAACCCGCAATCTGCACTTTCGAGAGCCTCTCGCCAAAGATGAAAACTCCGAGAGTGGCAACCAGCGCAACGATACCGACGTGATAGATGGGGAAAAATACGCTACCCGACATCACACCGAGTGCCAGAATCATACAGTAGGTCGTGAAAAAGTTTGCCACACCAAGTGCAACACCACCCAACATAGCCCTCCACGAGAACTTCCTCTGGGGGCTTGCGGCAAAGTAGTAGGCTCCGCTGAAAAGTGCCGCAAAGAGGAAGATGGCTGCCGAGAGTTGCTCGGCACCTCCCTCAGCACTCATACCATTCTGCACCCATTTCAGGCAAAAATTATTGGTACCGAAGAGCAAGAACACACCCAAGGGCAGCAACAACGAGACCAATTTGTGTTTTGGTCTAACTGTGGTATTCGTTTGAGGTTTCTGTTGCCAGATAACCATCACAAGGGCAAGCAAAATGACTACAATAGCACCCCAGCGAGGCTCTTGTTGGTCGGGCAACAGAAGGTAACTACACACAACAGGGATGACAAGTGCAACCCTTGCTGCAACCGTAGTGACCGACACTCCGACTTTTGCCGTACTGCGTGCCATAAGCACAAATGCCGTCATAAACATCGCCCCCATAGCAACCGACAACCACCACTCCTTTCCCGTAAGTACAACTCCCTCCGTATAGAGTGTACCAAACGAGAATGAGATACCCAAAAGTGCGGCTGTGAGATAATTGAAAGCAATCGCTTGCAAAGAGTCTATATCTCTGCAAGCGAACAACTTAAAGAGTATCGAATAGGTCGATGCTGCGACTATTGCAAGGAGTAAGTATAACATCTACGACGTTTATGATTACGGTGTTCAAACATCTTCCATTGGCTCTGTACCTCCACGTTGGTTTCGAGTTCAGGACCCGTCTCAGCAACCTTCATTCCGTTCTTTATGGCACCAGACAAACCCTCGCGCAACAAAATTGCATTCACACCCTTATTCTGGTACTCGGGCTTCACGCCAATGCTATAAAAATCGAGCGTTTTACTCTTCTTCAAATCCCTGAAAATGCGGAAAATACCACAAGGTAAAATCTTACCCTTCGACTCTCTTACAGCCTTACTGATGGAAGGTGCCATAAAGCTATAACCAATGATATTATCCTGCTTATCTGTAACCACCGAAACGTAGTCGGGGTTACCAACGAGCAAAATCAGTTGAGAGAAGTCGATGAGTTGTTTGTCACTAAGCCAAACCGTACCAAAGAGTTTCTCGAACGCCTCGTTGAGAATTTGAAGCGCGGGAATAATATAGGGTTTAATGTCGGTAATCTTCTTAAACCTCAGCACCTTATAGCCATAGCGTTTGATAGCCATCTCGGCAATCCTATCGAGCCTTTCGTTCATCTGCTCGGGGATGGTAATCTGGAACTCCATCCAATCGACCTTCTTGGTCATACCCAAGCGCTCGAAGTGCTGCACATAGTAGGGATAATTATAGGGAGTGACGTACATATCCTCCTCCTCGAAGCCCTCAATTACCAAGCCCTGTTTATCCAAGTCCGAGAAACCAATGGGACCGATAATCTCGTTCATACCGCACTCTTTGGCGTACTCTACAACCTTCTCGAAGAGAGCATCTACAACCTCTGCATCGTCTACAAAGTCAAACCTTGTGAAGCGCATCTGTTTGACGTTCATCTTCTGGTTATAAGCCTTATTGAGCACTCCCGCTGCCCTACCTACAACCTTGCCATCACGCTCTGCAAGCCACATCTTACACTCGGCATAGGCAAAAGCGCCATTCTGCTTGGGGTCAAACTCGCTTTTCTCGTCCATATAGAGCGAAGGCACGAAATAGGGGCAATCCTTATAGAGTTCAACGGGGAACTTAAAAAAACGCCTCTTATCCCTTTTGCTATTTGTAATCTCCCTTATTACCAACATATCATTTTTGTTTAAGTTATACATTTGGCTTCTTCACATCTCTCACACTCTTTCAACACAAGCCAAACAGACTCAGGAGCTATCGCTAACAACCGCACTATTGGCTGATAAGCGATTTTATGTTCTCGATGAGCATCGACACCGCAACGGAGTTGAAACCTCCCTCGGGGATAATCACATCGGCATATTTCTTCGAGGGTTCTACAAACTCCTCGTGCATGGGTTTCACCGTTGTGGTATACTGCGAGATGACCGACTCCATCGACCTGCCACGCTCCTGCACATCCCTCAAAATACGACGCGAGAGCCTGATGTCCGCATCGGTATCCACAAAAACTTTAATATCCATCAATTCCCTCAGCTCCTTGTTTTCGAAGATGAGGATGCCGTCCACAATAATAACCTTCGAAGGTTTCACAGGCACTTTCTCTTCGGTTCGGTTGTGCTCCACAAACGAGTAGACGGGGTGCTCAATTGCCACACCGCTTTTGAGTGCCTTAATATGCTCGACCAACATATCAGTATCAAATGCCTGAGGATGGTCGTAGTTAAGTTTACAACGTTCCTCGTAGGTCAGATTGGGGAACGACTTGTAGTAGTAGTCGTGGCACAGCGTTGCCACATCGTCATTTACGAATGCCTCCTGCAATCGCTTTACAAGCGTACTCTTGCCACTACCGGTACCGCCTGCAACTCCAATGATTGTTACGTTCATATTGTTTGGGTTTTCGATTTGTCAGTTGAAAGCTGAAAGTTGAGAGTTGAAAGTTTCGGTGCATATATAATATCTCGCACCCATAGTTTTCAATTGTCAATTTCCTTACAAGTGCATATCGTGAGGCGAGGAAAAGGCTTGGTTTTGATTTTGCTCCGCAGTTTACTCTGCGTAAATGAGGAAGCAAAATCAAAAGCGTAACGCAGAAATCGCCCACGAGATGTGCTTGCAGCTATTAAGCGTCGATATTAGCATACTTCGCGTGCTTCTCTATAAACTCACGGCGAGGACCTACCTCATCGCCCATAAGCATAGAGAAGATACGGTCTGCCTCAGCAGCGTTCTCGATGGTTACCTGCTTTAAGATGCGGGTTGCAGGATCCATAGTGGTCTCCCACAACTGATGTTCATTCATCTCACCAAGACCTTTATAGCGTTGCACGGTCACGCCCTTAGTACCGAGTTCGGCAGTTATCTGCGCTCTCTCCTCATCAGTCCAGCAATAGTGTTTAACATTGTCCTTCTTGACGAGATACAAGGGTGGCATCGCGATATAAACGTGTCCCTGCTCAATGAGGGGTTTCATCTTGCGGAAGAAGAAGGTCAACATAAGCGTTGCAATGTGGCTTCCGTCCACATCCGCATCGGTCATGATAATAATCTTATCATAACGCAACTTCTCCATATTCAGAGCATTGCTATCTTCCTCAGTACCAATCGACACACCCAAAGCGGTAAACATATTCTTTATCTCCTGATTCTCCCACATACGGTGTTCCTGCACCTTCTCAATGTTGAGAATCTTACCTCTCAGAGGCATAATAGCCTGGAATTCGCGGTTACGCCCCTGCTTTGCAGTACCGCCTGCCGAGTCACCCTCAACGAAGAAAATCTCCGCTTTCGAGCGGTCGCGTGTTGCGCAATCAGCAAGTTTACCGGGAAGTCCCGAGCCCGAAAGCACAGTCTTACGCTGTACGAGTTCCCTTGCGTGGCGTGCAGCGTGGCGTGCGGTTGCTGCGAGGATAACCTTATCTACGATAGCCTTTGCATCCTTGGGGTGCTCTTCGAGGTAGTTTGTCAGAGCCTGCGATATAGCTCCATCCACAGCCGCTGCAACCTCATCATTACCAAGTTTAGTCTTAGTCTGTCCCTCGAACTGAGGCTCAGCAACCTTCACCGACACCACAGCCGTCAGACCCTCGCGAAAATCATCACCCGATATGTCGAACTTAACCTTCGAGAGCATACCATTCTCTTCGGCATATTTCTTCATCGTGCGCGTAAGAGCCCTACGGAAACCTGTCAGGTGCGTACCACCCTCAATGGTGTTGATATTATTCACATAGGAGTGGACATTCTCCGAAAAACTATCATTATACTGCATTGCAACCTCCACAGGAGTGCCATTACGCTCGGTGTCAATGTAGATAATATCGTCTATAATCTTTTGACCACGACTCTCATCGAGGTACTCCACAAAACCTTTCAGACCATTTTCCGAATAGAAGTGTTCGTGAATATACTCTCCATTCTCATCTTTCTCCCTACGGTCCGTAAGGTCGAGATTAACACCCTTGTTGAGGAACGCAAGTTCCCTCAGGCGAGCAGCCAAAATCTCATAGCGATACTCGGTGGTGGTGAAAATATCTCCATCGGGCTTAAAGCGAACTGTGGTACCCGTGCGATCAGTAGTACCAATAACCTTCAATTCCGACGTAGCAGCACCGCGCGAGAAGGTCATCTGGTGGATTTTGCCATCACGATGCACCGTAGCAACAAGTTCAGTAGACAGAGCATTCACACACGACACACCAACGCCATGCAGACCACCCGAGACCTTATAGGAGTCTTTCGAGAACTTACCACCTGCGTGGAGTACTGTAAGCACAACCTCCAACGCAGATTTTCCCTCCTGCTCGTGTATATCCACAGGAATACCGCGACCATCATCCTCGACGGTTATAGAATTATCCTCGTTGATTGTAACCCTAATATCCTTACAATAGCCAGCCAACGCCTCATCTATGGAGTTATCCACCACCTCATATACAAGGTGATGCAAACCCCTCTCACCAATGTCACCAATGTACATTGCAGGGCGTTTGCGTACCGCTTCAAGACCTTCGAGCACCTGAATACTCGACGCCGAATACTCCTCACGCTGTTCGACAGCCACCTTCTGTTGTTCCAAGTTTTCCATTGTTTGATTTTTTGTTTCTATTTTTCTTCTCTTACTCTCTCTTTTAATCGCACACCTCTACCTTCCAAGAGCCGCCCTCAAATCCACCTCCTGAATCCGCCCTTTTTTGAACATAAGAGTTCTGGCAGGATATTTATCTGCGAGTTGGATGTTATGAGTAGCCATAACCACCGCACAACCACTTGCCGCAATCTCCCTAAAAAGTAGCATCACGTCGTTGGCCGACTTGTGATCCAGATTACCCGTAGGCTCATCTGCCAAAATAATTTTAGGACTGTTAACCAACGCCCTCGCAATAACAAGCCTCTGCTGCTCGCCTCCCGAGAGTTCGTGAGGCATCTTATACTCCTTATTGGAAAGCCCCACGAGTTTCAACAATTCCTCTATTCGTTCAGCAATATCAGCCTCCTTCTTCCATCCCGTCGCCCTCATCACAAAGCGAAGGTTCTCATAGACATTTCTGTCGCGTAAAAGGCGGTAGTCCTGAAAAACAATGCCCATAGAGCGTCGCAAACGAGGAATATCCCTACGACGGAGCGAGCCCAAATCGAAACCTGCAATCTCCCCTTTACCCTCCAAGAGAGGCAACTCGGCATAGAGTACTTTCAGAAGCGATGATTTACCACTTCCAACCTTGCCAATAAAGTACACCATCTCGCCTTCCGATACTGTCAAAGTGACATCTGCAAGCACCTGTTGAGCATTGCGAAAAGAGAGGTTTCCGAACTCATCTTCGGGCTGATAGACAGTCACACCTTCAAGTCTTATTACGCTCTTGTTTGCCATCGTGAAATAATGCTCTAAAAACAAACAAAGATAGGAATTTCTCGCGGAAATTCAAAAGTTTAGAACAACATTTTTTACCACCAATCTCCTCTTGGGACAATTATTACAGAATGGACAGCATAATAGAGGCTCTGTTTGGCGAGAATTGATAATAACGGGCAAAGTTCTCGGGCAAGAAACAAAAAAAGTTTATTTGAATTTTGGCAAATGCGAGGACATAAGAGCAGAGCAAACTTATCCACTCTGATGAACGGTAGCATTTTAGACCATAGAGGGTTTTGTCATTTTTGAATTTTGCATTATCTTTGTAGTCGCTTACTACATGGGGTTGACCGGTTTTGACAGCAGGACATGCAGGTAGGTAAGCACGCCGAGCTTTGTGTGGGGGCTCGTTAATCTCAACGCTCGAACAATTAAATGGCAATAATAGCTACGCACTCGCTGCCTAATTAACCGAGTTAATTGGCTTAATCCACGCGCCCAAGGCTGGTGCGAGGACGAGTACTCCGCAGAGCCGACCCGCTTCTTGTCGGCATTGCATACGGAGTATCATCAATGAGAAGATAGCCCGCGGGAGGTTCTGACCGTAGGGCGAAAATTTAGGGACTGGGACTGTGATTTGGTTGCCACTCACCGGGTTGCAGTAGGAGGATTAAGCGGTGGCTAAGCGTGTAGAAAGCTTTCAGGCAGACTGTTTGGACGGGGGTTCGACTCCCCCCAGCTCCACAAAAAAAAGAGAGAACCAAAGTTCTCTCTTTTTTTGTGGAGCCGAATAATCAGCTCCTATTTTTACATTCCTCCTAAATCCCCCTTTGGAAAAGGGGGACTTCTTGGGAGTTATCTCGAAACATCATACTTAGTCTATGCTCACAAGTTCATAGGTGCGTGAGCCAAGACCGATTTTCTCGGCGTGCTCGATGATGTGTACACCGTGGCGCGAGTTGATGCGCTCGATGAGTGCAGCAGCGTCATCGCCCTCGCTCGAAGGGTACTCAAAGACCAAATCCACGCAAGCCTGGTCGAGGGCTACGGGGTCCAAGGATGCCAAGATACCGATATCTCCCATCTCGGGGTCTGCGGGGTGCGCATTGCAGTCGCAGTCTACCGAGAGGTTGTTCATCACATTGATATATACCATCTTGCCGCCATAGTACTCGTGGATAGACTGAGCCGCAGCAGCCATAGCCTCCAAGAAGTGGTCCTGCTCGGTCTGACCGATACCTGCCCAAAGTTCCTCTTTGGTCTCCACCTTGCCTGCCGAGTGGATATAAGCCTTACCATTGGACGAAGCCACGCCAATGGATTGGTTTTTCAGCACACCGCCAAAGCCACCCATTGCGTGACCTTTGAAGTGTGCGAGATTGAGCATCCAATCGTAGTTGTCGAGATGGTCGCCCACGATGTTGAATTTGATGTGAGTGGTATCCTGTACGGCAATACGCATCTCGCCCTCTTCGTCCATAATGTCGCAAGGAGCAATGTCGTAGAAGCCGTGAGCCTTAATGGTGTTCCAATGCTCCTCGGTGGAGTAGCGGGTACCCGGGTATGCCACATTGCACTCCACGATAGTACCATCAACCTTCTGCACAAGGTCTTTGATAAGGTCAGCCCTTAGGAAGTTGTGACCGCCACGCTCGCCGGTGGAGATTTTAACCGCAACCTTACCCTCGAAATCAACACCCAAAGCCTCATAGACTCTCACAAGCCCTTCGGGCGAGATGTCGGTAGTCATATAAACCTTGGGCGTTGCAGACTCCTTGGGAGCGCACGAAACGGACATCACCATAGCGGCTGCCAGACACATTACAATCGCTTTTTTCATACTTTTTGCGTGTTATTAGTGTGTGTGATTGTGCCCTGCGTGGTCGTGATTGTGATTGTGGTCGTGACCATCACAGCAAGCGTCATTTTTGGTATGCTCGCCAACACAAGCACCTGCACAAGTGCCATTGCACTCACTTGGTTTCACTACGTTTACGTCTATTTTTTTGAGTTCAGCCTCCAACTTTGCAGCATCGGTCTTTCGGGGATCGAAAGTAACCTCTACGGTCTTGGTAGCAACATCCACAACGCAATCCTTAACGCCCTTCTTGAAGGGAATGACGTTGAGAATTTTCTTTGCGCAGTTCTCGCAGTCGAGGTCGGTCTGGAAGGTTACGGTTTCGCTCTTTTCCTGTGTTTTCTCCTGTGCGGAAGATGCGCCAACGCCCAGCGTGAGAGCCAGCATGAGAATTAAAATTTTCTTCATAGTAAATTGGTGTTATTTTTAGTTATAATTCGTTCTATTAGTAGAGGTTAAACCTTGCGCCGATATAGAATTTGCGTCCCATCAGAGGACCCCAAACCACCGAGGAGTTGAAGTCGGGCGAGAAGGGGGTGTCGATGCCCACAATGGGGTCCATCTGCATATAGTTGAGGATATTCTCGCAACCCACATAGATATCCCACTGCCCCACTCGGTGGCTCACCTGACCGTAGAACATCGGATAGACGGGCGAGTACTCCGCAGCGGCGATATTGCCATCCAATGCGGGCAACCTCATAGGACCATTGAGCTGTGCTGTAAAGTCAAACACCCAGCGGCGGAACTTGGTTGCATACTGCACATTCACAAGCCCTTTGAACTTACCAACCAGCGGGCGATCTACGAGCATCTCGCTGCCATCTCTTTCGAGTGTCACTCGCGAGTCGGTATAGCGGAATGTGGTAAAGATATCAAAACCCTCCGAGGGGGTCCACTGCACGTCAATCTGGTAGTTATTTGCCCACGAGGGGAGGTCGGTATTGTAGAGGCGGATGGTGCCGTCTGCCCACTCCTGGTCGGCATAGACGGTATTGCTGAATTGTGTGCGGAAGAAATCGACACTCACAGTCATATCGTTGTAGCCCACAAGGCTCAGTGTGTGGCTAAGGCTACCACCAAAGGTTGCCGCCTGCTCCAAATCCTTGCCAACCTCAATGTTATTTACAATCTGGCGACCCGTTGCGAGCATCCAAATGTTGTCCGTAAAGGGCATAACCTTACGCGAGCCAAAGCCTGCCGAAGCCCTCAAAACGGTCTGTTCGGTAAAGTTATAACGCAGGTGCATACGGGGTGTGAGCAGAATTTCACTATCGAAACCGCCATCGCCATCCACGCCGCCATTGGCAAGTGGAGTTGTCATCAAGTCACCCCTCAGACCTGCTACGATGGAGAATTTATCCTTAATGGCATAGGTGTACTCGGCAAACAAACCGGGCTCCAACATCTCTACATCATTTTTGATCTTCTGCCCCATCTGCAACACCTCTTCGCCTATGATGCGTGTCCACATCGAGCCACCCGCAGTCAGCGAGGAGCGACCCGAGAAGTAGTGCTGATAGAAGAGGTTGCCCCACATAGACGCCTCACTGCCCTGATAAGTATTCAGACCGAAGTAAGAGTCCATATTGAACGCATCAACATCCATCACAAAAGCCAGACTCGAACGTTTCTCCTCCTGAGCCTCGTCATCCCACACAGCAGCACCTACGGGCTTACCTACCTTGAAGTAGGCATTCAGTCCCCTATTCTTAATCTCCGAGCCGTAGATTTGTTTCTCGCTTACCATCTGGTCGTAGCGTTCGGGAGTGTACTCCATATCGCCACCCACGCGGTTTTCGTTCACAAACCTCCAACCCCAACGCCACTGCATACCATTTGTCGCCTGATAGAGCCAGCGGTTGGCAATGTTGAACTGCTGAGCCATAGGCAGGTCGCGGAAGCCGTCACCATTGTGGTCCATCGGTTGAGTGTCGCCCGAATAGTGCAACAAGATGTTGGTTGTCAGCCTTTTATCCTTATCAAACGCAAAGGGCATTGCGATATTGACCTCTGGTTTGAGTTCGTTGTCGAAGTAGAGGTTGAGGAAGAATTTCTCCTCGTCGGTAGGTTTGCGGTATTCGAGGTTAATCTGTCCTGTCATAGCCTCGTGACCTGCCGTAACCGAGGCGATACCCTTCGACACCTGAATCGAGTTGAGCCACATACCTGGGGTATAGTTCAGACCATAGGGCGAGCCAATACCACGCATTATGGGGCGGTTCTCATCGAGGATTTGGGTGTAGGTACCTGCCAGACCGAGCATCTTGATTTGGCGACTACCGCTCACAGCATCGCTATAACCCACCGTAACGGCTGCCGAGTTCTCGAAACTCTCTGCCAAGTTACAGCAAGCCATCTTACACAAGCCCGCAAAGCTGATATTCTCGCCCACCATCATACTACTCTGGCGGATTTTATTATTCGACACACCCTCAATTACAACTTCCTCGATGCCAACGCCATTAGAGAGGGTAAAATCAACCTCCCTTACACCCTCTGCAATATCCTGCACCGAGTCGGCATAGCCAAGATAGGCTGCCACAAGGCGGTTGTGTCCCTTCACACGATAGAGTTCATAGGTACCATCTACATCGGTAGCCGTACCTACGGTTGTGCCCTCCCAATAGACGCTCGCACCAATCAGCACCTCGCCATTTGTATCACGCACAACACCTCTAATGTTCTGTGCCTCGCCCGCAGCCACAAAGCCCACAAGCAGAGCGCACAACAAGAAAAATTTTCTCTTCATATACTCTTTCTATATTACAAATTCTCCAAACAATACTCCACCATTTTCTCCCTGACATTTACCTTTCCGTAGGGCATCATTGAGTGGTTATCATCGGTATAAATCATCATATCAATCTGTTTTCCGGCCTTAACAAACTCGTGCACCATAGCGTAGGCGTTCTGAATGTGCACATTGTCGTCAGCTGTACCATGCATCAACAGCAGTTTACCTTTGAGGTTTGCGGCATAGCCAATGGGCGAAGGCTCGTCATAACCCTCAGCATTGGTCTGAGGCAGACCGTTAACCCTTTCGGTATAGACCGAGTCGTAGTAACGCCACGATGTAACAGGTGCCACCGATATTGCCATCTTGAAGGTGTCGGCACCTTTGAGGATGCAGTTTAGAGCCATAAAGCCACCGTAACTCCAACCATAAACGCCTACCCTCTCGCCATCCACAAAGGGCAGTGTCTTCACATACTCCGCAAAGGCAATCTGGTCCTCGGTTTCGAGCCTACCCATAATGCCGTAGGTGCTCTTCTTGAAATCTGCCGAGCGGAAGCCCGTACCCCTTGGATCGCAATCCACCACTATATAGCCGTGCTGCACCAGAGCATCCTCCCAATCAATGGTCCATCTATCCCTCACATCCTGCGAGCCGGGACCACTATACTGCGTAAGCAATACGGGATACTTCTCCGAGGGGTCGAAATCTGCCGGTTTTTTGATATACGCATTCAGCGTATCGCCACGAGGAGTCACAAATGTGAAAAATTCCTTCTCGGGAAGTCCTATCTCGGCAATGTAGCGTTTCAGTTCTGTGTTTGCTTCCAGCGTATCAATCAGTTTACCATTGCCCTTGTGGAGGGTTACGGTATTGGGGGTAGATGCATTCGAGAAGTAGGAAATGTAGTACTTACATCCCGCGCTGGGCACGATGCGGTAGGTACCCGAGGTGGTCGACAGGCGTTTTTTGCCCTTGCCATTGAGTCCAATCGAGTAGAGTTCCCTACGCAGAGGCGACTCCTCGGTCGAGAGGTACCAAATCTTCTTATCGGTAGCACACACAACCTCCGTTACGTTCCACTCGCCCTCAGTTACGGGCACCAATCCGCCCTTCGAGAGCGACGAGAGGTAGAGGTGGTTATAGCCGCTACGCTCGCTCATCACCAAGAACCTATCCGAGTCGGAGAGGAAGGTTATGGTGCTGTTCGAGAGGTAGTCGATATACTTTTCGTGGCTCTCGGTGTAGATAACCCTCTGCTCCTCGCCCTCGCAAAGGATAACATCGAGGTGGTTTTGCAAGCGGTTAATCTCGAAGTAGTAGAGCCTACCATCGGGGGTCCAATCAAAGAACGGAATATAGAGGTCGCCCTCTTTGCGATTGACCTTGTGAGCCACTCCCTCTCGGATGTCGAAGACGTGGAGCGACACCTTGGAGTTTTTCTCTCCTGCCTTAGGATACTTGTACTTGAAAAGTTCGGGGTAGGGAGTGCCCGTAAGGAACTTCATAAAGCCGAACTCCTCAACCTCGCTCTCATCGCTTTTGAGGAACGCAATGTAGTTGCCATCGGGCGAGAAGCAGAAGGCGTGGTCAATACCCCACTCCTCCTCATAAACCCAATCGGGCATACCATTGATAATGTGATTCCAACTGCCATCCTCGGTTACGGGGTAGGTAAAGTTCTGCTCCAAATCTCTAAGGTAGATGTTGTTATCCTTAACGTAAGCCACCTTTTTGCCGTCGGGCGAAAAGAGCGCATAGCGAACATCACCGCTCTCGTCCACCTCAACCAACTCGCCACTCGTCAAATCATAGACCGCATAGTGCGAGTAATGCGAACGACGATAAAGAGGGCGCGAGTTCACACGCAAGAGGATTTTGCTCTCGTCGGGCGAGAAGGTATAGTCATCAACCGAGCCATCAACAATCCCAAACTCCACCAGCAACTCCTTCTTGTCGCTCTTGACATAGGAGCAGCGGTAGAGTCCGCCATTCTCCCTTATGGTGTAGTGTTCGCCATCCTTCATAGAGCGAAGACCGCCAACACTCTTCTGGGCAAACCTGCCCGCAGCAATGTCGGCATAGGTAAACTTGGGCTGTGCATTCATTGCAAAAACACCCAGCACCAAAGTCATCATCAGCACTCCAAATCTCTTCATATAGTTCACTTTCATTTTCGGTTGCAAAAATATGGGTTAGTAGTCGGCGGCGCAATACCGCAATAATTGTATTTTTTTGCTGCGTGATACCTACAAATGATTACTTACACGCTTTGAGGCTCATATCGAGGCTCTTGATTTGGTGTGTGAGTGCGCCTACCGAGATGTAGTCCACACCCGCCTCGGCATAAGCCCTCATCGTTTCGAGCGTAATGCCGCCCGACGACTCGGTACTACATCTGCCTGCCACCTTCTCCACAGCCAATTTGGTCTGTTCGGGAGTGAAGTTGTCGAACATAATCCTATCTACACCTCCCGCCTCAAAGACAAGGTCGATATCTTTGAGCGAGCGCACCTCGCACTCTACGGGGATGTTTTTGCCCTTTTCGGCAAGATACTTCCTAACCGAGGTGATTGCGGGAATAATTCCGCCCGCAAAGTCGATATGGTTGTCCTTCAAGAGCACCATATCGAAAAGACCGATGCGGTGGTTCTCGCCGCCGCCAATCTTCACAGCCATCTTATCGAGTACCCTCATACCCGGTGTGGTCTTGCGAGTATCGAGTACCTTGCATTTGGTGCCCTCCAAAACCTTTGCATAGACAGCCGTCTGAGTAGCCACGCCACTCATACGCTGCATAATGTTCAGCACAATGCGCTCGGCTTGAAGCAGTGTCTGGATGCGTCCTTCAACATAGAACGCCACATCTCCCACCTTCACCCTATCGCCATCGGCTTTGAGAATCTCTATCTCTATCGACTCATCGAGCCTGCGGAATACCTCAACGGCAACCTCAACGCCTGCCAAGATACCCTCCTGTTTGATGAGGAGTTTCATCTTGCCGCGTGCATCGGCAGGAATGGTCGAAAGACTTGTGTGGTCGCCATCGCCAATATCTTCCCGAATAGCAAGTTCTATGAGTTCTTGAACAAAAGATATATATTCCGTCTTCATCTGTTAAAAAATTAAAATCGTTTATTATTCTCAAACGCCCCAAATGGAAGCGTTGCAATTTACACCTAATTTAACCCGCAAATATAAGTATTATATTTGAAATTATTGCTAACTTCGCACACCAACTCAAAATTTAACCCCATTTAGGAGGATTTTTATGGTTAGGTTACTATTAATTGATATCATCTCCTCACTTTCTATGGGAGATGATGCATTCGCCACACTGAGAGATATCGAACCGCAATATGACTCTCGTGGGAATATGATTTTTACGGCAGGGCGCGAAAGTGCCGTCTTTATCGTCAATCATATGGGCAGAAACTATGCCCTAAAATGTTACCATAACACTCGGGCGGACCGTGCCGAGCGTAGCGCATTTTTACGCACACACGACACTTCGGGCATCATCATACATCCCGACTACTACCATGGCGAGATGTGGACCGACAAAGGGATTGTAGATGTGGCTCTTTACCCTTGGGAGGAGGGGCGTACGCTCGATTGGCATATCCGAAAAGCACTACACGACAACAACCCACGACAGCTCCAAAGACTACTTACTACTTTCGTCAATTTAGCCTCCAAACTATTGGATGAAGAGTGGCGACATGGCGACATAAAAACCGAGAACATTATTGTTCGTCCCGACGGGAAGATGATTTTGGTGGATTGTGACGCACTCTACGCCCCAACCCTTCCATCCTCGGGCGAATGCGGAACACCCAATTGGACACACCCCTCTCGCAAAGACAATTACAATCGCCATATTGATGACTACGGCGTAGCGCTCATGATTGTGTCGCTTGCCGCACTCATAGCCAACCCCACGTTATTCGCAGGTGAATGCGCGGTGGCGATGCCTGCCCTCGGAAACAAGGAGCACATTGAACAACTGATGGCTCCAAATAGTTCCTTGACAGAACTTCACAATAGTCTTTACTCGGAAACCTACATTATCAACAACATAAAAGAACAACTGGAATGTATAGCGCACAAATTACAAGACTGCACAAAGCCGCTTTTGTAATACTCCTCGACCAGTCGGGTTCAATGGCAGAGGAGTTGTTTTTCCAAGGGCGCACCACAAGCAAAGCCGAAGCACTTGCCGAGTCGGTAAATACACTCATTGAGGAAATTATCCATCGCTCGCGACGCGAACGCTACGTCAGCAACTATTTCGACATTGCCATCATAGGATATGGCGAAGGGGGCATCAACACTCCTCTTGGAGGTGGATACAAATCCATAGTGGATATTGATGCCATGGATGTCAATTCCTACACAAAAATCACACGACATACGCTGCCTTCGGGTAAGCAGATAGAGACATTTGCACAAATAAGACAATGGATTACTCCCCAGGCAAACGGACAAACGCCCATGGGAGAGGCATTGGCAAAGGCTCAGCGCTTGGTTGCTTCGTGGTGCAGAAAACACCCCGATAGTTTCCCGCCCATAGTCATAAACATTACCGATGGGGAGGCTACTGATGCAAGCGATGAGAAGATTCGAAGGTTAGCAGAGCGAATCACGAGCACAGCCACCAACGATGGAAACACTTTGTTGATGAACATTCATCTTGCCTCTCAGTATGATACGACCACAGAGTCACTTCGTTTCCCTACCGAAACAACCACACTGCCCATAAACCGCCACTCACGATTGCTATACGATACCGCCAGCACTCTACCCTCTCTCTACAATGCCACATTGAGAGAGTTGAGAGGCGAAGAGCCTCCTTTCAGGGCGGTATGCTACAATGCAACATTGGACGACCTTGTTGGATTACTCGCTATTGGTTCTCTTAGTATCAACCAAATGATTTAGCAGTATGGCAAAACACTTTACGTGGAGTATTAATGCGTTAATAGAGGCTCTCTCACACCCTCAGCAACAAAATCACAAACTCGCCCAAGAGTTCCACCCGCTAACACCCATCGAACACAACTACACCATCGATAAAGAATTGATTCATTTCGCGTTTTGGGGTGGTGGGGAGCAGTGGAGATTGACCCTGCCTCTCGGCGGCTCGTTCGACATATCAGAACGAGAGATGGTGGCAAAATGCCATACTACACAACACTCCTCTCTTCTTGTCGAGGCGCACTATTTTCGTTCGGCAGTGGTGGTTTTCGATAACGAGGGTACTCCTCACTCTCTACCGGCCCTTCTCCAACGTCACAGTGTGTCTGTGGAGGAGTTCGTGCGCCAAAACTGCTCCACCAAACATCGTCCACGGCTTAGGCGAGCATTGGAGAGTGTGGCATTCGTAGCACAGCAAATTTTGCAGGAGGGTTGGGATAAACTCCTCTTCACGCGCAAGAGTGTCGGTTTTGACAAGGAGTGTCACCTAAAACTCTCCGACTATCCCATCACTCCAACCAATGGTAGTGCGATACATCAACTATGCAGGGTTGCTCTGTTGCTCTACATTGCGGGATGTCAGACAGACGCCTATAAGTTGCTCGCCCAAAGTAGTAAAACCATTGCCGAGAACCAACGACGACTCAGAGCAATCCTTGCCACTGGCGAACACTATGCCATACGTCCTATTGTAAAGATTGTAGAAAGCCTACAACACAAAGGCTCCTCGGCAGAACTTGCGGGGATATTGGAGGAGATTGCAGTAGAGCCTTTCAGACCTCTACCGCTGCTTACGGGACTACTCTCGGGCTGCACCACACAACCCACCGCCTACGATTTCTTAGTCAGCCAAGATATTGAGCCTCTGCCGATGGTAGATTTTGATACCTGCGAAGAGGTGTTACCCGCAGGCAACCAAATGGTTCGCTATCGCATAGGCAGACTCTGGGGCTATGCCCACACCAATGGCAACAGGCTGCCACTACAACGTATTCTGCTCTATGCCGACGAGTTCTTATCCAACAGGGCAGTCGTCAAAACGCCTCGCGGCTATGGAATGATGGATACCGAAGGACGGATGATTATGAATGATGTGTGGGAGGACCTTGATTGGCACCACAAAGAGGGTATTGTAACTGCCGCCGACAGTAATGGCAAATGGCACCTCTACGACTCTTGCGGCAGACAACTCTCCTCGGTGGCTTGCGACTGGATGGGTTGCGTGTCGGAGGGCTTTGTGGTGGCTCGTAAGGAGGATAAATATGGATATTTATCCACTTCGGGACAAAAACTCACCAACTTTATCTATGACGAGGCATATAGTTTCCTTTGTGGAGTAGCCCTTGTCTGCTTCAAGGGCTCTTACTACCACATCGATACCACCTTCCACCGCCTCGCACCCCACGAAGAGGAGTTCATCCAACGCTACCGCGGATTGAAAGATTTATAGAGGTTATCAACTCTGCTATTTCTCTCACACCTCACAGTTCTCACCTTTCTTCCACTAAAAACTCTCGGGTAAGCAAACCGTTACCCGAGAGTTTTAGTAAAGTTATTTCGCTTTTTTCAACAAATTAGCGGATGCGGTCGAGGGAGCGCACGAGGCGTTCGTCTTTGAGGATGCCGCGGATGGCGAGCCACACGAAGATGAGGCACACAACGGGGAAGAAGGTGGGGGTTTTGATGCTCGTCATCACGATATCGCCCATCGCCTTCACATTATTCGTAAAGCCGATGGCGTACCACAGCGAGAAAATCTGAGCACCCACAAGCAGTACCATCTCGGCACAGAGCAGTCGCACCTGCAACATCCTATTCTTATAGAGCCACACCACAACAAAAGCAAGCAGTGCAGCAAGTGCGAAGAGTGCCCCAATCCACCAAAAATCAAAAGCCACAAATACGCCCTCTGCGCCATCGGCAGCATAGGAAGCCATAGGGGTAAAGCAAAGTGCGGTCATCAGTCCCGCAACTATCAGCAAATAAACGGTTTGTATCCTCTGTAACATTTTTTGTATAATTAAAGTCGGTTAGAAAAACTATACTCTATCTTTCGGTGCAATCTCCTCGTCGATAAAGTAGTGGTTGCGCTCGGGAGCGTTGCGATTGATGAGTTCTCCCAGGAAGCCCGCCAAAAAGAGTACCACACCCAGCAATATAGCCACAAGGCTGAGGTAGAAGAGCGGTTGGTTGGTAAGCGGGTTACCAAGCGTGAATTTCTGCACGATAATCCACACCACCGAAACAAAGCCCACAAGGAACATCAGCGTTCCGGCACCGCCGAAGAAGTACATCGGCGAGCGACCATACTTCGACACGAACATAACGGTAATAAGGTCGAGATAGCCTTTGAGGAGCCTCTCCCAGCCATACTTCGACACACCAAACTTGCGGGGATAGTGCCTCACTTCCTTCTCGCCAATATGTCCAAAGCCCGCCCTCTTGGCAAGAATGGGAATATAGCGGTGCATCTCGCCATAAACCTCGATACTCTTGACAACCTTTTGGCGGTAGGCTTTCAGTCCGCAGTTGAAGTCGTGCAGTTTTATGCCCGAAGCCCAGCGGCAGGTTGCGTTGAAGAATTTACTCGGCAGGGTTTTGGCTTTGGGGTCGTGGCGTGTGCGTTTCCAGCCCGAGACCATATCATAGCCCTCCTCCACTATCATCTTGTAGAGTGCGGGTATCTCGTCAGGCGAGTCCTGCAAGTCTGCATCCATAGTTATTACCACATCGCCTTCGGCACGCTCGAAGCCACAGTAGAGAGCCGCACTCTTGCCGTAGTTGGTGCGAAATCGTACAGCCTTAACCCTTTGGTCGCTCTCGGCAAGACGTTCCACAACGCTCCACGAAGAGTCGGTGCTGCCGTCATCAATAAAAAGCAACTCGAAGGAGTAGCCCTCCTTCTCCATCACTCTCACAATCCACGAGTAGAGTTCGCCCAGCGACTCCTCCTCGTTCAGCAGAGGTATTACTACACTAATATCCATAGACTCTACTATTGGTTTTCGTTGTTGTTCTGCTCGGGGGCAAAAATATCGGGCTGGCGGCGGGTCAGCAGTGAGAGGCACAAGCCCATAAGCAGACCAAAGAATGCGTTACTCAACACCGAAGAGACGGTCAGCAGCAAAGGATTTACAACCGATGCTCGCATCATCTGATAGGTGCTATCGAACTCCTCGGCAGGGAGTAAGTCCTGCATATCCGCCATAACCATATCTACACTTGCCAGCACCTCCTCGCGGATGAAGAAGTTTGCCATAACAGCCGAATAGACACCGCTAATGACACCCACAAAAAGCATCATAGCAACCACAAAGCCCACACCTCTACCATAGGTAAAGCCCTCGGCAGCACTATGCTGAGTGGCAAATTTGCGCATCAGACCATACACCAAGAGGATGGTCACAACGGTCGAAGCAAAGTTGATAATAGATACAAGCGTTGTCTTTTCGCCCATAAACTGCAACACTATCGAAAAAGCGACCGTTACAAGTCCAACCAAGGTGCCACCTTTGAGCGCCTCAAACCAAAAATTTTTTCTGCTTTCGTTCATATCTTTATGCTTTTTTATTGTCTACTAAGGAACTCTTTATTTTGAATTATTTTAGTTCTCCTCCTCCCTCGCGCAAGACCTCGGGTTCATCGCCCGTAAGATCCACAAGAGTTGTGGGAACAAGCGAACCGTAGCCGCCATCTATTACCAAATCCACACTCTGCATATACCTTTCGGCAATGAGTTCGGGATCTGTGGTGTACTCCACAACCTCGTCATCATCCTTTACCGAGGCGGTAGCCAGCGGAAAGCCCAAATGCTCGATAATAGCCAGAGGAATCTGATTGTCGGGAATCCTCACACCCACCGTCTTGCGCCCCGAGAGAGCCTTGTCGGGCACTTTGCTCGACGGCTCCAAGATAAACGTAAAAGCACCGGGAGTATTGCGTTTGAGGGTTTTGAATTGCGCATTGTCGATACGGGCAAACTTATCGACCATAGAGATGTCGGAGCAGACTATGGTGAGCAGTTTTTCGTCACGCCCACTGAGCAAACGCAACTTTTCTACTGCCTTAGTGCTCTTCAACAGGGCACCAAAAGCATATACGCCATCGGTTGGGTAGATTATAACACCGTCATTTTCGAGCACCTTTACAACTTTGGCTATTTCGCGCTCCGAGGGGTTTTGTGGGTAGATTTTAACCGTTTGTGACATATGCGAAAGTACTTATAGTCAATAGAATTACTCTTATTTTGATTGTTTTGGCAAAAATTTTCGCGGATTTTTTGAAAGTTGCCCGAAGGAGCATAGCGGGACTATGTAACTGAGGGAACTTACAAAAAATACCGAAAAGAGTGCCAAAACAACTAAATAAAAAAAGGGTAAGCTACTTATATCGCACCGCTACAACCACCTACCCTTGCTCTCTTCCAAGCCTGGGGGATTCAGCAGGAGCTGGTCGTATAAGACTTACCCGAGGTGCAAATGTACAATTTTTTCTTATTTTTGCAAAAAATTTTGAACTTTATGGCAAACAAACATCGTAAATCATTTGGCGGCATCTCGCTTATAGTGCTGATTGGCATAGTGTTGGCACTTGGCGCACTATGGTTGACGGGCAAGCCTTGCGTGGAGCAAGATACCGATATTTATATTCCTACGGGCTCTTCCTACGGCTCGGTAGTGGAAATTCTCGATGAGGCAGGAGTGGAAAGGCTCGGCATTATCGACTTTGTAGGCAAACTCAAAAAACTCGACCGCAACCCCAAGGCGGGACACTACCTCCTGCCCAAAGGAGCAAGCCCAATGGATGTTGTGAATATGTTGCGTAGCGGTGCTCAGAAGCCTGTAAGACTCACCTTTAATAATACTCGCACCCTGCAAGATCTGGCAGGTCGTATTGCGGGACAGATTGAGGCGGATAGCATCACGCTCCTTGCGCACCTTTCAGCCCACGAGACTGCCAAGAAATACAACCTCTCGCAAGAGGAGGTCATCGGACTCTTCATCCCCAACACCTACGAAGTGTGGTGGAATATCTCGCCCGAAGCACTCACAGACCGTATGGCGAAGGAGTGGAAGAGGTTTTGGAACGAAGAGCGCACCAAGAGGCTCTCTCGCACAAAACTCTCCAAAATGGAGGTCATAACGCTTGCTTCGATAGTCTACGAGGAGACCAAGAATGTGGGCGAGATGCCCAAAATTGCAGGCGTATATATCAACCGTCTTAGGCGCGGTATGCCCTTGCAGGCTTGCCCAACTGCCAAATATGCGGTTGGAGATTTCACGATTAAGCGTGTGCTACACAAACACACTCAGGTAAAATCGCCCTACAACACATACCTCAACAAGGGGCTTACCCCAGGACCCATCTGTACACCTTCCATTGCGGCAATAGATGCTGTGCTGAACTACTCTGACCACAGTTATCTCTATTTCTGCGCCAAAGAGGATTTTTCGGGCACACACTACTTCTCCAAAACACTCTCGGAGCACAACCGCTATGCTGCACGCTACACTAAGGCTCTGAAAAAGTCGGGGATAAAATAGGCGGTATTTTTCGGGTTTATTACTACCTTTGTAGGGAATAAAAATAAAGAGTATCACGATGCGCAACCTTAAATCCATCTTAGAGAGTCCACACCTTGTCGTTGCGGGTCCTTGCAGTGCTGAGAGCCGTGAGCAGGTGCTCACTATTGCCCAAAAGCTTGCCTCGATGGGCAAAGTGGATGTTCTGCGTGCGGGAGTGTGGAAACCTCGCACAAGTCCCAACTCGTTTGAGGGAGCAGGCGATGCGGCTTTGGAGTGGCTCCGCGAGGCAAAGAGTCTTACGGGACTGCCCGTAGCCACCGAAGTTGCCACCGCACAACACGTCAGGAAGGCTATCAAGGCAGGAGTGGATGTACTGTGGATAGGCGCACGCACTACCAACAATCCTTTCAGTGTACAAGAGATTGCCGAGGCTCTCGAAGGCTCACAAATCCCCGTATTTGTAAAAAACCCCACAAGTGCAGATGTGGAGTTGTGGATTGGAGCCGTTGAGAGGTTGCATAGGTGCGGTGTAGAGAACATCGGGCTCATACATCGTGGCTTTGCGGGCTACTCTTCGGTGGGCGACTACCGCAATGCTCCTCTGTGGGGCGTTGCCTTAGAGATGAAACGCCGAATGCCCCACCTTAGGATGATTTGCGACCCCTCGCACATCTGCGGCAACCGAGAGGGACTGCTATCGGTTGCTCAGCAAGCTGCCGACCTCGACTATGGTGGTGTGATGATTGAGTGCCACCCCACCCCCGAGTGTGCGCTGAGCGATGCCGAGCAACAGATTACACCCGAAGAGTTGGAGAGGCTATTGGGACAGATTGTTTGGAAGAGCACATCGTCCGATTCTACACTCTGCAAGAGCGAACTCGAAAGGCTTAGGGGTACGATAGACCGCCTTGATGAGGAGATTTTCTCACTCATTGCCCGCCGTATGGAGATTTCAGACCAGATAGGAGTCCTCAAACGCCAAAACAACCTCACTATTTTGCAGTCTAACCGCTGGCAGGAGGTTGTAGATAGGGTAACTGCCCACACCCAGCAACTCGGACTGAGCAAAGAGTGTACAAACAAAATACTCAATGCCATACACTTAGAGAGCATTGAACGTCAAAAATAGCCCCACACGATAGTCCATAGGCAATACACGAATGGATATATGTCTTAGCATATCCCAACGCAACCCTGCAAGGTGGCTTACGCTCGCCCAGAGCCAGCCGCTGGTGGAGTTGCGTGGTGACCTTATGGGTATCTCTCGGGGCGAGTTGAAAGAACTCCTTAGCCACTGCAACCGAGCGATTGTCACTTGCCATAGTGGGGACAAGGAGCACGCCTTGGAGATATACCTCTCTGCCATTGAGGCGGGTGCGTGGGCGGTGGATATCGACTACCTTAGCCCACACGATTTTCGCCAACATATTGCCAAAAATGCGCACCAAAAAGGCGTGAAAGTTTTCTTCTCGCGCCACTACACCAACACTCCCCCACTCGAAGAACTTGTGGCAACTGCCGAGGGGATGTTTGCCGAAGGGTGCGACATTGCCAAAGTTATCACTACCGCCACCACAACAGCCGAGGCTCTCGTTCCGCTGGGACTCTACGAGCGTTTCGAGAGTGGCAGACTTGTAGCCTTTGCGATGGGTAGTGAGGGTGCTTTTACGCGCCGACTATCACTCCTTAGGGGTGCACCCTACACCTACGCTGCTCCATCCGCGAAGGAACGCACCGCTGAGGGGCAACCCACAATCGAAGAGTTGAAGGAGTCGCTTTGTGTGGGGCATAGTTTGGAATACATCTCACTTCCGCACCTCGCAACGCCTCCCTGCTCCAAGAGTGAGGCACAAAGAGCCATAATGCTTGCCACGCTTGCCGAGGGCACAACAACAATAGAGAACTACACTCCTTGCGGCGACTCGCTGGCTGCCGAGGGCGTTGCTGTGGCACTTGGCGCACACATTTCCCACCCTACACCCACCACACTCCGCATTGAAGGCACAGGAGTGGAGGGAGCACGCAAAAGGCTCTGCGAGAGCAACCAAAGAGTATCTGTGGGCGAATCGGCACTTCTGGCAAGGATAACTCTGCCGATTGTAGCGTTGCTTGGTGGAGGGACAACCATAGAGGGTAAAGGCACACTCCTCGGACGCTCCTTGGCAGGCGACATTGCCACACTCGAAAGATTTGGGGCAGATTGCTCCTCCGAGAGTGGCAAACTCCCCATAACTATTCATTCGGGGGCAAAAATAGAGAACAAGATAACCATTGACGGCAGCCACTCTTCGCAGAGCGTGACAGGTTGGATGCTGGCACTTGGTGCAACGGGTGGCGAGCATACTTTTAAGGTCACAAACCCCACAAGCCGCCCCTACATACTCCTCACTGCCCGAATGATGGAGCAGTTTGGAGCAAGCGTGACCATAGAGGGCGAGGAGCAACTTACCATAACCATAAACTCCACAGGCTACCACTCGGCAACGATAAGGCTCCGAGCCGATTGGTCGGGTGCATCCTACTTTGCGGCAGCCTTTGCGGTGGCTCAGAGTGGCAAGAGGATTGCCGAGTGCTACACCCTCCGAGCCACAACCCACACCGAGCAGGCAGACGAGGCAGTGCTCGATATTTTGCGCTCTGCGGGAGCGGAGATTGAATACAGCGAGGGCGAGGTGCGATTTTTGCCCTCGGGCAGACTGAGGGGGTTTGACTATGATGCCACACACACGCCCGACCTGGTGCCAACGCTTGCGGTGCTGGCACTCTTCTGCGAGGGCTCTTCGCGCATTGGTGGGCTCTCTCGCCTACGCAACAAGGAGAGCAACCGCACCGAGGTGCTCGTGGAAAACCTTGTGGCATTGGGTGCACGGGTGGCAATAGAGGGCGATGAATTGGTGGTTTGGGGCACAAGCGACCTGCGCTCGGCACCCCTTGGGAGTCATAACGACCACCGCATAGCGATGGCTCTCGCAGTGGCAGCACTCTTTATGCCCCAAAAGCCCACGATTGACAATGTGGAGTGTGTGGCAAAATCCTTTCCCGACTTTTTTGAGCAACTAACAGCAAAACAGAGATAACAATGAACTCTTTTGGACACAATTTTCGCATTTCGCTCTTCGGCGAGTCACACGGTGCGGCAGTAGGTGTAGTGATAGACGGAGTACCCGCAGGTATTCCTCTTTCGGAGGCGGATTTTGCCGAGGATTTGGCACGCCGCAAGGGTGGCACGCTCGGTACAACCTCTCGCACCGAGCCCGATGAACCCGAACTGCTCAGCGGCATCTTCAACGGGCATACCACAGGCGCACCCGTAGCAATACTCTTCCGCAATCGCCATCAGCAGAGCGAGGACTACGCACCCCTTACCCACACGCCCCGTCCCGGACACGCCGATTGGGTGGCTGCCAAGAAGTTTGGCGGCTGGAATGACCCTCGTGGCGGAGGTCACTTCTCGGGCAGGCTTACGGTGGCTCTTGTGGCGGCAGGCGTGGTAGCCAAGAAGATTGTGGGTGCGAAGATTACTGCCCGAGTGTGCGAGATTGGTGGCGAGAGCAACCCCGCAAAGTGGCAAGAGATGCTCACACAAGTCGCCTCGGATGGCGACTCACTCGGTGGCATTGTAGAGTGCCGTGCCGAGGGCGTGGGCGTAGGTCTTGGCGAGCCATTTTTCGACTCGTTGGAGAGTACCATAAGCCACCTCTTGTTTTCCATTCCCGGCATTCGGGGTGTGGAGTTTGGCGATGGTTTCGAGGCTGCACGCAAGCATGGCTCGGAGCACAACGACCCCATCATCAGCCCCGATGGTACTACGGCGACCAATGGCGCAGGAGGTATCAATGGCGGCATCTCGAATGGCAACCCCATTGTGGTGCGCGTGGCAGTGAAACCCACTTCGAGCATAAGGCGCGAGCAACACACTCTCAATACCCTCTCGGGTAGTGTGGAGCCTCTCAGCATCGGCGGCAGGCACGACCTATGCATAGCCCTGCGTGCAGCAGTGGTTGTGGAGGCAGCGGTGGCTATTGCGCTGGCGGATGCAAGTGCGAATTGAAAATTGAAAATTGAAAATTGAAAGTTATAGTGCGAGCCGAAATTTCGGCTCGTTTTTTTTACAGACCTCTCCCGCCTTCGGCACCCTCCCCTAACTTAGGGGAGGGTTGCAGGGGTTGCAGGGGTTGCAAGGGTTACAAGGGTTACAAAGAGTATTCCCTGCTATCCCTGTTATCCCTGCTATCCCTGCTATCCCTGCTATCTCTTGCAGAAGAAGGAGCGAGCCCGCTATATGTGTTTCTGAAAAAAAAGTGGTGGTACTCTTTTAGAGTACCACCACAATTTTTAACTACCAACAGGTAACTATTAGAAAGGCATAATACCTCCGTTATCGCCGGAGTTCTCCAATGCATACTGGGCTTCGATGTCATCCTGAGCAGCCTCTGCCACCTCGCGGTTGTACCAAGCCTGGTGATACTTGTTGTTGGTATCTTTCCAAGCAATCACAACCATACCATCGCTATCCCACGTGGGATCATCTGGGTCTCTATAATCCCTGCAATAGGTATAATAGCGTGCTGCCACACCACTCTCGGTGAGGGTATTCACACCATAAATATCACCACTAATCATACCATCTACCAAAGCGTAGGGAGAGTATGAAGAGAGGTAATCCGAGCCGGTAATCCAAACATATACCTCCGCGGTACCCTCAGTGAAAGTAACATTGAAAGCAACCTGTTTTTCCTCATAGCCAAGCGAATCAAAGCCATCGATAAGACCTTGATATGATACGGTGGGTTTACCAAATTCCCAACCCTCCTCATCGTCGTAGATGAGTTGCATAGCCTCGCCAGTGGGGGTATACTCTACATAGGCAGCGTGCGACTGATTGTTGTCCTCATCCAAAGCGATCACCAAGATGTGAGCCTTTTGCTGAGGTGCTGAATAACCATTAATAACGATGGTATTGTCGGTCATCTCTTCAACATAAGCAAATTGAGGCCATTCACCAATACTATACATATACTGAGCGGCAGCAAGTTTAGCCTCGGCTGCTTCGAGCGAACCACCCCAAGTGTAGGTCCATTCGCTATCGCTGATGTATGCATATTTGTAGCGGTATACATCACCGGCGCAAGTTACGGGAACATATACGGTTTTGCCATTCTCGCTATTGGTAACCTCGCCAATGGTTACGGTAAGACCTTCGGAATACTCAATATCCTTAGCAGCAAACTCAGCAATTACAACCTCGCCAAAGTTACCCTCGTTGTCGAGAGCCACTGCTGCAACCCAGAACTTCTGACCGGGAGTCAAACTATAATTTCCGACATAGTTATCGGGATTGGTACTACCTTTACCATCTGCCAGAAGTTGCTCAACGGTGAGATTCTCGGGTTTTTCGAGGTAGAGTTTGTAGTAGGTAGCATAAGCGTCCTCGGTAGTAATGGTAACATCCGCATAAGTCATACCTACATCCGACAATGTCATAGTGGGTTTAACTGCGCTACCCGAGCCAGCGGGAGCGGTAGTAAACGAAGTTACCTTTACATCCTCCAAGGTGTAATCCTCGGGCTGTTTGTCGTTGTCGAGAATAAGGATTGCCAAGTCGTAGGTAGTACCGGGTTTAACAACCATAGGATTATAGGCATCGGGGTCAGCACCGAACTCGAAGAGCGAACCCTCAAAGCGGCTCTCGGTACCCAACCAACCAAGATAGGGTTCACCCCAGCCCCCTTCGAGAGACTGTTTCCAAGCCTCAAACTCCTCTTTCCAAGCGTCTTTCTCGCCAAGATAGATGCTATAACCATCGTAGCCTGCGATACCAACAGCAATCTGAACATCGAGAGGAGTACTCTCACCTACCTGCTCAATCTCGTAGCCTGCGTGAACGTAGTCCACCATAACGATATCTTCGGCATTGAAAATAGTATTGTAATCATCGTCTGTAGCATAGAAACCTGCCCAGATTTCATACTCCTGACCAATAACGGGTTTTACGCGGTGACCGGTTTCGCTGTCATTGGGGAAACACTCTCCCACAAAACTTTCAATAAGTTCAACAATCTCCGCAGCGCCATCTACAATCTCATCTGAATCTGGATAACCCCAGAATTCTCCATAAGTGTAGCCAAGTTCATAGTTGTAATTAACGCACATATCAACGATCTGCTCGGGGGTCATAGCACCCTTAGGCATAATGCCATAGTACATTTTAGCATAGCCCTCATCGCCCCATTGATCGACAATAGTCTTGTAGTTGTGAATAACAAGAGCAATACCCGTGGTGGTCACATATTCTGTTTCGCCAATTTCAGGATTATATACCCAATCAGAAACCGTGCGCTCCTCAAAGAGCATCTCGAAGTCTATGCCAAGTTTAACGGTGAGTTTACCAATAACTGCGTGGTTGCCGGCAGAAACACCCAACACCTTGATGGTTGCTTTCTCGTCTGCCTCGCCAGCTGCAACAGCCTCCTCGGTGGGAGCAGTAACGGTCAGAGCATCGCCGGTGTACTCAACAGCCCAACCTTTGGGAGTATTAAGCAAAGCTGCATCGCTGATAGCCTGTGCCTCAACCTTGAAGGTCTTGGTCTCGCCACCACGGAAGAATGCAGCGTTGCCCGATACGGCAAACTTGAACTCCTCGGGAAGAGCAACAGTGAACGACTCGCCACCTGCCAAAACGAAGGTTACTTTGCCGTCCTCAACAACTACGTCCGAGAACAAACTTGTTGCCTCTTTGGCAAGTTTAACCCAAGTCTCACCACCGTCCAACGAAACCTCGGTATTACCCTCAGCATCCTGGCGCACCTGAGCATCGTCTACAACTGCAATTTTGTTACCATTGGCATCAACCATCGCAACAACATTGCCATCGACAACCTGTGCCCAATAGTAAACACCATCCTCCTTCACAACTGTGAGGTCGCTCTGACCTACACCCGAAATATTAACTTCGGTGCCATCTGCAAGGGTTACAATCCAGTTGCCGGCATCGTCCTGCTCGCAAGCAACAATGGCAACCTTGTCGTCAATAAGAGCCTTCAATGCAGCAACCTCATCGTTGAGTTTCTGCTCCAACTCCGCTACGCGCTCGGTAAGATCCGAAAGATCTGCCTTGATTTGGTCAATGTCGTCCTTTGCACAAGACGTTGCCAATGTGGCAACACCAACCAATGCTACCAATGCAAGAGTTTTCAAATTGCGGAAAAATCTTTTCATAAGCAAAAAAATTTGGTTAATAAAAATAGGTGAATTATAAAATTATCAATTTGCCAACTTACCAATCCTGTGGCTCTTACCCCAATACTTCTCAAAAAAAGCATTGGGGCAAGAACCTCACGACTTCTGCAAATATACAAAAATAATCAATAAAATATACAAAAAACCACCGTTTTTTTGTCTTTATTTCTCTATCTGCCCGTTGCTTTGGGGTGTGAAGAGAGTTTGCCATAATCGACCAAAGTCATATTCCTACTCTCGGCAAACTCTGCGATACTCTGTGTACGCACACCACACTCCACCTCGGGCAACTCGCTCGAATGAACATAGCCTACACTTCTCTCGTGAGCAGTGATAACCTGCTGACGAGCAGCACGAATTGCACCTTGAACAGACGCAGGAACATCATTCGGGTAGTAGTAGGCAAGGGTACGGAACTCCTCGTTTGCGTAGATGAGGTGCTCCATAGGTCCATAAATAGGAGCGCCAGCCTCGCCACCAATAGCCATACCGATTGCCACACATAAACCATCCGCCAACTCGGTAGCAGTGGTTGCATAGCGACTAATACCATAGCTCATGATGAAGTTTTCGAAGAGAGTAACGGCATCCTTATAGCGCAGTTTGTTGCGGTTGCCCAGGTCGTAAAGTTCTTTCATCGAGTTTCCATCGCACACGGCAGTATACATTTGCATTGCATCCTTAACCATTGCAAACGTAAAGAAAGGCTGACCATCGGCAGTGTAATCTCCCGTAATACTCATTTGGGGATCGTTGCCACCCACAAGAGGATCGGTGGTAGCACTACCGAACTTAACCTCGCCAAGCACACCATTCCAGTCCTCTGCCACATAAGCAACAGTGTAAGTGGTGTTGGGATCGTTGATTAGAGTGTAGCTATCCACGCCATGAGGCTCGCTCCACCAGTGGTTGACAGGTATGTTCTGCGCATTGGTGGGACCTTGGTTGTCACCCTCCTCAAAGAGGAAGTTGATGAAGTCTTCGCGAGTTGCCTCGTTGGTGGGAGTGGGTACCCACGTCTCATACTCGTAGCCCTCCACAAACTGGAAGTGAATTTTTGCCACCTTGTCGAAATCATAGGTAAACTTAACCGTCACCTCCTGTGTACCATTGGCTGTGAGTTCCAACACCGCATTCTCCTCACTCACCTCGGGAGTGTCTTTTACAATAGGTTTGGTCTTCACAACATCGGTGAATTTCAAAGGAGCGACCTCCTTATACTGGTTCATAGCAGTATAGGCAATAACATACTCCGTATCCGACTCACACGATACCCAAGGCTCCGACATTCTATACGAAGAACCCGTAAGTTCGTCTGTGTCGAGATTGTAACCATAGTTCTTATTGCCAAAGCCCCAGCCATTCTCGTAAATCTCGCGAGCCAAAACAGCCAACTCTGCCTCGCTCATCTTCTTCACCTCTTCGGCTTCATCTTTGGTATAAACCCTCATTACAGCCGCATTACAGTTGGCTGCCATCTCAACATTGAGCCAAAATACGGTTGCACCAACATGCTCTTCGTCGATGGTGATAGTGGCCTCGGCAGGAGTGGTTTCGGCAGGACGCTCACGCAATGTAAAGATCTCTCTCTCCATAGTCGTGGCGGGAGTGTAGTTGGCATCCAAACCAACAGTAGTTGCCATAATGGGCACTTCGGGTGAAGCTGCGCTGCCAAAATTCCTATAAAAAAACAAAGCATCAGCATCGCTACACGACCTTGGATCATAAACCGCGTTACGCATAAAATCAATGTAGAGTTTCTCACCATAGGTGTCAATGTAGGGCTGCAAATCCGACTCATCGGAGCACCACTCATAGAAATACTTGGCATCCTTGTTGGGAATGTAGTCTATCTGCATAGCATTGAAAGAGGTGAGAACCTCCATCTCCACACGGGGATCGCCCTGCAAGGGATAGTATGGCGTGCGAACATAGCAAAGTGACAAATCACCCTGCTCATAACCATCCTTATCGAAACAACCCACAGCCGCAATAACATACTCGCAATCGGGCACAATCTTGGCCTGAGCATATTCCGTATTCATCCAATCGAACTCATGACGCAAGAAATCCTCCATGTTGTCTACCGAGAATGTGTAGGCACCGGCACCCGAAGTATCGAAGATAAAACCTCTAATCATCTCCTCAACCATATCGTCCGGCAAGGCCTGAGTCATATCCATATGCGCATTATTCATCGATTCATAGAGAGAGTTGTAGAGGCGGCACAAAGGATATACATCCAAGCGGTAGGATTGGATGTTCGCACCAGGAGTCATTGTGAACTTAAAGTTGTTTGTAGTCTTCTCGGTAATCTCTATGGTTACACCATCCATACCACCATCAATATAGTCGGGAGTGTAGTTGATAGGGGTCAATACATCGGGACGCATAATAGCCTCGGGCATCACAACGCCGGGCATTCCCGTACCACTCTGTTCGATGGTCAGCACCTCTTTCTCTGCGCCCATTGTGAAGGTAATTTCACCCTGACGCTGTCCTTCATCGGGGTTGGCCGTCACCGAAACAACCAAGATACCCTCATAGGAAAGACCATTGGTAGTGTCGAGCGATACCCACTCGGAGCCCTCAGTAATCTCTGCACTCCACTCGGTTTTGGCATAGAAGTCAATAGTCTTACTATCGGCCCTTTGGGGAAATTTGAGCGTTGTGGGATTTACCCTCAGAACATCGCCATCTGGCTCGGCTTCCTTACACGAAAACATCAGCACGGAACCCAATACCGCAAAAAATAGTAACAGTTTTTTCATTCTCAAAAGTTATTAATTTGGTTAATTTATTGTTTCTGCAAGTATTTATAATCAACAGCATTAGACATCGCCTGGCCATTTACAAGTGGACACACTGCCACGTTGTTCACATAGCCGTTGGCATCTATTGAGAGTGCCATAATATACATATTTTCTGGATTCCAATCCTCGAAAATGGTCTGAACATACTCCTTGGTAGCCTCCTGCTCAGCATCGAGCCTTCCGAGCCTATCACCTCGCCACGAAACACTCAAAAGAGCCCTTGCAACGTGATTATGCGTATATTCCGCGTGGGTTACAGAGCCATCTTTTTGTTCTGCCACAATTCCATCCTCTACAAGATAGGTGCAAACACTCCATTCGCCCGAAATCTCGGCAAAAAGGGTGACTTCTACACTCAACTTGTCGCCATTAACTGAGGTTGAAATCTTCACATCCGAGCGCGACGGATACTCCTCCAACGAACACTCAAAGCTCGGAACAATATCGGCAACGTTCTCTGTGAGGCTACCCGAATCCCTCAGGTCGGTAACAAAAGCAGGGTAGCCAACAGCACCAAATGCGGTCAGAATGGTTGGAGTTACACTCAAAGCCATAGGATCATCACCCTGTGTATTGTCGTGCAGCGCCAAAATATGAACAATGTCTTTCCACTCCGATTTTCGTTGATAGAAACTGAGTTTGCGGAAACCCTCAGGACAAAATGAACACCATGCTCCTGTAAGGTCCATAACGCAAATGTGACGCTCGAAGCGCGAAGCAATGTTTGACATATCCTCCGAGGCGGTAATCTGCACCTGATTGGAAGCTACATCGCGATAGATTGCCTGAAATGTATACTCACCAGCCTCAGAAGTCGAAAATTCCACTCCACTCCACTCCATCTCGGGGTGGCTTGTGAGATAGATATTTGCCTCGTTGGTAACATCCGACACACCATGGAGCACCTGGAATGTGACCGCCTCCTTACCATCAGCGACAATAGATGTTCCGCTGGGCACAAGTTGCACTTTCAACTCCACATCATCCTCCTGACCATGGCACGAGCCAAGCAACACCATACACACTGCTGCAAGACTCCATATTTTCAGTCCTTTTTTCATCCTCTCTATCTACTATTCGTTAATGGCATAGTCTACACTCTGTCCCAAAGGGCACTCAGCGCAATTGTTGACAACAAAGGAATTGCCTCCATCATAGGATACAAGTGCCGCAACCACAACCCTCATATTATCGAGGTTGCAACCGACTGGAATATCTAACGTACGCTCGGCAGAAACTTCAACACCCTCTTGGAACTTGATACCCTCGTTAAGGTTGGAACCATAGACAGTATCGGAAGACACCACCCTTACAACATTATTGTGCACATACTCGGATGCCTCTGTACCCTGAATGCCTGCTTGGAACTCCTCAATTCCATCCTCCACAAGGAAAATTTGGTAACGATATTGCGAAGGCGTGTTAGAGGTAACCCTTACCGTCACTTTCACTCTCCTTTCTCCTCCTACGACCATTGAACTCTCTATTGCTACACCACATGTGGCGGGATATTCCGACTCTACTCTATCGAGGATTGCGAGCATTTTGTCATACTCGTTCACTGCTATATACTCATCCTCCACGATAAGATTTGCACAAAATTGCGGGAGTCCCTGTCTGCCAAGCAACTTATAGTAAGCATTGGTCATTGGATGTGTCATAACATCCTGGTAACCATTAAAATCCTGATGAAACGACACTGCTGTCATCCTATCGGGATAATTTGCATATATCATCTTTATACTCTTGGCGAGTTCTGGGCAAAAAGTGCATCCCACCGAGGTAAACTGAAAACCAAGAATCTTCTGTATCCACTGTTTTGCATCACCACCCTCGATATTTGGCTCAGCCACTACCTCCACCTCGTTATCCGAGTAGTAGCGTCCCGAGCGATAGAACTCCGCCTTGAAAGTGTAGGTACCGGAGATAGTAGTCGAGAAAGTATTGACTCCATAATTCATGAGTTTCTCATTGCCATCTACGATACGCACCAATTGGAGGGTTTTGCTTGTGCTCACATCCTCCGAGCCAAACATAACCGTAAAGGTTACCAAGTCACTACCATCGGCAGCAATGGTTGTCTTGTCGGCAAAAATTCTCAACACACCCTCGGGTACCTCTTGTGTAGGATCGCCGATTATAGGGTCATCTGACTGACCATGGCAGCCGCCCAACAAGAAGGCACCGATTATAGCCAGCAGATGGACAAAATATGATTTATAATGCTTCATTGCAATAATTACACAACTATAAGAAATTCATTGTAAAAAAAAAGATTTCGGAAGCCCTAAGACTGGACTTCCGAAATCTTATTAGTTTTATTATTACTCATTGTATTGGTAATTCGCTGTGGCACCGACAGCGCAAGTATTAGCATTGTCGATAACTCCATTACTGTGAGCAAACACAACAACTTTGCAATTTGCAGGATCGAAAGGCACGTTAGCGAATGGCTCAACCTTGAATTGGAATGTCTTGGTCACCTCCTCATCTGCTTGGAGAGTCATCTTGGTTTGGTCGGACATTGCGATAAAGTTATCCGAAACTGCCTGAACAACATCGTGGTAGATGGGTTCTACACCACCCTGAGGGGGTTGATTATCAGCCAAAACTGCCCAAGCAAGGTCATAAGTGCCTGCCTTCTGAGCGGTAATCGAAGCCTCAATTACAGCATTACCCTCGGCATCAATCTGAGCCTTAGAGATTTTAATACCACAAGTTGCGGGGCGTTCAAGCATTATACCCTCCAATACATCATTGATTGCAGACTCTGTTCTTGACATGGTACCGGTAACATAATCAATCACTGCATAGGGGAAACCGCCTCCACCAAACTTAGCACAAATGGCGTAGCCAAGGTCAGACACATAGTTTGCAGGATCGTTTACATCGCCCAACGACAAGGTGTAGGGATCGGCAGAGGGTATGTTACCATGAGTAGCAAGAATAATCACTTGATCTTTATACTCTCCCACTCTAACATCGCTCAAACCCTCTGTCAACAAGGGACAGTAACCACACATAACGCCCGTCAATTGGAAGATACAAAGTTTGTGGAAAAATTTCTCATACTTTGCCCTATTCTGAGCGGTAACTGTCACCGAATTCTGGGTACGTTTACCCTTGTAGGTTGCGTGGAAGGTATAGGTTCCGTTGCGGTATGCAGAGAATGTGCGAGTACCCCTTTTGAGGCGAGAATCGTCACCCTCATTCACAAAATAGACCTTGTTGAGCGAACTAGCATCAGCAGTAAGGTCATTACCCTCGGCATCCGTAACAGTGAAGGTTACGCAATCGTTGCCGTCGGCCTCAATCACATCCTTGTCAATCGTAATGGTATAAACTGCACCTTCGGGTGCGGGCTCATCCTCTGGGTTGTTAGATGAATTACAACCAACCACTGCAAACATTGCAACGGCTGCAAAAAGCATTTTTTGAAATTTCATAGTAGTAATTATTAATTTTAAGGTATAAGTAATCATTAAAACGATGTTGATACGGTCAGATTGCCACCCGTATAGGCAGGCATCAAGCGACACACACCTCCCGAGCAGACCATACCTGCACGGTTTCGACCATAACTAAGCGCCACGCGAGTACGACCTTCCGTATAACTAAATCCTGCGTTGTAGTAGTGGATACCGGTTGAGCCGTGATTGAACAAATCGCTCACAAAGAGACTCCACGAGGGGGCAAAATTAACCTCCAAGAGCCCCGACATCCAATCCTGCTGATCCTCGAAGGTTGTCAGGTATGCCAACTCGGCACGAGTAGAGAAGGTAGGAGTGAACTTATACAAGAGGTCTGCCACAACCATATTGGAGAGCCAAGTACCCTTACCAACACCATGCGAGTGGTTATACTCTTGCATTGCATAGAGCAGTTGCATCTTGAACTTACGGCTAATCTGTTTCTCCACACCCACATTTAGGTTGCGCCACAAGAGAGTTTTAGGTTTCCACGAACCCTCCTCGGCAAGGTTGTAATAGGTCGAGAAGTTCAGATTGACCTTCATACCCCTCCTTCCGCCAAGTGCAGTACCTCGCTTGAAGTTGTAATAGATGTCGAGTTGTCCGCCAATCTCGCCACTATTGAAATGACCACCTACGGTAGTTCCGGGTTGGGGAATGTAGGGATTGAGGTTAGTGATGGCGTAGGAGTACTGAGCGCAAAGTGCGGGTAGGTAGTTCAGAGCGTTGTTGGTCTCCGAAGAGCCATACGACACCTTCGACTCCATCCACTCCATTCTACGTCCCGTAAGATTGACGCCCAAACCACCGCCACTATAAGAAAGTTCAACGAGTTGCGCATTGGCACGCTTTACGATATTGGCCTTGTTGTCAATCGTAAAGTTGGGGTTTTGGTAGATTTTATCTCCGCCATCAACCCACTCAGCCTTTGCCATAAAACCACCGCTCTCGAAGTTCATTCGTGCCGACCATCCGATGGAGGAAGCACTCGCACCCGACTCCTCGGCAACAACCGATATTGGCTCGTAGCGATTGAGCAGCGAACCCTCCAATGAGAGATTAGTTCCACTGAGTCCAATCAGCGAAGAGAGCGACAGCGAGCCATCCAAGCCCCTCACCTGAGTCTTCTCGAAAGGCTCCATACCGAGGCGAGGTGCGCCCCAGAGAGCCTTCAACGAGGCGATATTCTTATAGCGGTAGGCAACCCTGGCACCCATCATTGCCGTATTGACGCCAAGTGTTCTATCCTCGTAGGTACGGAACAGCAGACCACTACCGAATTGGTCATAGAAAGTACCTGCCGTAACATCAAAATTGCCATCCGTCCACTGCATATAGTAGTTCGTAAGGCGCGCGCCTTCGAGATTGGACGGGTAACCGATAAGCACGGGCTGATATGCCTCCAACTGCACACCTGCCGAGAAATTACCGTTGTAATAGTCGGCTTTGAGGTAGTTGTTGCTGGCAAAATTGCCATCTGGACGCTGTGCGTTGGTCACCTCATCCTCGGCATAGACGATGGTATTGCTCTCGTAGGAGCCAACCAAATATCCCTTGTTGTCGTTCTGAGCAAGAGCCCACTGAGCCGAGATGGTCACCAACGAGAGGATAAGTGCAAGTTTTTTCATCGTTTGAGTTTTGTTTTGTGGTTTGGATGCGACATCCTCAGCGACTACTGCAACTTCTTGATCTGCTCGAAGAGTTCATACTCGCCGCCGGGGGTATAACCCGTGTGTGAGTAAACAATGTTGCCATCTTTATCCACGACATACACTTGGGGAGTAAACTGCACATTCATAGCCCTCTTGAAGTCGCCATTCTTGTCGTATACGAGAGTATAATCACTCCAACCGTGTCCCTCTGCAAGCGAACGAGCCTGCGCGGTAAAACGAGCATCATCGGTCGAAACGGCAACAACGCGGAAGTTAGCCTCCTCAATCCAGTCGGGATAGAGCTCTGCTATGGCATCCAACTCGCGGATACAGGGTTTGCAAGTCACAGCCCAGAAGGAGATAATCATAGGTGTTTCGCCATCGACCAACTCCGAGGTGTTGAATACCTTTCCTTTGCCATCCTCAACCTTCACCGAAGGGATTTGCGCCATAGCAACTGAGGTAACAAGCAGCGCGAGAGCCGCAAAAATCATTTTTTTCATAGTTCAAATAGTTTTAATAGGTTATTAATTTATATAACGTTTTTCACTTTTTTCGCAATCATATCGCCCCTGTATTCCCAACAGAGAGACCGCCCCTCCGAGTACAATAGCAGCGCACTTATGATTTTACAAATATACAAATAAAATTATATTGTGCAATCAAAGTAAAAAAAATTATCGCCAATATGTACATTTTTCCTCTGCCACACATCCATTATTTCCGCACAATAATCCCACGACAAAGCCCCACCCCGCCCCATTTGTGAAAAATAGAACAATGACGAGCAAGAATGATTGTTTTTCTAAAAAAAATACGTATATTGCCCCCGATTTTTGGACTTAAATGAACGGCACTACGACAGTAAAGAAAATAACCGCATAATAAATAATTTAACTAACCTTTTTATTTACAAAAATTTATGAAAAAATTACTCAAATTAGCAACTCTGCTTTTTGCGTTATCCGCAATTAGTTTTGTTGGTTGCGAAGAGCCCACTGAGGACTGGATTAACGCAGATGGCACCGGCATCAAAGCCGAAGTGAAATCTACGACCGACAAGACCATTACCCTCGAAGTTCACACCGCAGGTTTGAGCAAAATCGCTTGGATTGCTCAGACTACCGACAAAACCGCACCAGCTCCTATGATTATTTTCCGCAATGGTGAAACTCAGGATGTTTCGAATGGCAAACACACCATTGAGGTTAAACAGCTCAGCGCAAACACCTCATATAACATCTATTTTGCCGGTGAGATTGCTGCCACAGCAGACCTTACCAGCGAGGTGGTTGAGGTAAAGGATGTTCGCACTGCCGATTTCAATGAGCCTTTCACTGTTCGTGAGGTTAGGTATGATGGTTTTACCATTGACGTCAAGGTTCCCGAGAGTGTCAAAGAGGAAGACCACCTCATCAAGTGGGCTACCAGCGACTTCTATATGTACAATCGTAACAAAATCGGTCGTTATGGTGTTGTGCCCGACACAGAATTAATGAACCTCAATGACAGCAAGACCGGTTATGGTCAGTTCTATTTTAACACCAGCACCACCATCCGCATCTCCGAGATGGACTCGTTCGCCACTGACGCCAACGGCAACCCAGACTATGACACTTACCTCTACGATGTAATCGTACCCGGTCAACCACAAATGTTTATTCTTGGCGAGTATGAGTTTGGCGAAGGTCCTTGGGGTTGGGGTTATGGCTACTATCAGCCTTTGTTCAACCAAGCCGATTGGGCAGCTGCTGTTGCCAAGAATGGCGGCGAACTCATCGACGAGACTCCCTACTGGGATGGTATGTATAAGAGTGTGCTTCTCAAAGCCAAAGAACCCGAGAAATTGGATGACAACCTTATGGATGTGAACATCGACATCAGAACAGATGATGCTATTGTTGAGGTTACTTTGGACGAGAGCATTCCTATGGTTCAGATTATGATTCTCAGCGAGACGGAGCACGACTTGGTATACGAGTGGCTGGGTAGGTCCTACGAGTACTTCCAGTGGTACGCAACTTCGTATGCTGGTATGATGGAGGGTGCTACATATTTCTATGAGCGTCCCAAGAACGGCGTGGTAAGAACCGCCATCAGCGAATACCTCCTTAATGTAAGCCAGACCTCGAAATACTGGATATATGTTGTAGGCCTTAGCGGCTACGATGAGGATGGTCGTATGAATGGTAGCAAACAGGTTTGCAAAAACTATGAGTTCTATCTGAAACAGTTAACCAAACCCCACCCCACCATTGAGGTTACTCCCGTTGAGCCCACCGAGCCCAACATGGCTTATTTCAAGATCTTCTGCCCCTCGGCAGCCGAGGGCAACCCCGCAACCAACGGTTACTACATCTCCAACTATGAGAAAGATTGGCTTGCAAGTGGCATGACTGCTCAGCAGTTACTCGACAACTACGCTTGGGGTTATGAATACTACCAATTCACCACTTCTGACCTCGACAGAATCAATGGCGTGGATGGTGGCGATGGTTTGGTGCTCGGTTTCACATCGCGTCCCAACGAGAACTACCACTTCGCTGCAATGATTACCAACGACGAGGGTGCACGTGCATACTCCGACGCTGTTGTTTGCCGCACCTATGAAACTCCCGTAGATAGGGTTGAGAGTCCTCTCTTTGAGAGCCTCAAAGGCGAGTGGACTGCAAGCGCAACTGTTCGTTACAGCAAAATTAAACCCGAGACCGCAGAGAGCGAAAATCCCGAGTATGAGCAGTTCACCAAAACCCACACCTGCACCATCAATGTTGGTGATGTTGAGTATCCCGAGGTTCTTCCCGAGAGCGTTTATGAGGCATTTGCAAAAGCCGGCGTAAGTCGTGAGGAGACCGACATCTACTACAAAGAGTTTAGCGATGCTGCCGACCTGTTCAACGATAACAACCGCGACCAGAACCGCATCCTTATGAACGGCTTCAACTTCGCCGGAGAGATGTTGCCCTACCTCAGCTACTTCAACTACATGAGCGCATTCGACCTCTTCTCGGCTGATTCGTCGATCTACAACAGCCTTAGCAGTTCGATGCCCATATTCGACTTCGGTCCCAAGTGGTTCATTGAGGTTATGGCAGACGGTACACTTGGCGTTCCCTTCAACAGCGATATGATGCCTCCTATGGGTAGCTGGGCTTTGAACGGTTATGGTCAGTTGGAGGAGATTCACCTGATTGGCTATGAGCCTACCACTCCTATGGCAATTGGTTACCTCACTGGCGAGAAAGGTGCAGTTACTGGTTACTTCCCCGTTGAGATTTCGGAAGATGGCAATACCATTACCGTTAAACCCTTCATTTACAACCTTAACGGAAAAGAGCTCAGTTTCTATCCCAACGTAGGTATTGTAGCTGGTTACGACCAAAGCACCTATGCTCCTATGTATACCATGAACGTGGCTATTCTCTCGGAGATTACCCTCACCCGTGGCGCAACAGCCGAGCCTGCTCGCGTAAACGCTAAGAGCGTAGGCAAACCTGCCACAATGGAGGTAGAGCCTATGAACGAGATTAAGAGAGCAGTCCGTCCAAGGAAGCGCTCGGTATTTAGCGAGAGCGGCAAGATTGAGATGGTAGGTCCCGACCACACTCTCACTCCCGAGCAGAAGGTCGAAAAATGGATGGAGGTACGCAACTCGTTGCGCAAATAAAAACCTGCGTTCTAAACAACCCTGTGCACAAGATTCAGAAACCCCTCGATTATGCAGGGGTTTCTGAATAGTGCATTTTAGGAGTTATAGTTATCATTTGGAATGATTGAACTTAAAGTAGAAATACTAACAGATTAGACTATATAACTATGAAGCGACTGACTATTACCCTATTGGCAATTGCCGCCATCACCACTGCAAACGCGCAAATACGCTTGGGTGGAGGTTCCCTGACGGGTAGTTTGGAGTCCAACTCCATCTACTACCTCGATGACGCAGCATTGGGCGACAAGAAGATACCTTTCGGTTCGAATGACTACCTCAAACTCGCCTACTACAACGGACGTTGGAGCGCAGGTCTGCAAGGCGATGCCTATCTGCCCGCACTTGTCGGTTATGATGACATCCGCAATTTGAAAGCAGACCCCAATTTTGCACTCACACAAATCTTTGTGGACTATCGAGGCGATTGGTATAACGTGACCGCCGGTGATTTCTTTGAGCAGTTTGGTAGTGGCTTGGTATATCGTAGTTTCGAGGATAGACAACTCGGCTTCAACAGCGCTACACAAGGTCTGAGGTTTACCGCCTCACCCACCGAGTGGCTCGCACTGAAAGCTTTCTATGGTCGTCCCCGCTTGGCAGTAATTGACTACTCCACGGCATGGATTGGTGGTGTGGACGCAAGCGTCAATGTGGGTTCGCTCTTGAAGTGGCAGGAGGTTATGGTGATGGTAGATGGTAGTTATGTAAACCGCTATCAATCGCTTAACTTGGAGGGCAGTGAGATATTCGGACAGAACATCTTCGAGATGGCTGGCTTGGAAACCCCTATGGTACACCTCTACTCGGCTCGCGGTTCGCTCGATTGGAATGGTCTGAGTGTGAAGGGTGAGTATGTCGGAAAGTCGACAGACATTAGCGAGAGTGGCAGCATGGCTCACAATGGCAAAGCGATTCTTGCAGAGTTGTCCTACGTTCATGGAAAGTTCAACATTATGGCGCAGACTCGTCTGATTGAGAATATGGGTACACGCCTTTCGCTCTATGACGGCAGTTTGGGCAACGCGCTCAACTATATCCCCGCTCTCACCCGCCAGCATACCTATATGCTCGCCAACCTCGAACCCCATCAGGTTAACACCCACAGCGAGTTTGCGGCTCAGGCAGATGCCTACTACTCCATCCGCCACAAGAAAGACCGTCGCAACTTCTGGCGCTTCCACCTTAACGCTTCGATGGCGCAGAATACCGAGACCGACAACCTCACCTGGTTGGACGTAAACTTCGACATTGAGCGCCAGTGGAACAAGAATTGGAAGGCTACGTTTATGTATTCGTTGCAGCAACGCAATCCCGCCAAAGGCTACACGGATTTAATCTACACTTCTCACATCTTTGTGGCAGACGTAACGCATAAACTCAGCACCAAAAACTCTTTGCGTGCCGAGTTGCAGTACCTCTACTCCAACGATTATGAGGGTGACTGGATGGGTGCACTTGTGGAGTACAATATGGCTCCCTCGCTCAGCATCTTTGCCAACACAATGTACAACCACCAAAGAGTTGAGACCGACTACAACAGGACAAAAGAGAAATTGGCATATTATAGCGTTGGTGCAAGTTACACCTTCGACCGTACAAGGGTACAACTCTCCTATGGTCGCAACCGCGCAGGTATGGTATGTTCGGGTGGCGTATGCCGCTACACACCTGCCTACACGGGTTTCAACCTGTTGCTTAGCACATCGTTCTAACGAGCAAAATTGAAAGTACTTAACAATTAAACGACAAAAACAACCGAATTGAAAATGAAATTACTGAAATTAATGGCAGTCGCAGTTGCTGCACTCGCAATGGTGGCTTGCAATGGACCCGAAAGTGGTGTTGACACCCCCATTGAGAAATCACCTTTTAGGATGGAGGTGAGCAGTAGTTGGGTGCAAATCGATGTTGATCACGCCTATTTCTTGGTATACCTCGATGATGTTCTCGTAAATCACGAGGAACTCACCTTTTACGACGAAAACGACGAAGAGGTGACAATGTCGCCTTTGGAAATTGAGATTGATGGTAGTACCGTAACCGTTCCCGAGTGGATTCCTACCAAACCCGAGACCAAATCGTTTTGGGTATCGTACAAATCCTACTACACCAAGGAACTTAAAAGCATTACGGCTGTGAATTTTGCTCTTCCTCAGCCTATGGAAGATCCTCAGCCCGCAAATAAGTCGTTCGTAAAACGCACATTCTTCACCCAATTTACCGGTGCAGATTGTGGTTACTGCCCCTTTGCAAAGGCATCGCTCTATGAGGCTGCAAACGATCCCAATTACGCCGACAAGTTTGTTGTTGCTGCAATCTACACCTACCAAGCAACCGACGATCTATACCCTACAAACTATGCAAATATCGACCGCAAGTTTGGTGTCAGCAGCTATCCTACCGTATTCTTCGACATGAAGGGCATTGTTAATCAAGAAAAGAAAGATTCGGGATTCACATTTACGAAAGCTGCCATTGACGAGTCGCACAAAGAGGATGCCAAAGCGGGTATTGCAGTGAACGTAGCAAGCGACGATGGCGACACTTTCGTAGCACGTATATCGGTTAAGGCTGCCGTGGACGGTGTATACTATGTTGGTGCTTGGCTTGTGGAGGACGGTCTTTATGAGAAACAGGCCAACTATGGTTGCAACGCTGACATCGATTTCAACACGCACAACAACGTACTTCGCATTGCCGATAGTGGCGAGAACTACGTTGGTCACTCACTTGGTGCAATGAAAGCCGGTGAGATTAAAGACCAAGTTGTCACGATGACCATCAAAGATCCTAATCCCAATTCGAAAAAAGAGCCTTGGGTGAAGGAGAATTGCCGATTGGTTGTATTCGTTACCACCGAGAAAAACAATGGTAGCGTTTATGTAACCAATGTGGTTGCTAATGATGTATACAGCGAGTCTATTGAATTTGAGTACAAATAGCATCTCGCTCATAGACAAAACAAAAAGGTCGCAACGGCAAACGTTGCGACCTTTTTAGCATTTTGAGCATCGTAGAAATTAAACGGTTAAAGTGCTTGCCGTTCAGAATAAAATCACTATATTTGTGTGATTTACCAAAATTACTTTTGGTTTATGGCAGACAACTATCTCGAAAAGAAGATGGAGGACCTAAAAGCGGCAGGCTCGGGCACCAAAACCAAGAGCCACGCCTCTCTCGAAAAGCTCCTCGTACGCAACCGTAGTTATCGAGGCTACGACAACTCTTATGTCGTTCGCCCCGACCAACTTAGGCGTATCATCTCTGTTGCCACCAAAATCCCCTCGGCTCGTAATTCACAACTTTTGCGTTTCCGCCCCGTAACCCACGAGGAGGCAGATAAAGTATTGCCCTTCATCCGTCTGGGGGGTGCTTTGCGCAACCTTAAACTCCCATTTGAGGGAATGGAACCTCGCGCCTTTGTGGTGATTTGTGCTGCCACCCCCACTCCCGACCATTACGTCTACATTGACCTCGGTATTGCAGCGCAGAGTATGCTATTGCAGGCTGTGGAGATAGGTTTGGGAGGTATCTGCATCGGTGCTTTCGACAAGCAGGAGGTCAAGGAGTCGCTCGCCCTACCCTACGAGCCTTTGTTGGTGGTAGCAATAGGCAAACCCAAAGAGAAAATCGAACTTGTGGAGATTCACGAGGGTGATAACAAAAACTATTGGCGAGACGAGGCGGGTATACATTATGTCCCCAAAATTGCCCTCGACGAACTAATTTTGAAGTAAGAGAGAAGAGAAATAGAGAAACAATCAACAAACAAAAAAAACTAACACACTATGAAGAAAACATTAGTAGACCTTTTTGAGGAGTCGGTTGCAAATTATGCCGGCAATGTATTTCTGAAAGAGAAAATCGGTAAAACTTGGACCGATACCACCTATGCCCAAACTCGCGATGCAGTCTATGAGATTGGTGCAGGTTTTGTGAAATTGGGTGTTGCACCCAAAGACAATATGTCGCTCCTTTCGGAGGGTAGGAATATGTGGATTATGACCGAACTTGCTATGTTCTATGCAGGTGCAGCCAACGTGCCCCTTTCGATTAAACTCGAAGAGAGCAACGACCTTATGTTCCGCCTGAAACACTCGGATACCAAATGGATTGTTGTGTCGAAATCGCAACTTCCCAAAATCCGCCGTATTATTGCCGATCTGCCTTTGGTAGAGAAAGTTATCATCATCGACAAGGTTGACGAGTTGCAGGATAGGGAGATTTTGATGGACGATGTGAGGGCTATGGGTCGCGAACTCCTCGCCGAGGACAAAGAGGGCTTCCTCAAAATCGGTCAGGCTATCCAGAATGACGACCTCGCAACTATCACCTACACCAGCGGTACTACTGCCGATCCCAAAGGCGTTTGCCTCTCGCACCGCAACTACACCGCTAACGTGGAGCAGGCTCTGACGCTGATGGATATTGACGAGACTTGGAGAACTCTTATCATTCTCCCCTTGGACCACTGCTTTGCACACGTTGTAGGTTTCTACATCTTTATGCACAAAGGTGCACAGGTGGCTACCGTACAGAACGGTCGCACCGGTATGGAGACTCTCAAAAACATTCCTTTGAACATCAGGGAGGTAAAACCCCACATCATTCTCTCGGTACCTACGCTTGCTAAGAACTTCAAGAAGAATATCGAGAACAGTATCAAGGCAAAAGGTAAGTTCGTTGAGACACTGTACAATTGGGGTTTGAAGAACGCCATCGCCTACAACGGCAATAGCGACCGCGAGCGTGGTAAGGGTTTGAGGGCTTTGCGCAAACCTTTGGTATGGTTCTTCGACAAACTCGTATTCTCGAAAGTTCGCGAGGGCTTCGGTGGCGAGATGAGGTTCTTTGTTGGTGGTGGCGCACTCTTGGACAAGGATTTGCAGGTATTCTTTATGGCTGTCGGTATGCCTATGTTCCAGGGCTACGGTCTTAGCGAGGCAACCCCCGTCATTTCGTCTAATGGTCCTCTGAGATATGAGTTCGGTTCGAGCGGTGTTATGGTCAAACCCTTCGAGATGAAGATTTGCGACCCCGATGGTAACGAACTCCCCGAGGGCGAGAAAGGCGAGATGGTCTGCAAAGGCGAGAACGTGATGATGGGCTACTGGAAGAACGCTTCTTCGACTGCCGAGACCGTTAAGGACGGTTGGCTCTATACGGGCGATATGGGTGCCGTTAAGAATGGCTTGCTCTATGTATATGGTCGTTTCAAGAGCCTTTTGATTGCTGCCGATGGCGAGAAATACTGCCCCGAGGGTATCGAGGAGGCTTACGTTTCGAGTTCGAAGTTCATCGACCACGCAATTCTCCACAACAACCAAGACCCCTACACTACCCTTCTTATCTCGCCCAACAAGGAGGCTATGAAGGCTGCTTTGGTACCCTTCAAACTCTCGCTCGATAGCGAGGAGGGTCAGCGCAAAATCGTTGAACTTGTGCAGGCAGACCTCAATGAGTATAAGAAAGGCGGCAAATTTGAGGGTCAGTTCCCCGAGCGTTGGTTGCCCGCAACCTTCGCACTGCTCGACGAGCCCTTCACCGAGCAGAACCACCTCATCAACTCCACTATGAAGGTTGTTCGTGGCAAAGTTGAGGAGCACTTCGCAGACCGCCTCAATGCAATGTACACCCCCGAGGGTAAGGACATCTACTACAACGTAGGTAGATTCTAAACCATTTCTAACCAAATACCGCCTTGGCGGGATATGATAAAGAGCAGAGCAACACTCTGCTCTTTTTTAATGCTTTTCGCATTGATTTTTAACTTTATTGTTTTATATTTGTACCAAACCAACTAATATGAGCCTATGACAATCGTCAAATAATGCGGTGGGCTGAAAGTGCACATTCCGCTTCCCCACCCGTAGTTACCCCTGCTACGACACCTCTCGGGGATGGCAACAAAATACATCAACAGCCTTAATTACAAGACATTATGAAACGTCTACTTTTATTGCTATATGCTATTGCGTCGGCACTACTTGTTACGGGCTGCGCTGAGCCTGGTGAGAAGGTTTTGGGCGACAAAGAGTTATATGTATATCCCGACACAGAGAGTTGTTTCGGTATTGTAGGGTATTCGGGCGATTGTCTACGAAATATAGCTATCAGCATAGGGCATTCACCCCAAGGAATTGGTGCCCCGGGATTTCCCAATTCATATTGGAACGATGCACACACCGAGCTTGTGGAATCCATGAGGACTCTATGGAAGAACTCAAAACCCACCAAATCTCTCTTTGTGGAATACTCTTTCATCTCTTCTATCTCTATCTCGGCGGACAAAACTCTCTTCGGACGTATGGCAGGAGAGGATTTGTCGGACAAAATCGAAATAGTTACAATCTGTCCTCTTTTCCAATTTCCCGACGGCGATTTGTTACACAATGGAGGAGAGTGTAAAATGACTTCTGAGGAGTGGAACAAAAGGAACATAATGACTCCTGAAAACTACAAAATCTATCTCGCCGATAGTCCTGCGGAAGATTATACGGAAATAGTCTTTACCATTACGGAACGAGGAATTAATAGTTGGCAGAATGACCATTTTACTCGTTCTGCACAATGCAACGTATCATTTAATTCACAACGATAGATAAACAACACAAAACAGGTAGTGGGCAGAAAGAGGTTTCTGCCCGCTTAATTTTGTTGCGTAAGGCAGGAAAAGTGACACAAAGGACTGAAAAACCAAAGTGTGGCGAGGTGTTTGATAAAAAAGAGGCAATAAAAAGTGCCCAGAAAGCGTATAAATCAAAAAAATAACCTACATTTGTGGTAACACTTTAACACTTTTATATTTCTGAAATGATGACTAAGACAGATTTCCCCGTGAGGGCACACTCTGAAAGCGAAGAGGGCTACAAAGCCTTCACAAAAGACAAACGTACAAGGACCACTCGCAATAGTGGCAATGCACTCTTCTCCTCGTCCTACCGCGAACGAGAGGCTGGTTCGGGAGAAAAATCTATGGGCGAAAAAAGACGCTCCTTCAACCCCAATTTCACACGTGACAATCGACTCACCGAGCGCAATCGTCAACAGGGTGGCTACCGCACCGAGAGGAGTTATGGCTCTGGCGAACGTAATTACAATCGTGAGGATAACAACAACTATCGTGAGGAGCGCACATTCAACCGCGAGGGCAATTACCAAAGACGTGAGCGTGATTTCAACCGAGAGGGTTTCCAACCCCGTGAGCGCAACTTCCAGAGCGAGGAGCGTTCGTTCAACCGAGAGGGTGGTTACCAGAGACGCGAGCGCGATTTCAACCGAGAGGGTTTCCAGCCCCGTGAGCGCAATTTCCAGCGCGAGGAGCGTTCGTTCAACCGAGAGGGTGGTTACCAGAGGCGCGAGCGTGATTTCAACCGAGAGGGCTTCCAGCCCCGCGAGCGCAATTTCAACCATGAGGAGCGTTCATTCAATCGCGAAGGTGGTTATCAGAGACGCGAAGAGGGCAGAACTTATGGCGAGAGGAAGGCTTCGGCACGTATTGCCAAGTCGGCACCCAAAGCCAAATCTTTCCAGCACAAAGAGCCCAAGAAATACATCAACACTGCCAACGAATACACCTTGGAGAACTACCCTTCATACGAGGCTCCCAAGCAGGACGGTGCAATCCGCCTAAACCGCTACATCTCAATGTCGGGTATCTGCTCGCGCAGGGAGGCTGACGAGTATATAGCCAAGGGCGAGATTACCGTAAATGGCGTTGTGGTAACCGAACTCGGCTCGAAGGTTATGCCGGGTGACGTGGTGTGCTACAACGGCAAGCAGATTGAGAACGAGAAGAAGGTCTACATCGTGATGAACAAACCCAAAGGTTTTGTAACCACTCTCGATGACCCACACGCCGACAAGAGCGTTATGGACCTTGTGAAGAACGCCTGCACCGAGCGCATCTACCCCGTAGGTCGCTTAGACAAAAACTCGGTGGGTGTACTCCTTTTGACCAACGATGGCGATTTGGCTAAAAAACTCACTCACCCCACCTATGAGAAGAAGAAAATATATCAGGTAAGCCTCGACAAGCACCTTACCCGTGCCGACTTGGAGCAACTCATCTTGGGCGTGACACTCGAAGATGGCTACATTGCTGCCGATGATGTGTGCTACGTTGACGACCCCAAGATGAAGAATGCCGTAGGCATAGAGATTCACTCGGGCAGAAACCGTATCGTTAGGCGTATGTTCGAGCACGTTGGATACCACGTTGGCAAACTCGACAGAGTCTACTTTGCGGGTCTTACCAAGCAGAAACTCAAACGTGGCGAGTGGCGTTTCCTTACCGAAAAAGAGGTCGCTATGTTGAAGTCGGGCAGTTACGAATAAGAGAACTGTTTTATCGTAGCGGGGCTGAACACTAATGGCTCCACGGCATAATAGAGGGATTTTTCTTTGCAGGCTGTACGGCACACAGAGAAGAGTCCCTTTTTGGATAGCCGCATATAACAACCACATACAACTAAGGATACTATGAAAAGAGCAACAAAACTACTTGTGGGCATACTCTTGGCGGTGGCAATCTCTGGTCACTCGGAGTGCTTCGCAAACAAAAAAATTAACGATCCACAAGCCCCAAATCGCAAGAGTGTGGGACTTGTGCTCAGCGGTGGCGGTGCCAAGGGCGCAGCACAATTGCGAATCATAAAAGCCATCGAAGAGGCAGGTATCCCCATAGACTACATTGCCGGCACCTCCATAGGCTCTATCATCGGAGGACTCTATGCTGTGGGATACTCCATAGAGGAGATTGAGGAATTGTACACATCGATGAATTGGTTTGATGTCTTTATGGACCGCAATGCCCGAGATAAGCAACTCTTTGCCGACAAGCAGAAGGACGACTCCTATATGTTCGATGTGCTGCTCTCTACGGAGGATATCTCCATTCCGAGCGGCATCGTCAGAGGCGATAGGTTTATGGACCAACTGAACGAGTTGTTGCTGGGATATCAATACATCGACTCCTTCGACAATCTTCCCATACCCTTTGCGTGCGTATCGTACGATATGAACACCGGCAGCGAATATGTGGCGCGTGGCGGCAGTCTTTCGGCTGCCATCAGGGCAAGTATGTCCATTCCGGGTGTCTTTAAGCCCGTAAAGTATCGTGATATGGTGTTGGTTGATGGCGGCGTATACAACAACTTTCCTGTGGATGTGGTGCGCGATATGGGTGCCGACATTGTCATCGGTGTAGACCTCTCGGATGGTATCAAGACCAATGCCGATGTCGAAAATCTCATTGTCATCTTTGAACAATTAACGGTTTTTCTTGGACGTGACAACTACGAGAAAAACCTCAGGGACTGCGACTACTACATACACCCCGAAATTGCACCCTACTCGGCTGCAAGTTTCAATCAAGAGGCTGTTGATTCGCTCATTATGCGAGGACAAAAGGAGGCAGACCGACATCGCGATGGACTTTTGGCTCTTCGCGAGAAGATAGGTCTGCCGGAGGGTTATATGCCCCCAAAGCGCACACGCTACTATAATCAACAAACGCAACTTAAAATTGGTGGTATAAGATTGGAGGGGTTCTCTAAATCGGAGCGGAACCTAATAGCCAAATATCTCGATTTGAAACCATACACCACGGTAACACGACAAGAATTCAACCGCAACATAGAACAGATAAAGAATGTAGGCGGCTTTGAGTTTGTGAAATATTCACTCTCTAATCAGGCACCCTACGACCTGAGAATTTGGGTGGACGACAAACAAAATGCCTCGGTACACGTTGGCTTCCGTTTCGACTCTCACGAGTTGGCATCACTCCTGCTCGGCACTGAGATGACCATAACAGGCAACTACTTCAAGCCCAAACTCTCTCTCACGGCTCGCCTTAGCGAGAGTCCCTACATACAACTTGGCGCTTCGAGTAGCAGAGTATTCTTTGGCGAATTCAACTTCGGCTATCGCTATCAGTACAACAACTTCTCGTTCTACAAAAACGAAAAACGTTCGCATACCTCCACTTTCGACTTCCACAAAATCTCTATGAAGTTCTCGGATATCTACCTACGCAACTTCAACATTTCAACCGGTGTGGAGGCAGACTTTTTCGACTATCACGAAACGTTCTACGAGGGCGGCAAATATGAGGCAGAGTCAGAGGCATATATCAACTATATCGTGTCGGGACACTACGACAATCTCAACGACTTCTACGTTCCCACGCGAGGATGGTCGATAGATGTTCACTATGCACTCCACACCAACAATGGCTTGGAAGTACACGATCATTCGCCATTTGCATCAATACAATACAAAATCAATGGTGCGATAGGGCTTGGCGACATATTGACTGTCGTACCCTCGCTATATGGTCGCACACTGATTGGCAATAATCCCACCTATCCCTATTTCAACTGCTTGGGAGGCATCCTCCCCTCTCGACACATGCCACAGCAAATGCCATTTGTAGGATTGCAGCATGTGGAACTATTCGACAACTCTGTAATGGTAGGTGCCTTGGAGGGACGCTTTACGATTGTTAAGAATCACTACATCTCTGCGGTGGGCAATGTGCTTATTGAGAACGACAACTTCCTCAATATGTTCAACTTTGAGAATCCATTGGTAGGCTTTGGTCTTAAATACACCTACCATACCTCGCTTGGTCCTCTAACGGTACTTGCCAGCGGCACCAACAAGAATCCATTGGGAGGAATATACGTCAGTTTCGGCAAAAACTTTTAGTAGTTAAAAGTTGAGAGTAAAGCGGGCTCGGCACTATTGCCGAGCCCGACTAATTTACAGCCTTAGGACTATTGACGTTAGACGTTAGACTAAAAACGCATATAAGCGAGCGAGTAACTCCCCAAACAACCATCCGCGAGTAGAATATCATTGAGGGAATTTCTTGCCAAATAAAAAAGCGGCTCCGCAGTTTACTGAACGTAAATGAGGCATCAGAGTGATGCTTTTGTGTTGGGATTTCTCCACAACCAAAAAAATGCATAGAAGCGAGCGAGTTATAGGCGCACAAGAAAACCCCTGCCGAGTTTACTCTTCGTAAATGAGGCAGGGGTTTATCGCAGTGCAACGACTAAATCGCCGCTTATATGCGTTTTTACATAATGGGGGCACCCATCAAACCAGTCACAAGGAAAGTAACAGCAACGGTAATAATAGCGTACAACTCGGGGAATACGGCAAGAAGAAGGGTTTTACCCATAACATCGTAACCGCCACCGATAGCAGCGATACCGTTAGCACAAATCTGACCCTGACGGATAGCCGAGAACAAACATACAAGACCTACGGTCAAGCCAAGACCGAAGATAGCAGCAGCCTGCATAAGGCTGATGCCTGCGGTGAGGTAGTTCTGCACGAAGAAAAATGCAGCAAAACCATAAAGACCCTGAGTTGCGGGCAAAGCCGAAAGAATCATCGACTGACCAAACGAGTTCATGCGTTTCTTCATTGCGCCGACAGTAGCATTAGCAGCAATAGAGGTACCATAAGCACTACCAATACCCGAGAGTGCAACCATAAGTACAACACCGATGTAAGCAAGAATAATGTTCATAATTGTAAAATGTTTTTTTGAGTTAATTAATTATTTGATTTTTAGTTTGTTTTACGCTTTTCAAAGGGAGTGTATACCCTTGTTGCTGCCTCGAAGCCGGCGTTCTTGTAGAACTCGATGAACGTAAGACGCATCGGGTGAACGAAGGCACCAATGGCAGACATAAAGATGTTTATACCGTGACCAAACGCCAAGATGAGGAACATCACCACTTGGCGCAGACCAGGGGTGTCGGGAGCAAGGCTGCCTGCAAGGTCGTTGAACACCACTGCCAGCGCACCGCCCGAAAGGCTGATGGCAAACAGACGCACATAACTCAGCACATCACCCAGCAGACCCGTAAGGTTGTTGTAGGTATCCCACAGACCCGAGCCAAAGTTGACCAAAGGATTGCGGTTGGGATTATTCAGCAGGAGCATAAAGACTGCGCCAACAATCAGCACGCCGAGGAAGATGGGCGAAGAGAAGCCGAAGCCTGCAACACCAACCATAGGCAGCAAGAATGCCAAGAGGCAGTCCACCAATATGATAAGCCAGCCAAGAGTGCCAAACGAGTACTTAAACCCGTAGGCGATGGTAGTATTTATCACATTGAGCACCAGAGCGAAAATAATCTGCACAATACCGCAACCGAGTGCGATGTAGAAGAGTTGGTCGTTGATGGTCTGCATAGCATTGTTATACCATTCGGGCACGCCCGAGTCGATGAGCGACACACCAAAGATATTGCCCACGCACAAACCAAAGACCATAGAGGCAAAGCCCAACCACATAACGAGTTGCGAGATAAGCCCCATACCCTTCATCTTCTTCAAGAACATAAACAGACCTATAAGGAAGAAGGTTGCACCATAGCCCGCATCGCCAATACAGAAGCCGAAGAAGAGCATATAGAAAGGTGCAAAATACTTCGTCAGGTCCATAGTGCCATACTTGGGCACAGCATAGAAGTCGCCAATGAACTCAAAAGGCTTAGCGAACCATCCATTTTTGAGTTTCACGGGCGTATCATCCTCCATAGTGGGTTTCTCCTTAACATAGAACACATCGTTCTCTGCATCCAATAGAGCATCCACCTCCTTAGCATTAGCCTCGGGAGCCCAGCCCTGCAAAACTATGAGTTTGCCATCAGCCTCGCCCTCGCCACTACGGCTCACTTGGCTAAACTGCAACTCATCTTTCAGACCATTGGCGTGGTCGGCAATGAGCGACTCACTTGCCACGCAACGAGCCATCACACTCTCCCACTCCGAGAGCACAGCCTGCAAAGCGGCAATCTCGCGGCGTTTGTCATCGGCATTCAGAGCAGGGGTTTTCACAACCTGAGCATCAATCTGAGGTGCGGGCTCACCCTTGCGGCTTACGACCACAAAATAGGTAACGCCACCCCTCTCCGAGATAGGCTCAACAGTGTAGTTCTCACTCCACGACTCCACACCCTGAGCATACTCGTTTGAGTAGCAGGAGTAGAAGTGGAGCAAGATACCCTCCGCTTCGAGACGTGCGATAGACTCGGGAGCGAAGTCGCCCCACATAGAGAGTTCCTCAGCCTCTTTCTCTGCCTTAGCAATTTGCACACCCAAAGAGTCGATAGCAGCCGAAGCATTGCGGTAGTTCTCGTAAGCCTCCTGGCCACTTGCAAAGGGTTCGCCACCCAGATACTTAGGCTGTTTTTTAAGAGCCGCAAAAGCCTCCGATGCTGCCTTATGAGCCTCAATCTCACTCAGCACTTCCCTTTCGCGCTCGTTAGGTTCCCAGCCGCTGGTTGTGATGTCCACAACACCGAGTTCCTGCAACCTCGCAAGAAACTCCTCTTGCGCCTTATGATAGAGCACAAGAGTATATTTGTTCATCTTTACTATCATAACTCTTCGGCGGGTTTAAGTTGTTCGTGTTTAGTCTTAACTATCTTCTGCGCACTCTTCGAGAGGTTCTCCTCATCTTCGAGGAATCGCTTAATCTTGCGAATAGCATCCTCGTAGCCAGGTATTTGCACCTTCTCGTAGAGGTTTACCTTCTGTGTGGTCTTCTTGCGTGCGTGGTCGAGCAACTCGGTACGCCTTTGGAACACCTCGAACTCGATACCCAGACGTGCGATGTTCTTCAACACCTCCACACCATCGGCATACCAAGCAGGCGAAGCGAAGAGATCGTAGGGCCGCTCCTCGAAGATGACCTCTTTCAGGGCTGGAATCTTCACACCGGCAATTTTGTTCATCCCCAGCACGACATCCTTCACTGCCAGAAGGTCGCTTTCGAACTCGCCCCAAAGTGCCGCCATATAGTCGTACTTTGCAATAAGCTCATCTATCTGCTGTTGGTAGCCCTCTGCCCTATCTTTGGCAGCCGACACCTCAACCCTCAGAGCCGACTCCTTACTCTTGATGGTAGGGAGGGCTCGTTGGCGCATTTTGAGCTGTTTGCCGAGTTCGCCAAGCGAAGTCTTATTGTATTGAAATTTTATTGCCATCTAATTCTATTATTTATGATGGTTTTATCTTCTCTAATTTGATGGATTTTTGAGCTATTTTTTCTTTTTTGCCGAGGGAGCATAGCGGAACTATGTGACCAAGGCAAAGAGGAAAAAGAGCCAAAAAGGCACAAATTATTTCCAGTATTTCTCCACCAACTCCGATTTGATAGTAACCTCACTCTTCTTGAAGTACTTAGCAAACAGAGTCCAAGCAGTGTCGAGCATCTCTGTAATGTCGATATTTACGTCAATCGAAAGCAGTTTGTCCGAGTACTCCTTAGCGAAAGCGAGTGCACGCTCATCGTAGTCCGACAAGTCGAAACCGTTCTCCAACTTGGTCTTAGCACCGGCAGCATCCGAGTAGAGTCGTACGGCGGCATTCATAACCTGAGGATGGTCCTCACGGGTTTTCTTACCAATAACGAGCTGTTTCAGACGCGAAAGCGAGCGGAAGGGGTCTACGATAACCTTACCGGTGTCGGTATCATTACGGAGGAAGAGCTGACCCTCGGTAATGTAACCCGTATTATCGGGAATTGCGTGGGTAATATCGCCACCCGAGAGAGTGGTAACAGCAATAATCGTAATCGAACCACCCGAGGGGAGTTGTACGGCTTTCTCGTAGATCTTCGCCAGGTCCGAGTAGAGCGAACCGGGCATAGAGTCCTTCGAAGGAATCTGGTCCATACGGTTCGACACGATAGCAAGTGCATCGGCGTAGAGCGTCATATCGGTAAGCAGCACAAGCACCTTCTCGCCCTTGTCGGCAGCGAAGTATTCGGCAGCCGTAAGTGCCATATCGGGCACCAACAGACGCTCAACGGGAGGGTTCTCGGTGGTGTTCACAAAGCAAACAATCCTATCCAATACACCTGCGTTCTCGAAGAGGTTTTTGAAATATAGGAAGTCGTCGTTGGTCATACCCATACCACCAAGGATAATCTTATCTGCCTTAGCCCTCAGAGCCACATTAGCCATCACTTGGTTATAGGGTTGGTCGGGGTCAGCAAAGAAGGGAATCTTCTGACCCGACACGATGGTGTTGTTAAGGTCGATACCTGCGATACCCGTAGCGATGAGTTCCGAAGGCTGACGGCGGCGGAAGGGGTTTACGGTAGGACCGCCAATCTCCCTCTCTTCGCCCTCAACGGGTGCGCCACCTTCCAGGGGCTCGCCATAGGCGTTGAAGAAGCGACCTGCCAAACCATCGCCCACTTTCAACGTGGGAGGTACGCCGTGGAAGAGCACCTCTGCATCGGTAGAGATACCTTCGGTACCCTCAAAAACCTGCAAGGTAACCTCGTCGCCCATAATTTTTACCACCTGTGCAAGGTGTCCACCAACAGTAGCGAGCTCGTCATTACCCACACCCGTAGCGTGGAGTGTAACGGTTGCCTTAGTGATATTATCTATCTTGGTGTATATCTTCTGAAATGCTTTTGTAGTCATAACTTTCTCTCCTCCAAATTATTTAGTGGCTGCAAAGGTTCTGATTTCTGCCTCATATTTGGCAAACTCCTCGCTCTTCCACTCGGTGTAGTTGAGCTGTTTGAAGAGGTTGATGAGGTTTTTGAAGAATGCCGAGCACTCCTCGAAGTCTGCAAAGCCGTACTGTTTGCGGCACATCTCCATCACAAAGTCGAACATATATTTCTGCCTATCAATGGGGCAGTTGGCATCGATATCATCAAAAGCGTCCTGCTGCAAGATAACAAAGTCTACAAGTTCGCTCTTCCAGAACATCTCGTGGTACTCTACGGGAACACCGTCATCGCCCAAGATGTTGATTTGCTCGGCAGCCTCTTTACCTCTACGCACAAGGGTCTTGCCCTCCATTACGTTCTTAACCCATCCCTCTTCGATATGGTCATCGAGGTAGTCGATAATCTCGGGATATTCGAGGTATTTCGAGTAGCTGTCCAGAGGGTCAATTGCGGGGTAGCGTTTCGAGTCGGCACGCTGCTGCGAGAGAGCATAGAAACACCTTGCAGCCTTCTTGGTCGATTCGGTAACGGGCTCCTTCAAGTTACCACCTGCGGGCGATACGGTACCGAGGAAGGTAACCGAGCCGGTAGCACCACTACGCAAGTGAACCAAACCTGCCCTTGCATAGAACGAAGAGATGATTGCCGAAAGGTCCATAGGGAACGCATCCTGACCGGGAAGTTCCTCCAAGCGGTTCGACATCTCCCTCAGAGCCTGAGCCCAACGCGAGGTGGAGTCTGCCAGCAGCAGCACTTTAAGACCCATTGCGCGGTAGTACTCCGCGATGGTCATACCCGTATAAACCGATGCCTCACGAGCCGCAACGGGCATATTCGAGGTGTTACAGATAATGGTTGTACGCTCCATAAGTTTGTGACCTGTGCGGGGGTCATCCAAGTGGGGGAACTCCGCAAAAATCTCCACAACCTCGTTTGCACGCTCACCGCAGGCTACCATAATAATAAGGTCTGCCTCGGCTTGTTTCGAGATGGCGTGCTGCAACACGGTCTTACCAGCACCGAAAGGACCGGGGATAAAGCCCGTACCACCATCGGCAATGGGGTTGAAGGTATCGATAGCCCTCACACCTGTCTCCATAATGCGGCTGGGGCGTGGTTTAGCAGTATAGGCTTTGATAGCCTTCTTAACGGGCCAGCGTTGCACCATAGTTACCTCGTGGTCCTCGCCCTTCTCGTCGGTCAGCACAGCAACAACGGTGTTTACGTTATACTCGCCTGCCTCTGTGAGCGATTTGACGGTGTAGTTTTCCTCCATAGTGAAGGGCACCATAATCTTATGAGCCACCCACAACTCCTGCACTTCGCCGAGCCAATCACCAGCGGTAACCACATCACCCACCTTAGCCAGAGGCTTGTATGCCCAAAGTTTTTCGTAGTCGATGGGGTCGGTCTTGGTACCCCTCTCGATGAAGAGGCTCTCCATTCTTTCGAGGTCGTTTTGCAGACCATCGTAGTTGCGCGAGATGATACCGGGAGCAAGGGTTGCTTCGAGCATATGACCCTCGAACTCCACCTCAGCACCAATCCTCAAACCGCGAGTCGAGTCGAACACCTGAACATAGGCATCCTTACCCGTCACTTTAATTACCTCCGCCATAAGTTTCACGCCACCAACGGTAATGTAGCAGATTTCGTTCTGCGACACTGCGCCCTCGGTGCGTACAATCACAATGTTGGAGATAATGCCTTGTACTTTTCCAGTAGTTTTCATTAAAATCTTAACGTTTTTATTATTTTGAATTTCTTTGTCAAACAATTGTTACTATCGGTCTGCATAGTGACGCTCAGCCTCGCGGATATGCTCGGCGGCACCAAGCGCAGAGGTAAGACGCTCAAACATCTCTCGTCCCCTCTTCTCGTCGAGCCTTGCCCAACGGTGTACCAACCCGAGGCGCACAATATAACTCAACAGGAAACCGATATTGAAGTAGTCGAACGTAGCAATATCCTCAGCCAACGACCAACGTATCATATCCATACGATGCTCCTTATCCAAGAGGTTTTCATTCTCGGAGAGTGCGCCAATAAGTGTGTCAATATAACCGACCTCGCCTTTCAGACCGAAGTCCGCTGCTGACGAGCGCGAGAGTTGCTGCACAATCTCTCCTTCGCCTACCATATAGTCTGCCACCGAGGCACCACGCTCCCTTGCTGTAAGGGCTGCGGTGATATTCCTTAGGTTCCTATCCGCCTCGCTCCACTCCCTCAGGAAGCGGCACTTGCTGCGCGAGCAGTAGCGGTAATAGGCCGCGAAGAGTTCGGTGGAGAAATTACGCGAGGGATCTATACGCATAAGCCTCTCGTCATCGGGCTCCACCTCGCCCCTCTTCATCTGGGCATAGAGTTCTATCACCTCGCCTATCTCGCGGGGCAACTCAGTTGGCTGCGCCAACTGCTCCTCCAACTCCTCGCGCGAAAAGTTGCCGAGGGTAGAAAAAGCCTCTCTGCCGTTTGCCATATTTGCCATATTGCTCACATCGTGGAAGAGCATCCAGCCACGCAACGCCCTTGCATCCTCGCGCGAGAGTTCGGCAGCAATCTCCTCGATTACCTCCCTCGCATCGAAGCCCTTAGCGTCACCATCGAGCGTATACTCCCTCAGACCGGCAACAAGGCAATAGTAATTCTTTGCCATAAAAATCCTCTCTTGCGGTTAATTAGAAGAGCATTTTAGTAACTTTCTCTTTGAGGTACTCAGCCATCAGAGCCGAGAAATCCTCCTCGGTAAAGCTGATATAGAAGCCGCCCTGTTTGGGTGCTACCTTAAAGCCACTCTTAACCCTATCGGAGTAGCCCACCTCAATACCCTCTGCCAAAAGAGCCTTGACAGCACCCTCAGCCTCGGTATCGAATTTGACCTTCATCTCGGCAGGCAACACAGCCTCCAACTGCACCCTCTCTCCATTCCAAGCGCGAGCAACCGAAAGGAGCATCTCCTTCACGAACTCCACATCGAGAAGTGCAGCGTGTACCGAAGGCTCTCCCACTTTGGTTACCACGAGGTTTGCAATGTTCTCGCGAAGTGCTGCAACCATTTGGCGGGTAGCAAGAGCCATCTCGGTTTCGTTGTTCTTTTTCAGTTCGGCAGCCTTCTGCTCGGCATTTTTGATGATTGCGGCAGCCTTCTCTTCTGCCTCAGCCACAAGTGCAGCAGCCTTCTGCTCTGCCTCAGCGACCATACGCTCAGCGTCCTCACGACCTTTTGAAAGCCCCTCATTGTAGAGTTTCTCGGTCAGTTCTTGCAATTTTTTGTTTTCCATTGTTCAGTTTTTATTGTGTTATAATTTTTGTTTTGTTGTTTTCTTTTTCTTCTGTGTCAAACGTCTAACCAGCCTAAGTCCTCTATCTTTCGGGCGCCCGCGCCTGCGGCTTTCTACCTTTGGCTGTGGACGTGTGACCCGAGTAGTCTACGGTCTTACCCACCCGCCTATGGTTGGGGTGGCAAGCCCGCCACCGCTTGCTGCGCCTCGGTCGGTTATCACGCCGCCCAAGTCGGTCTGCAAATTATTGTTGTTGCCACTCATTGTTCCGCCATCTGTATCTTCCTCAGTTTCGGTCGCACTCTCCTCTGCTCGTCCCTTTGGGCATTGAGCCCAGCCTAATGAACTATATGTTAAACTTTTACCAAAATCGGTTATCTCGAATAACAGCTCATTTTTCATTCTCCGCTCAATGTTGCGGAATACCTCTATGGGGATATCCTCATAAGGGGTAGTTTTTACAAAATGAAAATATACATCTGTCAATCTTCCCGTAGTAGAAGAAACCCTTAATGCAATAAACATATAGTATCCTTCCAACAACTCTGCTTGTTCAATCGAGAACGCATCATCTACTATCCTTAGCATTACACTAGCTTGCCCTGCATTAGGCTTCACAGTGAACCGTCCCTCTTTGGTCGTATACACCTCCATGGGGACCCTTTCTCCGTTTAGATATGTAGGCTCATCTTTGCGAGGTCTATTGCAAGCATTGTAAATGTATATATCGGCATCGTCTATAACTTCTCTAATGTATGAGCAATCCTCCAACTCAACTTTTTCAATGACCGATTCCTCGGGCGGTAGAGGTACGCTCAAATCCAAGTAGTTTTGAGCATAAGATACTTGAACAAAAGCAACAACAATACAAAACAAATATCGTTTCATCTTACTGACATTTTACACTTAATTTACTCAAATTACTGATGGTTGCAGATACATTCACGGGAGGAGTATATGTATACTTTACATCACTTTCAAGACCCAAGTATTGTTCCACTAAGAATCTATACCTAACTTCATATTTTTTCTGGTTGAATCGCATTTGCCACCGCACCCTCGTGAGTCACGCCTGCCCGCTCGCTACTCTTGGGCACAGCAAGTTCGAGCGTATTGACACACGCCGAGAGCATCACTGCCACCAGCAGAAACAGCAACAATTTACAAGTTGTACGCATGGACTTATTAAGCATCATAAATGCCGATTTTTATTGATGTTCGGGACGCAGGAGGTCAGTAACCACCTTCACGGGCGAGAATGTCGAAATGGGCACCTCAACAAACAAGGTGTTCCACTTAGACATAGCACCATTCCACAAACCGGGCAACTCCTGAGCCAAGAGTGTGCGACCACTCTTCGACTTGCTCGAAATAAAGCCCGTTGCGGAGTCGATGTACTCCCTAAAATCGTACTTCTCTCCCTTGCGGTTACGAGTTGCGCAAACCAAATCTACGGGGTTGAAGTGTGTTGCATCTGCCATCAGCGACTTCTGCTCGGGGGCAATCTGTGACGACTCGGCAATCTGCAATGCCACCACACCCTCCGAATCCTCTGCCCAGAAGGGACCTCCACCAGGCTCGCCCTCGTTGCGCACCATACCGCACACCCTCAGCGGGCGGTCGAGAACGGCAAGCAGGGCACTCCTCAGAGCCTCCTCACTACCACTCTTCACACTCTCGGGCAGCAAAACGCACAACTCGTGCTCCACAAAGTCAACCACCTCTGCAAGGTTGGCACTATTCCTCTCCAACTGCTCGGCGTAATCAAAAATACGACTCTGCATCTTCACCAACAAGCCTGCCAGCACCTCTTTGAATTTGATTGTATCGGCTTTCAGGTGGTCGGGGGCCACATTGTCTATAGTCTTTATGAAGATGAGGTCTGCATCTATATCGTTCAGGTTCTCGATGAGTGCGCCGTGACCTGCGGGGCGGAACAAAAGGCTGCCATCAGCCTCGCGGAAGGGAGTGCAATCCTCATTTACGGCAATGGTGTCTGTACTACCCTTCTGCACCGAGAAGGAGATATTGTACTTAACCTCGTAGCGTTTCTCGTAGCGTTCCCTAACGCTCTCGAAGAGCGAAGAGAAGCCCTCTATATGCTCGGGCGATACGGTAAAGTGGATATTCACCTCGCCGCCACTCGAAGCATACATCGCGCCCTCTGCCAAATGTTCCTCGAAAGGAGTGCGTGCGCCGGTTGGGTATTTATGAAAAAGAAGAAGACCTTTGGGTTTGGAACCATACTCTAATCCCTCGCCAACAATGGTCTTCACTACATCCCTCAAAGGTGCATCCAAAGCAATCTTCTCGCTGAGTGCCTCTGCGAATGCAAATCGGTCGATATTTGCAGATAGCCTCTCCACCACCGAGTTCCTTTCGCCACTCTCCACAAAGGAGAACAAATCTTTGAACATTCGGGTAGCCGCACCACTTGCAGGTACAAACTTCTCGATTTTGAGTCTGCGCTGTGCCTCGCGGTATTCGGCACGAAGAGCATCCGACTGCTCCTGACTAATGGACACAATGCCATCGCCAACTCTTGCAGAACGAATGATTTTTAGGTAAGGGAAGCCTTTGCGGAAGTTCTCCAACTGTCTTTCCACACTCTCCACCGAGAGTCCGTGTTGTTCGATTTGTTTTAGGTCCTGAGGGGTAAACATAGTTAGGTCGTTTAATTTATTATTAAATTAATTCGACAAATTTACCTACTTTTTATCGGATTAGCAAACCCTACAACCAGCTTTTTTGACAATTTTTCCTCACGCCAATAATTATTGACTCCCATTAGACTTTTTTCGGCGAAAAATACTACCTTTGTCGTTTGATATGGCACGAATAATAGAGAATATAGACCTTGCAGCCTACACCTCCTTTGGAGCGAGCGCAATGGCTGACCGAGTGGTGGAGTGGAACTCCACAAGCGACCTTCTCGGTTATCTTGCGGGCGAGGGCAAAGGGCACCTCGGCGGCAAGTGGACCATTTTGGGCGAGGGGTGCAACACACTTTTTACGAAGGACTACAACGGCACCATCATACGCTCCGTAGCCAAAGGTATTGAGGTTGTGGGCGAGGATGAACAACATTTGACCATACGCGCCGCAGCAGGCGAGGTGTGGGACGATGTGGTGGCGTGGACCACCGAGCGCGGTTTGTGGGGAGCCGAAAATCTCTCTGCCATACCGAGCAGCGTGGGAGCAAGTGCAGTGCAGAACATCGGAGCCTACGGTGTGGAGGCAAAGGATGTCATTGTGCGTGTAGAGGTGGTGCGTTTGGACACCTTGGAGGTGGAGTATCTCTCCAATGCAAAGTGTCGTTTCGGCTACCGCGAGAGTATATTCAAGGAGGCTCTGGCGGGCAAAGTGATTATCACTGCCGTAGAGTATCGCCTCGGCAAAACAGCCGCTCCCCATCTCGACTATGGCACACTGCGTCCCGAGGTGGAGAAGATAGGCGACATCACTCCCGAGGGTATACGCAGGGCGGTTGTCGCCATACGCGAAAGCAAACTCCCCGACCCCAAAAAGATAGGTAATGCGGGCAGTTTCTTCAAAAACCCCATACTTCCTCGTGGGCAAGTAGAGGCACTCCGCAAGGAGTATCCCACAATGCCCGTATACGAGGTTGCGGGCGCACCCGAGAGTCTGAAAATCGCCACCGGTTGGATGATTGACACCCTCGGCTGGAAAGGTAAGGCGCTGGGGCGTGCGGGAGTTCACTCCAAGCAGGCATTGGTATTGGTCAATTTGGGTGGCGCAACAGGCTCGGAGGTTATGGCTCTTGCCGAGCGCATTTGTAAAGAAGTCAAGGATAGGTTTGGCGTAGAGATTTCGCCAGAGGTTAATATACTTTAAGAGTTGAAAAACGAGAGTTTGATACAGAGATTCAAGAGTTACATTGCCGAGCATCAGCTGGCAACCACCGACAATCGCATACTGCTGACTGTCAGTGGCGGTGTAGACTCTATGGTTATGATGCACCTCTTTGTGGAGGCGGGCTATAAGGTGGGTGTCGCCCACTGCAATTTCTGCCTGAGGGGTGCAGAGAGTGACGAAGACGAGGTTCTCGTTGCCAAGGCAGCCGAAAGGCTCGGTGTACCACACTACAATCGCCGTTTCGATACCAAAGGCGAGATGGCTCTCACGGGCGAGAGTGTGCAGATGGCTGCCCGCCGACTGCGCTACGGGTGGTTCGATGAGTTGTGCATAGATGAGGGCTACGACACCATAGCCGTAGCACACCACGCAGACGACAGCATCGAGACCTTCTTCATCAACCTCCTGAGGGGTACGGGATTGAAAGGTCTGACGGGCATCAGTGTCATAAATGGCAAGGTTATACGCCCTCTTATCTTTGCTTCCCGTCACGAGATTAAGGAGTATGCCAAGAGCCACTCCATACCCTACCGCGAGGACTCCTCGAACCGCTCCACAAAGTACCTGCGCAACAAGATAAGGCTCGGTATTGTTCCCCGACTAAGGGAGATTGTCCCTCAATTTACGGGCACAATGTGTAGCAACATAGACCGTCTTACGGAGGCACAACGCTTCATCAACCACGCAATAGAGAAGATTGCCCGCGATGCGGTGGAACACATCGGCAGTGAAGATATCATCCACCCCGACAAGATAGACAGTGGTTTCCCCATAGGTTTTGTGATATACGAACTTATGAGTCACAACTACGGTTTCAGAGGCGATGTGGTGGATTCACTCTGTGAGGCTCTGGCGAGCAACTCTACGGGCAAGCGTTTCTACTCGAAAGATTGGGTGGCGTACATAGACCGTGGGCGCATAGTCATCTCGCACATTGCCGATAATGACGAGTGCGAGGTGGTAGTAAACCTCTCGAAAACAAAAGTTCACTGCGGTGGTTCGGTGCTATATTTGGAAAAGTTGGATATTGATAACATCGAGTCGCTGAGGGTGCCCGAGCACATTGCCCTACTCGATTTGGACACACTCCAAGAGCCCCTCACACTGCGCAAATGGCGCGAGGGCGATAGGTTTATGCCGCTCGGTATGACTGACGAGAAGAAGGTTAGTGACTACCTCATAGACATTAAAATGTCGATGCCCGAGAAGCGTAGGCAATTTGTTCTCTCTTCGGGCGATGAGATTGTGTGGCTTGTAGGGCAGCGCATCGACAACCGCCACAAGATAACCTCCAAGACCGAAAATGTACTACGCATCACAAAAGAGGTTTTGTGAATGCAAAATGCAAAATGCAAAATTAGTTTTGGACGATAGATAAAAGAACTATCATATATGGCAAAAAGTATTCGTTTCAGGGACGCCTACGGGCAGTACGAGAGTATCGTGAAGGATATTCGCGCCGGGCGTTTTGCGCCCGTCTATCTGCTTATGGGCGAAGAGGGTTATTTCATTGACAGCCTGACGGATATGCTTGCCGAAAGCATTCTCTCGGAGAGTGAGAGGGCATTCAACCAGCTGGTCATCTACGGCAAAGATGTGGAAGACGAGGGTATCATCGTAAACTATGCCCGACAGATGCCTATGATGGGCGGCAAGATGGTGGTAATAGTCAAGGAGGCTGCCTCGCTCCGTAAGGTCGAAAACCTCTCGCACTATACCGCCTCGCCAAGCCCCTCGACAGTTCTTGTAATTGCTCACAAGGGCAAAACGGTCGACAAGCGTTCGGCACTCTACAAGCACGCGAGCGCAAAGGGTGTGGTATTTGAGTCGCCACGCCCCTATGACAACGAACTTGCCCCCTGGATTGCGACCTATTTGCGTGCCTCGAAGGGGTGCGCCATAGAGGAGAAAGCTCTGCGTATGGTTACGGACCACCTTGGCACCGACATATCGAAAATCGTTGGCGAGTTCGACAAACTCCTCACGAGTCTGCCCGAGGGCACAAAGGTAATTACCGCCGACCACATAGAGCAAAACATCGGTATCAGCAAGGATTTCAACAACTTCGAGTTGGTGGAGGCTGTGGCGCACAAGCACTTTGCAAGGGCTATGCAGATTGCCGACAACTTCGCCCGTAACCCCAAAAACCACCCCCTGGTAGTGACCACCACAACCCTCTTTGGCTATTTCCAAAAACTCTTCACAATAAACTACAAGGAGTGGCAGACAAAGGTAAAGGGTATGCCAGCAGCGAGCGATGGCGAACTTGCTGCGCTTATCAAGGTAAGCCCCTATGTGCTTGGAGGTTACAAGCAGGCGGCAAAACTCTACCCAAATAAAAAAATCTTCCTCATTTTGGGGCTCATCCGCGAGTATGATATGAAAGGAAAGGGTATCAATTCGGGCGGTATGGAACAGGGCGAACTCCTGCGCGAGTTGCTTATGAAAATTATGATGCTCTAAGAGAAATTAGACGGCTTTGGAGGGCGAGAAAATCATATCGTTGGATGGTAAAATCACTTCGTGGCGTGAGGCAGACCTTGCGCCCGAGTTGTTGTTTGGGCACAATTGGATATACACGACCATCAACACCTTTGCCCACAAGCCACTCCACCTTTCGCTCAAATTGCGCTATGCGCTCGACTCCTACCACAAACTCTTTGGTACTCGTCCCAAAATAGAACCAGAGATTGTAGCAAAAGAGGTACGCGACTTGCTCTATTTCGGGCTCTATCCCGAGGGCGGAAATACGGTCAATCTCTATCTGATACCCACAGGCGAGGGAGCGTGTCGCAGGGTTCTCATTCACGAGGCAACAACTCCCTACGATGGCTACGGACTTCTCTCGGTACGCCCCAAGGGTATTATCGCCAACTACGAAATCCCCTACGAAAAACACCAAACAAACGTGTCGATGACGGCGGCTCGCTTTGCCGACAACTATGCTGCCTCACACAACTACAACACAGCGCTGAGGGCTAATCGTGCGGGAACACTAATCTCTTCGGGCGACAATCCACTCTTTGCACTCAGAGGCAACACCCTGCTTACAACACCCTTAGACAAGGGCGCAAGAGGCTCTGCCGAAAGGGAACTGATGTTCCGACTTGCAGAGTTGTGCGGTGTGGCGGTGGTGGAAGAAGAACTCAAAGTGGAGGATGCTACAACCTACGAGGAGATGATTGTTTTCACTCCCGTTGGTCTGCAAAGTATTTACTCTCTGGGGGATATGAAGTTGGGCAATATCTACGCCACACTTCTTGGCAAGCACCTCGCTACTCTCTTGCACGAATAATCTCTTCGACAACCTCCAAGACATCTTCGAGGTCGAAGCCACGCCCTACGGCAAAGCGCACAAGTTTACCTTTAAGGTCGTAAAGGTCGCGAGCAGTGGTCTTTGCGGCTTTTTTTTGGAGCATATCCCTAAGACGTGAGGCATTATCCTCGGGCACCATTTGACTCATAGCCTCGTCTATGATTTTTGGGGCTATGGCTTTGGCTCTCAGGGCTGCACGAATCTTCCTCTCGCCCCAGCCCGAAAAGCGCATCTTCTCCCTGACATAAGCCGCCGCATATCTGCCATCGTCAATAAAACGCTCCCTTATGAGGCGTTCGAGCACCCCTCGGGCATCAACGTCCGACAATCCCCAGCGGCGCATAGAACGCAGAGCATCACTACTGCATTTCTCGGCACGGGCACAGATGCGCATAAGTGACGAGAGAGCCTGCTCGGGACTCTTGGTACGAGGGGTTTTTATCGTGCCTTTTTGTAGCATACAATCATACGGGGTTTGTGGTTAATATCGTGGTGCAGAGCAACCTCGAAGCCCTTTTTCGCCAACATCTGGGCAGTCTGCTCGGCAAGGATCTCGTGTATTTCAAAGTAGAGCCTACCCTCCTCCGCAAGAGCCACCAAAGCAACCTCTGCAATGCGCTCGTAGTATATTAATGGTCTATCATCTGGCACAAAGAGTGCCTCTCGGGGCTCAAAATCGGTAACATTACTCTCCATCGTGCCACGCTCACACTCAGGGATATAGGGGGGATTGGAGATAATAATGTCATAACTCGCAGGTGCAGGACTCCAAGCAAAAATGTCACCCTTAGAAACCGTCACACTGACACCATTGGATTGTGCATTCTCGCTCGCCACACTCACTGCCACATCCGAGAGGTCGAGAGCCTCCACCCTTGCGCCCTCAATCTCGGCAGCAAGCGACACCGCAATAGCACCACTACCCGTTCCGAGGTCGATGATGCGCGGCTCGGCAAGGCGATTTTCTTTTACTACCAGAGCCACCAATTCCTCTGTTTCGGGGCGAGGAATAAGTACTCCCGAACGCACCGCAAAGCGTCTGCCATAGAACTCCGTAAAGCCTACAACATACTGCACAGGTTCGCCCGTAGCAAGGCGTTCAAGCAGCCTTTGCAGCGACTCTTCTGCAACTTCGGGACACTCCTTCGAGCCATCCAAAGCCACATCAAACCTGCCAAAACCACACACATCTACACAAAAACGCTCCGCAACAGCCGCCGCCTCACGCCCATCGTAGACACCTTGTGCCGCTTGCAAAATCCTGTCGAAAATCTCTTTGCGTGTCATAGTGCCACAAAGGTATAACAAAAATCGTGATTTTGGTTTAATAATTTTATTGTATCTTTGTAAGTTAAATATGTACAAACAACACTCATAACCTATGCAAACCACAATATCGAAAGACATCAAATATATCGGCGTAGACGACACCGATTTAGACCTTTTCGAAGGGCAGTATATCATTCCCAACGGGGTGTCGTACAACTCATATCTTATAGTTGACGAAAAAATTGCCGTATTAGATACGGTTGATTTCAGAAAAGAGAGCGAATGGCTCTCCGCACTTCAACAAGAACTCCAAGGGCGCACTCCCGACTACCTAATAGTGCAACACATGGAGCCAGACCACTCGGGCTGCATCCGCTCCTTTATACACCTCTATCCCGAGGCACAAATTGTTGCAACAGCTCGCACAATTAAGATGCTACCTCAATTCTTCGAAGACACCAAGTTCAAGACACTTGCTGTTGGCGAAGGCGACACCCTATCGCTTGGTACGCACAAGCTCACATTTATCCTTGCACCCATGGTACACTGGCCGGAAGTGATGGTTACATACGATAATACCGACAAGGTGCTATTCTCTGCCGACGGATTTGGTAAGTTCGGAGCACTGAGTCACGAGGAGGAGTGGGCTTGCGAGGCTCGCCGCTACTATTTCAACATCTGCGGCAAATATGGCATACCTGTACAATCGCTACTCAAAAAGGCTTCCTCTCTCGACATCGCCACCATATGCCCCTTGCACGGTCCCATACTCAAAGAGAATCTCGGCTACTACATCGGGCTCTATAACACTTGGAGTAGTTATGAGGTGGAGAGTGATGGAGTATTCATTGCTTATGCCTCCATACATGGCAATACTGCCTCCGCCGCACACCGACTGAAAGAGATTCTCCTTGCTAAAGGTGCAACTAAGGTTGCTATCGCTGACCTCTCGCGAGATGATATGGCAGAGGCTATCGAGGACGCATTCCGCTATGGAAAGATGGTGGTAGCTGCCGCCTCCTACGACGCGGGAGTATTTACGCCAATGCACACTTTTCTCCACACACTTCAAATGAAAGGCTACACAAAGCGACGTGTTGGCATCATCGAAAACGGCTCTTGGGCACCCTCGGCAGGTAGAGTAATGAAATCTATGCTATGCGAAATGAAAAATATAGAGGTTATTGAGCCAATGGTTACCATACTCTCAACAATGAAACAAAAAGACATTCCCGCCTTGGAAACCCTCGCAGAGGCTGTGCTGTCATAGTTTAACCACTTGGCAAGATTCAAAGAGGAGAGAGCAAGTTGCTTTTTCCTCTTTTTATTTTTCAAAATTTGACCAAAAACAATGTTAAAAATTTGCAAATTACCAAATAATTATTACCTTTGCAACGACAACATCTTTGTAATGCCTACAATTTACCAAAACCCTCATACTCATGAAAACGGCAAGAGAACACTTATTACAATTTGGCATTCGTCCCTCCATTCAAAGGGTATCGGTGATGCACTACCTACTCACTCATCGCAATCATCCCACTGCGGATGATATCTATTTGGCGCTTGTTGATGATATACCGACTCTCTCGCGCACAACAATTTACAACACTCTACACTTGCTCTATGAGCACGGAGCGGTTTTGGCAATTTGCATCGATGGCATAAATGCACACTTTGACGCATTCACTCATCCTCACGCACACTTTATGTGCACCAAATGTGGCAAAGTCTATGACGTTGAGTTGGATGACACGACTTTTATGGATAAAAATCCCGACTGTGCTGCATACACAACCGACGTTCAACTCTACTACAAGGGGGTTTGCACCGATTGCAATACAACAAAGACAAACTAAAAAACCACTATAAACATTTAACAACAAATCAAACGCAAGAAGAAAAATATGAAAAAATTCCGCTGTACCGTATGTGGTTATATCCACGAGGGCGAGAACGCACCCGAGCAGTGCCCCCTCTGCAAAGTTGGAGCAGATAAATTTGAGGAAATCGTAGAGAGCGACGAGGCTCTGACCTTTGCTGACGAGCACCGCCTGGGCGTGGCTCAGGGTTGCCCCGAGGAGATTTGGAAAGGCTTGCAAGATCACTTTATGGGCGAGTGCACCGAGGTAGGTATGTACTTGGCTATGTCGCGCCAGGCAGACCGCGAGGGCTATCCCGAGATTGCCGAGGCTTTCAAGCGTTATGCTTGGGAGGAGGCAGAGCACGCTGCTAAGTTTGCAGAACTCATTGGCGAGGTAGTTTGGGACACCAAGACCAATGTCTATAAACGTATGATGGCAGAGCACGGCGCTTGCGATGGCAAGAAACACATCGCAACGCTGGCAAAACAGCACAACCTCGATGCTATCCACGACACCGTTCACGAGATGGCAAAAGACGAGGCTCGCCACGGCAAGGGCTTCGAGGGTCTCTATAACCGCTATTTCAAATAGTCGGCAACATACCACAAACATAAACGAAGAGCCACGATTAAGTATCGTGGCTCTTTGCTTTATTTCGCAGACCATAAATCAACAAATAGTATCATTCCACCGACATATTAGCAAGTTCAACCTCGCGGGTATCATTTTTGATACCCGCGACTTTTTTTTATAGGGCGTATAAGGCTTATGACTATTGACGTTAGACGTTAGACGTTAGACGAGAAAGGCGAGCGCAGTATTGCGCTCGCCAAACTATTATTTACTCTCTAAAACTACTTTACAGCCTTTGGCGCAGAATCTGCTCCACAAGGCGGTAGTCCACGTTGGCGTTCTCGCCCAGCAGGGTGCCACGCTCCTTGAAGCGGCGCACAATCTCCTCCACGACATCTTCGCCAATGGAGAGTTCCGAGAGGCGTGTGGCAAGACCGAGCGAGCGGAAGAACTGTTCGGTAGCCTCAATGGTGCGGTCGATACGTTCATCGGTGGAGCCCTCCTTAATGCCCCACACGCGCTCGCCAAACTGCACAATCTTTGCCCCCTTCTGTTCCCTAAGCACATTCATCACTCCGGGCAGCACCATGACGAGCGTTTGTCCGTGGGTGGTACCCGTAAGAGCCGTAATCTCGTGACCTATCATATGAGTAGCCCAATCTTGGGGCACGCCCATAGCCACAAAGCCGTTCAGTCCCATCGTTGCCGAGAGCATAAAGGTAGCCATTGTGTCGTAATCACGCTCGGGGCTGAGAGCCTTAGGCGCAACCTCCACAATGGTTTGCACAATTCCCTCTGCCCACCTATCCATCAGTGGCGAGCACTCGGGGATGGTCAGATACTGCTCCATAACGTGCACGAAGGTGTCCGCCAGACCGCAAGCCACCTGGAAGTCGGGCAACGAGAATGTTGCCTCGGGGTCGAGGATAGAGAATACGGGATAGGTGTTGTAGAACGAGTATTTCTCGCCCGTAGAGAGGTTGGAGATTACCGCTCCCCTATTCATCTCGGAGCCCGTTGCGGGCAGTGTCATAACACTCGCAAAGGGCAACGTACCGCCATAGAGCGAGGGATTTTTTACCAACTCCCAAGCATCGCACTCCACTTTGGCAGCTGCGGCAATGAGTTTCGTACCATCGAGCGTACTACCGCCACCAACTGCCACAATGAACTCCACGCCCTCACTCTTGCACAACTCCACAGCCTTGCGGAGAGTCTCAACCTTAGGGTTGGGCTCAATGCCCCAAAATTCGAGGTAGTCGAAGCCTTCGAGAGCCTTTACTACCTGCTCGTAGACACCATTGCGCTTTACGCTACCGCCACCGAAAGTGACAAGAATTTTCTTGTCTTTTGGAAGTTCCTTACTAAGACGTGCTATCTGCCCCTTGCCGAAAATCAGTTTCGTAGGGTTCTGAAATACAAAGTTATTCATATCTTAATTGTTTATTATTACATAGTTTCTACTGTCACAATACTCAGTTCGTAGTCGCTCCACACCTCGGCAGTTTTGTAGAGTTCCTCGCTCTGAGCGGGCACATATATTTTGCGCCCCGAGCCGTTGTAGTCGAAGGCGTCAGTACCCAGCAAAGGGGGCTCCACAGGCTCGCAAACAACCTTCACAAGGCTTGTGCAGTCCTCGAATGCCCAACCGCCAATGGAGGTTACACTCGCAGGGATACGCACCTCGGTCAGTGCCGAGCAGTTATTGAAGGCATAGCTGCCAATCTCCACCAGCGCATCGTTCATGGCCACCTCCTCCAAAGCAGTGCAGTTGCGGAAAGCGTAGTTTCCGATGGTCGCAAGTGATGTTGGCAACTCCACACGCCTAAGGCTCTCGCAGTTGTAGAAAGTCTCTTTGTCGAGTACTTTGAGCCCTGCTGGTAAGGTAACACTCTCCAAGCCCTTGCAGAAATAGAAGGCATTACGCTCAATTTGCTCCACACTTTGAGGAATAGTCAGAGTGGGCAGCGCATAGCACGATTGGAACGCCCTCTCGCCTATTGTCTTAACACCCTCTGCAATAGCGACTTCCGTAAGTTTCTCGCACAGATAGAAGCAATAGTAGGGAATCTTCGCCACCGAAGATGGGATACTCACACGAGCAAGATTCGTGCATCCTTGGAAGGTACTTTCGCCCAAAGCAGCAACGCCCTCGGGGATATCCAACTCTTGGAGCGAGGAGCAGTTGCGGAAGGCACCCTCGCCAATAGAAAGGACACCTTCGGGAAGAGTCAGTGTCAACAACCTATCGCAACCATAGAAAGCGTAATCGTCTATTGCTGTGAGCGATGTAAAATAGCGTAACTCACCAAAAGCCATAATATCCGACTCCGCAAAGACCTCGCCAATGTCGCTTACTGCGGCAGCCTCCTTGTAGGAGAGTTGTTGATCGCCATCACTATCCCACGCCAACACAGAGAGCACTTTTACGGTATTGTCGAGGAACACGATGGGTGCTTCCATATGGTCGTAGTAGCCCTCCAAGGGGATAATTACGGTCTTGCCATTGGTAAGGACAAATGTCACAGCGGTGTCGCCAATCTCTATCAGTTCAATGAGCGTTTCGCCATCCTCGCCATCTTTGCCATCATCTCCTTTGTCGCCTTTTTCTCCTTGGGCGCCCTTATCTCCTTGCTCGCCTTGCTCGCCCTTATCGCCCTTATCGCCTTTTTCGCCATCGCGACCATCCTCGCCGTGTTTAACGGTGATGGTCGAGCCGTCCGAGAAGGTCACAACAAATCCCTCGGCAGTCTCCTCTACCGAAGTGATTGTAAGGTCGTTAGCGGAGGCATTAAGGAGTGCTTCCACATCCTCTATCCTCTCTTTTAGCTCATCTATTTCGTCCCTGAGTGCCGAATCATCATACGCCTCAGAGCAACCAACCGAGAGCCCTATGACAAGCAGAGCCAACAAATGGAGTTGTCTTTTCATCTTCTTTTAGATTATCTTACCACCAATAATAGTATGTTCAACAAGTTCTTCGCCAAAACTATAAGGCAGGTAGGCAAGCGAGGGTACGGGTTTCGACACCACAATGTCTGCCCTGCGACCTACAGATATTGCACCCCTGTCGGCACTCAGTCCCAAAGCCGCAGCACCATTGATAGTAAGTGCACTCAGAGCCTCCTCGGGCGTGAGGCGCATCTTGATGCAGCCGAGCGACCAAAGGAACATCATATTACCCGAAGGCGATGAGCCTGGGTTGCAGTCGCTGGCAATAGCAACGGGCAGTCCTGCCTCTATCATAGCCCTTGCGGGAGCAAACGGAAGGTTCGAGAAGAACGATGCTCCGGGCAATACCGTAGGTATCGTATTACTTGCCGCCAAGTCCCTAACATCCTGCTCGTTAGCCTCCTCCAAATGGTCCACCGAGAGTGCACCATAGCTGATACCGACCTGCACACCGCCACTCGATGCGAGTTCGTTGGCGTGGATTTTGGGACGCAAGCCGTAGCGTTTGCCGCACTCCAAAATCTCGGCAGTCTCCTCGGGCGTAAAGAAGCCTCTGTCGCAGAAGACATCCACAAACTCGGCAATACCCTGCTCGGCAACGGCGGGCATCATATCCTCACAGACGTGTCGCACATAGTCACTCTGGCGTCCCTTGAAGGCACGCCCCACAGCGTGAGCACCGAGGAAGGTAGCCTTGATGGTTGCGGGCAGAGTCTGCTGCAAGCGTCTTGCCACGCGGAGCATTTTCAGTTCCGACTCCAAAGTGAGTCCGTAGCCGCTCTTAATCTCCAACGTAGCAGCGCCCGAGCGTATCATCCTCCACGCCCTCTTAGCGGCAGCCTCGTAGAGCTCCTCCTCACTCGCCTCGGCAAGTCTATCTGCCGAATTGAGGATACCGCCACCGCGAGCCGCCACCTCTTCGTAGGTCATGCCTGCGATTTTGTCGCGAAATTCGCCCTCGCGCGAGCCTGCATAGATGATGTGCGAGTGGGAGTCACAGAAGGCGGGGAAGACTACCCTACCCTCGGCATCCACCACCTCGTCAGCCTCCACCTCTCCAAGCTCTTCCATACTACCAAAGCGTGCGATAATGCCATCTTCGGCAACAAGGTAGGCATTGTGGAGTTGTTCGGCAGAGTTCATCTCCTTACCCCTCAGACAGAGCACATCGGCGGGCAAGATACCCGCCAAAGTGCCTATATTTTTAATCAGTAGTCGCATCTCTCTATTTCAGATTTTGCAAAAACTCCACCGAGCGGGCAATCAGAGGATACATAATCATATCAGTATCCACAAATGGAACAACAGCCCTGAAATCGGCAAAGAGTTTCTCGATTGTAGCACTCGATTTCAAAGGACGGCGGAACTCCAATGCCTGAGCGGCATTGAGAAGTTCAATAGCCAGCACCCTCTCCACGTTATCTGCCACACGAGCCGACTTGGTAGCCGCATTCGAGCCCATACTAACGTGGTCTTCCTGACCCTGCGACGAGGGAATAGAGTCTACCGATGCAGGCATACACAAGCCCTTGGTCTGGCTCACAATCGATGCTGCCGTATATTGGGGAATCATAAATCCGCTGTTAAGACCGGGTTTTGCCACCAAGAAACTTGGCAGACCACGCTGTGCGGAGATGAGTTTATAGGTCCTGCGCTCCGATATATTGCCGAGTTCTGCCATAGCAATAGCCAAATAGTCGAGCACAAGTGCCAAAGGCTGACCGTGGAAGTTACCTGCCGAGACAACAACATCCTCATCGGGGAAGACTGTTGGGTTGTCGGTTGCGGAGTTGATTTCGGTTTCGATGACGCTTGCAACATATGCAATAGCATCTTTCGATGCACCGTGCACCTGAGGAATACAGCGGAACGAATATGGGTCCTGAACGTGTTTCTTAGGCTGGGCAATAAGTTCGCTACCCTCCAAGAGTTCCCTCATACGCCTTGCGGTCGTAATCTGACCATTGTGGGGGCGCACCTGGTGTACATTGTCGGCAAAGGGGTCAATCCTGCCATCGAAAGCCTCCAACGACATTGCGGCAATAAGGTCTGCCTGAGCCGACAGGCGTTCTGCCTTATCGAGCGACCACACACCATACGATGCCATAAACTGGGTGCCATTCAGCAGTGCCAAACCCTCTTTGGATTGGAGTGTGAGTGGCTGCCAGCCCTCCCTACGGTTCATCTCCTCACCCGAGATAATCTCGCCCTCGGCGGTCTCCACCTCGCCCAAGCCCAAAATGGGAAGCGAGAGGTGTGCCAAAGGTGCCAAGTCGCCCGAAGCACCGAGCGAGCCTTGCTGATAGACTACGGGGGTATAGTGGTTATTGAACATATCAATAAGGCGTTCAACGGTAGCCACCTGCACGCCCGAGTGACCATAGGAAAGCGACTGCACTTTGAGCATTATCATAATGCGTACGATTTCGGTAGGTACCCTATCGCCCGTACCGCACGAGTGGCTCATAACCAAGTTTTTCTGCAAAGCCGACAGGTCGTCTTTCTCGATTGAGATGTTACAAAGCGAGCCGAAGCCCGTAGTTACGCCATAGATAGGCGTGGGGCTCTCGATAGCCTTCCTATCCAGATACTCGCGGCACTTTGCAATGGCTGCCCTCGACTCCTCCGAGAGAGCGAGTGTATAATTCTCTCTTACGGCTGCAATAACCTGCTGATGCGAGAGGTGAGCGCGTGAAATAATATGCTGTTTCATTGTATATTGCTTCTTTGTTTAAGGTTAATTGTCTGTTTATAGGTTATTCGAGGCTTATGTAGGGTTTGGTGGTCATCTTAGCCAAATCCTCCACCCCTGCAAAGATATTTTCGTGGGTGTAGAGGGCAGCCTCCTCGTCCGAGAGAGCCCTGCCACCATTGGTGCGTTTGGCAAGGTCGGCACTATCCGCCGAAGCGTAGTTGCAACCCCACTCGGCAAATATCTTATCCGCATCATTCACATCCTCGCTCATATTCTCCATCCAGCCTGTGGGATCGAGCGTTGCGGGCATTGTGCAACCAAGCCACACGCTCTTGGCACCATAGTGCCAAGCCCTGCCGAGATAGATTTTCGATATGGTAACACCATTGAAGCCCTTGGCGTCGTTGGTAACATTGCAGTCCTTGAAGACAATGCCATAGGGAGCACTAACGGGGGTAGAGGGGGCAGTGATTGCTGCCTTGTCGCGATTGACATTAATCCGACAATCCTCAAACAGCATAACACTACCGCCATAGATGAAGTCCACATTACCCTCCACCAAACAATCCTTTACATATACCCTCGACTCCGAACTACGTCCCCAGAAAGTATCCTGATAGCCCATAATGTTGCAGTCGAAGAAGGAAATATAGTCGCCATAGTGCACCATAACCGCTTGTGCCTGGTCGCCCGAGCCTGTATTGTTTTGGTGAGTATTGCGGATTGTCATATCCATAACGGTTATATGTTTGCCACGAATGTAGAGCGTGCAATAGACATCCTCGCCACCGCCCTGATAGCCATCGTGCGTAAGGATGGTTTTGTCTGCTCCATCACCCACCAGCACTACATTATCCTTACCCTGACCGATGGATATCTTCTCATCATAGATACCCTCCGTAACGTAGATAACGTAGGGTTCGGTGCGATTGCCCGGCGCGTTGTCGATAGCAGCCTGCACAGTGGTATAGTCAGCCGAGCCATCCTTCGACACAGCAACATTGTAGCCCACAGCATCCGATGGGTTGCGCATAAGTGTGGTGAACTTCAAGACGTTGCTCCACAGAGAGTTCTGATAGGGAGCCTTAGCCACAGCCATCACCTGAACGGAGTATTCGGTGCTCTTTTCGAGTCCCGACAGAGCCACCTCGGTCTGGGTCACTTCGCCCGAGGCTACCGACACACCTTTGCCCACAACATTGTACTTATAGCCCGCAGCATTTGCCACCTCGTCCCACTGCACAGTTGCACTATTGGTCGTCAGCGAGCCTTCAACAAGAGCCACACCCGTAGGGGCAGTTAGTCTGCCACCCGAATTAGCTCCACCCTCATCGTTTGGAGTCTCGCTACAACCCATCATCACAAGCAGTGTGGCTGCGAGAGTTAAAATCCTATTGAGTTTCATAGTAGAAATCTTTTTATTGGTACGGAAATTACTACTTAACAAACTGCTCAATGAGTTTATCATCTGCGACATTGGGCATTGTAACCCTAAGCAGAGGAGTTCGCTCCATCTCGCGGCGGATGGCACTCATTGCACCCTCATTGCGAGCCCAACTACGGCGTGCAATACCATTATTGGTATCCCACAGGAGCATATTATCAATTCTGCGGCGAGCCTCCTCGGAGCCATCGATAACCATACCGAAGCCACCGTTGATAACCTCACCCCAACCTACGCCGCCGCCATTGTGCAACGACACCCAAGTGGCACCTCGGAAGCCGTCGCCAACGACATTCTGCACAGCCATATCTGCCGTATATGCCGAACCGTCATAGATGTTGCTCGTTTCGCGGTAGGGAGAGTCGGTACCCGACACATCGTGGTGGTCACGTCCCAGCACAATGGGCGCCGAAATCTCGCCTCGGGCGATAGCCTCATTGAAGGCGCGTGCGATTTTGATACGTCCCTCGCTATCGGCATAGAGAATACGAGCCGAAGAGCCCACCACAAGGCGGTTCTTCTTCGCCTCCTTAATCCAGTGGATATTGTCATCCAGCTGACCGCAAATCTCCTCGGGAGCCTCTTTTCTAATCTCCTCCAACACGCGAGCGGCTATCTCGTCACTCTTGTCCAAATCTTCCTCCTTGCCCGAAGTGCATACCCAGCGGAAAGGACCAAAGCCGTAGTCGAAGAAGAGAGGACCCATAATATCCTGCACATAGGAGGGATAGCGGAACTTACCATTGGGCAGCACCACATCGGCACCCGCACGCGAAGCCTCCAAGAGGAAGGCATTGCCATAGTCGAAGAAGTACATACCCCTCTCTGCCAAGCGATTGACAGCAGCAGCGTGGCGGCGCAGCGACTCCTGCACAGCCTCCTTGAATCTCTCGGGTTCCTCTGCCATCATCACCCTACTCTCCTCGTAGGAGTAGCCAACGGGATAGTAGCCGCCCGCCCAGGGGTTATGCAGCGAGGTCTGGTCGCTACCGAGGTCTACCTCAACACCCTCGTCTGCCAATCTCTCCCAGAGGTCTACGATGTTGCCCTGGTAAGCCAGCGACACAACCTCTCTATTTTTGCGAGCCTCAGCCACACGCTCCAAGAGTTCGTCGAGCGAGGTGTGCACCTCGTCTACCCAGCCCTGCTCGTAGCGTTTCTGAACGGCTGCGGGGTTAATCTCGGCAACAATGCTGACTACGCCTGCGATATTGCCCGCCTTAGGCTGTGCGCCCGACATACCACCCAAGCCTGCCGACACGAACAACATACCACCCAAATCCTTTGCACCCTCCTTCATACGGCGGCGACCTGCATTCAGCACTGTAATGGTGGTGCCGTGAACGATACCCTGAGGACCGATATACATCCAGCTGCCGGCAGTCATCTGACCATACTGCGACACGCCAAGAGCGTTCATACGCTCCCAATCATCGGGCTTGGAGTAGTTAGGAATAACCATACCATTGGTAATAACCGCACGAGGTGCATCGGGCGAAGAGGGGAACAAGCCCATAGGATGTCCCGAATACATAACCAAAGTTTGCTCCTCGGTCATCTCCGAGAGGTACTTCATTGCAAGGCGATACTGAGCCCAATTCTGGAACACCGCACCATTACCACCATAGGTAATAAGTTCGTGAGGATGCTGAGCCACCGCTTTATCCAAATTGTTCTGTATCATGAGCATCATTGCCGCAGCCTGTCGGCACTTTGCGGGATACTCATCAATGGGGCGAGCCTTCATCTCGTAGTCGGGGCGCAAGCGGTACATATAGATACGTCCATACTTCTCCAACTCCTCGGCAAATTCGGGAGCAAGCACAGCATGGTGCTTCTCGGGGAAGTAGCGCAGAGCATTCTTAATGGCCAACACCTTCTCTTCGCGCATGAGAATCTCCTTGCGTTTGGGGGCGTGGTTTACGGTAGTATCGTAGGGCTTAGGAGCGGGAAGCACATCGGGAATACCCGCCCTCAGGTCAGCCTGAAATTGTTCGAGTGTCATATAGTCTTAGGATAAAGTGTTTAGTTAATCTTTGCGTTTACAATTTCGAGAATTCTCTTCTCCTCGGCGTCTGCCGCCTTAGCAATCTCGGCAGCCTCCGAAACTAGAGCCTCAGCCTTTGTGCGATCTTTCAAGCCTGCGGCATTAATCTTCACATTGAGGAAAGCACCCTGCACGGCAGCCCTTGCAGCAAGTGCGCCAACACCTGCATCGCTCACCGAGTTGGGGTTACCCTTCTCTGCCATCTCGCTTGCCACCTCGAAGGCGCGGAACGAAGCTTTCATAGTCTTCAAAGGCACTTCGGTGGCGTAGAGGGTTGCCTTCTCCATAGCCTCAGCCCTTGCAGCCTTCTCGGCATCGGTGCCTTTGGGCATACCAAAGACTGCCATAATGCAGTTGAAGGCATCGGTATCCTCATCAACCAGCGCCAAGAGTTCGTTCATAACACGTTTGCCTTTCTCTGCCCAATCGGAGAAGAACTCCCACTGCTCATCCCAGCCTGGTTTGTGAGCCGAGAGGTTGGCTACCATAGTGCCGAGAGCAGCACCAAGTGCGCCCATATATGCCGAAATGGAGCCACCACCGGGAGCAGGCGACTCACGCGAGGTCTCCTCGGCAAAGCCTGCACAGGTCAAATCCACAAGACCTTTTTTGACGTTATCCTTCTCTATGAGGCTCTCAACGATTTTCTCTTCGGGTTTGAAGGGGCAGAGTTCCGACAAGCCCATCGAGCGAACAGCGATATCCAAAATCTCTTGGTCGGTAATACCGAGCGAACGCTGCTGTTTGCGGAGGAAGTACTTACCCGCCTCCAAGAGTGCCGAGCGGGGAACAAGTCCCACAATCTCCGTACCCGTAACCCTCACACCACGAGCAGCCGCAGCCCTGCATACCTCCTCAAAGGCGATGTGAAGAGGTGTTGCAGCGATGTCGGTAATGTTCATAGACACCTGAGCAATGCCATACTCCTCTATATACCAGCCGATAGCCTTGCAGCCTTTCAGCGTGCCGGGAATCATTATGGTCTTGCCATTCTCGTCCTTCATAATCTTGCCCACGATGGGTTTATCCCTCATTGGGCGACCTTTCTCGCGAACATCAAATGCAATGGCGTTTGCCCTGCGTGTGGAGGTAGTATTGAGGTTGAAGTTCACCGCAATCAGAAAGTCCCTTGCGCCCACAACGGTTGCGCCGCTGCGTGCAGCCTGCTCTGTCCACGCGCCTCCGCCAAAGTCGGGCATCTCATCGGGCTGGGTAATGCGCTGTTGCAAGCCCTCATACTCGCCCTTGCGAACCACTGCCAAGTTCTTACGTTCGGGGCGCAGTGCAGCACTCTCGTAGCAATAGGTAGGAACGCCAAGTTCGGTTGCGATACGCTCGGCAAGAGCGCGAGCCATCTGGGCGCACTCCTCCAATGTCACACCTGCAACGGGCACGAGTGGGCATACATCGGTGGCACCAATACGGGGGTGCTCGCCATGGTGGTAGCGCATATCAATAACCTCCGAAGCCTTCTTCACACCCCTAAAAGCAGCCTCTACAACCGCTTCGGGCTCGCCCACAAAGGTCACAACTGTGCGGTTGGTGGCCTTTCCTGGGTCCACATCGAGAAGTTTTACACCCTCAACACTCTCAATCGAATCGGTAATCTGACGAATAACCTCCATGTCGCGTCCCTCACTGAAATTGGGAACACACTCAATAAGTCTTTTCATTGTGCTAAAAAAGTAGTTTATGTTTGTTAGTAAATCCAATAAAATCGCTCATTCTCAAATGCCGACAGCCTCCAAACCCAAGGCACGGCAATATAACTTTCAAAGATACGTTTTTTCTTTGGAAATACCATCCCAAAAGATTGATATTTTCACAATAAAAAAATATATTTGCGTAGAGTTTTGCAGTATCAAGAAAAATTTTTATCTTGCAAGGCTAAAACAACATTTTTAATTATGAAAAGAGTACTATTAATCTATCTGACCACAATTTTAATTGTAACGGGAGCGTTTGCAATCCCCGCAAAGCCAGGTATTATGTCGCGCACACAAAGCGATGGCAGCGTTGTTCTGTTTGAGCGCTTTGGCGACGAGTTCCATCACTACACCCTTGTAGATGGTTTATACACCGTCGTAGAGGATGATATGGGCGATTTTTGTTATGCAACTATCAAGGACAACAGCCTCACATCATCGGGTGTTAAGGTACGTCCTACCAATAAACTATCAAACGAGGAGAGGGCTATTGCTATGCAGAGTGTGGGTTTGCGTCCTATTGGTTTCAATCCCCTCTTCAACCGCGAGATGCACTCACCCAGCCGAGCATTTGCAAAACGCGCACAACAAGCCTCCAACCGAGCAGAAGCCAACGAAAAGGCACTTGAAATTGCCGACTGGGGTGGCGAAGTGTTGGGCGAAAGGAAACTGCTTGTAATACTTGCAGAGTATACGGACGTTCGTTTTACCATTCCCAATGCTCGCGACAAGTTTGAGAAACTGCTCAACGAAGAGAACTATTCGGACAATGGTAGCAATGGTTCCACACGCGACTACTTCATAGACGCTTCCAACGGCAAATTTACCCCACACTTCGACGTTGTAGGTCCTTTCTGCCTGCCTAACAATCGCGAATACTATGGCGGCAACAACAACCGAGGTGATGATGCTCGTCCTGCCTACCAGGTGGTAGACGCTTGCGATTTGGCAGAGGAGAGTGGCGTTGATTTCTCGCAATACGATGGCGATGGTGATGGCAAAATCGACCTCGTGTTTATCGTATACGCTGGACACAACGAAGCAGAGGGTGGTCCCGGTGAGTCGGTATGGCCACACAAATGGGAGATTTACCCCAATCAAAATGTTTTGAACAAAAGTTATCCAGTCTACGACGGCAAACAACTTGTAACCTATGCTTGTTCATCGGAGTTGATGAACAATGCGGGCAGCGATATGTGTAACATTGGTACTTTCTGCCACGAGTTCGGTCACGCATTGGGACTTCCCGACTGGTATGACACAACCGGAGGTGCGGGCTTTGGTCTTAGCTACGCTTCGATTATGAACTCGGGAAACTACCTCAACCTCAGCCGTACTCCCCCAACCTACAACATCATCGAGCGCTGGTTGCTCGGTTGGGCATTCCCCACAGAGATTACCGAAACTGGTGGATATGAGATCAGCCACATTAGCAATGACGAGGCATATATCATTTGGGCAAACGAAAACAAAACTGAGTGTTTCCTCTTCGAGTCGCGAGTGAGAAGTGCTGGTTACAAATGGGATGAATACCTCCACTCGGGAGATAAACGCCTTGGTTATCAGGGTGGTGAGGGTATGCTCGTCTATCACCTCGACTGGGATAATGATGTATACAACAAGTGGCAAAAACACGAAATCAACAGCGATCCCGGACATCAGTGTGCACAACTTTTCAGGGCAAGTCCCACTGCGGGTCCCGAGGCCAGCAAGGGTTGGTTCTTCCCAGGTTCGAGGAGAGTAACTTCGCTGTCATACGACGGCATTCCTTCGCTCCAAAACTGGGATCAGGAAAAACTCCCCTTCTATTTGGACAACATCTCCATTGTTGGCGATAAGATACATTTCTACGCAATGGTCAAAGAACTCGCCTACGACGTTCGCCAATACGACATTCTGGTTGATTGGTCAGCAGCCAACAGCGATTTTACCGAGTGGGAAGTGGAATGTGTCGATGTAGCTACCGAGGAGGTTGTAATGAGGAAGAGCATTTCTAATAAGTATATCAACATTGCTCCCCTCAAACCCAACACCAACTACCTGATTAAAGTTTATGGCAAGGGAAGCAACGAACACCTCTATGAGTTGGATTTAACAACCCAAACTGCCGCTTTGGTTCCCATGTCGGCGCTCAATGTGTCGGCAACCTACAAGAGTAGCGACTTCATCCGTTTGAGTGTTAAGAACATTGATTGCGAAGTAGACGATATTGTGTGGTATATCAACGGCAAGAAGAGCGAGGAAACCTACATCAAACTCGCGGCCGGCAAATATGAAGTGTGTGCTACCGTTACCGACACCGAAGGCAATGTGCAGTACCTCTATCGCACCATCAGCGTACAATAACAACGAAAAACACCATTAAGAGAGAATAGATTTATGAAACGATTGATTTATATTTTCGCAACACTCATAGCACTGACTGTTGCATCTTGTAACCCAACTCCCGAGGTGGACGAAAAGATGGAGGCTATGGATAGTTTTATGGAGACTCAGGAACTGCCTGGCTTGTATCGCGAGAGCCAAGTTGAATACGCATACAACGAGAGCAAAAACCAGTGCTATCTCAACATGTCGAAACTTACTTACCGCATCATGGATGACGGTGGTGATAAGTATTTGCAATTCACACTCTCGAAAGAACCCGTATTGGGCGAGAGTGTAGACGTTTTGGCTAAGAGTTATGGTCTTGCCTTATCGTCCAACACAACATATAAGAATCTCAAAGTGGAAAAACTCGAAAATAACCGCTGTACCCTCCGTAGTACTGCCGAGGGAGGTTATGTAGGTATTATCCTCGATTGGATTACCGAGTAGACACTACGAGGAAGATACTACCTCATGGCAATAGGGCGTGCTAAAATTGCACGCCCTATTGTAGTTTTATTGCCAAGTCGTAAACATAAACCAATATCCACGTAAAACCTCAAAGATTGACTAATCTTGCTGGCGACAAAGCAGTTGTATATACCATTAACCTTTGTTTCATAAGACATTTGCACCCACAATGGATAGAGAGTAAATTATAGGCTTACAAAAGCAGAAAACCCTCACTTTACTAAGCGTAAATGAGGATTTTAAGGTCGAGAGTGGCGACAAAATAACTTTTTTAGTCACTCTCATTTTTTCGCCCTGCTACAAACGATTTCCAACAGTCAATACTCCTATTCAAATAGAGTTTTGAACCACGCGGGGGCGTGGCAGGGGCGACGAGTGGTGGCATTGACAAACACCAACTCCACAAAGCCCGTATTGACCAAATCGCCCGCCTGGTTGCGAATCTCGTGGTCGAAGCGCAGGCGTGCGCCCTGAATGTTGTGCATCATAACCTTAATGGTCAGCAGGTCGTCGTAGAGTGCGGGGGTAAGAAACTTCATACCCACCTCCCTAACAGGCATCATAACACCACCCTCTTCCATCATTTTATAGGTAAAGCCCTTCTCGCGCAATAGTTCCGTACGGGCATACTCATAGTAGACGGGGTAGTTGGAGTGATGCACAACCCCCATCTGGTCGGTCTCCTTGTAGCGCACCCTCAGTTGTATGTCCTTCTCGTAGATTATCCTATCTTCCATAGTTTACAATTTATGTCCAAGTAAATTTTCTGCCATCCGAACATTCCCCTCCGATAGTAGCCTGCGCACAACCGAGGAGGAAATCTTCTCTCCCTCAAAACGATATTCGGGCACTCTTAGTACCTCAAAGCCATATTTTTCTGCCAGACGCTCGAAGTGGTCGGGAGCAACATCCCTATCGTGTCCGAATCGGTGGTTATAGCCCACAACGAGCGTGTGCAGCCCCAACTTGGCGCACAAAAAATCCCTCACAAACTCCTCCGAACTAAGAGATGCAAAGTCGGGTGTAAACTCCTGCACTACCATCACATCCACACCCAACTCTCCGAGTAGTTCTGCCTTGCGTCGGGTGGTCGTAAGGAGTCGGAACTCCTCACCACCTCCTCGTGGCAGTACCTCACGCGGATGGGGCGAAAACGTCACCACAACACTCTCTCCCCCAACCTCTTTTGCTTTGCGCACAAGGTAGCCCACAAGGTCTGCGTGCCCACGATGTACACCATCGAACGAGCCGATGGTAACAACCGGTGCCTTCAAGTGTGGCAGTGAATCGAATCCGTAGCAGATGCGCATTGAGAATTGAGAATTGAGAATTGAGAATTGAGAATTGAGAATTGGGAATTGGGATTGCTAAATATCCAAATTCTCTTGTTCCTTAACAAAATAAGCCACCTTTTCGAGCAGGGTGGTAATATCATAGTTCTCGACAACAATGCCAAGAGGGAAATTCAGTGGTTTGGATGTGAAATTGAGCACACCCTTAATGCCCGCATTAACAAGTGGCAGCACAACATCCTCGGCAACCCTCGTGGGGCACGAGAGGATGGCTATGTTGATATCGAGTTCCTCTACCCTATCTGCCAACTCGTCCATCGAGAAGCAAGGAATATCGTCTATGGTAGTGCCGACCTTCTGTTCATCAACATCGAAAGCAGCAACAATTTTCAACTTCAAACCCTTGCTATTGAAGTACTTGGTAATAGCCTGTCCGAGGTGTCCCATACCCACAACACCGATATTCATAGGTTGTTGCGAATCGAGGATATCGCTAATAAAATCTGCCAAAACGCTCACATCGTAGCCCTTCTTCGTATCGCTCGAAAAGCCTATGAGCATCAAATCCCTACGCACCTGCACAGCAGTAAGTCCGTGCATACCTGCAAGGACGTGGGAGAATATGTGTGTAATACCCTGCTTTTGGCAACGCAACAGTGTTCGGCGATACTCACTAAGTCGCTCGACGGTTTTTTCGGGCAAAGCCTGCAAATCGGACATATCTTTTTCCACTTTTTTGGTTTCAACGATTTACAAAGGTAATAATTTTGCTAAATTTGCACAAAAATAGAGGCATAACTTATGTTGAAAGGAGTGATATTCGATATGGACGGCGTATTGGTAAACAATATGGCTGTTCACTTTCGCGCCTTTGCGGCTATGGCGGAGCGTTACAACCTCCAAGCCGAAGAGGGGGTAGATTTCTCGCACCTTAACGGCAGGGGCAACGATGATATTATTGTGGCTCTCTTCCCCGCCGAACTCGTTGCCGAGAAGGGAGTGCAGGCTCTGGCAGACGAAAAAGAGGCTCTTTATCGTGAAATTTACGCTCCCGAGATTGTCCCAACGGCAGGACTTGTGAGTCTGCTGGGCGAACTAAAAGAGGCAGGATTGAGGTGTGCCGTAGGTTCTTCGGGACCACGCGAGAATGTGGAGTTTGTGCTCCGCGAGTGCCACATAGAGCCCTATTTCAAAACGCGCATAAGTGGCGATATGGTAACACGTTGCAAGCCCGACCCCGAAATTTTCCTAACTGCTGCCCAGCAGTTAGGCTTGGAGCCAAGCGAGTGCCTTGTATTCGAGGACGCCATATCGGGCGTGAGGGCTGCCAAGGCGGCTGGTATGAGGGTTATAGCACTTACTACCACACACAGCCGCGAGCAACTTCTTGCCGAAGGAGCAGAGATAGTAGCAAACGATTTCACCACCATCGGCATCAAGGACATACGCTCACTATACGAAGAATAGAAACACACATTGCATAAATCCAAACAACCCAAAACGAAGGTGGCAAAGCAAGAAAAGAAAAAAGAGACACCGCTGATGCAGCAATACTTCTCCATCAAGGCAACACACTCCGATGCGATATTGCTGTTCCGTGTGGGCGACTTCTACGAAACCTACGGCGAGGATGCTGTGGAGGCTGCCTCCATACTCGGCATTGCCCTCACACGCAAAAGCAACGGACCCGGCAACTACATCGAAATGGCGGGCTTCCCCTATCACGCCGTTAACACCTACCTGCCCAAGTTGGTGCGTGCAGGTCGCAGGGTGGCAGTGTGTGAACAACTCGAAGACCCCAAGAGCGTCAAAGGACTCGTAAAGCGTGGCGTTGTGGAACTCGTAACGCCCGGTGTGGTGATGAACGAGAGCGTGCTCTCCTCACGCGAGAACATCTTTCTGGCAGCACTCCACCTTGACGACAAACGCAACGGTATAGCCCTTCTGGACCTATCGACGGGCGAGTTCTATGTTGGAGAGGGTAATGACGACTACACCGACAAACTCATAGCTGCTTTCCAGCCCAAGGAGATAATCTACGAGAGGGGCAAAGAGGCTCTATTCTCGCGTGCAGTGAGTGGCAACAACTACTCCTACCGCCTCGACAAGTGGGTTTTCAACGAAGAGGTAGCTCGCAAGAGGCTCTGCAAGCAATTTGGTGTCAAGAGTTTGAAAGGTTACGGCATTGAGCGAATGGGTGCTGCCATTACGGCTGCGGGTGCTGCGCTCCAATACCTTGACTACACCGAACACAAAGATATAGCACACATCGGCTCCATTTCGCGTATCGACAGCGATGGGTATGTGTGGATAGACCGCTTTACAATCCGCAATCTCGAACTCCTCTCTTCGGGCTCGGCAGAGGGCAAAGGTTCGCTCATTGGAGCCATAGACCGCACCTCCACTCCTATGGGTGGCAGGCTCCTGCGCCATTGGATAACGATGCCTATCAAGGATGTCGAGAGGCTCAACCGAAGGCTCGATGTCGTGGAGGCTGTGAAGTCTTCGACTGAGATGAGCGAGGCTATTGCCGAGAGTCTGGGGGCTATCAGCGACCTCGAAAGGCTCTCTTCGCGCATCGCCGTAGGGCGCATCACACCCCGCGAAGTGAATGCCCTAAGGGAGTCGCTCGGTGCCATTGAGCAACTCAAAATAGTTCTTGGCGAGAGCGAAAGCGAGGCTCTGAGGAGCGTTGGCGAGAGGCTTCTCGCAATGGAGGAGCAGAGGCGAACCATAGCCAAAACCATCTATCCCGACCCACACAACAATCAGATACAAAAGGGCGGCATTATTGCCGACGGCGTGGATGTGGAACTCGATGAGTTGCGCAGCATAGCCCTCCACGGCAAGGACCGCATTGCCGAAATACAGCATAGCGAGAGTCAGCGAACGGGTATCCCCTCGCTAAGAGTGAGTTACAACAATGTCTTTGGCTACTACATAGAGGTGCGCAACACCCACAAAGACAAGGTACCTGCCGAGTGGATACGCAAGCAGACACTTGTGGGTGCCGAGCGTTACATTACTGCCGAACTGAAAGAGTATGAAGAGAAGGTGCTGGGTGCCGAGGAGAAGATTCTTGCCATTGAGGCTCGCCTGTGGGATGAGTTGCTCGGTTACCTCTCGCGCTCTCTTGCAGAGTTGCAGCGTAACGCCTCGGTGGTGGCACACCTCGACTGCCTCGCCTCGCTTGCAAGGCTTGCAACCGAGAGGGGTTATGTGCGCCCCGAAATTTCGGACGACAAGTGCATTGAGATACGCGATGGTCGCCACCCCGTAATTGAGATGATGATGCCCGTTGGCGAGCAGTATGTACCCAACGATGTGGTACTCGACACGGACACTCAGCAGATTATGATGATTACCGGTCCCAATATGTCGGGTAAGAGTGCTCTACTCCGCCAAACTGCCCTCATCGTGCTATTGGCGCAAATTGGCTCTTTTGTGCCCGCATCGAGTGCCCACATAGGCATTGTGGACAAGATTTTCACGCGCGTGGGCGCAAGCGACAACATCTCGCAGGGCGAGAGTACCTTTATGGTCGAGATGTTGGAGAGTGCCGCCATACTGAACAACGTCACCGACCGCAGTCTGGTGCTCTTGGACGAGATTGGTAGGGGTACGAGCACCTACGATGGTATATCTATTGCGTGGAGTATGGTCGAATACCTCCACAACCATCCTCGCGCGAAGGCTAAGACGCTCTTTGCAACCCACTATCACGAACTCAACCAGATGGAGGAGAGTCTGCCGAGAGTCAAGAACTATAATGTATCCGTCAAGGAGGTGGGTCGCTCGGTGCTCTTTTTGCGCAAATTGCAAAGGGGCGGTACGGACAACTCATTTGGTATCCACGTTGCACGCCTGGCAGGTATGCCCTCGAAGGTTGTGGAGCGTGCCGAGGAGATTTTGGGCGTTCTGGTTGCATCGCACGCCGATGACTCGCTGGCTGTTGAGCAGTCTGCATCAAAGGGCAAAGGCAAGGCTATGCCTAAGGTAAAAACCCCTCAGCCCTCACCACAGATCGGCATACAACTCAGTATGTTCCAACTCGAAGACCCCGTATTAGTGCAGATACGCGACCAAATACGCGACCTCGACATCAACAACCTCACACCCTTAGAGGCGCTCAACACCCTGAGCGAAATAAAGAAGATAACGGGATTGTAGGGGGAATTCAAAATTCAAAATTCAAAATTCAAAATTCAAAATTCAAAAAAGGTGCGATTACGAGTTCGTAACCGCACCTTTTATTTCTGGAATAGACCTCTCCCACCCTTCGGCATCCTCCCCTAAGTTAAGGGAGGGATGCAGGGGTTACAGGGGTTACAAGGATAACAAGGAAGAATTCCCCCTGCAACCCCTGTTATCCCTGTCATCCCTGGAACTCTTAGGACTATTGACGTTAGACGTTAGACTCAAAAACGCATATAAGCGAGCGGATTTTAGGCACACAAGAAAACCACCTTCGCAGTTTACTCTTCGTAAATGAGAAGGTGGTTTATCGCAGTGCAACGCCAAAGGCGCCGCTTAGATGCGTTTTTTTATTTTTTGCCAAATATGAACTGTGACGATATCTCACGATAATTGTGCACTCGCTCGATAACATCTGCCAACATATCGGCAACACTCAGAACGGTAAACTTGCTGGTGTCTTTGTCGGCACGCAAAGGAAGAGTATCGGTAACGATAATCTCGGTCAGCTGGCTCTCGGCGATGCGCTCGTAGGCAGGACCACTCAGCACGGGGTGAGTGATGACGGCACGCACGCTGGCTGCGCCCATGTCCATAAACATACCCGCTGCCTTGGTGAGAGTACCTGCCGTATCGACCATATCGTCAAAGATGATGATATCACGCCCTTTAACCTCGCCGATGGCGGTCATAGTACCTACAACATTGGGACGCTCGCGGTGTTTGTGGCAAATTACCAGAGGTGCTTCGAGATAAGAGGCATAGGAGTTTGCACGCTTAGCACCACCGATGTCGGGGGTTGCTACCGAAAGATTTTCGAGTTTGAGGTTTTTGATATAAGGAACAAAAACCTTCGATGCGTAAACGTGGTCTACGGGAATGTCGAAGAAACCCTGAATCTGGTCAGCGTGGAGGTCGATGGTGATAACCCTATCGCAACCTGCCGAAGTGAGGAGGTTTGCCACCAACTTAGCACCAATGGGCACACGGGGGCGATCCTTACGATCCTGACGAGCCCACCCAAAGTAGGGAATAACTGCCACAACCATATGAGCCGATGCCCTACGAGCAGCGTCAATGGTAAGCAACAGTTCCATCAAATTCTCAGCTGGTGGAGGGGTAGATTGTACGATAAAGACGGTACAACCGCGAATACTCTCATTGAAAGCGGGCTGAAATTCGCCATCGCTAAACTGACTGACAGTCAGGTCGCCAAGTTCCACTCCGTAGGACTTAGCAATCCTCGCAGCCACGGCTTCCGAGCCACGACAAGCGAAGATTTTGAGTTTATGAATAGCCATTATGTGTTAGAATTTGGGTTTATCGTGAGTGCAAAGATAACGCCCAAAAGCGGGATATGCAATTTTTCTTTGTCGTTTTATCAACATTTGCCAAACATTTTGGCTGTGGCTATGTCCGCCCTCCGACAAAGGGTTACTCGGCACGCTCGGCAAGTGCCGCAAGGCACTCTTCCACAAATGCGAGTATCTCTTCTCTCCCTCGGCGTTTCTCGGAGGAGGTAACAAACATCGGAGGCAACTCCTCCCACCACTCCGAGAGGGTACGGCGGTAAGTTTCGATGTTGCGGTTCGTATCGCGCTGGCTTTGCTTGTCGGTCTTTGTAAAGACTATGCCAAAGGGCACGCCCTCTCTGCCCAAGAGTTGTATGAAGTCGAGGTCTATTTTGAGCGGCCCGTGGCGGCTGTCGACCAACACAAAGAGGAAGTGAAGAGCCTTAGCCTTAGTAACATAGTCGGTAATGATGGTGGCAAACTCGCGCCTTACGGCTTGTGATGTGCGGGCGTAGCCATAGCCCGGTAGGTCCACCAGCCACCACTTCTCATCGACCAGAAAGTGGTTGATAAGTTTGGTCTTGCCGGGGGTTGCCGACACCTTCGCCACCTTACTCTCGGAGAGCATATTGATGAGCGACGACTTTCCCACATTGGAGCGACCGATGAAGGCAAATTCGGGTTTGCCGTGGTCGGGAATCTGGGAGAGTTTCGAGCTGCTGAACTTAAAAACGGTCTTCATAACGTCCACTTGATTGTGAGCCACAAAGGTACATCTTTTTTTCGTGGTCGCAAAAGCACCTTAGGCAAGAAATTTGCACCCCTAACATTCCGAAAAACAAACGTCAAACAATTGTCTAACATTAAATATCTCTTTTGGAATGAAAAAAATCCTACTTTTTATCGCTATTGCAGCAACGCTCGCCACCCTTGTAGTACCACTCATAGTCACGAGCAACACCCCCACCGAATACGACACCTCCTATGCCGCAGACCGCACACGCGAGAAAGAACTGAGCGAGAAGCACCGCGAGCGCATCGAAAGGCGCAAGGCACGACAAGCAGCCTATGAGCACTTCATCGACTCGACAATCCTCTCGCACAACTACCGTTTTATGCCCACAATGTTCAACGTGGAGCCTGCGGGTAGCAGCCAACTCATCTCCAACCCAAGCATCGAACTTGGCATCTATGGCGATTGGGCAGATATTCACTTGCCTATCTATCAGGGCTTTACACCACCCTATCGCCTTATTGTAGTAAATACCACTATCACCAATCTTGCTGACTTCACGACAGTGCAGACCGACAACGGCTGGACCATCTCGTTCGACTCGTGGCTCTACTCCTCCAACGACTACACCTTCACGCTGGAAGTCTTCTCCAAGACGGGCGGCGCCACACTCTCCGTTTCGTCCACATTCTACCCCACCACAACCTATTGGGGCTCGATTGTGGCAGTGTACTAAGAATTTAGAATTGAGAATTGAGAGTTAAGAGTTAAGAAAATCGCGAGTCAAGCGAGGGCAGAGCGGGCTTACACGCTATGCCGAGCGGGAGCATTTTAGAGCAGCTGAAGGCTGGTCAATTGATAGTTGACGGATTAACTGCGCTACGCCTATTGGCTTCGCTTGTGATCCGTCTGCTCGCCAAGGCAGTAAAGTTGCACATAGTTACATACTGCGTATGAGTTTTTTTGTTGCACAAAGGGGTGCTATGTGAGTAAACTCACAACACCCCTTTGTACAACAAAAGCCACTCTTTCGAGTGGCTCTATGTGCAACTTTGTTGCTCTTGTGGGAGTTGACGGATTCGAACCGCCGACCCTCTGCTTGTAAGGCAGATGCTCTAAACCAGCTGAGCTAAACTCCCTTGCTTTGTTTTGCGATGCAAAGGTAGTGCAAAAATTCTTTCCTGCAAATTTTTGGAGCAAAAAAAACACATTTTTTTGCACTTTTTTTCTTCGCAAATCCTAACTCTTTGTCCTCCAAAGCAATAATAAAATAAGTTCTTTCAACTTCAAGCCCCACCACCCGCTCGACTCGCATTTGTCTCAACTTTCAACTCTCAACTCATTCAGTTTCTATTATTGCGGAAAAACACTATCTTTGCAGATAGCAAACATCCTAAAACACAAACAAACGACTATGATTGAGATAGGAACACGTCACACAAGCACAACAGTTGTTGATAGCACCAAGACCGCCAGCGCAGTGGGTTCGGGCGGGCTCGATGTCTTTGCCACGCCCTCTATGGTGGCACTTATGGAGCACGCAGCAATGACTGCCGTAGCACCTTTCCTCGCCGAGGGCGACACAACAGTTGGCGGCTATATTGCCACCTCTCACATTGCCCCCTCACCTATGGGAGCGACCATAGAGGCGGAAGCCGTTGTTACAGCCGTAGAAGGGCGCAAAATTGAGTTTACGGTGGAGGCTCGCTGCGAGGGCAAAATCATCGGTAGCGGCACCCACACACGATTCGTTGTCAATGCCGCCAAGTTTATGTCCAAATTGCTGTAAGGCAAACAAGTTCCTTATAGATAGGCAGCCATATATTAGCACAAAGTGTGCCCACAAGTGGAACTTGGACTACAAAAAAGGAGTTGGCAAATGCTAACTCCTTTTTTGTAGTCCCACCGGGAATCGAACCCAGATTTACAGTTTAGGAAACTGTCGTTCTATCCGTTGAACTATGGAACCAAGCGGTCTTCACTTCCAAGACCTCGTGCCGAAACGATTACTCGGCAGTAGTTTTCTCTGTGGCAAACGCACGGCGGATATCCTCCGCATAGCCTGCCTTGATGCTAAGTTCGGTTTGGTGGACCATATTCCTCAGTGCCAACACAGTGGAGGCTCCGTGACCGACTATCACCACATCGTTTACTCCCAGAGCGGGCGTTCCTCCCTTAATCTCGTAGTTGAGATTATCGAGAAACTCATCGTCAATCTTCCTCGCCTTGGCGATAAAGCGAAGGCTCTCGGAGAGTTTCAGGAGCACGTTGCCCATAAAACCGTCACATACCACTACATCTGCCTTACCCAAGTAGAAATCCTTACCCTCGATGTTACCAACGAAGTTGATTCTCTTGTCCTCGGCAAGCATCTGATATGCCGCCTTCGACTGAGCGTTTCCCTTGCTCTCCTCCTCACCAATGTTGAGCAGTGCAACTCGTGGCTCAGAAAGTCCCCAAAGGTCCTTGGCGTAGATGCTACCCATAAGTCCGTACTGACACAGCACCTCGGGTTTGCAATCTACATTCAAACCGACATCGAGCAATAGCGTATATCCTCCTTTGACGTTTGCGATGGCTGCCGACACAGCAGGGCGAATAACACCCTCGGTTGTGCCGACCGTAAACATTGCGCCAGCCATCATAGCACCGGTCGAACCGGCACTCGCAATACCATCAATCTTACCCGCTTTCAGCCACTCGAAGCCCTTGCGAATACTCGAATCGGGTTTCGACTGAAAGGCCTTCACAGGGTGGTCGTTCATTGTGATAACCTCCGAAGTTGCCACAATCTCTATCCTATCGCCTTCGTATCCCTCGGCCTGCAAGCACCTCTCAACAGCCTCCTTGTCACCAAAGAGCACTACCTTGGTAGTTGCATCAAGCAACGACAGCGATTCCACGACGCCCTTAACGACTGCCTCGGGAGCGAAGTCGCCACCCATGGCATCAACACCTATGCGGAGATTACGCACTGCTAAAAGTTGTGTTTAATCCTTACTCAGCTTTCTTCTCGATTGCCAATTTGCCACGATAGAAACCACACTCGGGGCATACGCGGTGGTACTGAACGGGCGAACCGCAGTTCGAGCAAACTGCTACGGTAGGAACAGCAGCAACATAGTGTGTGCGGCGTTTGTCTCTTCTGGTGGACGAAACCTTGTGTTTAGGATGTGCCATAATTGTCTGTAATTTATAAGTTTATATTCTATTTTTCTTTCTCTTCTGCTTCTAACTTGCTGCGGAGTGCTGCAAGCGCATTGCCATTGTCGCCTCCTGCGAGAGTATTCTCCTTAGGTTCGGCTATCTCCTCAAACTCCTCCTCGCTAACAATCCTGAAACGTGCCACCATCTCTTGGTTGCACTCCTCAATACTCTCGTGTACCCTCTGATAGGGCAACGCCAAGAGGAGCGTTTCGTAGATGTAGCCTGCAAGGTCCAACTCGTCGTCGGCAGGGTTGAGCCACAGCACTTCGCCATCGAACTCCAATTCCTCCTCGCTAAACTTAACATAGAGTGTGTCGTCAGCCTCCACAGGATATTCGAGTTCATCCAGACACCTATCGCACTCCACCCAAGCCGAGCCTTCCATCCCGACCTCGAAGGTAAGCATCTGCGCCGTTTTGGTCATCTCTACCTCCACATCCACATCTGCATCAATGAGTTCCTCATCGCCCACAGCCTCCAAGAAAGCCTTATCAATCTTGAATTCGAAGTGGTGCAAACCACTCTTCAAGCCTTTGAAGGGGATGCAAAATTCTCTCAGTGCAGTCATAAGTGCCTAAAATTAGCCCGCAAATATACTAAGAAAAATCAAAACTCAAAACTCAAATTTCAAAATTTCATCTTTTTACCGCCACATTTGTCATTATGGCAAGACAAAAACTCCCCGAAAGGGTTGAACCTTTCGGGGAGTACAAACATTGCACCACTTTTGCCCTCTTATGGGGGCAGAGGGTGGTTAGAAGTTCACAACCTCAATCTCCTCGCCAAGGCGGAGGCGAATGGAGGGTGTGGCGAGGGTTTTCATCCTGCTCACACACTTCATAGGAGCCACCTGTGCGGCACTCTCCTCGGTTGTGTAGGGGTTAATCTCTGCCATCACGTTGAAGGCGGGGATGTTTTGGTGCGAGTTGCCAATGGTGTAGTGTGTACCATTTATCTCTGCCACGAGCATCATCGCGTTGAACTTGGGATAGTCGGGTTGGTTGACGCCATAGCGCACAATAGCACGCTGACCGCCCTCCAAAACGCCCGCAATGGCAATACCATACTCGCCATTCTCGCGCAAACCATAGGACTTACCATCCTTATCCACACCAACAAGGCAGATGTTAGCCACCGTGCCGTCTTCGAAGGTGTAGTTGGGTGCTACGATTTGCGAGTAGAAGATGATGTCGTTGCGCTCCGAGGAGTACTCGCCCACGATGCTGAAAGGCAGCCCCATAAGACCTATGAGGTTGATGGAGCGGTTGGCAAATTGGCGTGCAATGATAACATCGTTTGAGATTTCGTTGTCGCCCTTGATAACCCAATCTCCAAGCCAAGCGTTGTAGATAGAGGTGGGCACCTCCTCTTCAATCTCGAAGACAGACGAAACAGCATAAAGACCACTTATCTCGCCTTTGGAGGTGATACCCAAAGCAACAGCCATATAATAGCCGGGAGCGAGCTCATCGAAAGCAGTCATACCATTGCCACGATAGAGCAGGTCGTTGAGCACTGCCGACTCGCCATAGGCACTGTTGTAGGATTCGAGGTAGGAGTACATATCCTCGATGAGGTACCCGCCCAATTCGGGCAGAAGAGCCACGTCATACTCGCTGGCATAGACAACAGCGATTGTGTAGGGGTTGTTGTCGGTGCTGGTTACCGTCACAGTGTTTTTGTAACTCTCGCCATCGATGGTGCCTGCGCCCGTAAAGGCGATGCTCCACGCGGGATTGACAATCATTGTGCCGTACACCTCGTCTTCGCCGCTGTCGCCACTGCCGCCAGTGCTGCCACTACCCTGTGCGAGGGTTGTGAAGTCGATGGAGGCATACTCGCCATAGATTTCGCCCTCTTCGGAGAGTCCGAAAGCGATGTACCTGTAATTGGTAGCGGGTGTCAGAGGTGAGAAGATTTTGACGTAGTTTTTGCTAAAAATCAGCTGAGAGCCGATGTCGCCCTTTTTGAGTTCTTCGACAGTGCTTACCACCAACTCATCGATGCGTGTTGTTGTGTCGGTAGTAAGGAGTCCATACCAGCTGTCTGCGGTTTTGCCCTCGTGAGCGACCTTCACTTTTGCCGAGGTAGCAGTAATGTTCTCCACATCGACAGTGAGTGTAAGGGAGTGGTTGAGATTGGGGTTTTTCTGCTCCTCCTCGGGCTCCTCGCACGCAGTGTTGGCTATGGCAGCCAACGCCACCATAGCCATACGGATCAAGTTTTTAATACTCTTCATCTTTTGAGTTGCAATTCAAATTACTATTCAAACACAACACTGTTGCGACCATTCTCAACCAAAGAGAATCGCTCTGCGTCGCTGTATGCACCCATCACGAGCGAGATATAGTTATCTACCGTAACAGCCGCACCATTCAACTCGCTACCGCTCAATACCTTATTGGTGCTTTCAGTGTCGTAATTAACGGTCAGTTCTGATTTTTTAGTAAAGTACGAACCATCCTTTGTCGAAACATTATCAACACCACCGAGCAACATACCTGCATAGGAGCCTGTACCACAGTCAATAACAGCCTTCGACTTGTTAGCCGAGAAGTTGAAGACACCATTCTTTTGACTTGAAGCACTTGTCTGGTTTACAGCCTCAACGCCGACAATACCACCAACAAATCCACGAATAGTTTCAGAGGTATTATTACCTGCGGTGATTGTACCCTCATAGGAGTTGCCCGAAACCTCGGTATGCAAACCCGAGAAGCCCACAATACCACCAACATAGTGACCCTTAGTGGTCGAATTGATAGTAATATCGCATTCTACAACATTATCGGTAGCCTTCATCTGCGACGAAGCAGTACTTGACCAAGTACCACCCCACGAGGAGATACCACCAACATACCAAGTTGCGGAGAAGTCAGCATAGAGGTTACCCGTATTCACACAACCACTGGTTGTTGCAGCATTAGTACTACTAATTGCCGCACTATTAGGCGCACCCTCAATACCTGCGAGGTGAGCAGCAGTTGCCGATTTTGCCGAAACGGTAATATCTGCGCTGTTTTGGCAACGAGTATAAATACTCTTAGTATAGGAGCGACCGCTGATACCTGCCACCGAGAGTTCTGTAATTTCAGCCTCGGGAGCCGAGAAGATTACTGTTGCTGTGTTGTTGCAATCGGTAGCAGTGATTTTACCACCGGCATAACCAATAAGACCACCGGCATAAGCCTTCACAGCACTGCCGCTGAGGGTTACACTAACAGCACCATTATTGTCGCTTTTCTCCATAACAGTAATACCCGAAGAAGCCAACAGACCACCGACTGCAAACTCGGCTGTTGCCGAAGTAGCAGTTGCAGTAACAGCCTTGGTGTTGATTGAGTTCATCAACTCACCCGTACCATAACCACACAAACCTCCAACATAAGCCTCGGTCACACCGCCTGCTACGAAGGTTGTAGTTTCGTTGTTGATGAGCGAAGCAGCCTTCATATTTGTTTTACCAGCAACGCCACCTACATACACCTCACCAGGAACAACCTCCGAGCCGGTAACCTCAACCGAAACAGGATTGTTGTTGGTAAGATTTGCAATAGATGCACCGCTTGTACCTGGCGTCATACCAATAACACCACCGATACAGTTGTTTGCACCATCAATTTGGTTTCCACCATTGCTTACCAATTCAACCTCAACATTTGCATTGTTGACAGCATTACTCAAACCATAGTAGCCTTGACCAAGAACACCACCAACCGAGTGATTGATAGCACTTGATACAACACTCACCTTAGCATAGTTGTTAAGGTCATCTACGGGGGTACTTGCATAACCCGTAACACCGCCGACATAGAGATTTGTCGAAGTATTTTCACTCATAGCAAAGTTTACATCCACAGTACCATAGTTGTTGCAATCACTAAGGGTGTAGGACTTGAAGTAGGTACCTGCACCTGTCTGACCTACAACACCTGCCACCGATACACCATTCTGCGCACCACCACCAAGTTGAGAAGTGCCAACCGTACCGGGACCAAACGAGCCCTCAACAACAATGGGAGCATAGTTGGTGTTCTTAGTGCCAGCCGTCATAGCAAAGCCTGCAACACCTGCAACTGTGGATTTAGCCACAACAAAACCTGCTGTAAGAGTAGGAGTTGTGTGGGTAATTGCGCCATTGGTCATATTATACAACTCACCGTTCACAGAATTTGAAACGCTACCCTCGCAATAACCGATAATACCTGCAATGTAGGTATAGTTGGAGTTATTTGTGTTCAGTTTACCAATATCAGTTGCCGAATCGGGATAGATATTCGAGAGACTACCCATATTAAGACAGTTGTCAATGTGAGCCTTAACGGGTGTAGAAGTTGAAAGTTTTGAAGCGGTTGTACCACCTGCGATACCACCCATAAAGAGGAAACCACCACGACCTTCCGAAACAGTGTAGGAAATATTGCCGTAGTTCTGGCAATTCGACATACTAACGAGGTCTGGATTGGCTGCAATCATATCGGCATTGTCGATAAGACCAACCAAACCACCAATATAGACCATACCGCGAATCTTTTCTGTACTTGTAGGTGCTGTTACAATGGTGATATTTGCATTATTGACGCAGTTTACAACCGTACCATAGCACTCACCTGCCAAAACACCAAAATAGATGGCGTCGTCAGTCTGCGAAGAGCCTGAACCATAATTTTCAGCAACGAGAGAGATTTCCTGCGAGTTGTTGGTAATGTTTTCGAGCGAGCCACCCGAAGCGACAGTTGCAGCCACAAAACCAAAGGGACCAACCTCATCGGCAGGAGTCAAGTAACACGACTCATCAATAACAAGATTCTTAACCGAACCTACAAGGTTGTCAAAGAGAGGTGCTGTTGCATTCCAATTCATCAACTTATAGCCCTTAGCGTCCAACACACCTTCAAATACACCTGCGGTGGGGAGAGTTACGCCTTCAAGGTTGATGTTGTTTGCAAACTCAGCCTCGCCATACTTGCTACTATTGGCAAGGAAGTTGGACAAGTCGTCGGCATTTTTGATGATGCAAGCACCCTTCTCCCACTTGTAGTCGGAGATAGATACACCCTTATTACGCTCAATGGTAACATCTTTGGTGGAGGTGTAGGCTGTGAGAGTCTGACTTGTGCGGTTGAAAGTAACGCGGAATTCACCTGCGGGAGTAGTGCTGGGCAACAATGCCACATAGTACACACCGGGTTCAAACACTTCATCCTTAGGCAACAAGGTTACAGTACTGGAAGCCTGAGTTATATTTGCGGTGTCGGCAACAGCCGTCTTACCGGTTACCTTAACCTTACCCGCAATGTTGTTACCACTAACAATAACCTCCTCAACATCGTCAAAGGTAATCTGCACGCGCAAGAAACCTACAACATTCTGCAAAGTAGCCGAAACAACATCGGTTGCCGACTCCCTCTCGAAGTAGCCAATCGAAAGAATTGCATTGTCTGCAACATTATTATCGCCAAGTTTCTGTTCGTTAGGCAGAATCATATAGAAAGCAGTACCACTCGAACGGCTGTCGGTGGACTCAAAAGGATACATAACATAGAACTTGGTCTGGCTCTCGGTAGCGGTACCTGTGAAAGAGGCACTCGCACCATCCTCTTTGATAGAACTGATGGTAAATTCATTTTTTACCTTACCTGCATCACTATACGAACTTGTACCCTCATAGATTGCAAGTTTGTCATTAGCAGTCCATTTGATAACATTGCCATCAATGTTTGCACGAGTACCCTCGCTACCTACATTAATAGTCATAGGTGCCAAAACACCACCATCTTCTTCGGGAAGAATACCTGGCTCGTCAAACTCCTGCGAGCAAGCCACTGTTGCCACAGCTGCTACGGCTGCCAACATATACTGAAAAAATCTCTTCATAATTTTCTTCTTTACTCTTAAAAATTTGACATTACTCCAACTCCTCCCAATATTCGTCGATATTCTCAATTCCGACGCCGAAAGAGTTAGCAAAACCCTTTTCAATAGCCACCTCTTGAACCTCTAATTCAGGAGCTACATACTCTGTTTCTTCTTTTCTTTTCATAATTTGTGTTTGAATTTGTTTGATTTATAGTTTGTTTTATTGTTATTTCTGCTCCTTTACGCACCTAACCGAAGCACCAATACAGCGGGCACCGTAGGAGTACCACGAGCCAGCCTCCGATTCGTCAAGCAAGGGGTAGATACCATAGAAAATATCGTTATACGCCACAAAAAGTTGTGCCGACTTACCAAAACCCTGATAGCCGTAACCAAAAGTCTGGGCGGTCCAATAGAGCATCTTCTCACTCGTCTCGCCAATCAAGCCCGACACATCGAAGTTGCCAGACGAGGGGAAGTAGTCACCATTGCCGTAGGTCCAAGTCCAACCATAGTCCTCCTTTGTCCAATCTTCGCTCAGGTAGGTACAGGCGTAGTTCAGAGGCATAGATGCAAAGGCATTGGTGGGTGGAACCACATAGCCCACAGGGCAGGGATCGAAGATGGTCTTATAGTCCTCCGACTTCTCGCTATCGCCCCAAAGGTTCGATGCCGACTGTTGCATAAGACCGCTCTTACCCTCCAAATCCTGCTGCAAGTACCAATCGAAGACATACTCTCCGATGGGAATATCAGTCCTACATCCGAGGAAAGTTGTGGGGTGTTGCAGTGCGTAATCCACATTGCCTGGTGCGGCAAGTGCCACAGGGGGCACCTCGCCTACATAGTGCCACTCTGCATAACCATCGCCTCTTTGCTCGTTATTCACATTGAGCACCACGCGGGCGGCCGCAATTTCCGCCTCGATGGCGTAGTACTCCTCCTCTGTTTCAAGAAGGTTGTAATCCTCATCGTAGGTGTGGGTGGGAACATCCATATACGCCACACTCGAAGGCAGGAAAGGCTCCTTACGTCCCCATTGGTAGAGCATACCGCGGTTGGTAATATCGCCAATCTCGTTAGTGAGTGCGCCCAAGTTGCGGTCCATCCACTCCAAGCCATTACCAAGCGAGGTGGTAGTCTCCTTGGAAGTAACCCAAATGTGCCAACTCCAAAGAATGGTTCCATCTGCGCTATGGAGGCTCACAAGGGCGTTACCCTCGCTCTCGCCCGTAGCAAAATAGATTTTCTGGTCGTCTGCCGAGTAGATGGGTGCGCCACTGATAATCTTCGTACTGCGCGTTTTGTCGCCATCGTAGGTTGCCTCCCACGCCAAGTCGGCATAGGATGCACCCTCAATCTCCAAGCCCTCGAACTCAATATAGCGGCTATTGCCATCGCCTCCGCCATTACCCTTGATGCTCGCATCCAAGCAGTAGGAGCCATTGGGCAATGCCACATAGCAGTTTGCCGTACCCTCTGCCGAGAGGTCCACCAAACCGACAGCCGTCTGCACCACCCTAAGGCGTGCCTTTGCCACATCGGGTTGCTCACCAGCCACTACGTCTACTACCGCCTCGCGGTTGGTGCCGCTATTGTTAGCCTCAACATATAGTGTCAGGGCGTTACCTACAACGCTCACATCTATCCACTCCTCTTTATAGTCTACTTGCAATTCCTCGCGATTCGTGGCAACAAACACAGTTTTGACACACTCGTCAGCCGCAAGCACCACCGAGCGCGAGGAGAGTGTCAGATTGGCATAGTCAGGCTCTGCCTGCAACACATCTGCGGGTTCTGTTTGGCAACCCATAGTAAACATTGCGAGGCTTGCCATTATAATATATAGGTAATATCTTTTCATCGTCATACTACTTTTTCTCATGAGTTACTCTTCATTCTCTCCCTATTTCCAATCTGTGGGGATGTTTTCGTAGTCGCTAAGTCCCATGCAACCAGCAAAGCAGCCAACGTGTGCAGAGGCTGATACGGGAGCATTGGGGAAATCATCGCCTCGTGTGCGCTCATAGAGGTGTACTTTTGTTTCGTTACCCTCTGCATCGGTCACAATCGTATAGGGCGACTCGCCTGTGAGCGAGATGCAACCATTGAAACAATCATTAATGTAGTTGATGCGCCTAACGGTATCGAAGAGGCTTGCGGGAATCGATGTAAGGCTCTCGCATTCCAAGAAGCACTCCGCAAAAGTCACACTCGATGTCTTTGTACCAATGGCGGCAAAGAGGTCGGCAGGAACACTCTCCAAGCCCTTGCAAAGCGCAAACGTAGCCTCGAAATTTGTGATTGCAGGGCAACCGGCGAAGAGTCCCGAAGGAACGGTTTTAAGAGCATAGCAACTCTCAAACATACTTGTCACATAGGCAACCTTCTCGTTATTTCCGAGCAAGTCGGCAGGAATTTCCGCCAGCGAGGTGCAACTATTGAACGTGCTGGTAAAGTTTGTTGCCAACGTATTTTTTGCAAACAATCCTGCGGGCAGAGTTTGGAGCGATTGGCAAAGCGCAAAGGTACCTGTGAAGTTGGTCTTCGAGGGCGCAATGGAGTCAAACAACCCTGCGGGCAATGCCTCCAATGCCGTACAACCTGCAAAAGCATACTTCATAGACGAAACACTCGAAGATTCGGGGAAGATGGATCCCTCGATGGTTTTCAGGTTGGCACAATAGTAGAACACATTCTCAAAGCCGGTGGAAACCTTCACATTTTTCGCAAACAGTCCTGCGGGGATACTCTCGATACCCGAGCCGGTGAAGCAATACCTAAAACCGGGCGAGGTAACAGTCGTAAACTTGTCAAACAGACCAGCGGGAACTGTTTTGAGGTTGCTACAACCCGCCAGCATGTAGGAGAAGTCTGCCGAGGAGTAGTCCCTTGCATCGGCAAACAGACCGACAGGCACACTCTCCAATGCGCTATCCTCAAAGGTGGAGGCAAATTCGTAAGCCTTATCAAGACCACGGAACAATCCTTCGGGAATGGTCCTCAGCGCCGTACAGCCCGAGAAGCAATACTTAAAGGATTTGGCAGCAATAAGACCATCGAAAACGCCCTCCTCAATCTCGCTCAATTCTACGCAGTCTTGGAAAACAGCTCCCACGGTCTTCACACCCGAAAGTCCCTCGAACAGACCTGCCGAAAGTTTCTTAACGCCCGTCTTATAGAAAATATACTCCAAATTTGTAACAGCCTCACAGTTAGTAAACATACCTACGGGGATATTCTCCACGCGGCTACATCCTGCAAACATATATTTGATGTCGGTGGCAGCGGTTGCATTTTTCAGCAAACCAACAGGCAGAGTGCTGAGATTAACGCAAGCCGAGAAAGCACCCATATAGGTTGTTGCCAAGGGGCTGTGGGCGAAAATACCCTCAGGGATGCTCTCAATGGCTGTCGCACCAAAGACATAGTCGAACTTCAAGGCATTGGCACAATTGCGGAAGAGTCCCTCGGGGATACTCCTCAATCTACCCTGCTCCACCATACCCTTAATTTCGTTAAAGTTACTAAGTGTGGAGGTGGTACTTACAATACCCGTACCCGTGCCATAGAAAGCATAGGAGAAACGCTCGGCAGCCGTACAATTCACAAACAGATCCTCGGGAATCTCGCTAATGGATGCCGAGTGGCTAAAACAATCCTCGAAGTTCTTTGCGAGTGTAGCATAGCGGAACAAACCCGAAGGAATCTCCTTCAAACTCTCACAAATGGAGAAGGCACCAGCAAACGATTTAACATCCGCAAAAGAGCCTGCTACATCGTTGGGAATACTCTCCAAACCACTGCATCCCAAGCACATATCCGCAGCATTCCTCACTCCAAGCATACCCCACGAAATAATACTGATAATCTCGGGACACAGCGAATCTCCATCGCTAAATTCGAGATTGTGAGCACTACCCGTAATCGAAAGAGTATACTTACCGGGGGTGGTATAGACGTGGCTACCACGCCTCTCCACAAAACTCTCTACCTCGGAGCCATCACCCCAGTCAACCATTATCTGATAACCACTTGTAACCACAGGAGCAGCAACGTGCGTGTAGGGCACCTCGGTAACCTCAATTTCATAGATAAGTTCATCCGTATCGGTGCCAATTTGGTGAATCTTCAACGTTGCCGAGGTATTATTATCCTCCTCTCCCACCACAATCGTAAGGTTACCAAAGCGCTCCAAGCCTGCCGCATTAGGCTGAATGGTCACAACAAGGGCATTATCCTCCTTTTGTGCCGAGTACCATTCGCTGTCGTAGGTTGTGAATGTCCAGTCCAATTCGGGGTTAGACACAATCTCCACTCTCTTGGTCGCACCCTCGTCATCGGTTGCGATGTTGTGCGATGCGAGTCTGAGATATGCCGTACCATCCTGCTTTACCACAATCTGCGAGGTTGCCGATTGTTCGCCCAAAGCGGTGGAGATGGTAACGATGGCTTCCCTTTGCATCTCGCCCTTATTATTGTCGGCAGTCAGAACCAGCATATTATCCTGTTGCTCCACAAGCAGCCAGGGGCAGGTGCAATCAAACGACCACTCCTCTTGGTTGGTCAAAACTTCAATCTGGTGCGAGAGTTCGGTGTGAGCCTTAATCCTCAGAGCATCCATAGCAGCCTCAATTTCGGGCACACCCGAGTGGTTTTGCCTAACGGTCAGCTCCACAGCCGCATTCACTTCCGAACGGTTGGCTGTGATGAGGATAGTAGCCGACAGACTTTCGTCAGAAGTATTCTCCTCAGCCACAAGCCTCAGACCATACTCATCCTCCTCAATGGTGAGCCATTCGGCATCCTCGGCACTCCAACGCCACTCATCGACATTGGTAACCACATCCACAAATAGTTCGCCACCACGAGTGCGGAACAACACTTCGCCCTCTGAACCCGCTTCGTTCATGGTCAGCAAGGTACTCTCGGAGGTTACTTCGAGCATTAGGCGACCTTCGGAGGTGGGAGGAACTATCTCTGGCACATCCTCTCGGCAAGACACCACACCCATCATTAGTGCGGCACAATATATCAAATTACGAATTTTCATAGCAGTTTACAGCATTTGTATCGTTACTCTTCGTATCTTCTGAATGTAATATCACCCATTGGGAACATCGTTGGACGATAGTTGGAGCCCAAAGCAATCTTATTATCCTCTTCGTCATAGGTCCACAAACCAAAGCCTACCCAATTGTAGCCACTTACCGTTGGCATATCAAGCGAAAGAATGGTACCATCCTCCGAGGGAGTAACATTAACCTCAATCGAAGCATAAGAGAACTGGCGGTCGCCCACAAGAGTCACATAGAAGAATACATTGTAGGAATATACAGTCCAACCAAAAGGTATCACAAAACCTCCTGTTGTGGCATCGTAGCGTACTTCCAAGGAGGTATAGGGATAGAGGAAGTTCTTCATAACGAGTGTTTTGCCATACTCGCCCTGCTCAATATCGAAGATAAGATAGTAATCCGAAGGATTGGGATCATAGTCGAGCGAGTTGAGTGAGCCATTGGGAGAGTAGAACCACTTGCTGGCAGATATCAACCACCTTCCCACGAGTTTATAGTATGGGTTCTCGGCGCGGGTCTGCTGTTCTATGGCAATCTCCATGCTTTGGGGCTCCTCGTTCAGAGTGTAGTAGAGTGTGAGAGTTGCAATACGCCTCTCTTCGCCATCGTTGGGCTCAGCAGAGAGGGTTACAACACCCGACTGTTGGTCGTACTCCATAGTCAGCCACTCGGCATTGTGCTCAATCATAAACTTCGAGTCACTGACTATCGTAAAGCGGTATTCGCCACCCTCGGAGTCGAAGGTGTAACTCTCGGCAACACTTGTCACAAAACCCCCAGCACCATCCTCGGTTGCTTCCTGCGACACACCAATCTCATAGGGCTCAAAATTGCCCTCGGGGCTGACAATAGAGAATTTCGCAGTGCGCACCGAACTTGATAGGTTTTCAACAACTGACACCTTTACACCCTCGCCGACAGTCTCAACACTCACCCATGCGGGCAACTGCTTGGCTTCCACGCTCCATATTTCATCCTCGGGGAAAGGAGTGACACTCAAAAGGCTCTCGCCACCCTCAGAGTCAAAGACTACGCTCGTATGTGAGAGCGTAAGTCCGTAGACTACAATAGGCTCAGGCTCTGAGCAAGCTGTTGCCCAAAGTGCCAACATTGCCACCACAGAGGCACGCAATGCTTTGATACTAAATCTCATACAATATTTTGATTATAAAAAAACAACAATAGGATGGGTACTCAATCTTCAAAAAACACCCATCCTAACCATTTCAACCTACAAATGTATAAACTTTTTCTTATATATGTTACATATTTATCAATTTTATTTTCTATTTTACCCCCCCCCGTTAAATAAACGATAAGTTTTATTTTTAACATACAAAGGAGTGATACAAAAAAAGGAGCTACCACCACGGCAACTCCGTCATTCTCAGCAATAAAACAGGGTGGCTGAAAGAGAGTTTCAGCCACCCACACAAGTGCTCGATGCACATCCATTATAATCATCAGTTACATACCCTATTTACCCATTCGACTCTTCTCATCGGAAGCACCACTCTCCACATTGCGTGCGCGGAACATCTTGCCACTCTGGAAGTTGTAGCGTATGCCGATGTTGATGCTACGGAGCCATAGGTTAGGCGAATAGAGGGTTTTTGTAAAGCCCTCGCCCGAGGAGTATACCTCTTGGTCGGAGGTGGGGAGTATGTTGTTCAGTCCTATGTTTACAGTAAGTTTGTCGCCGAGGAGTTGCTTTTTCACTGCAATGGAGATGTTGCCCGCACCTTTCTGCGTGAGGTTACCGATGTGTGCATCGGTCATAAACTGTCCCGTAAGGTCCACACTCCACCCTTTGGGCAGAGTGAAGGAGTTTGCCATATAACCCTGCGCTGTGAATGTGCGGTCGTTTTTCTGCTCTCTAATGATTTTTTGGTCTATCATCACACCCAAGAGGTTTGCGTTTATCGTCCACCACGGGGCGACTTGTGCGGGAATGGAGAGTTGGGCGTAGTATTGGTAGACGTTGTTGAGATTGACGTGCAGATATTTCAGGGTGCGCCCTGTGGGGTCTGCTTCGTCCACCATTGCAAGTTGCTGAATCATATTGTCCTGCAACGATGCGCCCAAGGTCAGCGAATAGCGATAGAAGAAGATACCCGTCAGCGAAATGTTGTTGGCATAGACGGGTTTGAGGTCGGGATTACCCACCTGATAGGAGAACTCCGAGAGTTGTGTCCTCACGGGATTCATAGTCCAGAACGAGGGGCGCGAAATAGCCCTCTTGTAGGCTGCCGAGAGAATAACGGTCTGCGCTGGATTGAGTGGCAGCGAGGCGTTCAGATGTGGAAAGAGGCTTATATAACGCTCCGAGAGTTGAGGTATAGCCGTCAACTCGGCACGCAGACCTGCCGAGAGCGAAGCCCCCGAGAGGAAACGTGTGGAGTAGATGCCATAGAGTGCTCCGATGTGCTCGTTGAAGTCGGTCAACTGGTTGTAGGAGGTCAAGTCTTGCCACTCCTCGCCACGTTTGTAGGCGTAGTCGGTGGTGCTATATGTGTCCGTAAGAGTGTACTTAGCACCGTAGGAGATGGTCGTAAGGTCCGAAAGTTTCTTCTCCACAGCAGCCGTTAGCGTATAGTAGGAGTAGTTTGCCTTCGAATGGTTGCGATAGAGTGAGTCGACGGGCGCACCCGCGACGCCACCTACGGTAACTACCGAGGTGTCGAAGTTGTTGTTCTCGCCATCGGTACGGTTGTTTGCCCAGTCGGCAATGATTTTGAGTGTCGAACCACGCTCATCGAGAGTGCGGATGTAGTTGGCTGTAAGAGATTGGTTGACCGAGTTATTCGACTGCTCATAGCGGCTTTGGTGTGCTTCGTGGTAGTCGCCAAACGTGTAATCCAGAGTGCTGAGATTGATTGTGGGCTTCGTGGGCGAGAGCCATAGGTTGTACTCCACACCAACGCTGCTCCTCTCGTCAATGTCGTAGATTGCGCCCACCATACCGCCACCCGACGAGCCACCATTCTCCATTGCTGTCGTGGAAGTTACCGAGGCACCATTGTCGTATTGGGTGCGCTCACTCATTGAGTATTCTCCCGAGTTGTAGGTGTAGTTAGACATCGAAAGGTTGCCATAGAGATTCCACTTGCCGTTCTTGTAGTTGAGGTTGCCGTTGGGACCTATGGTGTAGTTGGGCATCAGAGTCGAGAAGTGACCTCCCATAGCCACCGAACCACTCAAACCCTCGTCCCTCTGACGGCGGAGTGTGATTTTGATGATACCGCTTGCGCTGTCGGCGTCATAGTCGGCACCACTCTCGGGTATGATTTCGATTTTTTGGAGGTTTTCGGCAGGGATGGCTTTCAGGTAGTTCATCAGTTGCTCGCCCGTCATACGCACCTCGCGCTCGTTGATGAGGATTTTTGCGCCCGACTTGCCGTTTATGCTTATGCCACCGCTGTTGTCGGCATAAACACTTGGCGCAAGTCGCAGCATTTCGTAACTGTCGCGCCCTTTGGCTATGGTGCTCTCCGAGAGATTGTTCATTACAAAACGGTCTGCCTCGCGAGTTATCAGATTGCCCGTAATGGTCACTGCATCAATCGCTTCGGCACTTTGCGCAAGGGTGATGGCTCCGAGGTCGGTGGCGGCAGTGAGCGCAACCTCTATGGCGCAACTCTCATAGCCCACGCACGATAGCGAGAGGGTGTAGTTACCCTCTGCGGCTTCTATGGAGAAATTGCCCTGCTTGTCTGAGAATGTTATGTGATGGTTGGGTTTTTCGGGGTTGTACTCCTCGCCTTGGGGTGTGAGGACAACCGATGTGTAGGCGATGGGGGTGCCTTCCGAGTCCACCGTACGACCTTTAAGTTGGAGGGTTTGGGTTTGGATTTGTGCCACCGCCGCAATAGTCATAAGCAGCAGGGCGAGTAGGGTGGTAAAGCGTTTCATAATCGTATGTTTTTTGTCTAACGTCTAACGTCCTTGATTATTGTGGGTTACTGCGGTGTTTTACAGCGTGGAGTGGAATATGCGGTCGTGCGAGCGGTCGTAGAGGTAGAGTAGAGCGATAATGACCACCATAGCCATCATACCTGCCACACCCGTCATACCCGTAAGGAGTGTACTACCACTCGGGTACATCAGCACACTCATACCCGCAAGGGCGTTAATGGTGCCGTGGATGAAGACCGCAGCCCACATCGAGCCACTCTTCAAGACAAAATAGAGTTCAATGATGCCGCCCAAGATGCAGAAGAGCACCATCATCCCCACTCCCGCAACTCTCGCATCGGGGTAGTTGTGCCCCATAAGAATCATAGGTGCGTGCCAAATGCCCCACACGATGCCGATGAAGAGTGCCGCCGAGAGGAACTTGCGCCCACCGAGAGCCTTTACCATATAACACCTCCAACCATACTCCTCGCCAAAGGCAAACAGGGCATTTATCGTTACACCCGCAAAGATGCCCGAGAGCACCGTAGAGAGCACCATAACCCACTCGGGCAGAGCCTCAACTTGTGCAATTTGCTCGGCAGGTACATTGTCTATGCCCTGAGCAATAATGAGGTCGAGGGTGGTCTGCTTCATTGTCGAAAAGTCGGCAAAAAGAGCCGAGAAAAGCAGCGAGAGAGCCACCATCGCTACGGTTGTGAGTATTGCTACAAGCCAGCTCCAACGAGGGCGGAACTTCAAGAGTGAGTTGTCGGTGGGAACAATCTGTATGCGCGTAGCGTGTCGCCTTACGATGCTCAATTCGCCGCCTATCGCCTGCAAAACGAGTGCTACAATGGCGGGTAGGAACATATAAACCATTGCAAAGGTGCGGAATTGCAATACCCCCTCAACGCCCGACTCGGAACCTGTGTAGCCCGTTGCAAGGTAGAAAACGAGTGCTGCAATCCAACTCACTCCGCACAACGCTGCCGAATAAATAATCGCCTTCTTCATAAAAATTTTGAATTTTGAATTTTGAATTCAAAAGAAGTCTAACGACTATTCGTTAGACTTCTTCTTTGGTTTGCGCCCACTCTTGCGGAGAGCCTCGGCGATAATCCACTGCAACTGACCGTTGATGCTGCGAAACTCATCGGCAGCCCATTTTTCGAGGGCTTCCATAGTCGCTTCATCAACTCGGAGTACAAAACTCTTGGTGTTATTTGATGTGTCTTTCGCCATAATTCTTATCACTTTGTTGTCTAACGTCTAAGGTCTAACATCAAAAGTCCTAAGTCTTTTTTCGGACACGCAGTGTCCGCGACATTAGACGTTAGACGTTGGTCGTTTGACTGCTAAAAGTCGTGAATTCGACTTTTAGTTGTAGAGCGAGCCGGTGTTTACTACGGGTTGTGCGCTCTCATCAGCACAGAGGACAACCAAGAGGTTGCTGACCATAGCCGCCTTGCGCTCCTCGTCAAGTTCCACAACACCATCGGCTTTGAGTTTGTCGAGAGCCATATGTACCATCGAAACAGCACCCTCCACAATCTTCTCCCTTGCGCTGATGATGGCGTCTGCCTGCTGACGGCGCAACATAACGGCTGCAATCTCGGGAGCGTATGCGAGGTAGTTGATGCGAGCCTCCACAGCCTCAATACCTGCAATCGCCAAGCGCTCGTTGAGAGTTTTGCGCAAAAAATCGTTTATCTCGTCTGCACCACTGCGGAGTGTCAACTCACCCTCCTCGCCATTATTGTTGTCGTAGGCATACATACCTGCAACTTGACGAAGTGCTGCATCGGACTGCACCCTTACAAAGTTTTCAAAGGCAAGCATACGACCTGCGGCAGCACCCACGCCCTCAACTTCGCCACCTTTGCCAACCTTGACGGTCTGAGTCATCGTCTGTGAGTCAATCTCGAAGAGAGCCTTGTAGGTATCCTTCACTCTCCATACAACCACCAAACCAATCATAATGGGGTTACCGGTCTTGTCATTCACCTTGATAGCATCGGCATTGAGGTTGCGTGCGCGGAACGATACGCTCTTGGCAGTGTAGAAGGGGTTGGTCCACCAGAAACCCTCCTCGGTAAAGGTGCCTTTGTACTTGCCAAAGAAGACCATCGCGCGAGCCTGATTGGGCTCCAAGGTGCGGAAGCCTGCGCTGGCAATACTGGCTACCACTATGCCAACAATACCCAATACGGGCACCTCATCGCCTACCAATGTCGCAAAATCCCAAATCGACAATCCAATAATTGCGAAAATGAGAAAGAGAGCAGCAAAACCACTCATTCGAAAACCGCTAAATTTATACTCCTTGTTTTCCATAGTTGTTTTTTGTTAGTTAGGGTTATTAAAGTTATTTGTTGTTGCCTAATTCAAAATGATATTAAATTGATATCACAAAATTACGGCATTTTTTTGAATATGCAAGAGTTAATGCAATTTTTTTGTAATTTTGTTTTCAAGAAAGATGCAAAACCTATGGAACAGGAGAAAAAACAGTGGGCACTATTGACGGGCGCGAGTAGAGGTATAGGCTTGGAGTTGGCGCGAGGGCTTGCCGCAAGGGGATATTGCCTTGCGCTGGTGGCTCGTGGCAAGGAGGGACTGTTGGCGGCAAGAGAGAGGCTGTTGAGCGAGGGCGCCCCCGAAGTTGTGACCATTACCCTTGACCTTGCCGAGAGTGGCGCACCCCAAAGGCTCTATGAGGAGTGCGTGGGGCGTGGCTTGGAGGTGGAGGTGCTTGTGAATAATGCAGGGGTGTTCGCCTACTGCGATTTGTGCGATATGGAGCCCGAGAGGGTGGAGCAAGTGCTCGCCCTGCACGTTGAGGCTACAACGCATCTGTGCCGACTCTTCGCACGCGATATGTGCGCACGCGGGCGCGGGCATATCCTCAATATGTCCTCTTATGCTTCGTGGTTGCCACTTGGCGGACTGTCGCTCTATGCTCCCACGAAGGCTTATGTCAGGGAGTTTTCGTATGCACTGAGGGAGGAGATGCGAGGTTGTGGCGTAAGTGTTACGGTGGCTGTGCCTGCGGGCGTGGCTACCGACCTCTATGGACTCTCCGAAGACTACCAACGCTTGGGTGTGCGCCTTGGAGTGCTACTTACATCCGAGAGAGTTGCCCAAAAATGCCTCAGAGGGATGTTTCGTGGACGCCGAAGTGTAGGCTTAGGAGTTTTATACAGAGTGCTGATACCGCTCTTGCGCCACCTACCAAGGGGTGTAAAAAAGTTGATTAAGCAAAAAACGCTTGTATTTCAAAAATAATTCATATATTTGCACCATCAACTCGGGGCGTAGCGCAGTCCGGTTAGCGCACCTGCTTTGGGAGCAGGGGGTCGAGTGTTCGAATCACTTCACCCCGACAGAGAATGAAACTACTATTACTCAGCAACTTATGAAGATGTTGGGTAGTAGTATTTTTGTTTTTAACGACCGTTCCTTGGTGGCAATTATGTGCCAATTTGTTTCAAAATGTACCGTAGAATGCTAAATAACGTGCAAATTTTTGATTATGGGAACTGTTAGTTATTACTTGGACGCAAGGCGTCTAAAAAAGAATGGTAAAGCACCTTTGAAGATAGCTGTGTCGTATGGTGCTAATAAGCGTTTCTTGATTCCTGCTCATGTAGACTTAGCGCCAACCCAGTGGTGCGGCAGGGTTACAAGAAGATCTGACAAATATGAGTTACAACAAATTCTTGATGAGTACCTCAATAAAGTTGAAATCGAAGTCTTAAAAATGACTTGGAGTAAAGAAATTTACAATTTGCCACAAAAAATCATAAGAAGCAAGTTGGAACAAGCGATGCAGGCGTCAATGACAAAGCCTACTATCGTACAACTATTAGAGCGTTTTATTGAGGAAAAGTCCAAAGAGAATACAAAGAAGGTTTATTTGAATACTTTGTCGAAGATCAAGGAGTTCTGCGGTGATGATACAGTAATTACTGAAATGGATAAGAACTTCTTAAAAAGATTTGATGGTTTTCTCGTATCCCAAGGGCTGAGAACAAACACGCGAGGTATCCATATGAGAAACCTTAGAGCTATTTACAACGAGGCAATAGATTTGAAATATGTCTCGATTGATGATTATCCTTTCAGAACATTTGTCATAAAAAAAGAGGATACATTAAAACGTAATATACCGCCAGCCAAAATAAGAGATATCTATAACTATCATACGGATCCGCGTAAAAAGCAATACGCTGATATGTTTATGCTGATGTTCTTTTTTCGAGGTATAAATATCGTGGATCTATGTCACTTGAAAGAAATAACAAGCGATGGCTATATTGAATATAGGCGTAGTAAAACAGGAGGGATGTTGCGCGTTAAGGTTGAACCCGAGGCGATGGAGATAATTGAAAGGTACAGGGGTAAAAAGTATTTATTAAATATATTGGACCGCTATAAGAATTATAAAGATTACGCACATAGGCTAAATGATAACTTGCGTAAGTTGACGGATGAAACCGGAGAACCTATATATGAAAAATTATCGACATACTACACTAGGCACTCGTGGGGAACAATAGCGGCAAGCAAAGAGTTGCAATTTAGCCAAGACCTTATTGGGGCAGCGTTGGGACATAAGAAAAAGACAGTAACTGACATCTATATAGAGTACGATTACACGATAATCGATGATGCCAATCGCCGCCTAATTGATTGGGTGCTGTATGGGCGTTTGTAACGCCCATACTGTTAGAATAAATGAAAGTACTCGCGCACGAAATGTGGTCGGTCTTTATCTTTCAATTTGTCAACTGCCGTCAGATAATAAAAGTATGGCTCGTCTTCCTTGGCAATGTGCTTAGACCAAGTTTCGGAATGGTCAGAATAAAGCATATTGACAGTTGCCCATAGCGCATATTGGTTGTAGAATGGGTCTTGGCACAAATGACCACCGAACATCTCTACCGCTTTCTTAAAAGCGTCAAATGACCAATGGGGTCCATGGGAACCATCCATTCCCTCAAATTTTGACACGATAGTCTCTGCCTCAGCCAAGCTAAGGTAGTTATTCCAGTGCATAGGTTCCAAAAGCTCTAACCACTCACTCGCCACCCTTGGTAGAGCCATAGATACCTTGCCAAACATTTTATGTTCGGCAGCACCAAAGATCTTCATTTTGGCAGGATCTTTTGAGGCTACCATCTCCTGATAGTACTCCTCATATTTTTTTAGAATTTCACTCATTACTAACAATTTTTGCAGCCCATTTTAGGCAGTGGTCGATATTTTATGATCTTTACTGGCGATGATTGTGGCTGCACCATCTCGCCATTGTTTAGTTTTTGTTGTTTAGTTTTTCCCATAGTTGATTATATATATTGGTAAGCAAGGCGAAAACAAGCGATAGCCATAGAGAACAATAACCCATTAAAAAGGATAGTCCTATTGAAACCCACCACTCGCATTTTAGCCACAAAGTTGTTATTAACACTACCCAAAACGTTACACATTTGGGGCACTTTGCAATTTTCAGTACAATCTTGGCAATTGCCTCCGGAAATCCCAGGTGGAACATTAATGTTGTAAAGAACATTACTAATAGGACTATCCCCACCATACTACGCAACGGTTAATGTAAGAGGTGTTTCACTTACAAAATCACGGCTGCAAGTCTGGCATCCAGACTGAGCAATGGAGTTTACACTAACACCCTGGGCGATAGTCACCGTAGTAGGTGCTGTTGCGGAAGCGAACGGGAACGTAAACTCTTGCGAAACAACCTGCGATTTGGTGCAACAAACGCTACCATCGCAAGGAACGTAAGAGATCGTGCCTTCTACCCTGATCGTTGCAACATAGCTACCTGGACCAACCAAAGAGTATCCCACCAAAGAGAACTTTGGATCAAATACTGGAATTGAGTCCACGCAGGCAGGTTTACACAGCTTCTGTGAGATGTTTACCTGCAATAAAAAGGGGCTGGCTACGCTGCCTGCTGCAAGCGTAGTGGTAATGTTAGCCACATAATTTTTAGAACACGACATATTACTGAGGGGTTTGAGGCTCTCTTTCTTCATCCTTAACCGCGCCGAGAGCCGTTGGTGCGGTTTGTGTTTGACCCATAAACAGAACAGAGTGAATATCCTCCACCATTTTATACAAATTGGCAAGGTCCTGGGATATTGCCACAGTATTGAGGTTGGTAACTTCAAGACCAAGTGCAATCTGTTCAAATATATTTCGTGGTTGTTTTTGCGTTTCCTGTGCCATTTATTTCCGTTTTAAGAAGTCTGTTACAAAATAGTTATTACTAAAAGAGCGTAGTGCTTGCAAAAGCTTGTCTGTTGTTACGAGTATGCCTTTGTTGTATTGCTTTCGCACGAAGTCGTTGAGAGCGTCTTGTAGGTCCTGTACTTGTTTCTCGTCCTCTGCGTAGGCATAGAATGTTACCTTATGTGGAAATAGTTGTGCCATAGCCTACTTACTGGGAATAGGTGGAACGTCTGCGGGCGGAGACGCTGGCGACATCACTGGCAATGGTTGTCCCCCACGCATCTGCTGTATGATATTGTAGTAGCCGGCAATTTTGTCTTGGTTGTTGTCAATCCACGAGAATGTATTGCCAAGAAACTCCTTTACCTGTTGAAATGTCGTGGGAGGTGCAATGTCAAAGTCGGGGAGTTTTTCAAGGTCCTTTACAAAGAACTCATACAACCTTTCAGCTTTGTCTATATCGTTGCCACACGCTCGTATGCAACTTGTTTTTAGAGCCATCTTTGATGTCGGCACTATCATATCCATATTAATTTGTGATTTTCTAAGCATAATGGTCAGGCAAAAATGGGTGGATGGTTACCCATCCACCCTGGTTAGCGATTAACCCTCGCAGGTGTCGCAGCCGCACAAACGCGAGCCACTCACGCGAGCCACTCGCAAATAGTTGCAACCGCCAATAGCGGAGTTTACCCCGCCATTGTTCTGAAACGCAAGGGCAGTAGCCAACGCATTCGAGGTCGAACCACTAAATGCTCCTGCTCCGGTTTGGACATCGACATACTGTGTCAATGTAGGAGCGTGGCGATTCTGCCAATCCTCGCGGCTCTGACGCTCAGCAAGAGCCAACGTAGCAAGCTGGTTGATGCTGTTGGTGTTAGCCTGCGAGAGATTCTCAGCACCTCTTGCGCGAGCCTTAGAAGCCTGGTTAAGACCCCAAAGACCTGCAATACCAAGAAGCAGAGCACCACCGCCTAAGCCAGCTGCCAAGCCAATGCCGGTAGCAGCACCTCGACCCATACCTTTGTGATAAGGAGCGCACTCGCCATAGCCGTTGCCCCAGCCGTAACCTCTGCGATTTTCGATCAATGCGAGGTCACCCGATGTGAGATAATTACCTTCCATAGATTTGTATTTTTAGTTGTACAATCACCATTGATTGCAATACAAATATGAGGTAATATGACGATGAAAATAAGTTTACAACAATATAGTAGTAACGTGCAATAAATATGTACGTTAAGTGTTGGAATAAAAAAGGGCGTATAATAATACGCCCTCTATTCGCCCTTTGTAGACAACCAGCTACGAGGTACGATCTTTATTATTTTCTGAAAAGGATATAAAACCTTTCGTTTTGGCTTACCCACAAAGCGGCGAGCAATAACATTACTCACATTGCTTTTGGATTGTCCAAAATGCTCCGCCATCTCGTCTATGGACGCATCCATGTCGATATTATTGATAAGAGCATTGTATAGCGACTTAATTTGATGGGGAGTACATTTACCTAAAACCAGGTCATTCTCCCACTTTCTTACCACTTGGAGTACAATATCCTTTACTTCTTCATCTTCCATCGCGCAAAAAGATTTTATAAGCATTGATTAAGGTGAGGATAAACATTAATAGGCATAGATACAAGTTGATGTCGGCAACAAGTGATGAAACCTCAACTATGAAACTATCAAAGATCATTAAAGCCATAGGAAATAGAGGTATGCAACATTGTAGACGATGCCAACCACATAACTGATATATTTTCGAGAGAATCAATAATAAGATGATCGTCATCGGAGAGGTGTAAAATAAGATATCTGCAAACCTAACAACTATGTCGCTTCCCCACATATAGCAGAGCAAGCAGATGATATATCCTAATGTGAAAATAAATGGGGCGACTTTAATGGTTATCAATGTTCGCGTTATAATTTGCGCGAGGTGGGCTCTTTGTGTGTTACTCATTGTCTTTCTTTTTACGATGAACTGTGAATTGAGATGATGGATAATAAACTCCTGTTCGCCTTAGTTTAGGGGCTATTCTCAGCATTGGACGTTTTTTTACTGTCGCAGAACTTAGATGGGCTTGCTGTGTAGGATCTCTACTAATAGGAGCTTGCTGTGTAGGATCTCTACTAACAGGAGCTTGCTGTGTAGGGCGATCGGTTGTTGATCGTGGTTTTTCTCTTTCCATACGTTTTTGTTTAAGATGTTATATTATTAGAAATGATATGTCGCCGTTGCGCCTAAACCAAAACACAACCTAAATCCGTCCCGGGTAATGCCCCAACATACCGTGGGACCAATTGAAAGATTCCAACCACCTTGCTGCTGACGGGCACTTTGGATGATAGTGGTGTGAGAGGGGTACACTTCAATATCGACAAGACGTGGTTTATAGCCTTCCACTACCGCACGATAATTAGAATCGCAATACTCTACTCGCTCTATGGGAAGCTCGATGTCTATACTATCTGGTACGTTGATGTCTCCGGTTGGATATATCCAAGCAGTTTTAGGAATCGAGGTGAGCGATGAACCTATTTCCTTGCGATGAACCACTTGTGGTATATGAATTTTCACTGTGTCATGAATGGTAATCGTATCTGCCATTGGTATTGATGATAATGAATGGAAACGAAATCCTGTATATCCTCCAATAGCAAAAACAAATATACACAGAAGAAATATATGTAAAGTATTTTTAATCATAGTATTCCCACATTACGTTGCGAGGTAAGCTTCTGTCATAGTCAAGATGTACGAAGTCTTTACCGATACCTATTCGGTCAATTCCTACCATTATAGCAGCAGCTACAATCTTCATTCTGGTGGCGGATGAGTTACACTTGATATCGACCGCGAGCCCTTTTGTGTGAGCTGAATTTCCGCTACGCCCCCGAGATTTATCATATTCCTTGCTCCGGAATGCGCAGCTCAATATAAGTGGGATACCTGCCTCCTCTCTTATGGCGTCGAGTATCCACATAAACGCCCGATCCATATCTTGTAGCGAACAGGATGGTGTACAACGGTTAAACTCCTTCTCGCTAAAATACTTACTCTCTATCTTTGTTTTCATCTTTATTTTCTATTATGTTCTCTATATTGTTCTTTTTGAAAATCAGCCCAAGTAACTTTCCCAGATTTAGGCGCTTTGCGATACCTCGATATTCAAAGTAGTTGTCTAATATGCTAGCAAGTTCCACTGAATATATAATTGCTAGTACAATTATAGCAAGGGTAGGAATATGTAAACTCTCGCCAAATGTATGACCAATACACCACGCGATAGACAGCCAACAGATGTAATCCACCAACTTGTTAATAGTTCTACGCACGGCGCGACTGCGGCGTATTTTTTCACCTCGCTTTCTAGCTGCTGAAATGCCGAATTTAAGGTCTGCGAGCAACAGCACCAATGCTAAGAGCATCCATATGGTCAGTTGTTCCCAACCATCAATTAAGGGTGCCAAAAAAGCGCTTGTAGCACCCGATATTATATTTCTTTCCTGCATTTTATTATAAATTTGAATTACATCACCTTTCGATCCCTGCTATTTTATCTGCCCATTTTTCTGTGGGGAAAGAGTAGTAATTCCATCTGCGACCGAAAAGTCTATGTATGCCACAATGAATAACACTCGGTAGACCAATAATAGGCAGGTATAACCAACCGAGCCACTTGCTCTGCGTGCCATGTCCCAATGCTTCGTGCCTTACAGACTTTTTCAAGCCCTCACGCATTACGTTGTTGTTATGGTCTTTGGCGTTCCAATCGAGGTGCGTGTAGTACCCGAGGGATATCCCGCCATTAAAGTTGTCGTAGAGATAAACCCTTTGGTCGGCATACTCTATGACACGCAGAGGTTTCTCTTTATGCAAAAGGGCGATGGCTGCCCCAATGAGAGTTTGAGGTAGCTCCCACGTCCAACGTCTTATAATAGACCAAGTATTCATACTATTTTGATGATACAAAAGTTTTTGATATATTATCATAAAAACCCTCTTCTCCATCAGTTTTTTTACGAGGCTCCCAATCTAATAACACATTATCACCTTCCTTAATACGAAAATACCACACTTTCCCAATAAACTGTTTTGAAAGTGAGCCATTTGCATTACAACTACCTCCTAACACAAGTGGATAATCAGTTTCAAAGGTACTATTGGTAGACGTATACGTTCCGTTATCAAAAACTAATTTACCGTTAGACCTTTCTGAGGTGTGGATATCTGTGTCCATAACCGTATACTTTATAGACGTAGAACCCCAACGCCAAAGAGCACTTGATGCTAAATAAGCTGTGACGGTAGATGTATGAGGAGAAGATATAACACCATATAGATACATACTTGAAGATGTATTACCGCGCTGAAATTTGCATTCAATAGTATAAGTGTTTTTAATCTTTATACTTTCAAAAACTTTGTCAGCATTAAATGTAACATATTCTATTGGTATGAGTTCATCCTCTAATTGTATTGCTTTCCACGGCACGTTAGTATCGATATATATTTCTACTGGTGTGCCCTTGTAATCAAGTTGAATATCGCCATCTGTAACATTAAGATATGGAGTGCCCAACGCTGCTTCCAAATGTACTATACATATTGCCTCATTCCCTGCATTATCGGTTACGATGACTTCTTTCGTAATAATCTCTTGCAATGAATTAGCGGGTATTGTGAGTGTGAGAGCAAATGTGTAAGCACTATCTGCACCAATATCACCTGCGATGTACTCCCCATTGTATGCTGTTACATTATTTACTGTATATGATTGTGGTAGAGTAGTATTAATATCACCATTACCCAAAGTAAATGTTAATTTTGAAGAATTAGATTTTCCATTAATAGTGATAGTGTTTCCTGTATTTTCGACACGAACTTCTGCGTCTATTTCTACAAATTCATTTTTACCTTGTTGGTTGACATTTCGTATTTCGTATTGTGAGTCATCATCTACCATTGTCACCATAAGTTTAGATGAGCGAGCATTTCGACCTGAATTTTCACCACTTGATGACACCTTCATTTTAGATTGACTTTCCCCTTGGGAAGGCATCGTTTTTATCCAGTTTTCCATAATGTTCTATTCTACTGTTTCTTCTTCATTAACTGTAATCTTACCCATATAACTCATCGTTTTTTCTAACTTCTTCTACAACCTTCTTCTCCTCGGCAGTGGTAACTCGCCAATCACTTTCGAGGGTTGTTGAAGAGCCAAATACTTCTTTTACGAAAATTCTTTCTTCTGCGGAGACCTCCTTGTTCTGTGTGAGGTACATTCCATTTGGTGCAATCTTTTTCATATTATTCTGCTTCTGCTAATGTTATGTTAGTGTATGTTGCCAATGCCTCTTGTACTCTCACATCCGCAATCGCTTGCTGATAGATGTCCGAGCGCAATGTAATGACTGAATTATTTGCAGTTCTGGAACGGGTAATCATATAGACGATAGAATCTATCGTCAATGGGCAATAAGAAAGGTCTATATCTCTACATATATTGCTCATATAAAGTTCAGTAAGTGATGTGCACCCAGAGAAGGCATTTGCGACTGACTGACCATTTGCATAAGACATAGTTAAATTGTCTACTCTTTGTAGTTTTTCACAGTTACTAAATGTAGTTTGTAGGTTTGCAAAATACGCTGGACCAATGAATACTTCCATATACGAACTTGCAAATAGACCTTTTGAAGGAATCAACACTTGATTATTATATCCACCTGTCCGCCAAAAGTTATTTGGGAAGTTCGTTCTGGCATCTGTTTGACAATACCCCATTGTTATATGGGCATCCCATATTTTTTCCATTTGGGAGGTGGTAAGGTCGGTTAATCCGTTGAGTTCCCAAAATTTCGTACTATCATTCCATACAGCACCTAACCTTACAAATTGCGAGTGAAGAATACTACCCGAGGGTGTATTGAGTGCATCTGCTTTGCCCACTGATAGGTTAGGATAAGAACCATCTTTTTGAGCGTAGTCATTGTGAATATTTTTAATGTTTTTTAGAATGTCAGGCACTTGTTTAATTGTAGCCAAGGCGTTGGGTTGATACACAACATCTACGTTCAGTGGAGCACTTTGTTTACCTTCTTCAACAATCAACTCCTCTGTACCATAATCCGACACGTCGTAGTCAAGATTAATATCCTCAACTATTTCGGTAACAATAGGCACTGCCAACTCGTAATTGAGCATTACGCCCGACATAGCTGCTTTGAAGGTCGCTGCATCTGTATAGGAGTCATCTCTAATTTTCAAATAACAAGGCAAGTTTGCATTTACATATTCAGCACCATACGAATAGTTTACGTTGTGCACATTTCCTCCTTGAACAAGGGTATATTTAGGCATCAACAAATTAGCTTTGGTCCAAGTGACTGGTGAAATACCTCCACTGATATTACCGCCTCGGAAGGCATATTTTTGATTTGTTTCATCGCCGAAATTGTGTATATTCCAAGGCAAACTACCTAAATCTACAACACCTACTTTCTGCACAGCCTCCCACTTCTGCGTGGTGGAGTTGAACCTAATCTCATCCCTTACACTTCCAGCCGAGCGCATACCGTCAGGAAAATAGTTGATTATCCAAGATAAATCACGAATAAAAAACTTGTAAGGTTTATATGTGCCATTCAAATGTGAGTATTCATCCCAAGAAAGATTTATATTAATGTTTTCACCCTCGGCATATAGATAACCATTCTGCGTAGGAGTATAAAGCCTATCGCTTGGCGTTGTACCGACACTCTCGGTAGAGGTTGGTAGAGTAATTGCCTCCGTAGTGCCACCTTCCTCAGTAGCGAAACCGAGCGAGGTGTAGTTGCCTCCGAGGTAGTAGGGGCAACCTCCGCACACTTTGGCGTATGTGCCATTGAACGCATTAAAGCCTACGGTCTTGATTGCTCCATAGTTGCCATTAATTATCTCGTTGTTAGACACTATACTATTACCATTAATACTTTCGATACGAGCAGAAGAATTATTAAGTACATTCCTATCTTCGCCTGCCGTAGGTCTAAACGAGAACTCTTGATTTACAGCACCACCGTCACCAATCAACTCATTTGCAAATCCAACAGACATCAAAGGATAATTACCATCCTTATTAGCTTTATCATCCAGTTTGGTGCTTATTTCGCTTAGTCCAGATTTTGTTGCGTAATCGTTTATATTATACGTGCTACGAGATACATACTTTCCATTACTTGGAGAAAATAGAAGCACTTGAAAACCTCTATCATAGGTTGTAGTTATGTAAATCGATTTTGTTCCAAAAGCATATTTATTTATAATAATACCATATTTGTAAACACCATCATCATTGTAATAAATAGCATCTCCAACCTTAGAGTTAGCAATCAAATCGGAATAATCTATGGTATTATCATAACCTTCCCAATTCCAAGTTGTAGGTGAGGCAACACCACCACTTTGCATATATATTATGTCCTCAGTCAACACATACTCCCACAACTGATTAGAACTAAAAAATTTAAGTTTTCTTTGTCCTTCTGGTGTAATAATATATATCCATACTACTCCACTTTCTTCATGTGATATTTCTTTCCTTATAACAGGTACTATTACTGAGGGATTTAATTGCAAAGTATCTCCTACCGCTACATTATTCACAAAATCTGTATAGTCGGTAGCATTTTCTTCCCATACCCATTTTTTGGATGGTGTAGAAATAATCTTTCCGCTCTTTATTACTCCTGAGCGAGAAATGATTAGTGCATCTGGATCTGCTACGGACAGAACCAACAGCTCATCAAGACTCTTGGTCCCATCCGTTGCATCTACTATTTTACAATCTATATTCGACTTATCGAAACTCATATATACTTAGCTAATTGTGTACCACTTAGGGTGTACGTCAATAGTGTGTACATTAATACCAGAAGATTCATCATCTGATGTGACACCACCAATAATGACCACTTTGCCAGATTTGTCATTCACTTTCATAACAACATTATTGGGTAGCCAATTAGCACTATCAATCAGTAATCCGTCTTGGGTAACCGATAAACCGCCAGATTGTTTTATTTTAACCATCAGACCACTATCGTTAACAAATAAGCCACTGATATTAGGAAGTTTAATTCCAAAGGCATTATTGCTTAGTGAAAGTCCTCCCCCCGCAGCTGCTGTATAGGTGTCCACCAAAGAAGACATATCTATTTCAATATCCGTTATGCCCGCATTAGTATTAAAGTCGATTGTCAACTTTTTTGTCACAGCATCAAAACTAACATCATCAATCATACCCTTGTATATGAACTCGGTGGTATCAATCGAGCAGATAGTGTTTGATTCAGAAGGAGCTGACAATTGTGTGGTGCCCTTGTAAAACCAAATTTTATTGTTTTCCCTATCGTAGTGGGAAAAGAAATTAACAGTAGGGTTGTTATCACTAGAAGAATTATCTACTAAATTACCAGTTACCGTATTAACTTTCCCCTGTATTGCGGAAGATAAATTTTGAACAGCTGTTTTAAGTGCTTTCGCACTTGCTACTGCGTCTGTTGCATCCGATGGAGCCTGTGCAATTTTGCTTTTGTTGACATAGTTATTTGCCACTTCTTCAAGCGTTTCAGACTTAGCGGTAGCAATAGCGGTGGTAATTTTTGTTTCCAGATTACTCAGTTCGTCATCAATGGTCAGTGAGATGGAAACAGCATTTCCAACAACAGGAGTAATAGTTAGCGTGCCATTTTCATAAGTTACGCTCTGAACGTCAGCACCCAGCATCACGGGATCTTTGCCGTATTCACACAAATACATTCTTTTCGTATCTGTATTTGTGAAGATTGCCTTCTGCGTATTCGTAAGCATAGTCTTGACATTTGCAAGCTGCGCCGATGTTCCCTGAATGTTCAGGAGGTCAATTGTTGATTTTTGAATTGTTGCCATTTTGTACGATTTATTTAGTTAAACTTCTGCTATATACCACTTGTGCGGTGCTATTTGTTGTATTGGGTGTCACCACCTCCCCTGTAACCTCGAACCAATATCCGTTGTCGTGATTGAGTTTTTGGCGCACATTATCCGACAGCTTAGGCTCGGTTATGGAGCCATCGGGAATTTCGATTAATGCGATGTTCTCTATACGCTGGGCGATGTTCTCTATGGTGTCCGTTATTGTCGCATCACTTGCCACTATGGTGTTACCGTACTTTATCGAGCGACCCAAAGCGATGGTGTTACCCTTCTTGCTTTTGAGAGCGGCATCCCTCTTGGCGAGCTCGGCAGTTACCGCCGACTGACTCATCACCGACGTCTCCGACGTGCCCACCTGCTGCTTCACATCGTACCGCACGCGGACGTTGGTGCCCTTAGATGTTCTCGCAAACAGCTCGACATTCTCGGGGGCTCCTATCGGAAAATCTGATATTCGTCTTCGTTTTATCTCGGTACTCATTGTTGTGCAATTTCTCTAATATCTACCAATACATCGTCCTCTGCCGCTAGCGCAAATTCATACTCCTCGTCGTACAAAAGAAGAATGTTGGTTATTATGTCTATAATCTCCGTTGCGAGACAAACATTTCTGTCAAGTGTCGCATCAATACTGATGTATCGACCATCATACTTAGCGGTTATATGAACATCGACCCCAGCCTTGCTATTTACGCTTGGAATTGGGAAGGCACTATTATCAACAGCCACACAGGCAATAAGATGGCTCGATGTGCGAATAGATTTGCCATAGTTGGCACTATTAAGGTTTGGATTGTTCAAGGAACTCCCACCCATTTTCACACACGGGCATATCTTCTCGGTCTCCATTATTTTGGCATTGGACGAATGTTTACTGATGTTGTTACATTCTTGATGAGTTTGAGGGTGTCATCGGCAGCAAAATCTTTGTTCGGCATAGTGATAGTGGCTACATACTTCAAAGTGCCGGCACCCGTAAGGTCTGTCTCTACCTTTGCCAAGTATGTATCCGCATCTTTTTGCACCATCTCGTTTTTGGCGATCTTATGGCACTTCTCGATCGTTGTTGTATAGTATTGCACTTCAAACTCGCAATTTTCGAGATGTACGTCACCGTCTGGCTCCATCCAGAATGTCATAAGTAGTTGAGAACCCTCCACTGGGTCGGAACAATCACTTACACGGCGCGAGTCCGTATCCTTACCGTCGCTTATCTTTATGCAATTAATTATGGAGTCTTCGTTGATTGGCTTATAGAATTGGAACAGAACTTCTCGCAGGCGAGCATCTATTCTATTTGCCTCGCCAGCATATTTGGTCGCCAATAACTCATAAGGAGCCACTGAATGATACCACAATCTCAGATTTTCGGTTATTAAATACTCCTCGATGAGGGAGTCTAGAATATCAACCTCAACCTGAGTAAGTCGTCCCTTTGTTAGTGGCGCAGCATCAAAAGATATCTCAATAGTGGAAGCAGAGATCTCGTATGTGCTATCTTTCTCTATGATAATTCGCACAAAATAATTAGCCAATGTTGCTACGATTGGCTCGATGTTACTGTCGAAAAAGTATTTCTCATCAGGCGTGATAATTAGCGAGTCAATGTTAATCTCTTCATTAACATATTTAGCATTCAGCGCAGATATGTTGCATATTTTCTCGAAAATTTCTGTGCGAGAGTAGTAAAATCGTATTTGAGAGGAATCGTGACTATACATATTACCAATATCTATATGGACGTTCAACTTTGGGAGTTATCAAGTTAATTATATAGCTACGCACTTCGTCTTGCTTGGCAGCGTATGCCGTCATCAATGCTCTGTTGCCACGAGATAGATTCCACCACGCCAACATCGCATTCTTCAAATAGTCTTTTATGCCAATGGCGACTGATTGAGAATACGAAGGCTCGGGGATATCAGGGGTGGTAACATCAATTTTAATAGAACCTGTGTCGATAGTGTATGTTATTAGATTTGCAAACGTTGAGTACAATTGAGAAATCTGACTTACCAATTCAGTATGGAAGATGTCATAATTTTTTCTCGACAGCGCTATTTGTTGTGTTGCGATTTGCCCAGATTCTGTTGTGTTCATCTGGGCATCAATGAGTGATTGATGCTGACACTCGTCCAACAATTTATACGGATCCAGTTCAAATTCTATTTTCATAGGGCACTATTGAGTGTTAAAAGTTCATTACATCTATTCTGAGCGACCATAGAGTTGTCGTGTTCCTCCATGATATTGAATAGCAATGAAGCAGTTTGCCACACTACTGGCTCAATTAAGGGATTTGGATATAGCTCCCCGAGAGCTACATTTTCCCAGTTTGATATAGCATAATTTGGGAAGTATGTAATCCTTGCAGTTGTACTTTCCTGATAACCATCGACAAGCGAGTAGAATTCAAACTGATTATTAGCGAGAGCTACAACCGGTTTATGGGCGCCCCCAGCTGTGATTTTATTTGCTTGTCGAGCGTATAGTGAATGTTCGGGCGTTATCAGTTCATTGCCATATACGGGATGATTCCAACCATCCATTTCCGCTTTAATCAGACGTAAATAGTTGATTGGTTTATGCACAGCAAGCATATGCCCATTAACTGTTGCCTGAGAAATTTGTGTCGCTTGGGTGCGAGATGTCGATAGCATATGTAGGGGGGCTGCGAGCGCAACCCTCCTACCTGCTTCGTCTATGCAGTTGTCCATATCGAATGAGAGAATGTCGTTGTAACTATTGTCACCTGGCATCAGCTCATTCAGGACCTGCATTACCCTAGATTTGATATCGTCTATTAGTGCCATGCTTCAAAGATCAGATTGTGTGTGCGAGCGGCATATTCTTTAATCTGAGCATTGGTTTTGCAGTCACCAGGGATAGGCTCTCCGAATTGTTGCTGAACAAAAGCCCTCGCGAGTGCTGCGGTAGTGACACTGTGGTTTAGAATAATCTCTTTGTCGGGATTAACGAGTTCTTGATATTTGATTTCCTGCGGTCCCTCAACATTTTTAGTATCCTCGGCGGAAACAGCAGACTCAGATGGTTCGTGTTTCAGCACGAACACATCGTTGTAACGAGGATGTTTTTTAAGCGCCTCAATAACTTTTTCATCGGCAGTGTGAAACAGCGAGGGACCTTCGGTAGTTTGGTACTGTACGGTCTCGAAACGTACAGATACTCGCGAACCATTAGGTAGACTAACAAAGGTATGATAGCCCTTGACACGACTCTCAAATGTAGTAAGTTGCATAATTGTTTTTCAAATTAAAAAGGGCTGCTGCCGAGTATTGCAGCAGCCCAACGATTGAACTTTATTGAAGAAAGACTTACGCAAAAAGAATTGCGTGAGTTTCGGGGTTGGTAACGGCGAGGGTGTGACTCTCGTCGATACGAATATCCTTGCTCCTCGACTGACCCGACTGATCGAGATTCAACTCGGTAGCCTCCAAGGGTTTCTGGATACAGCGGTAGACGTTAGCAGGGTCTACAACGATACCCGCTGCGCCGTAGCCGTAAGCATTCAAGAGACCGTGATATTTCAGGAGGAAGGTACCAAAGTTGGTCTCAATACGGTTGAAGGTGATACCAAACTTAACCTCGGTCTTACCAGCTTCAAGCGACTTATAGATGGTGCGGCAGTTTGCAATGGCTTTGCCAAACTCGGTACCATAAAGAAGAATGCGCTCATCCGAACCATTGTTGCCGTCGAATACGTCGGCAGACCAGCCAAGAAGTATGTCCTCGGTGACAGACGCAGCATCACCCTTGTCGAGATGCTTGTTTACCTTGCGCACGAGACCATCGGAAGTAAACTTGGTCTTGCCCTCGGGGTCGGTGAATTCGCTCCTTACACCAAAGATAGCGTCAATCTCGTTGGTCATACGGAAGTCGTAGAGCGCCTGCTCTTTGAACTCTGCAATACCATAAGGAACCTCCTTCTCCTGCAATTTCTGATATACGCCCTCCGATACGGTTGTCATATGAATCTGACAGAGGTTGTAATCTTTTACTGGCTGGCTCAAAGGATCCTCCGAGATAGCTGCAAGCTCGTGTTTGGCAGTGCCCATACGGAACAACTTAGTGCTGGCACTCATCGCAGGAACACCACTTGCATTCAAAGGAATTACCATAATGGTATTGGTTGTTCGGTTAATCTCGCAGATGTGCAAAATCAAGGGCTGGATGGCTACGCTGCCAGAAGAAACTGCCGTTGCTGCTTTATCAACACCTGTGGCATTGTAACCTGGCACCAAGATATTGCCGTCCTTAGAGAAGATGTGTACCGAATCACACTTGATGGGTGTTGCGTTGGGTGCACTTGCGGGCTCGACCGTAGTAGCCACACTTGCACTGATGCCGCGTGCACGTACCTTAAAGTACTCATACTTGGTAGACTCAGTTTTCGCAGTGGAAAGGTGGCGGAGCATCTCGTCCATTGGGAACTGCGAAGGCATAATCTTGTGGAGTACCTTGTCAACCGACGCCTTATTGTGCTCGGGCTTCTGAGCGACAGTTGCGGTGCCCTGTGTGGTTTCAGAAGCGCCAGCAAAGGCATCTGCCAAAATTGCACCGCCCCCAATAAAGAAGTCGGGCAACAAGTTTACGGCTTCACCAGCAATAGCATTGGAGGTGAACACAATGGCTGCTACTACTGCGAGCAAGCCAAACTTGAAGATTTTTTTCATTTTCATTGTATTAAGTTTTATGAGATGGTTGTTATTTCATTCGTTTTTGGCGTGCCTCAATGGAAGTCAGGACGTCGCCAAACAAAGAAGGAGATTCGGGCTCGGGCTCGGATGCGGTGATGCCGCCTACACCGGGAGAAGGCATATCGTCGCTCATCTTTGCTTTCTTGATTCGCTTGGCTTCAATATCGGCATTTCTACCAGCAATTTCTCCCTCTTTATGAGCATCTGCCACAGCCTCTTCGAAAATGTAGCCATGACGCAGTTTCTTCATAAGTTCCGGGGTAATTTTACCCATTGCAATGTCGTTGAGAGATTGACCGAGCCACTCGGTGAAACCCTTTTCTTTTTCATCGTCCCACTCGCGCATTTCATCAAACAACTTTTTGCTTTCATCCCAGTTGGCATTGCGAGTGGCGATACGTTCCTCAGCCTCTTTGCGCCTATTTCTGCGAGTGGCAATAGCCTCTCGGTAGTCCTTTTCGATATCCTCACCCTCCTCAACGGAAAAGTCGTCCATATCAAAGTGGCGTTGAAGTGCTACTCGGATGTCGATGCCACGAGTAAGGTCGGTAATGAAACTGCCAACCTCGGGATAATCATCGATGACTTCCTGAATTGTTAAGTTAGCCTCGTCATACTTGGCGGCACGCTCATCGGCAGCACGAAGCCTTTCGGCTGCATCGCCGTAAAGATCTGCCTCGGTTTCAAATGTTTTATCGGGGTATTTTTCGCGATAATATACCTGCAAGCCATTCTCGGTTGGAGCAGGAATGACAGCCTCGACTTCCTCGGGCTTCTCGGTCTGTGTTTTTTCTTTATCCTTTTCCATGGTAATCAATAATGAAATACTACAATGACAAAGAAAATCTTTATTTTAATGATTTGAAATAAAATAAAACCTTTATTTTTGCGAAAAACGCCAAAATAAAAGCGAAGTATGATAAAAGACACAACAACGGCAAAACACGCTGCTATAAGAGCAGAGTATGATAGGTTGGTGCGAGAAGAATACAAGGATAATCCTCAACGAGCAAAGTACATCGCAAAGGGATACTATATAGAAAAAATAATGGCTGACCCTCGATTTGATGTTAAGGGCAAAACTCATATTGAGAAAATAATTAACAGAAACTATGACGGAAAGCGAAGTAAATAGTATTCTCTCTGAGAATATCATACATAATCACCAGCTCTTCTCGCCATATAATCCATATACAGGTGAAGGCTCACCTGTCAGTAGATATAAGCTCCACCTCAACAGCCAGCATTATATATTAGTTCCCGAATATACAAAGGAGCATTCCTTCATAAAAACTATACTACAATATGATTCCATCGAAGAATTGTGTAAATCGCAACAACTTGACTACTCAACCTTCATAGACGATCTTAACAAATGGCGAGTACAGTGGGATTTTGAGTACTGGGCAGCCACCTGTGGGACCATCTACAATAAAAGGTCTCGTAAGGAGGTGAAGTTTGTGTTACGCAGGGCGCAGTTGAAGTTACTCAAAGTGCTGGTTGATGATTTCTTCAATGGCATTCCGGTACGAATAATTCTTCTAAAAGCGAGGCAATGGGGTGGTTCTACGCTTGTTCAGCTCTTTATGGCGTGGGTACAATTATTCCACAAAGAGAACTGGAATAGTTCAATTGTGGCATTAGTCAAAGACCAGGCGTACAACATCCTTAATATGTATGACCTAATGGCGAAACGGCACCCCAAGGAAATATATGATGTACAACTGAAAAGCTATCAAAGGTCCGCAACCCATAGGCAGTTAAAGGGTAGAGGAAACGTAATATACATCGGCTCGATGCAGTACCCAGATACATTGCGTTCATCGGATATTTCTATGGCTCATCTTTCGGAGGTGGGTCTCTGGAAGGAGACAGATGGTAAGAAACCCGAAGATATTATACAATCAATTGCTGGTTCCATTGGTGAAGAGCCAGGCACTATCATAGTGGAAGAATCAACAGCAAAGGGTGTTGGTAACTATTTCCATCGTGCTTGGCAAGATGCAGAAGAGGGTCGTAGTGGTTACACTCCTGTGTTTGTCGGATGGTGGGAAATAGAGGATTATCGCCGACCATTCCGAAACGAAAAGGAGATGCGTGTATTCGTGGAATCAATGTCGCAAGACGAGCTCTATTATTTTTCGTTGGGCGCGACATTGGAAGGACTCAACTGGTATCGTAAAAAATTGAGAGGAATGCACGGTGATGTGTGGCGTATGCGAAGTGAGTTTCCGGCTACCGCAGACGAGGCGTTCCAATCCACTGGTCATCCTGCTCACTCACCGTTATACATCAAACAAATGGAGGCATTCTGCAAAGAACCTCTATATAAAGGAGAGGTTTTTGCAGATGCAATGGATGGTGCAGAGTGTTTGAAAAATGTGCATTTCAGTGAAACTGCTGATGGCAACTTCTGGGTTTGGGCACTACCCGATAAAACTCGCACGATAGAAAATCGTTACGTTGTGTCTCTGGATATTGGTGGTAGAGGAGATGATGCAGACTGGTCAGTTATTTCGGTAGTAGATAGACTTCCTCTGATGAACGGCGGAATCGAAGAGTGTATTGCAACCTATAAATTCCATCTCGACCAGGACCTTACAATATGGCGAGCTGTTCAAGTTGCCAAGTTCTACAATGATGCTCTCTTTGTGCCCGAGGCAAATAGTTTGGATGAGAAAGGACAGGAGGGCGACCACTCGCTCACCATTCTCGACACGATTAAACCGCATTTCTCAAATATATTCTGTCGTACAGACCCACAGAAGATACGCGAAGGTCTGCCTGCTCGCCTTGGCTTTCACACGAACAAGGCATCAAAAACAGATCTCATTACTCAAATGAATAGGCGTTTCAGGGATGTACTACACATAGAGTACGATGCCCGTGCGCTGTATGAGGCTCGTGTTTATGAGATAAAAAAAGACGGCTCCTATGGAGCCGTGGATGGTGAACATGACGATATTTACATGTCGCGTGCTATTGCCCTGAAAGCATCTGACCTTATGCCTATGCCAATAGAAATAAAGCCAGACGCAGTTCTCCCTCACAGAGATAATCACATGAGGTCGGAATCGAGTTTTTAGGCAGTCCTGCGTTGCATTGCATCGGGTCCGTTTAGGAATTGCCCCAACATTGCCATAGATGCCTCTTGCTCTGCTGTCGGTTGCATATTCCCGGCAGTTTGGGAGAGGAGTTGTTGCATCTGTTGTGGGTTATTAGCCATTTGTACCTGCTCATTAAACTGCTTAATTTCCGAAAGTATCTTATCGGCATAGGGCAGTGAACTGTTTTTAAGGTAAATCTCAAACGGCACTTGTCCCATTCTTACGAGTTCCAATATGGACTCCTCTGCAAGTTGACGAAGAACGGGTGTATCTTTGGCTCGCGAAACACGCAAATTCCAGTGACGAATCTTTTTCGCCAATTCTGGATAGTAGGTTCTGGCGGTATCCGTAAAGGCATCGCCATTGATATCTATGTACTTCGGCTCATCATATTTAGACATTATTACTTTGAGCATCTTCTCATCACGCTGTTCCTGATACTTATCCATTCTATTGAATGTCTGAATATAGTTAAGCATGGAGTTCTGTGCTTGCTGAGCGTAAAGAGATGCTGCGGTACCTGATTTTGCCACCTGACCTTGAACTGCGCCTGACAGACCACTTATCTGGGACATAAGGTCTAGTTCGAGTTTTAGCATCTCCCACGCTCCAATGTTGGTGGAGTTTGCTGCGATCTGCTGTGGCATTTGCCCTGTCGGATTCTTCGCCACGAGGATGACACCATTCGACTTCACCCACTCTCGCGTGTAGTCTTCGAGCTTCCAGCCAGAGGACTTAGCAATACAATCTTCTGGTATAGCAAGTACGCCTTTTGCAGATGCCGACATTATAAAATCAATCATGATGATCAAGCGATTGATATAACGCTGCATATCAAGAAGGTCAATCAATACCGGCACGAAGGTACCATCTGTTATTGTTGTATGTGCAAAACAGTAAGGATGTGATTGATGAGCATAAGGTGACTCCATCTCTTTCAGACAGACACCTGTCGGAGTTAAGAATTTCACATTCCAATACCACTCGTTGCGCGGCTCCGCGTAGATTGTCATTACCTCCTCGGGACTGATGTCGATGCCTTCGTCCTTGGCGGCAGCAGCAACAGCCAAACGCTCTTGGTTAATCTTATCAATATCAGCCATTGTCAATCCCTCTTCATATATCTCCTCCGTACCCTGCATAGGGTCGTGGACATAAAGGACGTGGCGTAGTTTCTTTTCCCACACTTCTATTACTCGACATTTGTCGATAGATGCGTAACCAAAGAAGTCCATATTCTCCAACACTTGCTTGGAACTTTCAGTGAGAGAACTGTGCATATAGGGAGAGGACTGCCTACGGAAGTTTGCATACTCATTGCGTAATGTCTCCTTATCCTCCTCGGTTTTGGCAAAGTTGTATACCAATTCGTCAAATGTATAGTCGTGGATTTCTGTTATGCGGTATAAATCGTTCAAACGCGGATCCTCAAAGTCTGGGTTAGCGCAGAAACGATTTATGTTAACGAATTTTATCGTACCATCATACTCATTCTTTTCCGACCAAAAACCGTAGCCTATCTTTACGACGCCTATGCCGGCTGCCAGCAACTCCTCCAATACGTTCTGGTCAATAGTCTCGCAATCGTTTAAGTGTTGTACAGCTTGGAGTGAGTTTGTGAGCATATCGCCAAGATCGGAATCATCAGAACATACGGTTGTGACAATGGTCTGCGAGGGATTGGAGTTTCGCTGTCCGTGTATGTTCTTAAAATAGTTCTGAATAAGGTTGTGTTTCAGTGGGGTTTTGCCTTGTTTGGAAATTGATAGATCCTCGCGAATGTATTTACCCGTATCGGGGTCTAACACCAATTCGCCCCATTGGTCGCCATTTTTGTACGCAAAGATTCTTCTGCGGTTTCTGCGCACATAGTCCCATTTTGCGTAATCATTTGCGCACGCATAGAGCAGCTGCTGGTTGCTCTGCGTTGCACTCATTGATTTCTTGCTGTCGGCGACCTCTCGACTAACTGTCTTCTGTTGTTGCTGGGCGAGGCGTTTGTTTCTTAACACCTCAGCCCTTCCGTAGTTCTGTATCATTCTTGCTTATATTTTTTGTTGTAATCATCGATTGCCTTTCCAAACTGCTCGTCCCAATCATTGGCATCCCAGTCTACATTCCTATCAAGGTATATAGCCTCGAACATTATGTCTTGAATGTCCTGCTGAATAGCCTTCTGCTTCTCAGCGTCAGGCTCACTGGCAGCCATAAGTTCCTGTTGGCGCTTCACAACCTTATGGATGCGATTGATGTGCCTGTAAAACTTCTCATCGCGCAATATGTTCTCGGGGATAGGCTCTCCGGTCTCTTGTTGGTGCTTTCGATACTTCAAGTAGTCGGCGTGCTGCACTTTCAGGCGATTGAGGATATGGTAGTAGTCGCCACTCTTCGAGGGAACATACGCCTCACCAAGGAATCGGCGAACAATTGGCAGCTCATTGTACACGTCAATGTCGCTCTTACCTTCGGTTATCATATCGTGGAAGTAGCTGGCGGTATTTACAACATTCCAGAAGAATTTACCGCCAAATATGGAGCCACCAGCGTAGTATTGGAGAATGTGGTGCATATCCGAAGGATTCAACTCCAAAACATCCTTCCACCATACAATCTCTCCCTTGTCGTTTTTAGATCCACGCTCAATATCATTGCCACCCAGCATCGAGTTCATCGATTTCGCCCAATTAACAAAGAACTCGGGCGTATTCTTCAATCCCAACTGATATTCTGGTGTTGCATCTGAGTAGCGTTCCCTATGAATTGGGCGTCCAAGGTAATCCTCATTTACCCAAACATCATAGAGTGGAGTAAAGACGGTGGGTAAAATGGAGCGTACAAAATCACCATTCTCGGGAACTGCCAAAGGCGAGAATGCGTCAAATGGCAGTCTCAACAACTCCCCAGCGAACTCTTCGGCAGACATCTTGCCTGCCATCAACTCATAGAGGTAAACACCCAAAGAGTTAAAGAGGGTTTCGGAGCCTTGTGCAAGAGGTATTTTGATATACTTACCACTACTAAACAAAGGAATTACTGTGTTGCTCAACTTAACGTGCAATGGAATATCCAAATCGTTTCTCTCGTCCTCATCATCGCCATTAATTAAATCAAGAGCATAGTCTGCCAGCAAAGCATTTATGATGCCGGTAGCGGTTCTATATGTGGCGAATAGTGCGGTGCGCCAGGGGTTGTTTTTTGCAACATTGAACTCCTGATAGGCTGCCTGCATAGATGCGTTAAAGAAGAGGTATAAAGTACCAAGTGTCTTGCTCCACTCGCCTTTGCGGTTGAAGTTGACGGTTATGTCCTTTGCATTTTGCGCAGCCTCGGCAGAAGACGAGCCCCTTTCGAGAGATGCGAGGAATGTAGCAAAACGAGTTGAGCCCTCACTCACAGATGCCAGAGCATCATACCACTCATTAATACCTTCCCAACCATCTATGGCACCTCGGGCAACTTTCGACTTCGACTTAATAGCGTTGCGGCGAGCAAGTTTGCGAAGATTCGACTCTATCTCATCGATGCTCTGCGTGAAAACATAACCGGTCAAGCCACCCTGCTCCTCGAAAATTTCATAGAGCGTATCCAACACACGCTGACGACCATACCTCTCCATCAATATCGCGCGATCCTCAACGCTATTCAGAATATCATAATCGCCCACCTCGTCTACCGAAAGAGGTTTTGCCTTGCCCCTCTCACTACGCCATATTGCTCCATAGGTGTATGGAAGATTGCGAGTGAATTTGCTAACGCCACCATACGAGGAGTCCAATAGGTGCATCCTAAATGAATGTCGGAAGTCGCGTATCACATTAGATACTACAAAGGCTGGGTTATAACTCGTAAAAAGACCCGACATGGTTCTGGTTAATCTTCCCAAAAACCTACTTGCCTTGCCTTGTGCAGAGGTGAGTTCTCCGTTGATAGCCATCGCTACCAAGGGATCGGCAAAGATGATACTCTGAGCCTCGCCATTGACATACATAGTAACAATCCTCTGAGCCTCCAAGTTTTTCGCCAAGGGGAGCTCGCCAGGCATATTATTGTCACCACGATATATCTCTTTTACGACCTCCTCTTCTTGTGCGCGAGTAATGCGAACAAAAATATCTTGTTTCTCTACGGCGCTCAAATTAGGGTCTTTAAGTTTGGATTTCCAGAAGGCAATCTCTCTACGTTTCATTTTCGAGATTTCCAATTCTCTCAAAAACTCTTCATTCATATCCTCACCCAGGGGCAGAGGACGCCATTTACCGGAAAGGTCCTTATACGCATATCGTTTTTTAAGGTCGAAAACCAACTCAGGGTGCTTGCCTTGTTTACGAGCCGCAGCTTCGGCGTCAGCGCACAATTTACCTGCGACCAGTTTCATCTTGTTGTTCTCACCGGAGATGATAGCCCTACAACCAAAGTTGATCATAGCAGCAAGAGGGTCGCCAGGTTTCGTAATCCTGCCTTCGTCAATTTTTCCGATGTAAACACTGCTACTAACACCTTTGGGATGTTTGACATCGCCAAAGTCGTAGAATTTCACGGGGTCGATCGCCTGTGTGGTGGACATATCCCAACCCGACAGCGGCACATAGTACTGCCAATGATGGCTCAAAATGCGTTCCTTGGTGTCTAACGAGATATTACCGCTGGTCACCAAATTGTCCAAAGTGGTTTTATTGAGCAGATTTACCTTTCGCCATAACTCGTCAACTAACTCTTTGGGCACTACGCTCTCGAAGTCTTTGACAGCCACTTGTGCTTTATGGTAATTCCACTCGTGGTGCCTCAACTCAACACCCTCTCCACTAGGGAATGAGGTGACACCAGAGTCGTGTCGTTCTATGGCGTGTTTGTAGGTCAAATAGTCGGATACATCCTTATATTTCATAGGACTTTTCTGCTCGATCTCCTTAATTGTATCGAGCAGTGGGTTGATGTACCTCAACGTGAAGCGATCTATCTTAACCTGAGCGCGAGATGACCAGCGATTGATGGCACTATAAAGATTATTAGTGGCATCGATTACCACTCCATAAGCCTCCACAAGTCTCTGCTGGAATTTCCTCACGGGCTCGGCGTTGTCGAACAATTTGCGAGTAAACGCGGAACTACCCACCTTACCTGTCTCCTCAAAGGTGGCATTGGGATTACCCTTGTCGAGATAAGTGTTACCCTGGTCCTCCGAGCCCGATCTCCTTAATTCCTGTTGGAACCTACGGCGGAGGATTCCATTTACATATTTGGGGCTCCAATATACGGGCAATACCTCGCTCAATACTGCATCGTAGAGTTTGTCGCCCAAAATACCTCGCAGCGTGTCGGTGCTGCCATCCTTTTGCTTTTTGCGGAGCAAGCGGTCAAGTTCCTCGGCTGGTGCCTTGGGGCGGCGCTGGTGCAACAACTGCTTATACTCCTTGGGCAACCAATCATACAACTCCACAAGGAAATCCTTGCGATTCTCTTCCGGTACCAATTTATCTGTTACACCGTTGGCAGCTGTGTAGTATCGCAGGTACTCGGTAACCTTGGGCTCGGATAATTCTTTAAGATATGTCAGTTGTGGCTTTCGAGCATTGGCGCGGCGAGAACGATAAGCCTCCTCGCGATACTTTTTGTCGGTATTCACCATAGCCAGAGCCTCGTCTGCACTCTTGGGCTTTTGTAACCTTGCACGCGACTTCCACAAAAGATAGGCTATATCCCTGTCGGAGATTTGCAGTCTTCGTCCGGAAACCCTATCGAGCAGCTGACGGAACCAACCAACTATACGGTCCCAAATACCCAACGTCACATTGCCCTCGGCAAGTGTCGCCAGATACTCGTCCATTGCCTCATAGCGGTCAGCGTATTTGCTTCCCCACAACTTCTGCTGCTCGGGAGTAAGATGTTCCCAAACTCTATCGAGCAACTCGTTATAGGCTTTCTCGTTGCCTACGACCTCGCGCAAACCCTTGTGTCCAACAACCTCGTGGAGGATTGTAGCCTCAACATCCGAGATGGACTCGTGTTGCGTAAGGTTGATACCAATCTTACCACTGCTGGTCCACCAACCCTTGTCGCGGCGCATTCTGCGCTGACGGTAGGCATTAGCATCAGTTATATCCTCAACATTGGTGTAGACTTCAATAGGAGTGTGCAGGGATGCAGCCAATTCTCTTGCAACCTCTGCCATCTGCTGGGTAGTTGTAACGCCTGCATCAGCCTCGCCACCGCGATACCTTATGTCGGGATTGTTTGCATCGAAGGTGCCAACATTATCGGTGGCAGACTTGATATTTTGAGGGTCAAATACCAAGAATACATCTCCTCCATATTTTTCAAAGTATGGTTTAAGGTCGTCCTTATTCTCTGTACCCACAAACAGATCGATGATGTTTCTGGCAATAATACCATCTTTGCGTAGTTTGTTGCCGGTCATTCCATTTTGACCTGCATAAGCTTCGATTGCATCCCTACCTATTGCAGTTTTATACCCGACATCAGCTTTCAAGTTGTACCACCCCTTCTCCGCTTGATATTCGGCATCAAACTCTGCCACGTCCCTCATATTGAGGAATACCTCATACACACGACCACCAAGATTGCGAGTAATCCTTTCTTTCTCGGTGTAGAGGTCAAGCATCTTGTCGATGTCTTTCTTCTCGGCAGCTGCTTCTATTTGGGCATCAAGGCGAGTGAGCTCTTCCTTAACCTCGGGGGCATCATCGACCAGAGAATACATTTCAGCAAGAGCCCTATTCGTGGTGAAGAAATGACCATACTCTTTCAAGCCACTTCTGCGGCGTTTCGACTGACTTCTATCAAAAGTGGTGATGCCTTTCCAGTTCGAACCGTGATAAACAACCATTGGCTCGCCATTTGCATCGACAACTTTTGAGACATTTGTTTGGAGAATTGAAACTAACTCCTTATATTTGTACTGCGAGTTGGTAGTCGATTTCGTATCGGGCGTTGTGCTAAAACCACTCGTAATAGCTGATTGTTCATTGTTTGCAATGTCAATCAGCTTTCCTTTTTCTACTGCGGTGAGATTGTGGTCATAATAGCGATTTCCATCCTTATCAACAGCCACCTTTGCTAAAACGGTATAGTCTTCACCCGCAATGTCGAGCCCACAAACATAGCATTGATACTCTGTAACGGAGGGGTTTCTTTCAAGGTCTTTATTCGGTTGAGACTCTATATATATGCTATGCTTGATAATTTCAGGGATAGCTGCAATGCTTTGAATGTGCGGAATATCCTTATAGTTGTGTTGTAAAACTTCTTTTACACCACCATTATGACGACCTGTATATATGCCAATACTTTCACCAGTGTCGTTGTTTTGGTACCTTTTACCGGAAAAAGTATGGCTATACCTCAAAGCATTCTTTTTGTTTTCCTTAAAGTTGTCGGTGATTTCAATCTCTTCCCCACTAATCCTAATATCCTTACTATTGCGCAACTTCTCAATACGGAGTGCTTTCTCCCAATCTCCAAACCACTCCTTAAATGCCTTGGTGCGTACCTGCACCCACTGGCGAGGTGTGAGGTTGGAAGGTTTGCCATTGGGGGCTTTCAGATAGGTGCCATTGGCTTTCGCTTTGGAGACAATCTCTTGCTCCTCGGGGGTGTAATCCTCAGCCTCTCCGGAGCGGAAACGGATCTCGTCTTTTGCATCCAACCTCTTCCCCGCAACGAGGTCTTTGAGAGGCATATTCTTAAACTCGGCAATCGTGAGTTTGGTGTCGGGAAGTAGATGCTTCCTCAACCAACGCCAGAACTTTGACAGCCAGGTACGCAAGCGACCAATAAGGGTGGGGCGCACACTCTTCTCTTCGAGCATATTATCAAGAATGTTTGCACTACCCGGAGCAACCAAGCGTGCGTGGACCTCCGAAGCCAGCAAGTTCTCATTGTCGGCAATCTTTTCGTAGGCAGGATTTGTGCGCACTTCTTCCCAGAGTGGTAGTTGCTTCATCAGCTTTACACCCTCTGCCCACAACTCGGGGTTTTCCTGTTGACATACCATATCCCAAATGTGGGTATATTCGTGGATGGGAGTCTCCGGATTAAGACCTCGCTCCGTGAGATAAATCTTACCATCTGTCATCCAGCCATATACCACGCCTTCGGGATTTTCGGCAGTGGGCTCCTGCAAGAATAGAGGTTGTCCTCTCAAAACACTCTCGCGCATATCAGGGGTGACATCCACCGAGTGCATAGTGTTGTTCTCGGCAAGGTCGGGCATCGTAACCTCTCCGACCTCCACACCCCACTTCTTGCCATACTTATTCATAAAGTTGGGCAAAATCTGGTCGTAGAATGCTCGCATACCCTCGCCACCAATGCGGAGACCATCGCCAGATATAGTTGTGTTATTGGGTGAGGACAGCAACTTCTCGGTTAGAGCTTTGCCGACCACATCCGAAAGGTGTTTATCACGCAGCCCCATATTACGAGCCGCACCCTCAGTGTTGCGAATAATACCATCCTTATTCACATATAGCACATAGTTATTACCTATATCATTTTTAGGCGTAAGCACAACCGCTCTATAAGAAGGTGAGCCACCATCTGCTCCATCCATAATTTTAGCACTCTCTATAACATCGCCAATGTTATACCTCTCGGCTTGCTGGTCGCCCGTAGTCCAAGCCACTTTGTCGTAGCCGTTCTCGGCAGCATAGCGGAGGGTGCGCTTCATTGCAACCTCGTGCCAATTCTTCTCGAATGGGGCAGGCTTTACTTTGTCATTGGAGAATACGAGGTTGCAGTACTGTTGCATCAGTTCCTTTTGTTCGTTAGTAGCACGATGCGTGAGTGTTTCCAGAGGCACCATAGTTTTTGAGTCCAAGAAACGTATAGAACGAGCCATTGGATCGTGTTCTACATAGATGCCTGCTTGCAACATTCGTGGTATTAAGACATTGAGTCGCGCATCCAACTCTTTCTCATCGAAGTAACCTTTCTCTCTGCCCTCTTGATGACGTTTGCTCTGTATTTCGTCAATAACCAATACTCTATTGCCACCCTCATCTGTGGTCTCTCCAAAACGCACCCAAGCGACTGCTCGACCTTCGCCTGCATCGCCAAAATGTATTTCATCTGTTCTATTCCACGCCTCAATAGTGGGAACTACAAGAGCAATCTCTCGCTTGTTGGTGAGACCTTTGGTGGTGTATTCAAGTCTGGTGGAGTTGATGATATTATCACTTCCGAGAAGGACTGAGGCAGCCTCTTCATTGGCGATGGTTAATTCTCCGCCGAGGTCTTCAAACGCTATATCGAAGTCGTCACCATATCTGTCAGTCATTGCTTCGTGTGCGGCATCGTAACCATCGCTCCTCAGTAGTGACTCATATTCAGCTTTGAGTTCATCGAAGCCTGCTACATCTGCACTATATTCTACTTCCTCAATTCGGATTTGATTTTGGCGGATGTAGTCGAGCACCTCCTGCTTGGTGAGAGTTTTTGAAGTAGCTGCTTTAAGCCAGTCGGAAAGACCGAGCCACTTATCCTCGCCAGCTTTCAGACCACCATTCTTCTCAATCATTTTGAGCCACTGCTCAGGTGTAGCCTTCTCCTGCTTGATATTTTGCACAGCATGCTCGGCATTGGAGTAGAAGGTGGCTTCGGGCTTTATCATAGTCTCGGGAGTAACCATCTCCACCTCAACACCAGTAGCACGCACAAGATCGATAACCTCTTGTGTTGTTATGTTGGCATTTGTTGTTGCAAGCTCACCCTGCTCCACCTGGTAAAGAATGGTTTTACCATCCTCTTCCCTCTCTTGTATGGTGTCAAAGAGTTTGTCGAAGTAGGGTTTCATTATCTCATTTTCCTTCGCCGAGGGATAAGGATATGATGACGCTTCAAAATCAGTGTCTGCATTGTCGGATTCCACAAACAAGGCATCGCCACGAACCAATAAAGGCGAAATTGTGTTTTTTTCTTGAAGGCTATTGTAGATGTAGCTTTGGAATAATCGTGCAGCTCGTTCCCATACCTCACCCCAATAGTCGCCAGCATTTTGAGAGCGTTTGGTGTAGGGCAATTTGTCCATTTCTCTTACCAACTCTCTAAACGCTTCGGTTACTTCGGTGCGCTCGGCTCTGTGCGTGTTTGTAGCCATCTCCGTAACATTACCACTCACCTGTTTTGACATATAGTTATCCAAAGCGTGGAACCACTCGTGAGCTAACGAACCAGCGCCTTTGAGCCTTGTGAGGTTGATGACCTCTTTGACTGGCTCGTAGTGTGCCAATGCTCTCGATTTACCACGAGCACCGAAAGCCAAACCAAGGCGACCACCCAAAGAGAATGCTTTGGGCGATATTCCAACGGCTTCGCAAAGATCCATAATAGCATCGTATGACTTGTTGAGATACAACTGTCGCTCTGCCTGCGGAACCCAATTGCCAAACTCTACACCTCGGAAACCGAAAGTGTCAAGGAAGTCCTGAGGAGTTACATCCTTACCTTGTCGATAGTCTTTGCCTTTGCGCTCAACCATACCGATATTGGAACCCATCAGGGTTTCGGTCATCCTATCCTCGCGAGCAATGAGTTTTTCGGCATTGTCTTTGAGATATTGCTCTGCCTCCTTCTTGGAGTATAGCCTCCCCGACAAATAGATATTGCCTGGTATCTGGCGACTCTTAATGCGGTAGTAGCCTCTATTGTCTTTGGTGACATAAAGATGCCCTACCTTATCCTCCGAAACTGCCGAGTCGCTCGATCTAGAAGGAGCGTCTTTAACTTCGGGGTACGTTTTTTTGAATTTAGACACCGCTTGTTCAAGCGTGGAGAAAGGGAAGCCTCTGCGAGCAGCAGGACCACCCACAACCCAGAAACGTTGGTCAAACTCACCATATCGGATATACGCACTCTTGATAGCTCTATTCACTTCGGGATAGCTGATAGCCTCGTATGTGGTTTTATAGTCCTGATATGTTTTTAAGGCATATTCAAGGTCTTTTCGCGCTACTTCTGCAAAGTTGCTTCTGCTTCTTATTGTTTCGCTAAACGCCGAAATATAAGCCTCAACATCTGCATCATTTATCTCAATGACCAAATTTTTGCCCTCTACCCAATCCAAAGCACTCTGACGATACTTATCCATCAGCACCGCCTTGCTATTGCCACCACTATTGCCTCTTACTGCCATATTGAGGGCGAGGAGAGTCGTGGCATCATCGGGGGTCATTTGTCCCTCGCGCATATACTTGATGATGTTGGTGCGAGATAGTATTTTGTCGGGGTCTTTAAGCGTAGCGAGGTCTGTCCTCGACAATTTTGCCGAGTCCTTAACTCTCTCGCGTGCCACATCTTTCCTCGCGCCGCCAATTTTCTCGCCAAAGTCTTCGATTTTATCGGTTGCACCTTCCTTGGTGGTAGGCTCTTTGCTCGCAAGAATAGGTTTGGACTTCGCGTTGGTAGTTTCCGGTCTCTCCTGAGATTTAGCCTTATCGATAAGGTATTGAGCATAGGCATATGCTTGCTTGCCAAAGTCATGGTCATTGATGGTGTAGATTGTCTTAGTACCACTCTCTTTAACACGCTTCTCGTCAGCTGCCTGTTGTTGTGCATCCATCTTGTTCCAGGCTCTACGGCTAGCACCCTTATACTTATTTTCCTCTATGGTGTTTAACCTGATGGTGTTGTTGCGTACAGCATCCTCAATATACTCTGCAACGGTCATGACATTACCCTCGAAGTTGTATTTTTTACTGAGGGCTCTATTGGCAGCTGCAATAGCAAGAGGCGTCTTGCCTTTGAGAAAGCCATTGTAGGCAGTATCGTTAAATTCGGTCTGCTGCTGTTTTAATTGCCGGTTGGTTTGCTCTGCTTGCTGGTTGTCTATCTCACGAATACGGTCATCAATAGAATGTATGCGTTCATAGATAGCATCTGTCAAGTTAGCATATGGCATATAACGGGTGTTGAGAGCCTCAATGCGGTCGCTGGGCACATTATCCTTACCGCCATACTCCTCAACCAACTGTTTGTACTCTTTGCGTATAGTTTCGCCATCGGAAAGAATAGTGGAGCCATCCACAATAAGTTGTTTGTCCAACTCATTGCGATATGCTTCCAATTGTTCCTTGGTGCCACTCCTCAACAACTCAGCAAATTCAGCATTCGACATAACCAGTTGCATAGTGCCACGGTCTATGATTCCATCGGTTGTAGGCTCGACCGCTGTTGCTGCTGGTTCCTGAGTGTCAGATTTGGCGGGGACCTTGTTAGGCTTGGGCTTGTCTTCCAATTCCGGAGCATAATAATATCGGGTAGATCCCACAAAGGGGTACACATCTGGATGTACTGGTATTAACAACGCTAATTCGCCATTCTTATTCTTAGCTAGTACGGCACGAGTCCAATCATTGCCATATATCCTATCTGCTCCAATTTGTTTTGCAGCCAACGCATACTTTATTAGTTTGGCGAGAGAGAATGAAACAACTTGCCCATTAGCCAGACGCATTGAAATCGGGGTATTGTTCAACGCTGCTGATAATGAACGGTGTTGAGTGGTCGCCTCGTGTTCTGCTGTTACTCTCTCCTTGACCGCATTAAGAAAACCTAATAGGTCGGCAAAGTCAATCTTGCGAGAATCTGCTTGTTTATAATCAGGAATGATTTTCTCGTAGGGAGGGTATTTAACCCCTTCGTCAGTTCTTGCGCCATCACGCATACGAGCAGTGCCCTCGTATTCTGATGGATAAGCAGTTTCCTTTACTTTTACAAGTACTTTGGCGTCAGTACCCACACGGAATCCCTTATCGTAATATACACCTTCCAACACTGTGGGAATTGTAGTACTCGGTCTTGATTCTTTGCCAGCAACAAATTTCCAGATGCTAAATTTAGCCTTATAAGGTTTACGTTCGATATATCCTTGCTCTGCAAGAGCTGCGGCAAACTCGTCTATTGTAGTGGTCTCTATACTCGGAGATGCGTCGGACTGCTGTTTTATTTTCTCACCCGTTTCCCAGTTATATCCTCTTTTCTCCAATGCTCTACGGGCAGCCTGCGTGGAGTCATTATCGGTATGACCATTTGCTGCCGCGAGTAGCCTGTCAAGATTTGATGGGGGTGTGATTTTACCTTCTGCAACCAAACTACCATATTGGCGGATAGCTTCACCTCGTTTAGTCTGGTACTCCTCGGCGGCGATGGCAGCATCTTTTTGCAGCTGTTTCTTCTGTGACTCTGTCAATCCGCGAGGATTACGCATTTTATCATCCATGTAGTCAGATATAGGACTGCGCAAACCAAGACGAGCTAGGTAGTCCTCCAAACTTATCTGTTCAGAAGATTCAGGAGACACAGCCTGCCCATCGATAGTTTTGACGTTCTTGTACTCGGCAAAGGGTTTGGTTTTGCGGTGCGAAGAGGCTATCCATTTTTGGAATTCTTCTTTGGAAGTACCGGTGATAGCACCCAGCCCCTGCCAGCCCTCCGAATAGTTGGAGAGATAGGCGCTTTGTGCCTCCTCGATAGAGTTGAAACCATACATAACCTTATGCTCATCAAATGAGCCGTCGGGCTTCACTTGATCAACAACGAACACCTCGCCTATCCAACCATCAAGATGGTCGGATAGGAATAGGTCTATATGGTCGCCATCGACACCCTCAGTGCCACGAATATAGCCATAGGTGTTATTCATAGTGACGCTCCAAGGGTTGCCCTGTTCATCCACGCCACTACGCACTACACCCTTGGGGGTCTCAATAGTGATATCTAAGCCATCAATCTTGATGTGCCCCTTTTTGTAGTTACCTGCCTCCTTTTGAGCTTCGGTCGGTTCGGTGGCTGTGTCCTGTTCTGCTTGTTCAATTCGGGCGTCAGTTGAAGGAGTTTCGGCAACATCTTGGTCCTCTGTTTGGTTTTCTGAAATAGATGTTGTATCTTTGTCCGCAGAAGCAGAGTTAGGAGATACAGGGGTCCCATTCTCCTCGTTAAAGATGCCTTGGCGGAAAAGTGTGGCGTCTTCCTCGCTTCTTTTTTTGTTTTTCATTGAACGTCTGTGGTCATAGGCGGACACAATCCAATTACCCTCTGGGGTTTTCTCTGTAACAACGCGATACGCACCCTTAATAAAGAGGGTTCTATCTTTGTCGTAGGATATTTTACCACTCTTGATAGTGTCTTCAATTACAGACATAGCCTCATCAATGGAAGAAAAGTCGGAGTAGTTTATAATGTGTTTATCTATGATGTGGTATAGACCTCCCTGTTTATTACCCCATACCATATCAATTTCACCCACACCTTCTCGATAGAACACTCCCTTTAAGTAACCAGATTGTGCTCGTTTTAGGAAATTGGCTGCTTCTAATGCTTTGCCTCTTACCCACTGGTATACCTTTCCCCAAGAGTTTTCTCCAATTTCAATAGGCGTAAATTGCTCCGTAGCAACCTCTTCCGCTTGCCCTAACTGAGCGTCAGTTGAAGTGGGTGTGTCAACGCTCTGTTTATCCTCGGGTTGTCCAACATCTTCGGTTGAACTTGGTACATGTGCGGAAGTCTCTGCCTCAACGGATGGTTCGGTATTAGTTGGAGGTTGCATTGCAGATTGACCGGCAGCCACGACATCAGACCAATACTTTTGTATCTCGACAAGGCGTTTTCTCTCTGCTTTGGTGCGCTGAATATCTGCAACAGTGAGTTTCGGAGCATCTGCATTGTTCAACTTCTCCAACGCTTCGGTGGTGTTACCCAGCATTTGTTGGGCTGTATCAAGAGCCTGCGCTTGGTCGCCTTCATTCATCTCCACAAGTGCTGCCCACGAGTCCTCAATGGGCGCTTGTTCGAACAACTGATTACCCTCGGTATCAACGGGAATGCGCGAAAGCGCAGTGGGCATAGTGTCTTGCGTCTCAGGAGCAATAGCCTCTGTTGCTTCGGCAACTTGCTCACTTACCGTATCGATAGCCTCTTTCTCTCTTTCTAATTCATCGAAACTCTGGATGCGAGGAACACCGGCAACATCTGCGTAGGATACTGCACCCATCTGTTCGTGGGTGTATTCTTGTTTGTCCTCGTCCCAATACTGCACTTGATAAGTTTTTTTCCACTCATCTTTGTCATAGATGCGAGCTTTGCGACCATCCGAGGTCACAATCTCCTCTCCGACATCATACGAGTCTTTGGAACGGTTGTCTTGGTCTGCTACCGATGCCTGCGATGCGTTTCCCGCTACTGCTTCATCGACCGTCTCGACAGGTTCGATGCCTACTGCCTGGGAGATTTCGGCATCATCCTTGACCTCCTTAGTGTCGTTGATGGGAGCAGCTTGCTGCGTGACATCAACAAAGGTCCTCTTGATGTAATCGTTTATGGAGTATTCTTGGATGTTTGAGACCTGACCGAGCGTTATGGTTTTGCCTGCGCCCGATTTATCAACAATAGTTATAGGTGTAGTGGAGGAACCTGATTTGTAGTCGCCCGTTTTTATGGCAACAGTACCACCATTATATTGACATAGTACGACACTATCATCCACATTTTCCGTTTTGGCAAAAGTATCAGGGATTACCTTGCCATTCTCATCCAACTGCGGAGAGTATTTGTAGATGAATTTTTCGATATTGTCAAGCCTACTAGCGAACTCTTGTACATTTTTATTGGCTTCGCCTGCTGAGTTGTACATTAGGCGATTGATGCGACTTTGAATATACCCCCACACACCGGCAATGTCATCTTTGGAAGCCTCGCTCCAATTAATATCAGCCAGCGCTTGCGACATCTTAGCGATATTCGTTCCGTGCATTGCGTCGTGAACTGCATTGCGTATATAGTCGGAGGAAATGGATTTGAGTGTATCTCTTTCTTGCGATTTCAGAGCTAAGTTAGTTGCTCCATTATTAAGTAATGTGCCCGCTGCGGAGGTTACATTCATAGCACCTCCGGTAATCGCGCACACAAGATAGGTCTCCCACAAGTTCTGGGCAGAGAGCGTCTCTAACAGTTGATCGGGTTCGAGAGTCAAAAGAGGTTGGGTGATATTCACAAACAGTTCCTCCACGAACTCACCCGTTGAGCCATTCCAGTTGATAGACTTCTGCAAAGAACGCATCAGGTTTTTGTTATCTGCCATCTTGTATAATCTACCTAAGCCAAGATGATTGCCAAAAGTCTTGGTGATTCGCGACAACGGAGCTTCTATCAACTCACCAATGCCCATCTCAGAGAAGTTCTCCAAGAAACCGCTTACAGCCGCCTGATAGAGACGCTTGCCAGCGCTTGTGGGTTGCCACTTGTAAAGATTTCCCTCCTCATCAAAATGCAGATTGCCGCCCTCATCGAAATACTGTTCTTGCGTGCGTTGCTGGTAATCTAAATATGCTGTTGGTGTCAAGGCTGTGGCAGGCACCGCATTGATGGCAGCCGTAGACAGACCTTTCACCCACGACTTTGCTCCCGACTTTGCAATCTTTTTGGTTAGGGGTGCTGTTATTGCCCTGGCACCAGTGGCACCAGTGGCAAACCCAGCCATATAGGGTACCATTTGTCCTATGCCCGAACCAACAGAAGCAGGCGTTGTGAGACCACCCATAGACTGGATGTAACCCTCTACACCCTTTTTAAGTTCTATTAAATCAAAAATATCCTGCTCGTAGTCATTGAGAGCCTCGCCCTTTTCGAGTTTTTCGAGTACACTATTCTCTTCCATTGCAGGAATAAGGTCGCCCCAGCCCAAGGTGACAAGATCACTCCAAGAAAAACCTGCTCCAAAGCCTTTTGACAGCTGTTTCAGCCAACTACCAGCGTCGCCCTTTTCGCCTCGCTTAGGGAGATTGAGCCTTTTGCGGAGCTGTCGGAGTTCAGATTGTGCCGGTAAAGTTGCGGGAAAATATAAATCGGGCATTTGAGAGTGTTGTTTCGCTAGTTGCAGAGCCTCTTCATTTTTCTTCTGCATCGACTCCTCAATGCGCCCAATCTCGGTATTGAGATAATCGAATAGTTCCTCCGCCTCTTTCTGTCGTTGCATCGAATACGAGGAGTTGGGATCCTTATCGTATCTATCCCACAACTCGTCCCAATAGGGGGTATTCTGACGAAAGGTAGAGTATGCCTCGTAAAGTTCTTTCACATTGTCGGGCGTATCCTCGCTCCACTGTATGTTCTCCGCAGGTTCGGTAAAAGAGACACCTCTGCTGCGCATATAGTTGCGAAGCGAGTCAAATGCGTCAAAAGCCTGCTGTGCATTGATGCCACTACGCTGAACATCTATGTTCCTTACCATCGCACGCTTAGGGTCTGCTGCATATAAATCCTTTTCGATGTCAGATACACCTAATTTATGTGCAAAATCCTCATACTTGGCACCTAACTGTTCTGTTCCAAACTCCTTCGACATATTATTGTAAAGGATCTCGGCTTTGTCGGGTCGAGATAGGCGCCTGTAAAATTCGTTGAAGTCGTATGGATTATTGCCTTCTAACGATACAACATCGTACAACATTTTTGCTTTTTCCCTATCGGGCAGAAGGTCTGGGGTGAAAAGTTGCTCTTGTGGCGTTATTGCCTGCTCTGGGGAAAAACTTGGCATGGTGCCTTGTGATATGATATAACCCCGTGGGGTATTGAATGCTTTTGAGGACTGTTTTTTATCGTTGCTCATATGAACTTTATTGAATTAAAATCCTGAAAGAATATCGCTTACTCGTGCTTGTCTCTGCTCTTCAAACTCTTTGGTTGCCTGTTGCACATCGATGCCACTACCTTTTTCTATTGGAGTGCCTGCTAATGCTTTTAACATTTGATAACTCGATGTTTTAGTCTTTTGTTGAGTTGGAGTTTCGTCTTTTGCTGGCTTAGGTGAAGAAGATGCAGGCGCAGGCGCCTCATTTTTTAAGCCCACCTTGCCTTGATTTTCCACTATGGAAGAGAGTGTTCGTTGCGCTGCCGGCGATAAATTGATGTTGCGGATTAAATAATCGTATTTTTCGTTGGAGGTTGGCTCACGATATATCATCTCCAAATTTTGGTTTTCCCTGCCTGTTGCCACCTTTGGAGCCGCAAGATTGGGATTTTCTCGCACCATTTCATTGTAAAGCCTCTCCAAATTGGCTCTGAGAACGGTCTTCGGCACCGTGAAGGTTTGTCCATTGCCGAAATCAAGGTCAACGGTATTCTTCGGCGTAGTGTTTTTGGGAGTCCTGCCAACAGTGCGTTCCCTCAGATCTTTTTCGTATAATTTATCTGTGGTGCTCTTTACAATTCCTGTTCGCTTAGCAGTAGGCATCGCCATCCACTCCTCAAAAGTACCCGAGAAGGTTCCTTCACCAATGGCAGCATACATATTTCCCAACTCAATATCTCGCTCCTTAGTGGCTTGTGCATCGGTAATCTGCTGTTTGCGCATCTTCTCGGCGTAGTCGCGTTGTTCTTTTTTTTCTGTCTTTGCCTTCTCCTCGGCTTTCGCCTGGTCCGCAAGACTCAGTTTGCGCGAGAGGTCCTGCATACGGGCAGAGGTTTTAAGCTGCTCGTACTCCTTATTCGCGACATCATAATCCTCTTCGAGCTGGGCGAGTTGTGCTAAGAATGGCTCCTCGCTACGCTGCACTTGTGGCATATAACCCCTGCCCGAACTCAATGCACCAGGTATAGCCCCTGCCAAAGTGGCAAGAGCATTGGTAATAGCAGTGAGGCGCCCAGCCTTTCTAAGGTTAGCCTCTTTCGCCACATCCTTTTTTGGTTTTCTATTTTGAATTAGCGCCAAGTAAGGCTCCTCGCCATCTGCTATTCTCTGGCGAACTTCATCAACAGGTTGTGGCTTGGTGGATTGTTCCAACTGTTTCGCTTTCTGAGCATCAATGCCACTTCCCTTCTCAATTGCTGCACCGGGCTTAATACCCCTAACTCGGAATGCGTCAGATTCCGAGGGTGCAAGGTCGGGAGATATCGAGGGATTGGTAACCGGTGTTTGCTGTTCGGTCAGTTCAGGAGATATGGAGGGGTTGGCTTGCTGCTCCTGTTTACGTTCCTCGCCGAAGTAGTATTCATAAGTACCAGCAGCAGGTTGATTCGGATTATTTTTTGTCGTCATAACCTAATAAGCGTATAGTTGCATAATTGAATTCCCCGTAGATGCAAGGTTTTGAAGCGTTTTGTCGATGCCGCTGGTATCCATAAGATTTTGGATTTTCAAATTATCCAATCCCTGAGTGGATTGCAGATATCGTTGTTGCACGTTATCTTTATGCTGCGAACCGATACCTGCAAGCTGAGCAACCGTTGATGCGTACTGCTCATTTGCTTTGGCTGCTGCCGCAACTTTTGACTGCTCGGTAGCACCAGTCTTTATGGCATCATTGCCTAAGGCTTCTTGCTGTTCTTTTTGATTGTGGCGAACCTGACGTAGAACCGACTGGGAGTCTGCACGGTCTAAAAAGTCAGACGACATCTCCTTGTCGTGCAATTCTTTCAGTTCTTGTTTCCTCGATTCCATCAAATCTTCGGCTTTTTTGCGGTTAAGATTACCGATCAAGGAACCGATGCCAGAAGCACCAACCTGTACTGCTCCGTTGATTAGAGCTGCTATCGTAATAGGATCCATTGACGTTATATTATAATAATTTTATAAAACTGCTCAAAAATAAAAAGATAACTTTATTTTTGCGGAAGAATCTTACCATAAAAAATGGCGAAAAAGACAAATAATAAAAGCACAAATGGTCCAATCGGGGATGTCGCACGCACTGCGGTGCTTGCTCACTATGCGGCTAGTGGAAGTTTTAATGCTACTGCTAGGGAGTTCGGTATTCATCCTATGAAAGTGAAAAGGATGTGGGAGAGTGCATCGCCATCTGAAAAATATAAATACTCAACGACAGCTGATGATAGCGCAACGGTCGTGGCAGAAGCGATAGTTGAACATAATGTCGAGTGGGACCAAGCGCAGCGGCGTAAGATGCGAGAGATGTTCGAAATATCAACTAACGAGATGCTTATTCGCCTGAAAGAAGCACCAGGAGCCATAAAAAACAAAGACCTGTTAGCCATTATAAAGGGCTCATACTCTATCGCCGAAAATAAACCATTGATTGGCGAAGAAAAAGAAGATAGTAATGGTGGCGACAGTAAAGTATCAGCAACTCACGCATTCTTTCAACAGTTTCAAGAAAACAATATAACATTCATAAATACTAAGAAAGATGAATAAAGAAAGGACCATCACTTCAATACCTATTATCGGCTTGGACCAATCCTCGCCCGACAATATGGCTCCACAAGGCAGCTGCCTGACTTTACACAACCTGCGCTACATTAATAATGCGTGGCGTCCGATCGTGCCTCAGAAAACGCTCTATGGCGTAGAGCAGTCCCAAGGTTATTCATTGAGAATACTATATCACCATCCAGTCTGCCCGGACAATGTATTTATTGCCATCACTGAAACAGATGGTATGAAAGATTTGGTAGTCGTTACTATTGAAGATAGAAGTACAACTGAGAAAATAGTATCTAATGCCATAATTCTACTCTCTGACATTGGCAGTGGATCCTTGACTATTGAACAAGAGCCCGTCACCGTATCTCATTTTGGAAAGGTCCTTATTATCTTAGTTGCCGGCAAAGTGCATTACTTCGTATGGGACCAACTAAAACTACAATATAACGAATACACAATTCCTCAGCCGGTAGAAATTTTAGAGTACGCCAGTTATGGAGAGGGTGTGGAAGTAGGGTATGCTGCATTCACAAATCTCTCAGAAAGCGGCAAAGCGTATGATATATGGCGCATATATGATATCGAAAACAACTTGGAGGAGCGTGCTGTTTCCGAGGAGAACAGCAATATGTGGTGGGGAGAGTTATGCTATCTCGTGTGCTATAAAATGGCGGATGGTACAATTGTATCTCCTTCGGAATTGCGCATTCTATGTTCCGAGGGAGAGGAAAACCGCGAGTGGCTCTTCGCAAAGTTAAAAATGGACGACACTCTGTATCTCCCCGATGCGTGGTGTATGATGTTCGAGAATACTGACTATAATGGGGTCCCCGAGGATAGAAGAGAGACAGATACTTCGCGTCTGCGGAAATTTCTACCAAGTATTGCTGTCATACTTCCAGAAAACATAAAAAACAATCCGCTCATAGATCGTGTAGCCATATATGCTACGCGCATAAACACCATATACGACTACAAGAAATTGAGTGATAGCAGAAATGCCTTTTATGGCACACTGCGAGCAAGTACCGAGAATGGGAAGAATTTCGTGAAATTGGAGGTAGAACCCACCGCTCAAAGTATCTCTATAACTGAGGCGTATGCCGACAATCGTTTACCCGAGCAACCCTTATATTTAGTTGAAGAGAAAAAGATTGAAGAAATAGATGATGATGTTTGGGCTGTTGAACTTGGCTATGATAAACTTAAAAATATCACCTCACAGGTTGATATTTATACTCCTAACCAGAGTCTCCACGAGATTGTGCCTACAACTCTATTCGAGTACAATGAGAGATTACACTTGGCGGATATCACAACCAGGATGTTCGAGGGCTACTCTAACATTTCCATATTTTCAACAAGTGCAAACCAAAATCCATTCTACCAGGTCAGTCTAAACAATGGATGTACCGTGCAAAAATCTCTTAGCCTTACTTTGGAGAGCAATAATACCCAGTTTTTGTTGCGGGGTAAAATCATCAGCTATCCTGATGCTCGGGCGGAGCAACTGCATTTATTTTTAACTGCACCCCCTGACGCAAACACCATGGTAAACATGAGAATTTTCGCGCTCACACCGGCAACTGCCAACAATTACGCCTACTATATTCTTCCTCCAACTATGGCTATTAAATATCCAGTAGGCGATGATTTTAACCTTCTGACAAATAAACAACCAGATACAGAAAATCCTTACTACATTGAGCCCAATCGAATGCAAGTTAGCGCAGCAGGCAACTGCCTCAACCTACCATTCGACACCTCATATAAGATTGGCGATACAGAAACCCACATCAAGAGCATCAATACCGTTAGCGAGATGTTGGCAGATAGCCGCTTCGGCGAAACACCTCTATATGTATTTACAGACAAAGGTATTTGGGCAGCAGTTGTTGGTAGTGGCGAAATTGTCTACTCCAATTGGGCATTTATCAACTTTGACCGTATCACCCTCACTCGAACGACAGCTGCAAATGGAGTTGTGTTCTATGTGACAGAACGTGGCATACACGCCCTAGAAGGACGCAAAGCTACACTCATCAGCCAACCCATAGAGAGCCCTGACCGCTCTGAGCCACGCAACTATGCAGACCTGTGGCTGAACCACAAATACAACGAACTTATCGTGGATGTTTCCTCTTGGGAAGAGGACAGTCGTCCAAGTTTCGTGTATTCACTCGATAGTGGGAGGTGGTATAGCAGAGGCTATCAGGGACAGAAAATCAATGAAAATCTTCTTATTTTTGAGCAAGAACAAAAGTTGTATATTTTGGATAGTGAGGTGGACCGTACCTACAATACAACAACTGCTGCAAAAATAGTCACACGTCCCTTCGAACTATCACCAATGCGCTACACACGCATAGAGTCATTATGGGCACGATGGGTACGATATGATAACGACACACTCCCCACTACTGTGATAATCGAGGGTGCAAGTTCTCCTACCGGTAAATGGAAAACGCTGCGAGAAATCAAGACAACAGATAAGGAACTCGGCATTATACGCTGGGTGTCGTCATCGGCTCGATGGTATCGTGTCACACTTCTTGTGACAGGCTCGCAAAATGCCTCCTTTACCCACATTGACATTGAACACTATATCAAATACTTGCGACGATTAAGATAAAGTGTCACTTTTATCACAAATTCATTTCACTTGGTAAAAACGTGTATATATGGAAAACAATCAAAATGTAAAGATTATGCTTGCGGAAAAAGAGCGTAGGAAAGCAGAAAAGAAGCGTAGGCGTGAAGAGTTCTATCAGTGGCTTCGAGAACTCTTCTGCGCTCATCAAAGAGACTATGTTGGCTATGTGTGTTACGCATCACACGCTCACATCGGCAAACGAGAGAGATATATGTATAATATCGATGCTGTGGGAATGTGCCCCAAGTGTGGACGCATATTCGACTACCGCAAATCTTATTTGCGCGGTTTATCGCAACGGAGAGCTGCGGAAGCACTGAAACGTTTGCAAGAGGGTGGTTATGTGGTTGCTGTGGCTGAACAGGACCAAAATAAAAAACTAAAAGTAAAATATGGACACAGCAAACTCTAATCAATGGGCACGGATCACGGACGCAGAAGAGGTGGAGCAGTACCTTGCAGCTGGCATATGCCCGGATTGCGGAGCCACTCTTGAAGGGGCACACTGCCTCGTCTGCCCCTGCTGCGGATTCTCAACTTGCAACCTATAATAGAATAAGGACACCGTGGGGTGTCCTTATTCTATATATCATCCACATCATCTGGAATAATGATAACCTCGACATCCTTTGCAAGGGAAACTCCATCGGGTTCGCAACCAAATCTATAACCGAATATAACAAGAAAGTCCCTTAAAGGCTTTGGTTGGTTATTATAGAACCGCATAACCTCTTCCTTGGTAGCGTTTAGGGCAAATAGATTATTGGTGTCTCCACATCGCATTCCGGTCTCGGGGCGTACAAATACAGAACGATTAAAGTCATCTATACCTTCAAATTTTAATCTCAGCTGTCTCATATCATCATCTTTTATGCACTACGGCGAAGGTTATCTATTTGTTTGTCGAGAAGTCTAATGCCCTCGTTTACCCATTTCCACTTATTCCAATCTTGCAGAGATAGAATGGTGTCGGCAAGGTCACTATTGCGTTCGAGGTCCACACAGAATCTACTGATTGCCCAACGGCGCCAACGAAAACGGAGGAAACCGCGCATCAACCATCTTAGTTCAAACTCGTTCATTCTTAAATCGGTTATGGCGTTGCCAGTGGTGGGGCGCTTGTTAATCCTCTTGGCAAGTGCCATAAACTTACCCATATATCTATGATATAGACTATTGATGTATGGGCGAAGAATGATGTTGATTGCTCTTTGCCTAATCGATATGGATGGTGCATCCAAAACTTCAATAGTGCCGACAGCACTGCTTCCCAATGAGTAAATTTTCGATTTCATAATGTGTAAATACAAAATAAGCAACGATTGCAAGGTGTTGAAATCGAAAATACTCATTGGGTATTTTTGGTCCTGGTTTCCTGCGGACCGCACCACACAATCGTTGCTATGACTGTTAATATATTTATTCTACTTGGAGTGTACCCAATAGAATAGTATTTTGTATTTTCGATTTCAAGAACAAAGATAGTAATTATTTACTAACTACCAAACTTTTTTATGCTTTTTTATTGTTTACTTTATTGCCCAATAGCCACCCTAATGTGAAACACAACCCCACAAACATACCACATAAGTGTATGATAGAGTTTTTATATCCCGCAACACAGCATATAATCTCAACGATAACGAGCAGAATCAGGAATAGCCACACCAGAATAGGTCTCGGGAGGAATAACCATCTGATGTGGCTTCTAAAAAACAACACACCATACATAGCTATAACCCCGAATACCGCACCAGAACACCCTACGATATATCCTTCGGAAGGCATATATGACAATGCCATAGCCGAGGCAAAGGCGCCACACGCGAGGTAGCCTACAACAAAGGGTAATACCCCCATTCTACTCTCAACCTCTCGGGCAAATGGTATAAACACCAAGATGTTTACAACAAAGTGAAGTGGTGAGCCGTGTAGCCATAGGTGCGTTAGGAACTGCCACCATTGGGGATCGGCAAGATTGACTGCGCCGAGCTGAGCAATCGAGAATCTATCAGGTAGGAATATACACACACATTGAGCCCACATCCCCAAAGAGCATAGTCCGCCTATTATTATAGTTGCCGAATTTTTCATTTTTCTTGCTCGATTTTTGCGAGAATGCTGCGCTGGTTTAGGATGATGTGGCGAGTGCCATCGACATCAACATCAGAGCCAACATACTTCGCATAGATCACCATATCTCCCACCGCCACTTCCATTGCGCAATCAGGCGTACCGCCGCCCACTGCCAGAACAGTACCGATTAGAGGAGATTCTTGTGCGGTCTCGGGAAGAATTAAACCTGCCGCTGTTCGTTGGTCTGCCTCTTTGGGAAGAACCAACACATTGTCAAATAAAGGTTTTAATTTCATTTTATAACACATCTATTTTTTTTAGTTTAATAATTAAACTGTAAAGTGCATCTATAAGTTCATCTCTGGTGCATCCAATTACATCAACATGAGCATTGGGAATATAATAAATCGACCAAGAACAACCTATCTCGCTACAAATTGCATTCCCGCCAGATACAGATAAGGCATACACTACGCCTTGCCAAGTAAAGGTGTTAGGTAATATATTCAATAATTCGCCAATAGAGTAGTCTAATATGGGTCGACTCACATCATTAGTTGTTTCTAATACGCCAAAAGAGGTTATTATCCTGCGTGTTTCACCTTGTCTATACCCTCTAACGAACTTCGGCTTCTCAAACCCCAACTCTATCAGTTTGGCGGTCTGTTCGGGTGTTGTATATTGCTTCATAGTGTTACTCTATATAATCATCGTAAATTATTATCTCGTTGGAGGGGTAGATAACTATTTTACCGACCTCACCTATAAGCGCATTTATATCGGCAAGAGTATCTATCTTAATAGTCCATATATTATAATCGTATTTATCTTTGCCCGTACAAACGGCTTGCTTACAAGGGCTATTCTTTTCGCAACCATAGTCGCTTGCTCTTGATATTCTATACTCCATACTCTACAAACTCTTTAATAACTCTTCGTCACTCCTCCATTGCTTTTCTAAATCTCGATATTAAATCTTCATGATCAAGACAGCCGGTATTATCATTTACTGAAAAATAGGCTTCGTTTTTTAGCCACTCACAAGCCTCGTCTATTAGGAATCTTTGCGCAGCGTATGCACCAGCACGTTGTCAAATGAAGGTTTTAATTTCATAGTTTTTATTCTTTGGTTAATGTTAACATTCCGTTATGGGCTCTTCTGGCATTAGCCATGACGTATTGTACTCCACTAAACAGAGCCTCGTCATAACTATCAAAGGATTCTTCGCTTTTAAGCTCAACTCCCATATAATACCCTTGATATTCAAATTTGCTGTATAACGGTTCTTTGATTGTGTATTTGTAAGACAACTCCCAACCACTACATTGAGGTTCTACCCCAATAAAAATGTGGTGTTTGTGCGCTAATTCACGAACTATATTTATCATAATTTTTCTATTTTACCTTCTGACAAGCAGATGAATTTTTTGCAAACAGGACAATAAACGCCTCTTTCTGTTTCGACTGTCGTATGTTGCTCTACGACTTCTTTGGGATATCCTCTGTCAGGTGGTATAGAGCAAAACCTGAATTCCTTTTCTATATAATCCCTCATGTCTGCCTCGAAAACCGTATTACAAACATCACAGGTAAACTCCATTGGTGATAAATCGCCTACTTTAATTATTTTCATATTTGAGAATTTTTAAGTTAAAAAATAACTACCATAGATGGGAATGGAGCAGAGTTCTTACACCCGCCAAATTTCAAACGTCCCCTTACGAATCGTATCTCTTTCGCTTTCTGATATATGTACTCGTGAAAATAGCGAGTATCCGTGCGTGCAGGGAGCAATGCCACAACTATGGTGTTCGGTTTCTGCGACTCTTCCATACACTTGCGCACCCAGTGACTTATTGCCCGACCATAAGGAGGATTGCAAAACACCGTCTCCCCCCCCCCAATCTTGAATTAAACCATCCTCGACAGGTGTAAAGAATTTATCACACTTTGCATTAGTCGATAAAGCGCAGGGATCAAGCGTGAAGTGGAACTCCTCGTTGAGCTTATCAAAGAACTCCTGCGGGGTTGCCCATTCATCGCTAGCAGAGCTAAACATTGTGGAAAGATTTTTCATTTTACAATTTCTGCGTTTTCTTTCGGAATGTCATATACACCATCTGCGGTTTTGCATCTGTAATAGCAGCCGTAAAAATTGCACCACTCCTCTTCTACTTCCAACTCGGTACCTACCGCAAGTTGTGGTTTAGGCTTAAACCCAGAGCGAGGGTAATTAATCAACTCGTGTTTGTCGTGCGCACACATTGTGGCTTCCGTAAGTTTTATTTTCATAATTGATTAAAATAGTTTTTGTTGTTCAAATATGTATTCCATTAAGAAACCTCTGGCAGCCTTTGCCACCTCCTTAGGGCAATCGCGGCGAGCAATAACTTTCTTTAACTCCGATCGGATTGCCTCTTTGTCGGACCGATATACATCTCCCTTTATGTTGGTTCCGTGTATCGCCATTCCGCCGGCAGGGAATACTATGTGATGCCCCGCGCGATAGGTGCCATCGGGAGCCTGCGCCACCTCTATACTAAAACCACGTCTACCATTGATTGTGTTAATGGGTGATTCCGGATTGAGACAGACTCCATTTTCGTTCCACTTGTACTTCTTCATATTTAACGATCTCTCTGAGATAGTGCAGGCGTTGACATTTCAGTAAAACCATTTCCTATTAGGAACTCAGTAACAGCTTTGGGATTGTCTGCTTTGGACAAAACGTGCATCGCTTGGACCTGAACCTTAAAGGTATCTGTAATCTCGTGCGCAACATCGCACACGGCTTGTGCTTCCTCGATTGAGCATTTCTCACACGGTGAACACGATTTATCGTTGTTGGATTTTAATTTCACGAGGGTGTCGAATAGCTCCATTCGCAGATCCTCAATAGTGCATTTTTTCATTTTGCTGCTGTCTTCGTTTGTTTATTAATTTCTCTTTTCACTAATCCCCTCAACATCATCACGTTTTTCAAGTCTTTGGGGTAGTTGTGTATTGTATTTCGTGCCATCTTTTCTCGGTTGCTCGCCAGGTAAAGATTATCGAGAACGCAATTCTGTTTATTTCCATCTCGAAACATCACATTATACCCTGCTGGTATTGGTCCATTTGCTTCTTCCCAAACAACACGATGCTTTTGAGCCCAACCATACCGCCCTTCCTCAACCTTAACTTCTATATAACCATAGATATTCACTCTTTCGGAACCAACGGGTCTCCAATTTTTCGGACGATTCCCCTTGTGAAAGCGAGTGGCTGAACTGCGTGCTATCCCCTCAGGAGACATCCACTCTGACATTTTCCTCCCCTTGCTGAATGGTATGTGTCCGGGCTGAAACTGATGTGCCCTCAACCCGATACTATCGAACATCTCTCGACGAATCTGAGAAATAAATTCTGTTGTCTTGTGAAGGTTGTAAGTCTCTGCTAAGTGGTAAACCATACTTCGACTAATCCCGAGAGTTGATGCTATGTGTGACGTTGAAGTGTTTGGGTAGGCTGCTATAAACCATTCTATTTGCTCAGGTGTCAAAGGTTCTCTGCGAGGACCTATCAACGACATATTGGAAGCCTTTGCTTTTACTTTGCTCCTTTCTATACCCAACTTGATGGCGCATTGCTTGCACCCGATGTGAGGATAGTTCGTGCGCAGAAACTCTTCCTCTTGTGTGGTCCATTTGTGTATCATACTATCCGACCATTTTAGAAATTGTTAATTCAATTATACTGTCAATGTTGTAGTCTTTTATCGAAAGCGTTTGCAATTTTTTCACAATATGATGAAGTGGCAACACCTCGGGAACGCAGAACCTTTCGATCGAATCATTGTACTTGCCCATAAGTCGACAGCACGCTAATGCTATATTAACACTTCTCTCTGGACCTTTGAGTAATATAGCCCGAGCTACTTTTTCGCAAACATAGATGTAGATATTGTAGTACTTTTGGATGGTGTTTGGATTGTCATTTTTCAATCGGGTGCAAAGCCTATTGAATAAACGAGTAACCATATCCTCAACTTCATTAATAGTTTTTTTCGTGCGCTGGCGATATAGACGAGCTGCATCAAATTCAAACTTAATATCGGCTGTTGCCAGGTTAAGTACGGTGAAGAGTAACAATATCTTTATGGTAGCTGGTGTTGCCAACTTCTCCTCCTCTGGCGTAATAGGCGCCCATAGAATGTCTGTTTGGTGCTTTTGTGTTCGCGCCATCAATTGGGCGCAGGCAAGTTTATTATTCATACTCTTTGAATTTTCGGGGAGGGGGGCAGGCTCGAACTGCCCTAACGTCCCAGATTCGTATAGCACTCCTAAAAGTGTCGCCAATTCTCCAACCTATCCGATTAGTTGGCTATCCCTCCCGATTTGTTTAGGAAGTAAACTTCCCGATGACGTTCCTACTCAGCAGTAAAAGGTCCATTGGGATTAACAACAGGACCATCAGCCATAAAGTCGGGTGCTTCGTCCAAGGGTCTTGCGGGTGGTACCTCGGAGGGACCACGCTCATCGCGATTCTCACAGCACTCTTCGGGCGTTGCTGGGCACCCCTTCTCCTTAATAGAATCAAGACTCTTATAGAGCGAGTCGAGAAAGTCCGATGACTTACTCATAAAATCATCAAGGCTCTCACTCTTTGTTTCGGGCAGTTTGACATTCTTGCAAATGAAGTCGAACATCTCCTTAGCTGCCTCGTAGTCTGCTTTGAGACCACCATCGGCGTGAATGGCGGTAAAATCAATGGCGTACTGCAACGCCTCGGCTTTGGTCTGGAATGCGTACATCCCTGCGTAGCCCAAAATACCTCTGCTAATGTTTTGCATCGTAATAATGTTGTTTAAGTTGTTTAATAATGTCGCCTCCGTAGGCGTTTTCTGTAAGTTTTATAAACTCCTCAACAGTAAATGTTGCAGAGTCAATATCGATGTTGTGATCGCGAGCGAACTCTTTGCGCCCAAACTCGCAACTGCCGGTGAGCGTGTGGTGCCACTCATAGAGGTCTGTTGCCGCATAACGAGTTTCGGGATTGGCAACAGGGTGAGCCTCAACAAATAGACGTATGCGCTCTTCGGTAGGTAGATTCTTCGTATATTTACTCTCAGCATCTCTCACTGCCTCGGCAAGCGTCTTGCCGTGTGCGAAATAATTTCCTCGCTTGGCAATATAGCAGGATGTGAGTGTAAGGTCGCTGTTGAGTATAGAGCCTTTGGCGTATGAACCGTGAACGCTGTCAATGATAGTTCTGATATTATCCACCATATATACAATCTTGCCATTGTAAGATTGTATGCCATAGCCAGAGCCATAGCCATAGCCCGAGCCCGAGCCCTCGCCCCAGCCCCAGCCCCAGCCCCAGCCCTCGCCCGAGCCCTCGCCCGAGCCCGAGCCCTCGCCCGAGTCCTCGCCCCAGCCCGAGCCCGAGCCCGAGCCCCAGCCCGAGCCCGAGCCCGAGCCCGAGCCCGAGCCCCAGCCCCAGCCCTCGCCCGAGCCCGAGCCCGAGCCCGAGCCCGAGCCCGAGGAAAGAAATTGCCTGATTTTATCTACCTTTTCCATACCGATACAGCATCAATGTTATTCACTGCCTCATTGGAGCAGGGTATGATTTCACATGCATTGAGGATTGTGAGTTCAGGGACCGTAACTGTAAACTTGCAGTTGCCAGGTCTTTTAACTCCCTCAACTGCGAGTTGACAGAGGGATGCAGCACCATCCCAGTACCAGAGGCACCTCACGTTGGTCATCGTGACCTCATCTCCATTCTTCTCTTTGATGTTGCCATAAAATACGCCTGCCTGTACGGCGCGTACAATGTACTTCTGTTCTTTGTTAATCTCCATAATGATGTTAATGTGTTAATTGAAAAAATGTGAAAGTTTTTGAAAAATCTTCAAATTTTTACTCGTGTATTTTTCTCCATTTGTATTGGTTTGGGTGAAGTTGCAAATCTCCACTCCAATCAACCATATTGTTTTTGTCAATAACAAACATCTCTCCCCAAACAATGTCTTTTACCAAGATAGGCACACTCGCTGTTATCTCGGCATAAGCCTTATTGGTTGCAAAGCCATCTTTGTCTTCCTCGATGTTGTTCCAATGCGTGAGCAATAGATGTTCTTCCGCTGCACCAGCAATATAACACTCTTTAAGAGTTGGCGAGTATTCTCCGCTACTTACGAAGTCTTGCGCTCGTTGCTCTAATGTTTTATTGCGGTCTTTCATCGCTTATCCTCCAAATACTTATTATTTACCCTTACGATTTCAATCCTTGTGTGTTTATGCGTTCTTGATGACACCTCTAAATCTCCGTTAATAAGAGCCTGCAATGCTTCCTCACACTCCTCATCAGAATAGTATGAGTAGATGCCGAATATCATATTATCCATTCCTCTCATACCCCATTCAAAATCAACAATCGTGTATATGACTGTTTTGGGCTGGAAGTTATACGGCTTTGTGCATATTGCAAATTTCTCATTTGCGGCTCTTACTCGAAATGGCTTTTTATCGCCCTTAAACCAAACTCTATCTCCTTTGTGTAGTATCATACTCTACAAACTTTATCAATGCTTGATACATAACTATTTCTTTTTCGGTAAAACTATCTTCTGCCAATGAGTGATATATTCTAACTCAAAGCCCTCATCATCATACCACCGGTCCGTTTGATTTATTTGCACTCGCGTTGCCATTCGTGCAAAGGTGCTACCATCGTTGAATTGTTGGCATACCATTACCCTTTCTCCTATCTTCGGTAGCCTATCTTCTACGCTTATCCAATCACTTGCTTTCATACCTACAAACTTTTTAGCAATTCTTCTTTGGTGGGGAAAGGTCTTGCTCTTTGAAATAAAAGTGCATCTCCTTTTCAACAAAAACCTTATACACAATGCAACTCATCCCGAAATGATGATAGGTTGATATTGCTGTAATTCTACCACTCCAAATCTCTTCGTGTGCTGCGCCCCACACCTCATCCCCGATGTTGTACTTCGTTTCGATTGTCATACCTCAATCTCCTTTTCTATGCCTGCCAAGCTGAGGGCGTGTTGAAGTTGGTGAACATTCTTTATCATAAGCCTATTGCGATGACTCTCAAATTCCCACAATTCGGTATAGTACTCGGTTACATTAAACCCTTCGCCTTTGTAAACGGCATATTCATCACTCTCATAAGTCTTACTGATGCTATTCTTCTCCAAGATTTCGGGAGTGAGTGGGATTGGGTGCACATTATCAATGAAACCTATTACTCCACTGGGATAACAACTATCATTCATTACCACACATTTACCATTGCGGGAGTCCACACCCAAAATTTGTACTGGATCGGAACACTTATCGTATGTTACCCAATCGCCAACGCTTAATTCTTTAATTCTCATAACTTCAAAAAGTGTTTGTTGAATTACTACCTGTGCGCATCTCTGTTGCTTGGCGCGTTTGATTGCTTCCGCAGGTGCTTTGTTGTTGGTAAATCTTTCAATGATATACATCAATTCTTCGTTGATGGCTTCGGCTTTTGTTTTATAGCCCTCATTTCTATTGAGGAACACGGGGAGTGCACCACCACTCGCATCAGAGTAAAAATAGTGGTTGCTTGCACTCCACCTACCATTAGGACTTTGCGCAACCTGCACCTTAAATCCCCAGCCTCTCTCGCTCTCCATAATGGGCACCTCGGGATTGAGGCATACTCCGTGGACATTAAACTCGAAGGTTTTGTGTCGGGCAACAATCTCCTCTCTGGCATTGGGATGCTCGCGGAGGTATGCTGTCCATTCTTCAAATGTGAAATTGCGGTCAAGCGAAGGCGAATAAAAATGTACACGAGCCATAGCCTACTGCTTTTTAGTTTTCTTTCGGGGTTTGATAGGTAGCCAACGCCATAGGGTGTGGTCTTCGGGGTCCTGCACCCAGCGCATCACAAAGTTGCGCTCCTTTTCGCGCTCCTGCGCCCTGACCAGGGCAACGATGCTCAACGCCTTCTCGCGCTCTTTACGCTGCTCGTCAAGGATGACGTCGATATTATATCTTCTACTTGCTTCACTCATAAACTGCTTTCTATTTCGCGATAGATAATTTTGATGTACTTGTCATTTAGCGTATTGCCCATATGTATTCTCCCTTGCGCTTGAAGAGCAAGGAGAGTAGAGTACAATTCGTCACTGCTGATAGAGTGTCCTATACGCTCGGTTGCTCTTTCGAGTAGTTTGTCTTTAATGAGCAAAGTGTGATTCGGCTCGATATTTGCCAGAGCTTTCTCCGCCTCGATAAAGTCGAGGGTGGTGTAGATGTTTGCTTCCAAGATTGTCATGGTTATTCTTTTTTGTAGAGTTTGTCTCTGAATACTACTATTGTTTCGACACCGGTACGCTCCAAGTCTTGTTGAGGAGTGCGGTAATGGTCGCCACAACGCTGACGATCGAGTCTATCCTGGCACACAAAGTCGCGGTTGATAAAGCTGACAAGTGTGTGATATACGCTAGTGCGCTTCTTTATGGACTTACTATTCTCCATTGCCACAAGTAGTCGCCCGATGTCGTGTATGTCGTAGCGAAAGACTAATTGCCTAAACTCCTCGATGGTGAGCTGCTGTCTGAGATTGCAAACGCCCGGGGTGTTGTGCTCCATCCACCTGGCTGTGGCGATGCAGTAGGTAGCGAAGAGTATATCATCGCAGCTGTATTTTTTGCAGTTGCAAATGATGTGGTAAGTGGCGCCTTCCCCCCACACCCCCCTTAGTAATTTAACAAGTGTATGTGTGTTTTCTTTCTTGTATTTATTTATATACTTTTCTTCTTTTATGTCCCACCTGCTGTCCCACTTTTTGAGGTTTGCTGTCCCACTTGCTGTCCCACTTTCCAAATCAGGAGAGTTATATTTCTCATAGTTACAAATTGTTATGAGTGTTCCGAGTGTCCCAACTTGTGTCCCTATTTTTATTTTGCGCTGTCCCAACTTGTGTCCCAAGTACCTCGATACGGACGATTTCGACCAACCCCACTCTTTTGCAAGATTGCGGTAAGTTACGAGGAGTTGTCCTCGCTTTATGATGACCTCTTTGTCGCCAACCTCAACGGTCCTCTCCTCGTGAGAATAGTGAGCAGCCAGCAAGAGCCAGAGCCAAGCCTCTGCTTCGCTAAATGCCCTCGGTTTCTGCCACTCCTCGGTTTCGAGAAAAGAGCGATAGAGCCTAATGTATCCTTTGTCTTTGCCCATATTATTTGTTCAATCGTAGTGGGTAAGAAGGGAGTCGAACCCTCTGCTATTTGAGCAATTGCTGGCACATCGCAATGGCTCAAACCGTCTACCGTTGGCGTACCTACCCCTTACCCCTTTGGACCGTCACGGCTAAAAGGGGTTCAATCAATAAAACTACTAACCCAAACTTAAATGAAGATGTCCCTTATAGGCGGACCGACCTTGTATTAATTGATTCGAGCCATTGCCTCCATGGCTGTCATAGGCTCGAATAGTTGTTTGACTTCACTCTCCGCGAATCTCATAGCAAGTGTCCCCGAAGCCCTCTCTTGGTACCTTGGGCGCAGCTTCCCTGCCTCGATATAGCGGTATATGGTAGAGCGTGATTTCCCCGAGAAGTTTACCACCTCGCTGAGTTTCATCCAACGCTCGCGCTGGGTGAAGCTCCTGTTATATACTCGTGGCATAACTTTTCCTATTTATCTGTTACTTTATGCTTAGCCTCAACGCTCTCGGGTTTCAACTCGGGAGCATCGGCTTTCTTTTTTACAAACCTTCCATTCTCACCTCGCTGCGGGAGGGCATCAATTTGCTTCTTCATCTTAGCGTTTTGCCCGGAGAGCGTGTTGATGCGAGCGCGGAGGTCGCGGTTCTTCTCCCTGAGAGCCGAGTTCTCGTCCGCAAGATTACGAATTACCACATCCTGCTCCTGAATTCTCTTGTCCGCTGCCGCTGCTTCACTCTGCAACCTCTCAACCTTCGAGTTGAGAGTGGCGATAGTTGACTTGTCCATTTCGCGCTCGTGACGAAGGCGACGAGTACTCTCTTCGTGTGTTACTTTCAGCTTAGATATTTCCTCCTCGCTTGCCTGTTTGAGGACTGCAAATTCAGCCTCTTGCTGGTGGATGTATCTGCGGACCTGTTTCCACGACATCCACACTCCATTGACTTTTGTTCCAAATAATGCCATAGCGTTTGTATTTTTTGGTTTGTGTTTCTATTAAAGTAGTGCTGCTGGCGAACTAAGGCTGAGGACTACGATCTTCACAGATGGGGTCCTCTGGTCTTATCTTATCAAACATATGAAAAAAGCTTATGAGATACCCTGAATTTTTCCTATTCCTTTGTAAAACACTCTCCTCGCGGTTGATGTTTTGCCACACACATTGCAGAACCTTTAAGGTTCGCCAGCGAACACTAAGCCGTTGTGCCTACTCCATCCTCGTTACAATCACCGCGTGTGCCGGGCGATCCATCGAGGTGCGATAGTAACGCCCCCACATCGCGCCGTACATCGAGCAGGCTGTCTTTACCGAGGGAAGCTTCTCGATGGGGAAAACGTGAACGTCACCCACATTGAGCCTCTCCAAAATCCCCCTTATACTACTGTCTTTCTCTACTGCCATCGTCTATTTTTATTTGGTAAAACATTTTCTTTTTACTAACTTGGTAGTGCAAAGGTAAATAAAACTTTCCAAAAGAAACAAAAAATTTCGCTATAAAAGAAACAAAAAATTTCATTGCTATGTTTATTGGAAAGAAAATCAAGATGTTAGCGGAGGAAAGAAAAATGACCGCAACACGGTTGGCTGAGTTACTAGGTGTAACACGTCCTGCCGTATCTGCCATTTATGAGAAAGAGGACGTGAGTACTTCCATAATTAAGGAGTGTGCAAAAATTTTCAATGTTCCAATTTCATATTTTTTTGATGAGGACGATGTACCCACGCCAAAAAAACGCAGGGGTTGTGGTGGGGCTATATTGGAAGCTGTTGAATCGCTATCAGACACACCTTCGCGCAAGGAACTACAAGAAGAGGTAGTACGACTCCGTGAACAGGTGGTTACGCTCCAACGCCAGCTCTCCATCAATCACCACTACATTGCTCTTCTCGAAAAAGAGTGTGGCACCTCAACCGAAAAAGGGGAGTCCGCCACTGCCTAATTATACCATTAACCCCTGATTAGTGAAAAAATTTTGAAAGCAATAATCGACTATTTCGATTAGGTTGTTGATTTAATCAGTATGTATGTCAAATTTTGAAGACGATTTCAATGGCATTGCGGGTGCATTGACGGGTCTTTCTTTAATTTTTACTTTGTTGGCTACTATGGTGTTTTTTTGCATAGCAATATCAAAAAGAGCAATAGAATCGGGTCCGATCGCAATAATACTCCTTGTTATAGGGTTGTCCGTAGTATTTATTCTATGGGCAATGCACATTACAAAAAAAGACGAAGAACTAGTTAAGAAACAGAATCGACTTATAGCAGAACGCCGTGAGTTTGACGCCGAAATAGTGAAAAAACAAGATGAAGTAGAAGAACGAGAGCGAATTGTAAAACAATTACTATCAAGTTCTACCCCCTTTAACTCAGTTGCTCAAATGACCGCCGACATAGAATTACTATTATACGATGAAGAAGAAGAGTATTTGTGTTACAAAGATCACCCAGCCTATTCTGCCGCCGAAACAGTAAAAAAACTGAAAAGTAGGACAAAAGAATATGTTACACAATTAAAATCTTTGCAATACAAAATTGAATTTCTAAAAATCATATATCCAGAGTTATCTATGTATTTAGATGATGATGCAGAAACTGATTTATTAGAATTGGGGGAAGCAAACATTGATATAGAAGAGATCTCATCATCCTATGACAGAACTCACGACTATATAGATGCAGACGAATGGAAAAACCTCTCAACAATAGAACGCAATCAACTTGCATTGGATAGATGGATAAAAAATGTACCCAAGGCGTGGATAGGAAGAATTTATGAAATGTACATTGGACAAGAAATAAAGAAACATAGGTCCTATAAGCCCTATAATAAAGTAGATATGTATGGCATTAGAAGAGGGATAAATGATTTGGGACGAGATATTATTTACTACACCGAAGGTGCCACATATATTATACAGTGTAAATGTTGGGCAATGTCCAAAGAAATTCACGAGAACACAATGTGTCAAACACTGGGAACAGCTGTGGAGTTTAAGATAGAACGAGAAATGAAGTATAGTGATTGGATGTTAATACCCGACACAGAAAATGTAGTACCTGTTATTGTTACTCCTACTCCTTTATCTGATGTTGCGCAAAGATTTGCAAAGCACTTGAAGATAAAAGTAATTACAACGCACACGCCTATTGAGAGAATCAAATATATGGTGCCTCTCATCAAGTGTAACATAAATAATGGAAATAAAATTTATCACCTACCATTTGACCAGCAATGGCATCGTACAATAATAGATGAATCAAGGGGGGAGTTTTATGCTATGACAGTTAAAGAGGCAGAGGAAAAAGGTTTTAGAAGAGCATTTAGGCATTTCAGATAGAGTAATGAAAGGAGCTGAGATAAAAGCCCGAGTGAAGGCAAAAGGAATAACCCTCAGAGAGGTGGCTGCGAGGATAGGTGAGAGTCCCCAAAACTTGCACGGCTACCTCAACTCCAACGATGTCCGCAGCTCTATAATAGAGCGTATAGCCGGCGCTATTGGCGAGAGCGTATCTTACTTCTACAACGAGTTCCCCATCATCTCGATGGAGGACTACGATAGGGTGAAGAAACTTGAATATGAGAACCGGTTGATGCGCGAGTTGTTGGATGGTGTTATTGCTAAAAAAGTAGATAAAAAAGAAAAAGTGGGCACAAAACTGAAATAATAGCGTGCAAATCGCAAAAGTGGTCGCAAATGTAAATTATTGATACTTAGAAACAAATGGTGCTTGTTGATACGCTTTGGGAGCAGGGGGTCGAGTGTTCGAATCACTTCACCCCGACAGAGAATGAAAGAAAGACCACTCGCATTCTGCGAGTGGTCTTTTGATTTAGTGGGAAGGCTGTTGAGTTTACTCAAAATAGCCTTCTCATTAAATCAAAAGAGTACCTGCCTTTGGCAGGTCTTGCTTTCATTCGCCTCTTCGGGACAAAGTGATCACCGAGCGTAGCAAGGTAATCACTTGAAGATACCCAGTTTTCTCAGAAACCTCTCTTTCAAATAAAAAATAGGCGGGCTACAAAGGTGCAGCCCGCCCGAAAGGGAAACTAATCCCAAAGTTTTGTTTGGTTTATATCCTCTTATTCAGCCGATACAGTCCAAATCTTACCACTCTTCACAGCCTTATAACCATCTGCCAACCACTTGGTAGGATCAACATTGAAAGTACCACCGGTGATGATTACCTTACCTGTGCTTGCATTATTCACAAACGAGTCTTTCGATGCGCTGTTTGCAAGAGGTTTCTCATAATGACCACCATTGATGTAGCAAGTAGAACCGGCGTCAACATATACGAAGTAGCACGACGTACGGTCGAAAGTGTAGGTACCCTCATTTACGGTTACGGTAGAGTTGCCGACAACATAGAACATATTACGACCCGATTTACCAGGTTTAGCAGCAATTGCGCCGCTGTTAACGGTAACCTCCGAGTTATCCAGAACAGCAAAACCTGCACCATCAAGATTAACATCGTTAACCTCTACATTTGAACCATAGAGATTGAAAGCGTAATTGTTGGTGCCTCGACCACCTGCGATAACCTCATTATCATTCATATTGATAACCACGTCGTTGTCGCGAATAGTGGTAACATTTGTACCATTGTCGATAGGTGCATCAATATTAACCTCAGCCTCAGTATTAAGAGCCTCAACGAGTTCACTAACGGTGGTAACAGACTTACCAACAACCCACTTGCCGTCGTTTTTGGTTACCGAGTAGCCACTTGCCAACCAAGCAGCCTTGGGCTCCTGATCAAACACACCACCCGAAATAATCATCTCGCCGTTGTTGGAAATAGTATTGAGCAGACCACCCGAGAAGTCACCACCCTCGATAGTTACCTTAGAACCTGCCTTTACAGCCACAGCAGCGCCACTGTCTGCAATAGTGCCTTTGGGACCGATGAAAGTACCAGCCTTAACAATCACCTCTGCAACAGTACCACTATCACCAACATTCAAAGCATGGAGGGTCTTAGCAGATAGAGGAGCAACCTTGTAAACACCACCGTCGATAACCACCTTGCCCGACTCGATGCGCAAAGCGTGACGTGCGGAGGTGATTTCTACGTTATTCAAGGTCAAGTTGCCGTTGGAAACAATACCGCTGGTGCTCTCGTCGTTGTTTACAATAGCACCATCATTCACTGTCAAACTTGCACCCTTTGCAACATTAATGGTACCGGTCAAAGTGCAACCGTTCATATTAAGTACCGCATTTGTGTTGATATTCAAAGGAGCGGTCAATACGAGATCCTGAGTCAACTCAACAACGCCACCAAGTTGAAGAGCAGCCAAAAGTTCGCTCTCAGCAACCTGATTGTCGGGAGTATCGATAGTAATCCAATCCTTAACCTCGGTAACGGTGAATTCGATGGGTTTGAGCTCCAAGTTAGCGGGGTTGATCTCAGCAGTGAAGTTGTAGCCTTTGCCCATCTCCAATGCGATACC